>JAEWJR010000051.1:0-29332 GCA_023386445.1 Bacillota bacterium | reverse complement strand
ACTTGATCCTGTGGAACTGAAATGGTATGTTGTAGGTAATGGTCAACCTAAGGACATTGACGCGGTTATGGCAAAGGTTAATGAATGGTTACAGCCTAGAATTAACGCTACACTGAAATTGACCATTTTTACATGGGGTGATGATTTCGAACAGAAGATGGGTGCGAAGATTGCTTCCGGTGAAGACTTCGATATAACTTTTACATCTAACTGGGCTGCTAACTATTTACAAAATGCTCCAAAGGGTGCATTCGTAGATCTTACTCCACTGTTGGACAAATACGCTCCAAAGACCAAGGCTTTATTGGGCGACAAGGTTATAAAGGGTGCCTCAATTGACGGAAAACTCTACGCTATTCCTACTAACAAGGAAATGGCCCATAACTGGGGGTTCCTAATCAACAAGAAACTTGCTGACAAGAACGGTATAGATTTGTCAACAATAAAGAAGTTTGAAGATATTGAACCGGCTCTTAAGATAATCAAGGAAAAAGAACCTGGAGTAGAACCTTTCCAGACAGTTGTCGGAGAATCTGCATACAGAATTCTTGATTTCGAAAAGATGGTTGATGATAATGTTCCTGGAGCTATCTACGGTGATGGAAGAGATACCAAGGTTGTAAATGACTTTGATACACCTGAAGCAAAGGCATTGTTCACAACCCTTCATAACTGGTACAAAGCCGGCTATATCAGAAAAGATGCTGATACAATAACTGACTGGCAGGCAAACAGAAAAGCCGGAAAAGTATTCTCAGCAGTAGCTTCCTTAAAACCGGGTAAAGACGGTGAAGAAAGTGTTTCATCAGGAATCGAATGGCAGCAGATCGATATAACTGCGCCAATGTCTACTACTCGTGAAATGACCGGTGCAATGCAGGCTATATCCAAGTCTTCAAAGAATCCTGAAAGAGCGTTAATGTTCCTTGAATTGGCTAATACCGAACCAGAACTCTGTAACTTAATCAACTACGGTATTGAGGGAACTCACTATACCAAGGTAAGTGATACTAAGATTGAGCAAACACAAGCAGGTACAGACGGCTACAACACAGGAACTGCTTGGTTGTTCGCTAATCAGTTCAACACTTACATCTTTAATTCAGAAAAATTTGAATCAGCAACTGCTAAGTGGGATAAATTCAAAGCTTACAATGACTCGGCAAAAGCTTCGCCAATCCTTGGTTTCACATTCAATGCTGAACCCGTTAAGACTAAGGTTGCAGCTTTGACAGGTGTTAAAAAGCAGTTTATGCCAGGTCTTGAAACCGGTAAATCTGATCCTGCTGTAGTACTTCCTAAGTTCACCGATAAGCTTAAGGCTGCGGGTATGGATGATGTTATTGCAGAAATGCAGAAGCAGGTTGATGCGTTTGCAACAAGTAAGTAATTGGAGGATACTATATTTATTCTGGCTTGATTTAATTACCAAATAGATGTAAAATAGGGCTAGCGCTTTGGTATAGCGTTAGCCCTATTTTAATAATGAGTAAATAACATTAGGCCGTAGTTCGGATAAGGTGGATTTGAATGAAAAGTGAAGAAATTGCTAAAATTGCTGGAGTATCCAGGAGTACTGTTTCCAGAGTAATAAATAATTACTCCAATGTACCGGAAGATACCAAGAAAAAGGTTCTCGAAGTAATATCCAAATACAATTATCAGCCTAATACCAGTGCAAGAGTATTGGCAGGAAAACAAAATGATACCATTGGACTATTTATAGTTAGTATTGCTGACACTGATAATCCAAACAGACTGTACAACAATAACTATTTTACCCAATTTGTTGATGCAGCGGTAGAATGCGCCAATACCAGGGGGTTTTATGTTCTTGTGAACATTATCTACTGTGAAGAGGACTACAATAAAGTCAGCGAGGTATTTCTCCAGAAGAGGATTGACGGGGGAATTGTTATCGGAACCGAAAGAGAAGCAGATGTTCTGATAAGTGTTTCAAAAAGAGGTTTCCCTGTGGCTTTAATAGATTATGATGCCGAAGAGATAAAGAGGAGTAAAGCAGATAATAACAATCTGATTGTAATAGGGTCCAATGATTATGAAGGTGCTGTTCAGGCGGTTGAATACTTGATAAGTCTGGGGCACAAGGATATTGGACTGTTGGCGGGAAGACTGTCTACATATTCAGGAAGGCAGAGATATGAAGCTTTCTTTGATACCATGAAAAAACATGGCTTGGAAGTTAATAAGGATTTTGTTCTGCATGGTGATTTTATAAAATCCAGGACTGCCGATGAAGTTAAAAAACTGATTCAAAAAGGAAATTTTCCAAGTGCAATATTTTCTTCCAATGACGATATGGCAATAACTGCCATGGATCTGTTTAAAGAGAATAATATAAAGGTACCCGAAGACATTTCCATCATCGGGTTTGATAATATTCCGCTTTCGTCATTGATCAGGCCGGCCCTGTCAACAGTGTCGACACCTGTTTATGATATAGTTGATAAAGCTGTAACCGAGCTTATCGCAAATATTAAAAGAAACAAAAAAGGATTTTTCAGCTATAGCTATGATACAAAAATGATATTGCGTGAAACCTGTACAAGGAAATAAAAGTACTTGCAAAAGTGCTTATTTGTTATATATTTTTTTTTAATCATTTGAGAGGAGCCAAAAATATGAAATTTGGATTTTTTGACGATAAGAACCGGGAATATGTAATTACCACTCCCAAAACACCGTATCCATGGATTAATTACCTCGGAACACAAGAATTTTTTTCTTTAATTTCAAACACTGCAGGTGGTTATTGTTTTTATAAGGACGCGCGTTTACGCAGAATCACAAGGTACAGATACAATAATGTACCAATCGATATGGGGGGAAGATACTTCTATATCAATGATAATGGAACATTGTGGTCTCCGGGTTGGTCACCGGTCAAGACCGATCTCGACAGCTACGAGTGCAGGCATGGTTTGGGGTATACCAAAATAACCGGAAGCAAAAATGGTATAATCAGCGAAGTACTCTTCTTCGTTCCGTTGAATTTTAATGGTGAGTTACATAGAGTCAGGGTTAAAAACACAACCTCAGGTAATAAAAGTGTAAAACTGTTTTCATGCGTAGAGTTTTGCTTATGGAATGCATATGACGATATGACAAATTACCAGAGAAATTTGAGCACAGGTGAGGTTGAGGTCGAGAAATCGGTAATTTATCACAAAACCGAATATAAGGAAAGAAGAAATCACTTTTCTTTTTATTCTGTAAACGCGAGTCTAACGGGCTATGATACCGACAGAGATACATTTGTGGGCTTGTATAACGGTTTTGAGGCTCCACAGGTTCCTGCCAGCGGCCAACCGCAAAATACCATTGCCGACGGCTGGGGGCCAATGGCCTCACATTGTATCACGGTAGAATTAAAGCCTGGCGAAGAAAAAGAATATGATTTCATTCTTGGCTATGTTGAAAATGATGAGAATGACAAGTGGGAGAGCAAGGGAGTGATCAACAAGAAAAAAGCCTACGCCATGATTGAAGAAAAAGGTAATCCGGCAGGCGTTCAGGCAGCATTTGAAGAAATGCAGAATTACTGGAGCCAGCTGTTCACTCAGTACAGACTGGAACATAAGGATGAAAAGCTGACAAGGATGGTAAACATATGGAATCAGTATCAATGTATGGTTACCTTTAATATGTCCAGAAGCGCTTCATACTTTGAAACCGGTATAGGCAGAGGTATGGGCTTCAGGGACTCCAACCAGGATATTCTTGGTTTTGTTCACCAGATTCCTGACAGGGCCAGAGAGAGAATACTTGATATAGCCGCTACGCAGCTGGAAACGGGTGGCGCATATCACCAGTACCAGCCTTTGACTAAAAAAGGCAACAATGAAATCGGAGGAAACTTTAACGATGATCCCCTGTGGTTAATAGCTTCAGTTGCTGCATACATAAAAGAGACAGGTGATATGGACATTCTAAAGGAAATGGTTCCTTATGACAATGATGCTTCCAAGTCGGCTGCTTTATTTGATCACCTGAGACGTTCCTTCTATCATGTGGTAAATAATCTGGGGCCTCATGGACTGCCGTTGATCGGAAGAGCAGACTGGAACGACTGTCTCAACCTGAACTGCTTTTCTAATGCGCCCGATGAATCCTTCCAGACTACTACAAGCAAGGAGGGCAAGGTGGCAGAATCGGTATTTATTGCAGGAATGTTTGTTTACTATGGACCGGAATATGTCAAGTTATGCAGGTTGAACGGATTGGAAGATGAAGCCGGCAAGGCTCAGGTACATATTGATAAAATGTCTGAAACAGTTCTTGCGCATGGATGGGATGGAGAATGGTTCATTCGTGCATACGATGATAATGGTCAAAAAATAGGCAGTAAGGAAAATGAAGAAGGCAAGATATTTATAGAATCCCAGGGCTTCTGCACAATGGCTGGAATCGGTCTCAAAACCGGCCACGTGGAAAAAGCACTGGATTCAGCTAAAAAATACCTCGACAGCGATCATGGTATGGTTTTGAACAACCCTGCGTTTACAAAGTATTATATCAACATGGGTGAAATCTCGACTTATCCTGCCGGCTACAAGGAAAATGCCGGTATATTCTGCCATAACAATCCCTGGGTTGCAGCCGGTGAAACAGTATTTGGAAGAGGAGACAGAGCTTTTGAAATATATTCTAAAATTGCTCCTGCCTATACTGAGGAAATAAGTGATATTCATAAAACTGAGCCATATGTTTATTCCCAGATGATTGCAGGAAAGGATGCAAAGAGGCATGGGGAAGCAAAGAACTCCTGGCTGACAGGAACTGCTGCCTGGAACTTTATAGTGATTTCCCAGAACATTCTCGGAATCAAGCCTGATTACAGCGGTCTCATGATCGATCCATGCATTCCCAAGGCCTGGGACGGCTACAAGGTCAGCAGAAAGTTCAGAAATGCCACCTATGAGATAACCATAAGCAACCCGGAGCATGTTTCAAAGGGTGTTAAGGAGCTGGTAGTAGACGGCAGAAATTATGAAGGTAATATTGTTCCTGTATTTGACGACCGAAAGAGTCATGAGGTTAAGGTTGTAATGGGTTGAAAGCCTGGAAAGCCTGATGAATTCTCTCTGAAACAGCAGGGGAAAAGGCGAAATGCAGGTCTGGGTAAGATATAAGAATAGAGGGTATGAAAATAAAAGAGGCTTGATGCAGGGACTGTCTCAAAATTATGTTTGTTTTGCGACATACCTGACATCAAGCCTTGTTAAAACCGTTAAAGCGTTACTACTACCGAAGGCGAGACCAGATTGTGCCAGGTCTGGCACCAAACTGAAATTTCACCTCTATCAAGGGATTTTATATCATAAGCCAGTGGTTCTGCTTCCAGCTCTTCTAATATATCAATTTCACCGTTGGAATATTCAATTAATCTTCGGGAGGCCGAAAGCAGACGCTGTTTTAATCCTCCGAAGCGAAGCTCAAGTACATCCAGTCCGAAAATCTTATTTTCTCTTTTCCACTGTTTCCCCAATAAAGTCAGCAAAACTTCCACCCGGTCAAGTAAATCAGGGATTTCAAGCTGAGCAGTTTTAAGTAAAATATCTTTTTCTCCCGAACGGTACGCCTTTCTTATCCGGACCCCCATTTCACTCTTTAAGGCCAGCACATCACAAAAGGCCTTCTGATATTCAAAGAGATAACTCCATTTTGGATTGCGTTCCAGGCATTCTGCAATTTTTCCGGCGCAATTCTTAAAATGCCGGCTGTATGAATCAGACAGTACATGTGCATCATAAAGCCCTCCCAGAATGTCCTGATAAAGCAGATACTTTGTAGGGTTTATTCCACAGCGTCCCGGTGCGGGATTGTCAGGAGTCAATATGGGTTCACCCAGGGTGATAAAATCTTTATATGAGGCTCCGGCACATGTGGAAAAGCGTCTTTCAAGATATTCGTCATGGGAGCAGCCTGAATAGCATAGCTCAGCCCATATCTGGAATACAGGAAGTACGGAGAACAAGGGGCATTCAGCTCCATCGTCTCCCCAGCTGGTTATGAGAACTTCACGGATATTATGCTCTTGACAGCTCTTATGTGCAATTCTTGATATAAACTCGCTGAAATGGCTGTAAGGAGTAAAACTGTTCCATTTCCAGGCTCCCCCGGCAAAAGCCATATTGGAACTTATTTTTAGGTGGTTGCGGAGCATTTTATCATACTCTTCCTGCTCAGTGGAATAATAGTTCCAATATACCATAGTTATATCTTCCGGTATTTGACCGAGAAGCTCTTCCTTAATCGGACAGTCATCAGCCGAGTATTCGCCTCCCGACACGAGCCTGAAAAACATATCGCTCCACATCATCGGGCGGTATCCGTATTTACGTGCAATATCCATAACACGGTTAAAATGCCGGAGCATAATCTCCATACGATCCTTATATCCGTGTTTGTCAAGATACTTTCCAAGCCCCACCATATGGGCCTCATCCATACCGATGTTAATTCTCCGGCTGGATAAATTTTGAGACATTGTGCGGAACATATCATCAATGAGGACATAAGTTTTTTCATCATCTATCAGAAGTATGTCATTACAGTCACAAAGCTCGGAAAAAGCTTGCCATTTCAGTACACGTCCCAGATGAGCCAGTGTTTGAATGCATGGTACAAGCTCTATGGAAAACAGTTTGGAGTAAGCATCCATTTCCTTGAATTCCTCCGGGGTGTAACGACCCCGCTGATAACCGAAATAAGGATATTCCTTTATTTCATAAGTGTCTTCGGTATATAGCTGTACACTCGAATATCCCATTAAAGCCAGGTGTTTTATCAGCTCTTTAAAAGACGGTATATTCAAGACTGCGTTGCGGGAACAGTCTATCATTACACCCAGCTGGTCATATGCTGCATTTTCTCTGACAATAAAAGGTTTTCCCGTTTTCAGATTTTCTATAAAAACACCAAGTCCGCGTAATATTTGGTGTTCCTTTACATAGTATATTATTCCCGACTCTCCGTCGAAACTATATTCCTGAATATGTGACCGTATGAATTGAACAGGAAGGCCGTTCTGAGAGACAGTCATGTCCAGCAGCCCTGAAAGTTCATACACCGCTTTTTCCTGGCAGGTACTCAAACCAAGCACCTTTAATGAATAGTTCATAGCAGAATAACTCCTTTTTAAGTATTATTTTTATTTGTAAAAGTGAAGCTTATAAAAGAGATTCACTACACAATATATCACGGAAATAGACCGGATTGGGAAGAAATACACTTGAATCTAACGTTTTTATACTATAATATAACAAATGTGTACTGTAAAAATGTTTACAAGGCAATATAAAATATAATATATCAGGCAAATGGAATGAAAGGCGTAATCTTATGCTGGAATTTGTTAAGAAACAGGTTTACCGTAAGCCTTTTATTGTTTATACCTTATCCCTTCTGGTGGTGTGCACCCTGGTTTGTTCACTGCTGTTCCAGCTGACATTAAACAGTCAGTTGGAACAGATAAAGCAAAACTCTCTCAAGGAGTTTGAAAATGCTCAAAATAATATAGGATTTAATATCCAGAAAGTAGACAGCTATTTTCTGGGATTGTATTCTGAACAGAATCGTCAAATACTTAAAGATTTCATGCGCTTTTTCGGGAATGATGCCGAAACCTATATAATGAAACGCATTGTGGAGGTCTCGGCCGATGACAGCGAAAACAGCTTTATTGAAGATATAAAGAATTTTGTAAGATCAAACCAGTATTCCATTTCCCAGATATTATTTCTTACTTCAAAAAATTCAAATATCATTACCTATGGAACCAATGGTATTTCCCAGGTTAAATTCCGCATTCCCAACCAGAACGGAATAAAAAACGACATATCTCAAGGTTATAATTATACAAAAAAGATAATGCAGCCGGGCAATATGTCGGAAACGCTGGGAGAAGTAAGTTTTTTGATCCGGGCTCAGGCTATCTTTGGAAATGTCAATAAAAATCCAATTGTTCACGTTGCGGTAATGAGTAAGGACGGTGAACTGTATTTCGAAGCGGATAATGCCATGAAGGCGGAGTTCCGGCGCATATATGACAGCGAAAAAAACAGCGGCAAGGTGGGCTCTGGTTTTTTGAGGGAAATGCACTATAATGTATATACATCCGAACAATACGGGTTTAAAATGGTCTCATTAGTAAGCTATGGTGATATAATCAATCAGAACCGCCCAATATTTTTGTTGTATATTTTCGGAATTCTTTTTATATTTATCTCCATAACCCTGCTGATAGCCACGCGTATGTCCTATGATGCCAGGTACCTGAGTCTTATTACCAAAGCCATTGACAAGGCAAAGTCGGGAAAGTTTGTAAAGATAGACATAAAGAAACGCAAGGATGAATTCAGTATAATAGCCAGAAAACTTAATGATATGTCGGAACAGCTTGAAGAGCATATTCAAAAAGAATACATTCTGAAGCTCAAGCAGAAGGAAGCCGAAATGAAGACTCTGCAGCAGCAGATAAATCCGCACTTTTTATATAATACCCTGGAGGTTATAAGGTCCCATGCTCTGGTGAACAATGACGAAAGTGTTGCGGAAGCAGTGTTCAATCTGGGAGGAATGCTGCGGGAGGTAGTTAAAAACAAGGATGTAATAACTATTGGAAATGAACTTGACATACTCACGAAATATCTGAAAATAATGGAGTTCAAGTTTAGCGGAAAATTTTATTATCAGATAGATGTTGATTATGAAATACGTGCATTGGAAACGGTTAAATTCTGGATGCAGCCATTGGTTGAAAATTTTTTTGTACATGGTTTTGACAGAAACTGTGATTACAATTTACTGATTATAAGCGGAAAAATATATGAAAATGAGACAATATTTCAAATTATAAACAATGGTGAAAAAATTGAACCTGACAGGCTTGAAGCAATAAATGGATGGCTTGGTTTGACTGAAAAAGAAAATACCGATATTAAAAGTATCGGCCTGATCAACGTATACACCAGACTCCGTTTTTTCTACGGAGACGGTTTGAAAATGGAATTGAGCAATAACGAAGAAGCGGGTATTACCATATCCATATCAATCAGGAGGGAGGACGCAAATGTACCAGTTGCTTATAGTGGATGACGAGCCCTTGATTATTGACGGGGTAAAACGGCTCATTGATTGGAAAAGCTATGGATTCAGCAGGATAGAGTCTGCTCTGAATTTTCATGAAGCCGTGGAAAAAGCGGTGGAACTGAGACCTGACATTGCTTTATTTGATGTATGCATTGATGATGCACGGGGGTATGATATCATTGAAAAGCTGAATGTTCTCGAAATTCCTACCAGGTATGTCATGATGAGCGGATACGATGAATTTGAATTTGTCCGGAAATCATTTCTCAGGGGTGTAAAGGATTACATCTTAAAACCCATTGATCCTGTTAAGCTGAAGCAAATTATTGAACGCCTTATTGTGGAAGATTTGAAGGGGACTATTGATGGAAATAAGCAAAAGGATAAGAATATTGATCCTATTCTGAATATGGAATATTCATCTCTCTCGAATCTGACAAATAAGGTTATCTTGATTGTGAAAGGTGAGTTCAGCAAAAATATAAATCTTAAGATTATAGCTGATAAATTTAAAATGAACAGCACTTATCTCGGGCAGATTTTTATAAAGGAAACGGGCATGAAATTTTCCGAGTATTTGATGAGTTACAGATTGACCGTAGCAAAGGAAAGGATTGAGAACACTTCGGAAAAGATAGCTTCAATAGCCTATGGGGTGGGGTATCTGAACCTGAATTATTTCTACATCCATTTCAAGGATTACTTTGGTTTTTCGCCCGGCAACCTGCGCCGGTATGAAGAAAACCTTGCCCAATAGTTATTTATAGATTCAGCAGCAATTAATAAAAAAATAGAATTAAATGATTAGCAAAAATAAATATAAATTTAGTCCATGGTTTGAGAGGAATTCCTTCAGCCGTGGACTTTTTTATTGGAAATTAATTGAAAAAACCTAATATGCCATAATGTGATTTTATGGCAACCTATACAAAAATACAGACTTGGAGTTCGTAAAATTAGATATTTTTAATTAAATCTAACGTTTTTATATTATTTTATATTGTTTATAGACTGGAAGCAAAATTGAGATACGCAATATAATCGAAGTAAGCAAGGACTTTAGGAAATCTATTTGATCAAAATAAAAAATATGCTGCAAAGGAAGGATTTCGTAATGATAAATGGATCACAGCCTGTAAAAAAGTACCGTCAGCGGTGGACGAAGGATGACACCGAACTTACATTTTTGGCTGCACCAACAACAATATGGTATATACTTTTCTGCTTTCTGCCAATGTTCGGAATAATTATCGCTTTTAAGGATTTTAGAATCTCAGGAAATTTTATCACAAGTGTTTTCAAGAGTTCCTGGGCAGGGGGAAATGGTTTAAAGAATTTCGAATCTCTTTTTAGCTTCGGGGACATTTGGACAATTATAAGGAATACTCTTGCATACAATATTGTTTTCATAATTTTAGGAATAGTAATTCCGGTAGCTCTTGCCCTTATTATCAACCAGCTTCACAGCAGGATGGCCGCAAAAATTTATCAGACAGCAATGTTCATGCCTTACTTTCTGTCCTGGGTCGTTGTCTCTGCTGTTGTATTCGGGTTCCTCAGCTATGACAAGGGACTTGCAAACAAAATCATAGAAGGTATAGGGGGAGAACCTGTACAGTGGTATATGAGTCCCAGATACTGGCCGTACTTTATAATCTTTATGAATCTCTGGAAAGGCGTCGGCTACGGAATGGTTGTTTATCTGGCTTCAATAACAGGCATTGACGGCACATATTTTGAAGCTGCCGTTATAGACGGAGCAACCAAATGGCAGCAGGTAAGATACATAACCTTACCGCTGATGAAGACAGTTATTGTGATAATGTTCATCCTCAGTGTGGGCAGAATATTCTACTCGGATTTCGGTCTGTTCTTTCAGGTGCCGAAGGCTTCAAATTCCTTATTTGACGTTACCTACACAATCGATGTTTATGTTTACTCCATGATGAAATCCGGAACAACGGGTATGGCATCGGCAACAGCATTGATTCAGTCGGCGGTAGGCTGTGTAACAATTCTGCTGGCTAATGCACTTGTTAGAAAAATTGATTCCGAGAGCGCAATGATTTAGGGGAGGGATATTAATGTCACAAAAACTTCAGTATAAGGAAAACGTTGAAAAATTCAATCAGGTCAAGCCCTTTACAAATATAATTTTTAATTTGCTGTTCCTGTGTTTGGCTTTGATATCACTTATCCCGGTTCTGTTTGTCGTTGCCATATCTCTGACAAAGGAAGCTTCCATTGAAGAATTTGGCTATCAGCTGATTCCCAAGGTTATATCGATGGATGGATATATATTTCTTTACCAGCAGGCAAATATGATTCTTAAGGCGCTTGGAATATCTGTGTTTGTAACCATTGCAGGAACTGTTATAGGAGTTCTGCTTACTACAAGCATGGGCTATGTTTTATCAAGACCACAGTACCGTCTGAAAAAATTCATGACCTGGTTGGTTTTTATACCAATGATATTCAACGGAGGAATGGTGTCCTCCTATTATATAAATGTAAGTCAGCTTCACCTGAAGGATTCCGTTTGGGCCCTGATTCTGCCTCTGGCGGTAAGCTCCTTTAACGTGCTGATATGCAAAACTTTTTTTAGAACTACAATACCTGATGCACTTGTAGAATCGGCTAAAATTGACGGGGCCGCTCAGCTCCGGATATTTTTCAGTATTGTACTGCCAATTTCTCTGCCGGTGCTGGCTACCATAGGACTGTTCCTGTGCTTCGGCTACTGGAATGACTGGTTTCAATCCATGCTGTATATAGATAACCAGGATATGTATTCTCTACAGGCGCTGTTGAACAAAATAATGAATCAGGCCGACTATCTGTCTAAAAATGCCGCTACCATAGGCATCAGTGCGGCCGAGATGTCTGCAAAAATGCCTAAGGAATCTGCCCGTATGGCAATAGCAGTACTTATAGTTATTCCTATCGCATGTGCATATCCTTTCTTCCAGCGGTATTTCACATCAGGTCTGACCATAGGTGCGGTCAAGGAATGATTTTATTTTGAAAGTTTCAACGATTTGGATCTCACAGATATTGAACTTAAGGAAACTTAAGTTTGATTATAAGGCGTGATTAAATAATAAAACGACTTTTTAAGGCGATATAATTTTCGTCAAGACAAGGCGCGAAGGCGTAATAATGCTATTGGCGGAAAATAGCAGCCATAAAATGTAAAAGTTATTGTTCAATCATGCCTACAAAAAAACATTAAAAAGATGGAGGAAATAGCAATGAAAAAGATGTTGAAAGTTCTATCTATTATTTGTGCTGTAAGCATTATGGTATTTGCATTTGCAGGTTGCGGTTCAAATTCCGCAGCTTCAGAATCTACCGCAAGTGCGGGTACGGCATCAACTGCTTCAAGCACTGAAGCGGCAGCCAGCACACAGGTATCGGCTGAAAATGCTCCTACAATTGTATGGTGGCAGATAGGTACACAACCACAGAACCTTGCCGATGGTGTGTCAAAAATCAATGAATACATTGCAGGAAAATACGGTGTTAAAGTTGATATCAAGGTTGCCGGCTGGGGTGACTATGATACAAAGATGAACACAATAGTCAATACCGGAGAGGCTTTTGACATAATGTTTGTAAACAACAACAACTACAATCGGTTTATAAACCTTGGTGCTCTGGCCGATATCACAGACGCAGTACAGAAGGAAACTCCCGATCTATTCAAATTTATTCCCGAAAAAGTGTGGAACGGTACAAAGCTGAACGGAAAGATATATTCGGTGCCTACTTATAAGGATTCATCAATAACTCAGTACTTTGTATGGGATGATTCCGTTGTTAAGAAATATAACATTGATTATACAAATATCAAAACCTTAAAGGAGCTTGACAAACCATTCCGTACAATCAAAGCCGGAGAGGGAAAGTCCTATTATCCTTTGCAAATGATAAAGGATGACGGTTTTAACGGTATGTTCAACAAGTACGATGACCTTACATTGGGCTTGAGACCTATGGGCGTAAAGATAGATGATACTTCAAGAAAAGTGGTTTCAGTGCTTGAACAACCGGAGGTAATGGAAGATTTGAAGCAGCTTCACCAATGGTATAAGGACGGAATAATCAATCCTGATGCACCAACCCTGGGAGAAGCACCAAAGAAGATCCCGTTCTTCAGCGCACAGGCCTTCCCTGGTGCCGAAGCAAGCTGGCAGGTGGATAAAGGTGTTGAAAAATATGTAATGGCACAGCAGTTTGGACCGATATTCACAACAAGCAGTATTCAGGGCTCTTTGAATGCCATTTCCGCAAATTCAAAATATAAGATCGAGGCTTTGAAATTCATACAGGCCGTTAACACTGATGCACAATTGAGAAATTTGCTTGCATACGGTATTGAAGGAACTGACTGGCAGAAGGTTGCCGATAACGTTATAAAGAGAACAAGTGATACCTGGACTCTGCCGGCTTACTCACAAGGAACCTTCTTCAACATGGCAGCAGTTGATCCAAACCCTGCAAACCAATGGGATGCAGTTAAAAAGTTAAACGAGGAGGCTACAGCATCGGTTACTCTCGGATACGCCCTTGATATAAGCAACCTTTCAACAGAAGTGGCAAATTGCAAGGCAGTTTGGGATAAATACAAGTTTGAACTGCAAACCGGTGCATCCGATCCTGTGGTTATGGTTCCTAAAATCGTAAAAGAACTTAAAGCTGCAGGTATGGATACCATTATGGCAGAAGCGCAGAAACAGATTACGGAATATTTTAAATAATATTTAATCATTCCTTAAAGTGATATTAAGTCAGTAAAGCAGGTGTAAGCAAGACAAAAGTCCGAACATATGTGTAAGTCTGTTGTTCGGATTTTTGTCTATTAAAATAATAATTCAATTTATATTGAGAGGTAGTATATGAGTAAAATAATCGGTAAAGCTCTTCCAAACATTCCATGGCAGGACAAACCGGCAAACTGCAGCCAGCCGGTATGGAGATATTCACAAAATCCCATCATTGAAAGGGATGCAATACCAAGTTCAAACAGCATATTCAATTCGGCGGTGGTTCCTTTTGAAAACGGCTTTGCCGGGATCTTCAGGTGTGACTCCAGGTCGGTAAGTATGGATATCTTTGCCGGCTTCAGTGAAGACGGTGTAAATTGGAAGATCAATAATGAGCCTGTAAAATTCCAGGGTGATGCCGAAGTAATCAAACGGGAGTACCGCTACGATCCAAGAGTATGCTTTATTGATAACCGCTACTATATAACCTGGTGCAACGGTTACCACGGTCCAACAATCGGAATGGCTTACACCTTTGACTTTAAAACCTTCCATCAGCTGGAAAATGCATTTTTGCCATACAACAGAAACGGAGTGCTGTTTCCAAGAAAAATAGACGGACATTACGCCATGCTCAGCCGGCCCAGTGATACAGGACACACACCCTTTGGGGACATTTTTTACAGTATAAGTCCTGATATGACTTTTTGGGGAAAACACAGATATGTAATGGGAACCATCAACGGCGACGAGTCGGCCTGGCAGTCGAAGAAAATAGGTCCCGGACCGGTACCCATAGAGACGGATAAAGGCTGGCTGCTGATTTATCATGGTGTAATAAATACCTGTAATGGCTTTGTATACCGCATGGGCTGCGCACTGCTTGATATCGACCGGCCCTGGAAGGTTATTGGACGTTCACGAAATTATATACTGGGACCTCAGACCACATATGAATGCGTCGGAGATGTTCCAAATGTGACTTTTCCGTGTGCAGCTATGACCGATGCGGCAACGGGAAGAATTGCCATCTATTACGGCTGTGCGGATACAGTTACCGGATTGGCATTTACCACTGTAAACGAACTGCTTGATTATATGGAAAAATACCCATTGGAGGTGGAGCTATGATATTTGCAAAAGAAAGGGTCCAGGTAATCTGTGAGCAGTTGAAGAAGTTTGCTAAGGTACAAAAGGTGGAATTGGCTCAATGGCAAGTAAAAGAGGGAAACTTTCTGAGGCCTGCGGATGCAGAAATTGCAGCCGGAGCTTGGGAGCCTTATGACAGCAGGACCATGCACTGGTACGGCCCTGACAGGCATTACTGGTTCAGGACGGAATTTACGGTACCGAAGGAGTATGACGGGAAACCGCTCTGGCTGATTTTCCACACCCAGATTGAAGAATGGGACGACGGAAAGAATCCGCAGTTCCTGCTTTTCATTGACAGAGAAATAGTTCAGGGTCTGGATATGAATCACCGTGAAGTTTTGGTAACCGAATGCGCCCAGGCGGGAAAGGCATATCATATAGACCTTCAATCCTACACAGGGACACTCCACAGCGAATTCAGACTGATCGGTGAGGCAGCCGAAATTGATTCGCAGATACAGGGACTGTACTATGACCTGCAGGTACCTGTCTGGGCATTTGATAGAATGGACAGGGACGACAGGACGAGACTTGATATTGAAGCAGTACTGAATAGTACCATAAACCTTCTGGATTTCAGAAAGGTTCCTTCAACTGAGTTTTCAGAATCGGTTCATAAAGCGCGCGAATACGTCAAGCGTGAGCTCTATGAAAATATGGCCGGCTTTAATGAGGTAATAGCCACATGTATAGGTCACACACACATAGACGTTGCTTGGTGGTGGACGGTTGAGCAAACCAGAGAAAAGGTTGCACGCAGTTTTGCAACTGTTTTGAAGCTGATGGAGGAATACCCGGATTACAGGTTCATGTCCAGCCAGCCGCAGCTGTATGCATTCCTGAAAGAACGCTATCCTGAACTGTATGAAAAAGTCAGGCTGAGAATCAGGGAAGGACGCTGGGAGCCTGAGGGCGGAATGTGGCTGGAAGCAGACTGTAACCTAACTTCTGGTGAATCTCTGGTGCGTCAGTTCATGCACGGTAAAAAATTCTTTAAAGAGGAATTCGGGGTTGATAACAGAATTCTCTGGCTGCCTGATGTTTTCGGCTATTCGGGAGCACTGCCGCAAATAATGAAAAAATGCGGAATAGATTATTTCATGACAACAAAATTATCCTGGAACCAGTTCAACAAGGTGCCCTATGATACACTTCTGTGGCGGGGGATAGACGGATCGGAAGTGTTTACGCACTTTATCAGTACTTTGGGCGTGGGGCAGCCTGAAAACAGCTTTTTTACAACATATAACGGAATGCTGCATCCTGATGCAATAATGGGGGGCTGGACGCGGTATCAGAACAAGGAGATTAATAATGATATTCTTGTGGCCTTCGGCTATGGTGACGGAGGAGGGGGACCAACCCGTCAGATGCTGGAAACCTCAACACGTATGGATAAGGGGGTTAAAGGTATTCCAAAAGTAAGACAGGAATTCTCAAGGAAGTATTTTGAAGAGCTTGAAGTCCGCGTAAAGGACAGCAGTAGACTGCCAAAGTGGGAAGGGGAATTTTATTTTGAATATCACAGAGGTACCTATACCTCTATGGCACGAAATAAGCGCTCCAACAGAAAGAGTGAACTCATGCTGATGGATCTTGAACTCTTATCGGTAATGGCGGGTTCTGCCGGAATTGATTATCCGGCAAAGGAGCTTGACAGTTTGTGGAAAACAGTACTGCTGAATCAGTTTCATGATATATTGCCAGGCTCCTCAATTAAAGAGGTTTATGAACAGACTGCAAAAGAGTATACACAGGTGGCGGAAACAGCCGGTAATCTCATAAAAGAAAGATTGTCAGCTCTGGCCGGCAAGGGGGATGCTGTGGTTCTTTTTAATACGCTGGGCTTCGACAGGGATGATGTAGTTCTGCTGGGGGATATGGAGGCAGAGAGCCTCAGGGATGAAAACGGGACAGTTTACCCTGTACAGCAGACGGCAGACGGAGCAGTTGCATACGTAAAAGGCCTGCCGTCCAAGGGATATAAGAGCTTTACGGTTTATGAGCAAGAGGAAAGCATTGTCCGGGCTTCTGCTCCATTCAAAATTACTGAGAACGGTATCGAAACTCCGTTCTATGAGATCAGGTTCACTGAGGACGGCAATATCAGTTCCCTGTTCGACAAGGAAAATTGCAGACAGGTACTCAAGGACGGAAGGTATGGAAATCAGTTGATCGTGTATGAGGATAAGCCTATTTACTATGATAACTGGGATATAGATATTTTCTATACAGAGAAATACTGGGATGTAAATAATATCATATCCATGGAATGGATTGAAAACGGTCCCGTAAGGGCTACTCTTACGATAAAGAGGGATTTATCAAGTTCTCTTGTCTCACAGAAAATTCATTTTTATGCTGAATCCAGACGAATTGATTTTGTAACCTATGTTGACTGGCATGAAAATCAGCATCTGCTCAAGGTTCAATTTCCGCTGGAGATTCACTCCGATGAAGCAGCCTTTGATGTCCAGTTCGGTAATGTGACCCGCAAAACCCATCGTAATACCAGCTGGGATCAGGCACGTTTTGAAAGCTGCGGACAGAAGTGGGCCGATATTTCAGAGGGAGGCTATGGGGTAAGTCTTCTGAATGACTGCAAGTACGGACATTCGGTACAGGAGGGAAATCTTTCGCTGACCTTGATAAAATCAGGTATCGAGCCCAATCCTCACACTGATCAGGAAGAGCATTATTTCACTTACTCACTGTATCCGCATGCAGGAACCTGGCGTGAAGGAAATACGGTACAGGAAGCGGCAAAGCTGAATCAGCCGGCTTATACAGTTGCCGGAGCAGGTGATAATTTGAATTTCTCCCTGCTTTCAGCAAATGCGGAACATGTGATGGTTGAAACGGTGAAATGTGCTGAGAGTGGTTCCTCCATGATTATTAGAGTATATGATTATCAAAACAAAAGAGGGCCTGTTTCACTAAAACTGAATGGAAAGGTCAGCAGGGTAACCGAATGCGATCTGCTTGAAAATGACCTGTGTAATGCTGAGCATACAGAGAACTCCTTTGATTTTTATATTAAACCTTATGAAATTAAAACCTTTAAAGTGGAGTTTGATTTATAATGGAAAATTTTACGGAAAATATGTCGGCAGAAAGGTATAGGGACAATTCACTCTCCCCTGAAGAGCGGTCGGAGGATCTGCTGAGCAGGATGACCCTGCGGGAGAAAGCGGGACAGTTGAACCAGCGACTTTACGGCTTTAACTGCTATAACAGAATAGAGCATGAAGTAGAACTTTCCGCAGAGTTTGAGGAAGAGGTCAAGTACTGGAACGGTCTGGGGGTTCTGTATGGTTTATACCGTGCCGATCCCTGGTCAAAGCGGGATTTTAATACCGGTTTGGAGGGTAATCTTGCAATAAAGGCATATAACATGGCCCAGAAATATGTTGTCAGGCATTCCCGCTTTGGAATTCCCATGCTCATAAGCAGCGAATGCCCCCATGGTCACCAGGCTCTGGACGGTTATCTTTTGCCGGTGAACCTGGCTATGGGTGCAGCCTGGAATCCTGAGACGGTGGCCTCTGCCTACGGCGTTTGTGCACGGCAGATGAAGGAACTGGGCGTTAATCTGGCGTTGGTTTCAATGCTGGATGTCTTGCGTGATCCACGCTGGGGCCGAAGTGAAGAATGCTTCTCAGAGGACCCGTATTTGTGTTCGGTGCTGGCAGAGGCAGCAGTTAAGGGCTGTCAGGGCCATGGAGTTCCTGTGGTAGCCAAACACTTCTGTGCCCAGGGAGAGGGGACAGGAGGCATAAATGCCAGTGCAGCGCGTATCGGAGAAAGGGAGCTGCGTGAAATTCATCTCCCGCCTGCCGCAGCCGCCTGTAAAGCAGGGGTGAAGGGGATAATGGCCGCTTATAATGAGATAGACGGGATACCCTGCCACGGAAACCGTTGGCTGCTTCAGGACATTCTGCGCCGGGAGATGAATTTTTCAGGTGTGGTGATGGCCGACGGAACTGCCGTGGACAGGCTGGATGTATTGACGGGAGACAATACACGCTCGGGAGCGCTGGCACTTTCCTCCGGTGTGGACATCAGCCTGTGGGATAAAGGTTTTACAGGACTGGAGGAAGCAGTAAAAAAGGGGTTTCTGCCCGAAAAGCTGATTGATAAGGCTGTTCTTAAGGTACTGGAATTAAAATTTGAACTGGGTCTGTTTGAGAAGCCCTATTTGGAAGAATATACTGAAAAGGAAGAGCCCCATACTGAGGAAGAAAAGCGTGGCTGCCGGAGCCTGAAACCGAACCGTTACAGCTACGAGCAATATCCTCAAAGTCTTGAACTGGCCAGGCAGTCGGCTGTGTTGCTGAAAAATGAGGGTATACTTCCTCTGGACCTGAAAAAGGTAAAAACCATAGCTGTTATCGGACCAAATGCAGACAATATTTATAATCAACTGGGTGATTATACTCCTCCGCTTAGAGAAGGAGAGGGTGTAACTTTGCTGAAAGGACTTGTGAGTCTCTGTCCCAATACAGAAATAAGGTATGCTCAGGGCTGTTCGATCAGCGGAAAGGATGAAACAGGTATTAAAACTGCTGTTGAGCTGGCCTCCTCCAGTGATATTGTAATACTTGCTCTGGGAGGCTCCTCCAGCAGGTTTGCAGGTGCAAGCTTTGATATTAACGGGGCTGCTGTTGCTCCTGAACCGGATGGAGATAGTGCCAGTAATTCTCAAATGGATTGCGGAGAGGGAGTGGACTGTGCCGGGCTTGCACTTCCGGGAGCGCAGCACGGGCTGGCCCAGGCTGTGTTTGACACCGGGAAACCGGTAATAACTGTATTGATTCAGGGCAGACCTTATGCTGTAGAGGAGGAGGCTGCCCGCAGCAGGGCGCTTATCAGTGCTTTTTATCCGGGTCCCATAGGCGGGCAGGCTCTGGCTGAAATACTGCTGGGAAAGGTCTGTCCGTCAGGCTGCCTGCCGGTATCAATACCAAGGAGTGCGGGACAGCTGCCGGTGTACTATAATTACAAGGTGTCTTATGATGCAATGAGGTACAGGGATATGGCAAACACACCCCTGTTTCCTTTCGGATTCGGGCTTAGCTACACCCGTTTTAAAGCAGAGAATTTTAAGCTTAGAACTGAAACTATTTCTCTTGAGAAGCTTGAAAAAGGGGAGAAGTTTGAGCTTGCTTTCACTGTAAGGAACGCAGGAAACCTTGAGGGACACGCAGTGCTGCAGCTGTTTGTTGAAGACCTGCAGGCAAGCACTGTAAGGCGGATAAGGGAACTTAAAGGGTTTACAAAAGTCAGGCTTGCCCCGGGCGAAGAAAAGGCCTGCAGGCTTGAGCTGGAGTATGGAGAACTGGCTGTCTGGGACAGCGGGATGAGGTACTGCGTGGAACCGGGAGAGTTTTTACTGGAGCTGAGGGAAAGCGGAAGAAAAGTGTGGAGCGGCCTAGTGGTCTGTAACACCTAAATTCATAGGTTGCCGTCGGCTAAATTTCCGCAATGCTTCGTTGTCGTCAGTTGGAATAAAGCAATTATTCCGCCTTCCTCCGCCTTGCCTTGCAAAAATTTTTCTTGCCTGACAACACTATGTTTTAGATGTTACAGACCACTAGTTGTGGTGAAATATTAATTTAACTTGTTGTGCCAGTTAAATTGACTCTCAGCTATGTAGTTAAATGGGTTATTCTGATTATGCTGGTACGCGAGTACAACTTCAAGCAATGATGAGCACGGTAAAAGTGCTTACTGAAATTTGTAGGTGAATAACAAGTATTTTAGCCGGCAAAGTGACAGGAGGTCACTTTGTGCAGCACGCGAGATCCGGATGGTCGAGTCGCTGCGACGGCAAGAAACTACTTGTTGTGAACCGTACTATTTCAAGTAAGCGCTTTGTGTGCCTTCATTGCTTGAAGTTAAGTATGGAAGTAGCAGTATAATCAAGAACAAATTTTATTTGCAAAATTAATCAACTAACTGGCACAACGAGTTAATTTAACTTGAACACAGCACTTTTCTTTGATTTCCATTCATCCAGCTGCTGCTGAAGGGAATTTTTAAGTTCATCAATTCCGGCCGCTTTTAGTTCGTTAATAAACATGGGCAGCACTTTTTCAGGATCAACCGTACCGGTCATCAAACCGGGGTAATATTTTGCAGTTACTTTTGACACGGCTGACAGCGTGGTACTGACAGCTGTACCGGAAACATCGGGTGTAAAGTCCAAAGCTTCCGATTTTATTGCTTCACCGTTAAAATTCTTATATACATCCCATTTGTTCATGGGATCTCCCTTTAAGGTTTTCAAGATAAACCAGTTTCCCTGAGTATATTGAACTCCGGTGTAACCGCTGTCTTTTTTTACTTCAACCTGCCTCTCCGGTGTAAGCTCGTAATGTTCTCCTTCAATACCAAAGTTTATTAAATTCCTTACTTGAGGATCTGTATTCAGGCAGTTTAGAAATTTAATACATTCCTGAGGGTATTTTGTCCGGGAATTTACCACCATTATTCCGCCCCTGGCTGATTCCGTGGTAACTATAGAGGGAGAGACCTGGTGTGCAACAATCTCATATCCGGTATCTTTTGACCAGGAACTGGTGGAATAGGGGCCTCCGCCTCCTTCACGCCAGAAAACCTTCAGATCCTTTGCCAATCCGGAAATCAGTTTTACCGCCGCATCTTCGTTAATGTAGCCGGATTTGTAGAACTTCCGGAGCATTGACAGAGTTTTTTTCGCAGTTTCAGTTTCAAAAATATTTACTATTCTAAGGTTTTTATCTGTGGACTTGACCATTAACGGTATATCCTTGTTTAAAACATATTCATAGCTTTCCAGGGCAAAAAAGTTGTGGGAGTATTGATCCAGCTCTATGACAGTGTAGTCGGGTTCATTTTGCTTGATCAATTTAAAAAGCGGTTCCAGCGATTCAAGAGTTGTATACTTTGAAATATCAATATTATACCTGTCAACAAGCTCTTTTGAATACATCCACCATTCGGGAACGGCTACTTCCTTGTTTGTGGGAACACCAAAAATCTTTTCGTTGATTTTTACACCTTCCCAGAGAAGCGGATCAATTGCAGCATACATTTCATTACCCGTAGTATTTAGGTATGGATCCAATGCAAGCCACACACCTTTTACCGCATTGCCTGAGTAATCTCCCTGGTCGCCTTCGGTAGCAAATGCTATATCAAAATTGGTACCCGAATTAATTGTATTTGACAGGATATGTCCATAATCACTCCAATTTATCTTACTATAATCTATACGGACATTGATCTTTTTTTCAAGCAGCTCATTTAATGCTTTGTTTACTTTTTCCAAATCGGAATCAGGTGTTCCTATAGTATAATACTTAAGTGTAACAGGTGTGGTTTTAGAATTTTCACCGGAAACAGGAGCAGTGGAAGCAGATGAATCCTGTATGGGAGCCGTACCGGAACAGGCAGAAAGTGACATGGTTAATATCAAGACCATAAATATACTTAATACCTTGTGAAATTTCATGAAATACCTCCCGGAAACAGCATTTAGAATATAATATAATACAATTGAGACATTTCTATTATACAATAAAAGTCTGTCAAAATCAGCAATCCCCCTGAGGATTTTACAGCGGGAGTTGTATTATAAATTCAGTACCCTGGCCGGCTTTGCTTATTACCCTGATATCTCCGTTGTACAGGTTTACGATATGCTTAACAATTGAGAGTCCCAGCCCTGTTCCTCCCATGTTTCTGGAACGGCCTTTGTCAACCCGGTAAAATCTTTCAAAAATTCTGGAGTGATGTTTTTCCGATATGCCAATACCGGTATCGCTGATGGAAATCATTGTTTTCCCGTTGGCTTTGCTGGCCTTGATGCGAACAATACCATTCTCCACATTGTATTTTATGGCATTATCAACAAGGTTGATCAGCATCTGCTTTATCCTGTTTTTATTGACCAGCAGGTTTATGTTTTCATCTGTTTCAACTTCGAGTTTTACTCCTTTTTTTTGTGCGGCAGTTCCAAGTATCAAAATAACTTCGTCTATTATACTGCCAAGGTTGTTTTCCCTTATGTTGTCATCCTTTCTCATGCCTTCAATTTCTGACAGCTGTAAGATATCGTTTATGAGGGTATACAGGCGCTCAGCCTCTATATCTATGATATCCAGAAATTTTGTTGCGACGGCGGTATCCTCTATCGCACCACTCTTGAGGGTTTCAACAAAGCCTCTGATGGAGGTAAGGGGGGTTTTAAGTTCATGAGTTACGTTTGATACAAATTCCGTTCTAATCTGTTCAAGTTTCTTTACGGAGGTAACATCGTGAAGGGTTATAACTCCGCCCGAGTTGACACTTTTTATTATGTCGGTATTTTTTATGGGATTGGTATAGATTTTATAGATATTATCTGTATTTTTCAAAGGCGAAAACATCATTATTTCATCGGTTAAAGGATGGTTATTCTTTATTGTATCTATCAGGATGGAATTCACCTTTGCATTACGGGTAATTTGAATCAGATTTTTACCTATAATACCCGGTCCGTGTTTGACTCCGAAAATATCACATGCAATAGTATTTATCAGCAGTATCTTATACTCGGTATCAACTGCAATGATTCCGTCTCTCATGCTGTTTATAACCGTATCAACCCTCACATTTTTATCCATTATTCCGGAAAGGGTTTCATCCAGTTTATCTGCCATTTCATTAAATGTGTGGGCCAATTGTCCGATTTCGTCTTTTGAACTGATATTTACCCGTTTCTTGTAGTTTCCGCCTGCAATTTCCTTTGATGTATTAATTAACTGGCGGATGGGCTCTGTCATAACTTTTGAAAGTTTGAAAGAAATCAGTATCGTAAGCATTAACCCTACCAGTATTCCAATGACGGTGTAGAAGAAGAAAGCCTTGTTGATTGAATTTAGCTGGTAAAGGGGGATAGATACTCTGACAATTATGTTGTACTTTTTTATAGGCAATGCTACGTATAGGTATGTAACTTTTAAAGTTTCACTGAAACGCTCATCGGTGCCCATTTTACCTTCAATGGCTTCTTTGACTTCTTTTCTGTCCAGATGATTCTGCATTCCGTTAATATTAGAATCGGATTCCCCAAGCACGGTCCCGTTAAAGTTTATAATTGTTATTCTTGTAAAAAAAGAAAAGCTTTCAATTGCTGACGGCTTTTCATTTAAAAGCTTTGCGTAGTTCTTTGCAAGCTTGTCATAGTCTATGTTTTTATTCCGGGAGGTTTCTTCGTTTATTTGATGTACCAAAAGAACAGCAGTGTTTTCAATGCTGTTCTGAACCTCATACTTATAAAAATATCTTGCCAGAGCCGATGTGAAGATTCCGGTAATAGTTATTGCAATAATAACCAGAAATATTGTATATTTTACTATCTTTGATTTCATCAGTATCTGCACCTCCAGAGAGCATATGTATACTATTTGGCGTTTGCAGGCGATGTTTTGTCGGTAAACCTGTAACCTATACCTCTGATTGTTTCTATAAAAGTGGGATTTTCATCATTATCCTCAATTTTTTGTCTGAGATAACGGATGTGTACGTCTACAGTTCTTGTTTCCCCATAATAATCAAAACCCCAGATTTTGTCAAGCAGATGTTCTCGGGATAAAACTTTCCCCTTGTTTAAAACCAGCATTTTAAGAAGTTCGAATTCCTTAAGGGGCATTTCAATCAGCCTCTCACCTTTATAAACTTCTCTTCTGGTACAGTCAATAGTTATATCGGCGTGGGTGATAACATCCAGTTTAGGTTCTACTACAGTATTTATCCTTCTGAATAAAGCTTTTATTCTGGCCAATAATTCTCTTACACTGAAAGGCTTCGTAATATAATCATCGGCTCCAAGCTCAAGTCCAAGTACCTTGTCAAATTCTTCGCTTTTGGCTGTGAGCATGATTATAGGAATATTTTTGGTTGCAACATTCTGGCGGAGCTGTCTGCAGACCTCCAAACCGTCAATACCGGGAAGCATGATATCAAGAATAAAAAGAGAGGGGATATTGTCCTGAGTATGTGAAATCAAGTCTTCACCGTTATCAAAAACCGTAACCTTGAAACCGTTGGATTCAAGGTTGTATTTTATAAGCTGTTGTATATGCATTTCATCTTCAACGACAAAAATAGTTTGTTTTGCCATATTCTCTCCCATCCTGCTGCTTTGAGCAACAATTCAAAATATTAATGAAAAGCCGCTTACGGGTTTTTCCAAGCGTGAACTTCTTAATCCGTCTTTTTTGCAAGATGACCATGGGATCCGGTTACATTAAATACAACCCATTCAGAGATGTTTGTAGCATGGTCACCGATACGTTCAAGATATTTTACGATAAACATGAAATCTGTAGCCTGTTCAACTGTTTCAGGATTATTCTTCATTATATTTATCAGTTCAAGTACTATTTTCGAGAAAAGATCATCAACTTCATCATCAGCATCGCAAACTTCTTTAGCCAGAACAATATCCTGCTTTATATAGGAGTCTATTGACCTGATCACCATTTTCTTTGCCAGCTCTGCCATATGGGGAATATCAACCAGTGGTTTGATATATTTCATATCGGCCATTCTTATAGTCAGTTCGGCGATATCGGCTGCATGGTCGGCTATGCGTTCCATATCGGTAATAATTTTCAGTGCCGTGCTAATGGTTCTTAGATCCTTTGCCAGTGGCTGCTGCCTGGCGATGAGATTTATACATATTTTTTCAATTCTGCCTTCCAGTTCATCTACCTCATCATCACTCTGGTAAACTTTTCTGGCAAGGTCAATATCCTGTTTTTTCAGAGCCAGGATGGAGTTCTCGATTGATTGTTCAACCAAACCGGCCATCTTGACCATTAAATCGTGCAACTGTTCAAGTTCCTTATCAAATGAGTGTCTAACCATATTTAATCTCCTATCTACGCGCACAGCGCGTATACAAAAAGTATAAAAAGCTCTCTTAACCAAATCTTCCTGTAATGTAGTCTTCAGTCCGCTTATCCTTTGGATTGCTGAAAAGCTGGTTGGTATTACCGAACTCAACTATTTCACCATGAAGGAAAAATGCAGTTAAATCTGAGATTCTGGCTGCCTGCTGCATATTATGTGTAACTATTATAATAGTATAGTTTTGTTTTAATTCTTCTATCAAATCTTCTATTTTAAGAGTTGAAATAGGGTCAAGTGCCGAAGTAGGTTCATCCATTAACACAATCTCAGGTTCAACTGCAAGCACCCTGGCAATACACAGACGCTGCTGCTGTCCGCCGGATAGTCCCAAAGCATTTTGCTTGAGTCTGTCTTTGACCTCATCCCAAAGGGCACTGTTTCTTAAACTTTTTTCAACAATATCATCCAATTTTGATTTGGATTTTATACCATGAATTCTAGGTCCGTATGCAATGTTATCATAAATAGACATGGGGAATGGATTAGGCTTTTGGAATACCATTCCAACATTCTTTCTCAACTCAACTATATCATACTCTTTGTAAACATTCAAACCGTCGAAATATACGTCTCCTGTGATTTTGACGTTGGATATGAGGTCGTTCATTCTGTTAAGTGTTTTTAAAAATGTTGATTTTCCACAGCCGGAGGGACCGATAAAAGCGGTTACCTGATTACTGGGAATATTAATTGATACATCCTTTAAAGCATGAAGATCACCGTAAAAAAGATTCAAATTTTTGGTTGTTATTCTATAATCATTTGTCATAATCGTAATCCTCTATCTTAATTTATTATTGAGTATTTTAATCATAACAACACTTTTTTAATGCAGGTTTAAATCTATGTTAACTTGATGTTAATAATAATTTACGTTAATAAATCACTTAATTAGGATTTAATTCATATTATCCGCACAAATCGGCAATTTACTCTTGTTTATTTTTTTAACAAAACAATAATTTAATCATGTTTGGCTAAAAATAGTTTTAATACTGTTTCACTTAACATTTTATTAACACTGGCTTAACAGCAGTTTACTTTTTGCTTTTTTTCATTAATGCTATTATGATGTTGTGAGGGAGGGCTCAAAAATGACTCAGAGCGTGAATACGGCACAAAACAGAAAAACTGCCAATACAAGAATTAAGAGAATGAAGCTTTCAAATACCATAGCAAAAAATATATTTTTCCTGTTTGCTATTATAACCATTTTAACTACATTAGGAATCATAATATCACTGCTTAGAGATTCAGTCGGGTTCTTTACCGAAGTATCTATAAAGGACTTCTTATTTGGAAGGGTATGGACACCTCTTTTCAGCGAGCCTCAGTTTGGAGTTCTTCCGCTTGTGTGCGGAACGCTTCTTATTACATTAATATCAGCTGTTATCTCAGTGCCCATAGGTCTTTTAACAGCAATATACCTGAGTGAATATGCAAACAGAAAGGTGAGGAAGGTTATAAAGCCTATTCTGGAAGTACTTGCAGGGATTCCCTCCATTGTTTTCGGTTATTTTGCATTAACGGCAATAACTCCCTTTTTAAAAGGAATAATACCTCAAACAGAGATTTTTAATGCATTGAGTGCAAGTATAGCGGTTGGAGTTATGACAATACCTCTGGTTTCTTCACTCAGCGAAGACGCATTAAGGGCAGTGCCGGACAGCTTAAGACAGGGGGCGCTGGCATTGGGTTCAACAAAGATGGAGACCTCACTGAAAGTAGTCGTGCCTGCTGCCATTTCAGGAATATCTGCTTCGTTTGTTTTGGCAATTTCAAGGGCAATAGGCGAAACAATGATTGTAACTATTGCAGCCGGTGCCAGACCAAACCTGACCTTTAATCCGCTGCAGAGCGTACTGACCAAGACATCGTTTATAGTACAGGCAAGCCAGGGAGATAATCCCCATGGCACAGTAGGATATTATTCACTTTTTGCTGTAGGTTTGCTGTTGTTCCTTATAACTCTCGGACTTAATATCCTTTCTCATCACATCGTTGACAAGTATCGAAAGGAATATTAAAACAGGGTTAAAATAATTGAGTTAGTTTTGGAGGCGTCACATGAATTATGTTAAATATAGAAAACTAAAAAGTTCAATCTTTCATGGTGTAATTTTTTGTATTACATTGATTGGAATCGTTGTTCTGGCAATACTGCTGGTTGACATAATCAGAAGGGGAGTTCCTTTTCTGACCAAAACCTTTTTTACAAACTTCCCTTCGAGATTCCCAAATAAGGCAGGTATCCTTCCGGGTATAGTGGGGAGTATAAATATTATTCTGCTTACTATAGCTTTTGCTGTTCCGATTGGGTTGGGTACTGCAGTATATCTTGAAGAATATGCTAAAAACAACAGGATGACAAAATTTATTAAAATAAATATATCAAACCTTTCGGGAACTCCGTCAATTGTTTATGGTTTGCTTGGCCTGGCAGTCTTTGTGAGGACTTTGGGTTTAGGGAAGAGTATATTATCAGGTGCGCTGACAATGTCACTCGTTGTACTTCCCATAGTTATAGTTTCTTCTCAGGAGGCCATCAAGGCAGTTCCCCAGTATTTAAGACATGGTTCCTATGCTCTTGGGGCTACAAAATGGCAGACCATAAGAAAGATAGTCATACCTTCGGCACTGCCCGGTATATTTACCGGTGTCATACTGTCAGTTTCAAGAGCTTTGGGTGAAAGTGCTCCTTTATTGATGGTGGGTGCGGCAACCTATGTTTCAAAGCTTCCGGATAGTGTTTTTTCAGTTTTTACGGCTCTGCCGCTCCAGATATATTATTGGATGGGGCTTCCTAAAGAGGATTTCAAGGATCTGGCTGCAGCAGGTATCATCGTACTTTTGGCAATATTGCTTACAACTAACGCAATAACGATTGTATTAAGAAACAAGTATCAGAGATCCATTGAGTAAAACAACCTTCAAGAAAATTGTTAAGCTTTCTTAATGTGTAATT
Organism: Bacillota bacterium; assembly: GCA_023386445.1. Lineage (GTDB taxonomy): Bacteria > Bacillota > Clostridia > Acetivibrionales > DSM-1351 > Ruminiclostridium. Next base: position 394 of record JAEWJR010000051.1, on the reverse strand, counting down.
AACAATAGTTAACCAAAACAAAATACTCTCTTTAAAAACCACTAATATAATGAAAATGTAGTAAATAGAAAGCAGTAAAAAATATTAAAAATCTGCTTACTTAGGAATAATAAAAAAATGATTACTAGTGGAGGTTTCAAAATGAGAAATTCCGTATTAATGAAAAGAATAACAGCTTTAGCATTAGGCTTGGCCTTGACAGCAACAGTTGCAGGATGTGGAAGCAGTGCAAATAACGCAGACAGTTCTACAAGCAGTGCTGAGAATACTTCGGCGGCAAGCAGTGCGGCAGCAGCCAGCTCATCGGCAGAAAGCACAGCTGAAAAACTCGGCGGACAGATAGTAATTGATGGCTCCAGTACAGTTTATCCAATAACGATGGCAGTTGCGGAAG
>JAEWJR010000005.1:0-8807 GCA_023386445.1 Bacillota bacterium | reverse complement strand
GATGAGAACTGAGATAGGAAGACTTCACAACAGACTTAACACAACATTTATATATGTAACACATGACCAGACAGAAGCTATGACAATGGGTACAAGAATCGTTGTTATGAAGGACGGTTACATCCAACAGGTTGATTCACCGACTTCACTTTACGACAGACCTTGCAACCAGTTTGTTGCTACATTTATCGGCAGCCCTCAAATGAACCTTATAAGTGCTGTTCTTACTCAGCGCGGCAATGATTTACACCTCGTATTCGGTAAGAGCGATATTAAGATTCCTGAAGGAAAGGCTAAGAAGCTGGAAGGCACTGATTATATCGGCAAGGAAGTTTTCGTGGGTATCAGACCTGAAAATATACATGATGAAGCTATGTATCTTGAATCGATGTCGGACAGTATTGTTGAAGCTAATGTTGACCTGGTTGAAATGCTTGGTGCTGAAACCTTCCTTTATATGATAATTGAAGGAGCTACTTCAACCACAACAGCAAGAGTTAACGCAAGATCAAAGACCAAGACCGGTGATGTTATCAAAGTTGCATTTGATGCAAACAAGATTCACCTGTTCGACAAGGAAACTGAACGTACAATTATTAACTAATAATAATGAAACAAAAAAAGGAAAGCTCAGGCTTTCCTTTTTTTATTATGTGAATTAAAATAATAGCAGGTGCACAAAGTTAATTATTAAAGGAGTCAGAAATGAAGCATACATATAAAAGTACTTTACATGCATGTTATTTGGGCTACATTACACAGGCTATTGTCAATAATCTGGCTCCGCTGCTTTTTATAATATTTCAGAACAGCTTCCGGATTTCTTTTGAAATGATAGGAAGATTGATATTAATAAATTTTGGAACACAGTTGGTTGTGGATGCTCTGGCTGTTAAGTACGTGGACAGGATCGGTTATAGAATTTCAATCGTTTCAGCACATGTATTCAGTGCTGCCGGCCTTATAGCATTGGGAACACTGCCTCATATATTTCCTTCACCCTATACGGGGCTGACAGTTTCCGTTATATTATATGCCATTGGGGGAGGACTTATTGAGGTGCTGGTGAGCCCTATTGTGGACTCGTTGCCTGGAGATGCCAAAGCCTCGGCCATGAGCCTGCTGCATTCGTTCTATTCCTGGGGGCAGGTTGGGGTTGTGGCGGTAACCACTCTTCTGCTGCGAATTATGGGAGGCGGTTTGTGGTATGTGCTTCCTGTTGTATGGTCCATCATACCATTATATAATATGATAAATTTTATAAAAGTTCCCCTGGTTGCAGCAATGCCTGAACATGAGAAGATACCTGTGCGCAAATTGCTTAATTCACGTTTGTTCGTTACTGCAATGCTTCTCATGCTGTGTGCCGGAGCTTCTGAACAGGCAATGTCTCAATGGTCATCGCTTTTTGCCGAAAAAGGCCTTCAGGTTCCAAAAGTAATGGGAGATCTGCTTGGTCCCTGTCTGTTTGCAGTACTGATGGGAATAGGCAGGACCATATATGGAATATGGGGGCACAGGATTCACCTGAAAAAGGCGCTTGCAGCCAGTGCTGCACTTTGCATAGTCTGCTATCTTGTTACAGTGTTTGTGCAAATACCTGTAATATCACTTTTGAGCTGTGCAGCCTGCGGCTTCGCTGTCAGCCTCATGTGGCCGGGTGTTTTCAGTCTGACGGCCGAACGCTATCCAAAGGGCGGCACGGCAATGTTTGGAATACTTGCAATTTTTGGTGACCTGGGCTGCGCTTTTGGGCCGTGGCTTGCAGGATTCATATCCGATTTTTCACAAAAATCGGAAAAGCTGCTCAGACTGGCAGCAGAGTACCAGTTGCAGCCAGAACAGCTGGGCTTGAAATCAGGCATGCTGGCTGCTGCTGTTTTTCCTGTTATAATGATGTTGGGCCTGGCTGTGTTCAGGGTAAAGGACTATTCAAAATAAATTTACAATAAGTATTGTAGTAAAAAAAAGTGTAATAGTGTATAATTTTAATATATTGTGAACTGATTGGAAGAAAATTCACATTATTTCGAAATCAGGAGGTAAGTAATGTCTGTTAAACTATTTCAGACGCTATCAGACAAATATAGCGAAATTATAAATAAAGAAGTTGGAGTAACTGACGAAAGCGGAATTATAATAGCACATTCCAATTTTCAGATGATTGGACAGCAGGATCCCAATGCAGCAGCTTTTCTGCAGGAAAAGAACCTTCAGCAAACTATTAACGGCAGGATATATAACAAGGTTGTCGTTAAAAACAAGGTGGAGTTTATAACCTTTATTCAGTCCAGTGAGTCCCAGGATATCAAATACCTTGAATTATTTACTTTAAATATACTTAATTTAAAAAGCTATTATGATGAAAAATACGATAAAAATACCTTTATTAAGAATATTATAGTAGAAAATATTTTACCGGGTGATATTCTGGTAAGGTCCAAGGAACTTCATATCGATTATAATGCTATGAGAGTAGTATTTCTGGTAAATGCAATCAGTGAGCGTGATATACATGTTCATGAAGTTATTGAAAGCTTATTCCCAAATAAAAGTAAGGATTTTGTCGTTGTAATAGACAATGACAATGTTGTCCTTGTAAAAGAAGTCAAGAGTAAGGATGATTATAAGGAAGTATTCAAAATAGCACGGATAATTATTGACACTTTGAATGCCGAACTGATGGTAAAGGCATCTATTGGAATAGGAACGATTATTGCCAATTTAAAGGATATAACCAAGTCTTATAAGGAAGCTCAGATGTCCATGATTATAGGTCATATTTTCAGTGAAGAAAACAACGTATATGATTATAACAATCTTGGAATAGGACGATTGGTATATCATATTCCAACTTCTTTATGCCAGTTGTTTTTGGATGAAGTATTCAAGGATAACTCTGCTGATTCATTGGATAATGAAACCATGCTTACAATACAGAAGTTTTTTGAAAACAATCTGAATGTGAGCGAAACTGCAAGACAGCTTTATATCCACAGAAATACACTTGTTTACAGACTGGAAAAAATAAAGAGGCTGACTGGGCTGGAACTGACCAGCTTCGATGATGCTGTTATCTTCAAACTGGCTATATTGGTCAAAAAATACCTGGCCAATATAAATGACTAAGAGATAAGGGGTAATCCAATTGGTTGAGTTTATAGATGTAATGAAAAAATATCCCAATGGAACAGTTGCTTTAAAAGGAATAAATCTCAAAATAAACAAGGGTGACTTTGCATTTATTGTCGGGACAAGCGGATCGGGAAAATCAACGCTGTTAAAGCTTTTAATGAAGGAAGAAACTGTAACTGAGGGTGAAGTAATAGTTAACGGGTATCAATTGTCAAATTTGGCACCTAAACAAATTCCATATCTGCGCCGGGGCATGGGAATGGTTTTTCAGGATTTCAGGCTGCTACCAAACAAAACTGTTTATGAAAATGTTGCTTTTGCCATGGAAATAACAGAATGCCTTCCCAGAGAAATCCGCAGGCAGGTGCCGATGTCATTGGCATTGGTTGGTCTGAGCCGTAAGGCTAACGCATATCCTCATCAGTTGTCCGGTGGCGAACAGCAGCGTGTTGCCATTGCCAGATCTTTGGTAAATAATCCGGCTTTATTGATAGCTGACGAGCCAACAGGAAATCTCGATCCCGAAAACTCCTGGGAAATAGTAAAACTTCTGTCTGAGGTAAATCAGAGAGGTACTACGGTTATAGTTGCTACACATGAAAAAAGTATAGTTGATGCCATGAAAAAAAGAGTTATCGCCATCGACAAGGGTAAAATTATCAGGGATCAGCAGAAAGGGCTATACGGGGATGAAGATTCGGAGTTTAAGATATATTCTGAAGGAAAGTTTTAAAAATGCATATAGAAACAGATTGATGTCTCTGGCATCAATTAGTATCATCAGTGCTGCACTGATTTTATTCGGAGTTTTTTACATGATATTGATTAATTTAAATCACAATCTGGATTTGTTGTATAAGACTCCTCAGATGCAGGTAAACTGCCTTCCTGAACTTACGGACGAACAGGTGGAAGCTGTTAAAACAGAGATTTCCAATAACAAATATATAGAGAGTTATAAGGAAATTTCAAAAAAGGAAGCCTTTGAGCAGTTAAAAAAATACCTTGATTCTGAAAAAAAGGATTTGGGTGGTTCGGACATTCTGGAAGGTTATGACGAGAGTATGATGTATGTGTCATTTACAGTAAAGGTAAAGGACCCCCAGAACAGTGCCAATGTGTCAAAAGAGCTGGAGTCATTGGCCGGTGTCGACAATGTGCGGTATTCCCAGAAGACCATAGATTTTATTTTGAAGGTCTCAAACTGGGTTAAAATTGTCAGCTTTGTCCTGATTGGGCTATTGCTGGTTATATCGTTATTTATTATTTCCAATACAATAAAGTTGACGGTTTTTGCAAGACGCAAGGAAATAAACATTATGAAATACATAGGTGCGACCGACTGGTTTATCCGGTGGCCATTTGTTTTCGAGGGAATACTGATGGGACTGCTTGGGGCCATTATTGCATTTGTTCTGGTAGCTTATTTATACGGATTTGCACAGCCCAGATTGTCGGAACAGTTCAGCGGGGGATTTGAAATGGTTCAGTTTGGCGGCGTATGGAGTACTTTGGTTTTGATTTATATGGGAGTCAGTGCCCTTATAGGCGCTTCGGGAAGTGTAATGTCAATCAGGAAGCATTTAGATGTCTAGTGCTCTGTAACACCTAAAAGTCACATATCCAGTAATAATCTTTAAATTATTAAAGTTTTATTGTATAATAAATTTTGTGGGTTTATTATTTTATTTTTTAAATAACATAAGATAAATTGTGGGAGGATAAAATGAAGAGATTATCAACGATATTGTTGGTTGTTATGTACATATTTTCATGTGTTATTATGCCTGCCAGCGCAGCATCCACTATTGATAAAACCAAACAGCAGCAGCAGAGCGTAAGCAATGAGATCAAGAAGATAGCCGGAGAAAAAAAGGCGGCTAACGAGCAGATTAAGGAAAGTACTCAGGAAAAGGAATATTATGATGCCCAGACACAAAAGGTTCAAAAAAGTGCAAACGATAAATCCAAGGAAGTTTCAAGTGTCCAGTCGGACATTGAGAAAATCAGCCGGGAAATAGATGACATTCAGGTCAATTATGAAAAAAAGACCGATTTATTCAAAACAAGAATGAGAGTTATGTATCAGAATATGAATCAGTCATCCTTGGAGCTGTTTGTTGAATCCAAAAACCTGAGTGAATTCTTTTCAAGAATGGAACTGCTGTCAATCGTCAAGAAAAATGACGAGAAACTTATTCAGGATATAGCCCTCAGCAAGGAAAATACCGAGCTTCAGAAACAGACAAAATATCAGGAACTTGAAACGAAAGAGGCGGAACTGAAAAAACTGAACGTTAAGGCTTCGGACTATAAGATTTCAAGGGCCAAGGCGGAATCGGATATAGAAGCGTCTAAAAATAAATTGATACAGGCTGATAAAAAAGAAGATGAATTAATTGAATTGTCAAGAAAACTGGAAAAACAGCTTGCTCAATTAATGGACAAAAATACCAAATATGCCGGCGGTATTATGAAGTGGCCTACTCCGGGGTATACAAGGGTATCCTCGCCGTATGGCATGAGAATACATCCTATCTATAAGGTTAAAAAAATGCACACAGGTATTGATATAGATGCTCCGTCGGGTGCCAAGATAATTGCAGCCAATTCCGGAAAGGTGATAATGGCAGGTTGGAACGGCGGTTATGGTAATTGTGTTATAATTGACCATGGGGGCGGATTAGCCACACTGTATGCCCATCAGAGCAAAATCCTTGTTAAAGTAGGAGACAAGGTTGAGCGTGGTGAAACTATAGGCAAAGTAGGCACTACCGGGTTATCAACGGGGCCTCATCTGCACTTTGAGGTCCGTAAGAATGGATCTACCGTCAATCCGCAGAGCTATGTTTAGCAGGCAAAGACTTCTGAAAAAAATATTTATGGCTATTAAAACCCGCATATAAAAATGCGGGTTTAATATTATGCTTTTAAGCATATCAATATATATAACAATTTATGCAAGTGGTCTGTAACATCTAAAACGTATGTTGCCGTCGAGGAAAATTTTCGCAGGATAGGGCGGAGGACGAAGGCAATATATGACTTCTAGGTGTTACAGACCACTAGATTGGTGTTTTAATACTACATTATAGTATAAAATCATGTTGATAAATTATAAGGATTAGGGGTGTATCATATTGAATATCGGCAAAAAAGATAACAGACAGCTAGTCGGAGTAATAGCAATGACAGCAATCATATGTTTTACAGTATCGGCTCTGCTCTTTGTGGGAATTTCCTATGTTAACGGAAGGTATTCATTGTCTTTTGAGAAAAGTAATGTTACCAGGTCTTCTGTACAAAAATTTAATGAAGCCAGAAGTATTTTGCAGAAATCCTTCTATGAAGACATAGACACTAATAAACTACTGGAAGGTGCAATCTCAGGAATGGCGGATTCGCTTAAGGACCCCTATACGGTATACTATAATAAAGAACAAATGAAAGCATTTACCGATATGCAGAGACACACTGAAGATGAATATGTAGGTGTGGGTCTGCCCATAATACTTGATAAAAACGGGATAATAACCGTTCTGGAGCCCTTTGATGACTCACCTGCAAAGACTGCCGGCATAAGACAGGGCGATAAGATACTGAAAATAGACGGGAAGGATATTACCGGGCTCAGGGATGAAGCGCTGGTTGCAAGTATGATTAAGGGGCAGGAGAATACCGAGACTGTGCTGACCATACTCAGACAATCGGAAAACAGTACCTTTGATGTACGCGTTGTAAGAAAAAAGATAAAGGCAAAACTCAATATAAGAAGTGAAATGCTGGAGAATAATATTGCATACATCAAATTGAAAATGTTTGATGAAAATATTAGTGAGAACTTTATAAGCCAGCTTAACAAGCTTGTTGAGCAGGGGGCCAAATCTGTAATAATTGATGTGAGAGATAATCCCGGAGGCCTTTATAATGAAGTCGTTTCCATGGCGGATAGAATTCTGCCAAAGGGTACGATAGTTTATACCGAAGACAGACAGGGGAAGAAAAACTACCAGAAATCCGACGCTACCGAGCTGAACCTGCCTATTGTTGTATTGACCAACGGAAATAGTGCAAGTGCTTCGGAAATACTGGCAGGAGCTATCAAGGACTACAAAAAGGGTACACTTATTGGTACAAAAACCTTTGGCAAGGGTTTGGTACAAACGACATACAGCTTCGACGACGGAACCGGTTTAAAGGTCACTATAGCAAGATATTTTACTCCTTCCGGTGTTTGTATTCACGGAGAAGGCATCAAACCTGATATTGAAGTAAAACTTCCAGACAAGTATAAAGACACACCTGTATCAGCAATACCCAGAGAAGATGATCTTCAGCTTCAGAAAGCCGTACAGGTTATACAGAATAAATGATATCTGGACCATAATTTAAAATTTTGATTAGAAATTTAAATCCAAAATGCAATTTCAGGTATAAAATAATGAAAATATCCACATAATACCAATAGGAGGTGTTGAACGGTGGATGAAAATGAAAAATTAAAATATGAAATTGCACAGGAATTGGGTTTAATTGAAAAAGTAAAGAAATATGGCTGGAAAAGTTTAAGCCCAAAAGAAACCGGAAGGATAGGCGGACTGGTTACTAAAAGAAAAAAGATTCAATTACAGGAAAGTCAGCAGATTTAATTTGCTGACTTTTTTGAATATGTGATAAAATACATACTGAAAATATCTTAAAAATCAAGGATGTGTTTGCTATTTATAATAGTTTTGCTTATGTATATGATAATTTGACTCTCGACATAGACTATAGGAAATGGGCGGATTTTATTGAAAAGATAATACATAAAAATAAAAAAGAAGCGTCCATGATATTGGAATTGGGATGTGGTACAGGCAGCTTTGGAATTGAAATGTCAAAAAGGGGCTATGAAATGATCTGCCTGGATTTATCCGGCGATATGCTGGACCGTGCAGCTGAAAAAGCAGAGGAGGAAGGTACGGACATACTTTTTTTAAACCAGGATATGAGTAGTTTTGAACTCTATGGGACGGTTGATGTTATAGTATGCCTGCTTGACAGTTTTAATTATCTTACAAGGCCGGTTCAGGTCCAAAAAATGTTTAAACTGGTGCATAATTATCTTAATCCCGGCGGTTTGTTTATATTCGACATCAATACACAATACAAGTTTGAAAATATATTATCAAACAACATTTTTTATGAGGTTGATGATAATATTACCTACATTTGGGAAAATGAATATAATCCCAAAACCAGAAAAGCAAGATTTGATTTAACCTTCTTTGTAAGGGACGGACAGCTGTATAGAAGATTTGATGAAACCCATTTTGAAAGGGCATACGGTGAAGAGGAAATAATGCAATTTATAAATCAATCAGGTTTAAATTTTATTTCGTTATATGACCATTTGAAACTGAAAAAACCATCTTTAAAAAGCGAACGGAATTTTTACGTTTGCAGAAAAGACTAATATTTGGTTTGTTTTTATGGAATAAATGTATACCAATGTGGTAAAATAATTTTACACTAACAACATTTAATATCTTGGTTATCTGAATTTCATACATTAAATATGATTTGACAGGTTAGACTATATATGTTAAACTTCTATATGTTGTTACAAATCAGCGACTTATGTCGCAGAACAGTTTAGTTATATTTCAGGAGGAATTAATCAATGGAAA
>JAEWJR010000120.1:0-57027 GCA_023386445.1 Bacillota bacterium | reverse complement strand
GGGTACCTCTAAATAAAAAGAATAAAAGCCCTCACCATATACCTCGTGGCTATATTCAACCTCTGATACAACTTTTCCTGAAATGGTCACTACGTTGTTTTCTATTACATTCCCGACCATTTTCCCCCCACTCCTCTCTTTTGCTGTTGTGTCTCTCTTTTGATTTATCTAATGTAATATGTATTCTATTAGTTCGTGATTTAGAATATTTTTCTAACTTATTTTTTCAACTGTACATTAATTAAGAAAATCAAATCAAGATAAATAAGTTAAACTCATTTCCTTAAAGCAAATTACTTTATACTCCAATTATCATTCGCCGTATAGTCAAGATCTATTGCATGTTAGAATGAAGGAACCGTATCTATGCCAAATTAATACAATCTTTTAATATTATATTACATAATTATTAAAATGGAAATCTTTTATTCTACAAAAAATCCAGTTATTTTATATTGCTATATAACAAAAACAGCTTTCCCATCCCTTCCGGTTTCTTGTTTCAAAAGGTCGAAAGCTGTTAAATTGAAAACATTTGAGTTTGCCTTAAACCAGAACCTTATTGTTTCTTTCCATCATATCCTCCCTTTAAAACTAATCATCATACTTATGGTTATAAGGGTTGACGTTATGACAAGGTCAATGGTTTTAACATAAAAAGACAAAAAACGCAGAGGGTAATAACTAAAACTTCTATGAAAGTGTTTGTAATTACGCAGCAATATTAAACAGGTTTTCTAATACTGCAATCGGAGATAAATAGTTTGGTTTAACAGGCGTAATTGTTTTTTCATGTTTAATATCTTCTATAAGGGCGTCTCTGACAGGTATATATGTATTTTTCACATTCCGTGCGTTGGAAAAATCATATTTGTCCCCTCCAGTAAGCATGAAATCATTTATGACCACCGTATAGTATGTATCATCCTTTATTGGAGTACCGTCCTCAAGTGTAATACCGACCACTCTATTTTCATGTTCTGCCTTGGGATCATAAGTAACCTTCAGTCCAGAAAACTGCCCGTCTGTTATTGAAGGATTGTTGATGCCGTGATCTATGGCTTTCTTTAAATCTTTTCCCGGCAATTCCAATGTTACAAGATAATTATCAAAGGGCATGATTTCATATAAGTCGCCAACTGTTATATCTCCGGCATTCAAAGTTCTTCTCAGCCCGCCTCCGTTTTGAATGGCTATCTGTACACCGGTTTCCTTCTTCATAACATCACAAGCCCATTTCCCCAGCAGCGTAACATCACCCTTGGTATTTCTGTCATGTGTGAATTCCGCTGCTGCTGTTCCGATTTTTTCCCCTAATACAGGCTTGAGTTCATTATCATATTTACTATATACTTCAGATGTTTCCGTATCCGGGATAATATTGTTTTTATTAGTGTAAATCTGGTCTACGGAAGGTTCCACGGTAACAACTTTGCCTTTCGGATCAAGTACAACTGTCAGCTTGGCAAACGCTCGTCCGTTATATGAGCCCTGAACTACAGGCACATTGTTTACCATACCTGAAACCGTCAAATGGCTGTGCGCTGAAATAACGCCATCCAATCCCTTAACTTTTTTACAAAGCTCCGCAGCATTTCCCGTAATCACATTTGTCTTTTCGTCCTGGGCGGAGTCCAGGTGAGTCAACGCAATAATAATATCCGGTTTTCCTTCAGCGGCTTTTCCGGACTTTAGATAGTCAATCCATTCCTGAGCAGCTGATGCAGGATTCCTGAATTCGAGACCCGTTACGTATTCCGCTTTCGTCAATGAGGGTGTATCCGGATGGGCAAGGCCGATAAATGCTATCTTAATACCACCCTTTTCAGTAATAATATAAGGTTTCGCCCATTCAACAGGTTTTCCTGTGCTTGTATTATAGATATTAGATGCAAGGAATGTAAAATTACCAGCCTTTGCCCAGCCCTGTATTTTATCCGCACCCCAGTCAAATTCGTGGTTGCCTACAGCTGATGCCAATAATCCCATAGCTTTCATCATTTCAGAAACCGGCGCCCCATACGTCAGATTTGAAATTGCCGTACCTTGATAACTATCTCCACCCGCTACTATAATGGTATTGGGGTTTACCTCCAACGCAGTTTTGGCAGCACCCACAAGCTTGGACATGCCGACATTTTTACCTGTGGCGCTCACATCTTCTGCCACATTGCCGTGAAAATCGTTAAAGGATATAATATCCACCGTCTTTGCTTTTCCTTCCTTGTCACCGGATACTTCCTTACTCGCAGCGGGTGCGCTTTCACTGATTTCACCGCTTTCTCCGTCCGGTATTTTCAATTTCTGTCCGGAATAAATCAGGTGTGGATTCTGCAGTTTATTATACTCTGCCAGCGACTCCCAGGTTACTCCATACTGTTGTGCAATTTTCCACAAAACATCGTCCGGCTTAACCGTATAAACACTCTCTGCCATTGCGGCACCAGACATAAGTGTGGTAAAAACCAAAATTACCGCCAGGAATAAACTTAGCTTTTTACAGCCTCTCATAGCAACTGCCCCCTTTGTATATTTTTGTTAACTATACCCTCTATTGACAATGTATAACACGGCTTGCGGCAAGGCAAAGGCGTGCAGTAAGGCTTTGTGCCTTGCAAGCGGCTTCAACGCAGCCGCAAGGTAAATTAACCACTCAAAAACGTATTGTACATTGTCAATAGAGGGTAGCTTATTTTAAATAAATTATATTAATTTCCCTAAATTTATCCTAGCAAAATTTGGTTATATTAATGTTAACTTACCATTAATGGGGTCTGGAGGTAATTTATATGATTTTTGAAGTCATACTTTGCTCCTTTCACATAAAAAAACAATTGCAATATGTGAAAAATATTGCAATTGTTCAGGTAATCTTATTTGTTCTCAGCTATAAATTTATCAGCCTGCTCTTTGATGGCTACCATTATCTTTTCCGAGCCTGCGGCCTTCATCTTTTCATTTAAAGTCGGGATTCCTGTTTCGGGATCCATAAACCCGGTAATTATAGGTACTGCGTATTGTGTAACTACACTTGAAACAGCTGCAACTTCGTTTTTCAGCTTGGAATCATCAAAATTGAAAGCCTGCAGTGAGTGGAATAACTGGTTTTTCCTGGCTGTTTCAAAGATTGTGTCATAGTTTGAGTAAACACCTGTGGGATTCAACTGGAATTTTTCATTTCTGAAAAACCATGAAAGTCCGTCGGTATAGTCAACCTTGGTGTTTCCTCTGATATATTTGACCTGGTCTTCCCCAACCAGTGACCAATGGGTATCCTTTATGCCGTAGCATAATAATTGATTTAATTCTTTATCCGTTCTGGCCAATTCCGCAAACATCAGCAATCTGTCGGCATTCCGTGAAGTGGCATGTATTCCCAGGCCTGATCCTATATACGGAGTTCCGATCTGCTTTTTGCCCAGGGATGAATCGTATACCTGGATCTCCCAGCCCGGATGCTGCGACGGCCATTGTTCGGAATAATTTGTCGCCTGAAGGGCATTTGTCAGAAGTGCTGCCGATTTGCCGTTCTCAAAGGCCGTTGCATTTGGAGTCTTGTTGGAAATGGCATTTTTAGACCAATAGCCTGCCTGTTTCCACTGGTACATTTTCTTGGCAAAAGCCATGAATTCAGGTGTTTCGTATACATTTACTATAGCTGCACCCGGATCGGTAATTTTGTAAACAAAGTTTCTCTCGGAAACATTACCTACGACAGCATATTCATTTTCAGTATTAAAGATCTGCTGAAGATCGCTGTAGTTATTCATTACCGAAATATCAAGCGGTACCATGCTCTTTTCATTCCTGGCTATTGCATCCAGATATGCTCCGAAGGTATCAAGGTCGGTAATATCCGGAACATTATATTTTTTCTTTAAATCCTCCCTGACCGCGAAGTGAACTGTTGGAAATTCATTGAAGGTGGTTGGGATCATATATATTTTTCCGTTGATCTTAGCCTGATTCCACGCCATTTCCGGCAAATCGGTCAACAGCTTGGGTGCATATTTCTGTAAATCATCTTTTGTGATTTCCTTAAAGCCGTTTTTGGTGGCCTGAGCCTGGTAGTATGCCCAATTTGCCGTATATATACCGTCAAATTCTTCCCCGGAGGCAAACACCAGCTGATATTTATTGGTCCAGTCTGACCATGGAAGATATTCCGTGCTGATAGTTGCATTTATTTTAGGTTCTATAACTTTATTAACAGCATCTCTTACCATATTTGAACCTTCACCCGGCGAAGCATCTCCTACACAGTAAATTTTAAGTTCCACTTTCTTTGATATGTCAGGAGCTGTGTTTGCGGCCGATGTTGATGTTTGCGATGCGGTTGAGGTTGAAGCGGTATTTTCACCTGCTGCAGAGCTTCCACAACCGACCAGTGCCGCAACCAGCATTACTATTACCAAAATCAGACTGATTTGCTTTAAATATTTAGTCATATAATTCCCCCTTATAAATTGTTTCTTCAATGAGCCGGTTATGCAGAAATACAAATATAACGCTACGCTAGCAAGGCGGTAAAATGCATTCTGAAAAGGCCCATATGTTTTATGATAAACCGGTAAGCCCGGTTTTATCCTTTTACGGCTCCTACGGTCATGCCCTGAATGAAGTATTTCTGCACAAAAGGATACAACAGCAGGATAGGACCTGTTGCAACTATTGTCATAGCTAGTTTAAAAGATTCCGCAGGGTATTGATCCATGACTATTCCTGCCGATTTTGCATCATTTGCGGCAAATTCCATTTGGGTCAGCATACTGTAAAGATAAAACTGCAAACTGAACTTTTCTTTTTGTGTAATAAAAAGCATGGATGCATACCAGTCATTCCAGTATCTCAGTGCTATGAACAGGCCCACTGTTGCCAGGGCGGGCTTGGACAACGGCAGGAATATTTGTGCAAAAATCCGGAATTCTCCCGCCCCGTCTATCTTTGCCGATTCGGCCAGTGCTTCGGGTATGGACTTCATAAAGCTTCTCATAATAATGATGTCGAATACGGTAAGCATAGCCGGGAAAAGCAGTGCCAGATAATTATTTTTCAAATGAAGATATCTTACCATTAGAATGTACCAGGGAACAAGACCCCCGCTGAACAAAGTTGTGAAATAGAAATACAGGGCAAAGGCATTCCTGTATTTGAACTGGGGCCTCTGGAGCGCATATGCCGTCATGCAGATTATAAACAGACCCACCAGTGTTCCCACAACGGTTACCGTACCGGTCACTCCGTAGGCCCTGAGTATGTTGGCCGGCATGGCGAAGGCCACTCTGTAGGCATTAAGAGAAAATTTCCCGGGAATAAATCTATAACCGTCTACATGTATCGAACCCTCATCGGTAAATGATCCTGATATGACAAGCAGGAATGGGATAACACACAAAAGGGTGAATATGATAACAGTTGTATAACTTATTAAATTAAAAATCAGTTGTTCCTTGCCTCTTTTTATTCTCATCTGTACCTCCATGTATTTGCTGGTAGTCTGTAACATCTGAAACGTGTATTGTCCGACGCGGAAAATTTTCTCAGGATCAGGATTTTACAAACTACAGATATTCTGTTTCCGCTGCGAAGTCTGTTAAAATAATGCATACTCACTGTCTACACGTTTGATAATCCCATTGGTAATCATAATGATGGCAAAGCACAGTACTGACTGGTATAAGCCGGCAGCAGATGCCATTCCCACCTCCTGCGTTTTCATAAGTGATCTGAAGACAAAGGTATCTATAACATCGGTAGAATTAAATAAAAGTCCGTTATTTCCGATTATCTGATAAAACATTGAGAAATTTCCCCTGAAAATTGATCCCACATTTAAAAGGATCATTATAATAATTGTAGGCTTGATGCTTGGTATTGTTATTCTCCAAATCTGCTGGAATATGTTTGCGCCATCCAGTTCAGAGGCTTCATACAGTTCCTTGTCAATCCCCGTTATAGCGGCCATATACACGATACTTCCGTATCCTACACCATTCCATGCATTAAAAAATACCAGAATATACTTCCATGCACCCACTGTTCCCATAACATCCACCGGTTCAAGTCCCAGTGACTTGAAAACAGTATTCAAGGCTCCGAACTCATAGTTGAAGATATTATATATAAAAGCTCCGACCACTACCCAGGAAATAAAATAAGGCATAAGCATCAGGGTTTGTGTTGTCTTTTTAACATATTTGTTTCTCATTTCCGATAAAAAAATGGAAACCGTTATTTGCAATGAAGTGTTGACAACTATAAATACTAAATTATATAGAAATGTATTTTTTGTAACGTTGAAAGCCTGACCTGACATAAAAAGAACTTGAAATTATCAAAGCCCACCCAGTCACTGCCGAATATTCCTGCGGCATAATCCAGACGTTTAAAGGCTATAATGATTCCCGCCATGGGAACATACATAAAAATAAAGTAGTACAGTACCGCAGGAATCAGCATAAATAAAATCACTTTATTTTTTTTAAAATCCTGAAATACATCACGAATAAGTTTCATTAATAATTCCTCCTGTTGTGACTAAGATCAATGCATTGTATAATTCGTTATTCGCTTTACACATTTAATTTAACATGACAATGGATATCAGTAATACATGATAAATGTTTTATTTTTAGTAAAATTGTTTGTAATAATTCAAATATGCACCTGCTATCCTTCTCAACCAAAAGGAAAAATGCTATACTATTGACCTGTAACAGGCAAGCCTTATAAATGCGCTTTTATAAATACGTTCTAATGGAGGGTTCTCAATGATCAGTCTGCTCATCGCCGATGATGAAGGATTTGTAAGGAACGGTCTTATTAAAAATCTCAATTGGCAAAGTTTAGGTGTGGACCTTGTTGAACAGGCTGCCGATGGTGCAGCTGCCTACGAAAAAGCGTCGGAGCTCAGACCTGATATTCTGTTGACCGATGTCCGCATGCCTAAAATGGATGGAATTGAACTTGCTACCAAACTGCGTGATGTGCTGCCCTACTGTAAAATTATTTTTATGAGCGGTTACTCCGACAAGGAGTACCTTAAGTCGGCTCTGCACCTTAAGGCTGTGAGTTATATTGAGAAACCCATTAATCTGAAAGAAATTTCTCAAGTTATTTCAGAGGCTGTCTCCATGTGTTCACAGGAAAAGGAAAAGCTGGCCCTGGATTTAAAAAGGGATATAACCATAAAGGAAAGCCTGGATATCCTTAAGTTTAATTTTCCCATGGAAGTAATCCAGAAGAATACAGATACCTCACGGATGGAAAAATGGCTGAATTTATCCGACATTCAGGTAACACCCCAAACAAAATTTGCCGTTCTCTTATTCAGTTTTGGTGTAAGAGATTGGAACCCCATATCATTAAAAGGATTTGGAAAACCGTATCTTCAGGAATTAATCCATGACTTTTTTTTAGAAAACAGACTCAAGTCCTTTTCCGGTTTTAAGGGCAGCGATACATTGATTTTATTTGTTCTGGATGATTCCGGACTTTTAAATGAAACTATTTTAAATAGTTTATCCGCACAAATAATAAATAAATTAAAAGATAAATATCCTGTTTTTATTGGAATAGGAAGTGTTGCGGAAACGTTGCAAAAGATATCCCTGTCCTACCAGTCAGCAGTCATTGCAGCTCAGCAGCTGTTTTTTGCAGGGTATGGGAAATTTTCAAGATCGGAGGTTAATACTTCTTTAACTTTTGAGATAAAGGAAGAAATATTAGCCGATTTTAAAAATTTGCTGGTCACCAGGGATAATGACAGGACTCTGTCATTCCTGAAAGATTTGTCCAGATCCCTCAGATCCCATACCAATACTTTGATTCCAAATATAAAAAGTTTGTATTTTAAAATACTCCTGGCTCTTTTGAATCATGCCGCCAGACAAAAAATCGTTTTTTCGGCAGCAAGCTCGGAAAGTATTCTCTGGGAGACATTATCGGAATTTACAACAATAGATGAGGTGGAGACATTTGTTTCGAACTTCACCACGGCTTATTTTTCGGAATTTGCCATGCTGGAAGGTGTCAGCAGGTGTATATCGGATATATATGAAATTATTGAAAATAATTACGGAAATCCGGAGCTGTCAATAAAATTCATATCTGATAAGCTTTATATAAGCCATTCCCATCTTTGTGTGCTTTTTAAAAAGGAGACCGGAAAAACCTTAAATCAGTATATTACGGAATTCAGAATCGAGAAAGCCAGGGAACTTCTGGCGGACAGTACCGTAAAACTGTACTATGTAGCTGCCAGGGTAGGCTACTCGGATCAGAATTACTTTACAAAGATTTTCAAAAAGCATACGAATATGACTCCATCCGAGTACAGGGAGCTGCGCATATGAAAAAATTTTTTCATCCAGGAAACTTTTTTATGAAATTGTCCGGTATAAAACTGAAAAACAAGTTGCTGATCTCCTACCTGCTTTTGATTATTGTGCCTTTCGGTGTTTTTGCTATAATGTCCAATTTCAGGGTATATGAAGCTATAGAGACACTGGTCAGCTATTCTGCAAAGCATTCCTTTGAGCAATCCGGCCTGTTCGTATCATATAAAATCGATAAAATAATCAATACAATTGATGTTCTTCTGGTGGATAAAAAAATCAACAGTACCATCGGCCAGGAACCGGACAAGCTTGATATCCCTTCCCAGATGCTGGACATGCAGGACCTTTCGCGTTATCTGAGATCTTTTCAGAACCAGGATGAAGTGTTCAATGTCAAGTTATATGTAAAGGATGATTTTCTCTACTCCTCGGAAAAAGTTAACTTTTTGAGTTTTCAGGATGCGAAGAATTCCGGCTGGTATGAGGATTTTACACGATATCACAAAAAGGTTATCTGGGTGAAAACAACCGAACAGGATTACACAACAAAACCTGACAATTTTGAAATAAAGCGTGTTTCGGCAGTCAGTGCCATATTGGATAAATCCAACTATCTGAATTTTTTAGGCTTTGTCCGGATAGATATACTGGAAAAGAATTTAAGCGACATATTGAAAAAAGCCTCCTCTACCAAGAACTCCATTACTTATATACAAAATTCAAAAGATGAAATAATATCCTCTTCCTCTGAAAAAATTAACAGTAATTGGATTTTAGGCAGTAATGAACTTGAGAATTATTGTAAAAGCGGAATGTATTACAGCACCCGGGATTTAGGAAATGAGCATGTAATCCTTGCCTGTCAGAAGCTGCCCAACTCCGACTGGACGCTGGTTTCCATAACTCCTTTCAGTGAAATCACCGCAGTTGGGAAAGAGATACAAAACCAGATTCTTCTGATGTTTTTGCTTATCGGTACCGCAGCATATATCCTGGCATATGTGATATCTTCCTCAATTACAAAAAATATCTCTCTTTTGCTTAAAAATATAAGGCTTCTGAAAAAAGGTGATTTTAATATTGAAATCACAGCCAAGGGTAACGATGAAATAGGAGAACTTATTGAAAACTTCAACAGTATGTCGGCAAGACTTAAATTCCTGGTTGACGAACAATACCGTATCGGACTGGAGGCAAAGAATGCCGAACTGCTGGCCCTCCAGGCACAGATCAATCCTCATTTTTTATACAATACACTGGATATGATCAACTGGTCTGCCATAAATAACAATGTTCCCGAAATATCCGATACTGTCCAGACACTTTCCAGGTTCTACAAGCTGAGTTTGAGCAAGGGCAGCAATATAATTCCCATAAGAAATGAAATTGAGCATGTGAAAATGTACATGGAAATACAAAACATGCGGTTTGAAAACATATTCGACTTCCAGGTACAGGTTGATGAGGAAGTTTATCAATATACAACCATTAAAATAATACTGCAGCCTATTGTAGAAAATTCGGTGCTGCACGGCATCCTGCAGAAGAATGACAGGAGTGGACTTATACTGATAACCGGTTACGTATCCGATGGTGTCATAACGCTTAAAGTCCAGGATAACGGCGTCGGGATAAAACCCGAGAAGCTGAAGACTATTCTGACTCATAAGTCAAATACCAGCAGTACACATGGATATGGTGTCAGAAATATAAATGAACGGATTAAATTATTTTACGGAGAACAGTATGGTCTGGAGTATATTAGTGTTCCAGATAAGGGGACAACCGTTATAATCCGCATTCCGGCCGGTATTCCGGTACAAACCAGTGATGGCTGAAGGTTATCTCTCAACTTTTACTGTTCGATTCTTTTCGTAGGCTTCGGTACAGGCTATAACCACTTTAAGGGCCCTCAGCCCTTCTTCTCCCGGTATGTCTGGAGGAGTGATGTTCATTATGCTATTAATAAAAGAATCTGCAATGCCTGACCTGCTCTGTACATCAAAATTATAGCAGATTCTTTCCCCGGTATTTTTAGTTACGATTAATGGGATTTCCAAATTATTATAAATATCAATGGTACCGTTTGAACAATATATCACCGTGCTCTTGTCCAATCCTCCATAATAGGTCCAGCTTGCCGCTAAAGTCCCTATAATTCCGGATTTGGTCCGGAGCAGACATATGCTGTTATCATAGGTTTCAACAAAATCTCCATTTTCAAGTTTTTTATCCCTTGAGGAAGAAAAAGCTTTTACTTCCTCGATAGGCTCGTCTATAAGCCACTCAATCAAATGCGCCTTATGTATCCCAAGGTCGCCCATAACCCCCGAACTGGTATTTTCTCTCTTGAAAAACCAGGAATTCATACCTTTATCGGTGCTCCATTTTTCAGGGCCGCCATGTCCGAAGGTTGTACGGAAACTGAGAATTTTACCCATTTCATTATTTTCAAGGATTTCCTTTGCTTTTTTATGGGCATTTTCGAATTTCAAATCGTGGGCAATCATGAGTATTTTTTTTGTCCGTTCAGAAATTTCGATCATCCTGGTTCCTTCTTCTATAGTTGCGGCAATGGGCTTTTCACACAAAACATGTTTTCCCGCCTCCATAGCAGCAATACTCAGGGCGGCATGATATTTGTTGGGCGAACATATGCACACGGCATCTGTCAGCGGATCTTCCAGCATATCCCGGTAGGAGGCATATACCTTTCCTCCGTACTTTGCCGCAAGTATTTCGGCTTTTTCACGGCCAGGGTTATAATAACCGATAATTTTTGAATGTGGATTGCTTGAAAATTCAGGGGCATGCCGGTGCATTGTGATTGCACCGCATCCAATAATTCCTATTCCAATCATAAAGCTGCCTCCCTTGTTAAATTTATTAAACCTCGAAGCCCCTTTGGACAGTGCTATGCTGTTTTGAATGAGTTTTAAAGAATAACAGGAATAAAATAAGTGTAACCGTATTAACAGCAAAAGGTATACTCCAGAATGCAGTATAATTGACAACACCGTTAATCTCTGCTCCAAACAGTGTAGACGCCGTGCCCGCAAATAAATTACCAAAGGAAACACCAAATCCATACGCCAATACACTTACCATTTGCTGAATACTTGAACGTACCGTGCTATCTTCACACTGGCTGTCCAAATATATGCAGGCAGCTGTAAAAAAGAAGGCTGAAGCCAGGCCATGGCAGATTAATGCCGTTAAAACAACAGGCAATGCGGGGCTTACCAGCAGAGCCGCATATCGCAGTACGCTGCAGGCAAGACCAAAGAGCATTACATTTTTGTAGCCCTTCCGGGTAATGAAGTATCCCAATATTCCCAGCGAAACGGCTTCCGATATCTGAGCCATACCTGACAACGGCATAATAACTGCTTCATCATAATGGCTTTGCAGTAAAAAGGGTGATATGGCAAAAAGATAGTATTGGAATGAACAAAATGTGACAAATATAACAGCAGCAAGAAAAAGGTTCCGGGGTCTTTTAAAAACAGCTATAGCCTCCTTTGGAAATAGGGATGACCTTGTATAAAACTCCAGCTTTTTTTGGGGCAGAAAAAATGTGTAAACAAATAATAACAGTGAAATTCCGCCCGATATCTTCAGAGAATCAACAAGCCTGCTCATTGCAGACACACCGTCAAGGTTTCTCAGCCAAAAAAAACTAAACAGCCAACCTGCCGATATCCAGCCTATAGACCCCCACATCTGTATACCCCCATAATTTTTCCCGGCATCCTTTTGATTTTGAAAAACTATAGCTGATACACACCCGTTTGTACAACCGAAGGAAAGTGTATACAGTAAATAAAGAAATAATACACTTTCAAACCGCGTTTGGAAGGTCAGTATGGTAATAAATACTGCTGACAGCAAATGACAAATGCCCAGCAGCCTGTTTACAGTTATTAGCTTCCCGGAAACCAGTACACCTGTGATAGAGGACAGGATTGCGGTAATTCCGGCCATTGAAAGTATAATTCCCGCCCTGTCACCTGAAAAATTCAAGTATTTCATAAGGTACAGGCTCATAATAGGTCCGATTATACCCGAACAGAAAAATTGCAGGAACATCAAAGCTGAAAGCCTGAGTTTAATAAATGAATTCATTTCCATAGCTGTCCTTCCCAACCCGGCCGTATCATGCAATATTTTCCCTTATCCACTCCACAGGCTGTACCGGTTCAAAACTTGTTCTTATTTTTTGGGGTCCGCTGAAACTCCGGTCGGTATTTACCGCATCAATAATTTCCATAATATGAAGTGCATGATCCATGTCCAGGCGGCATCTTCTTTTTTGCGATATTGCTTCGGCCAGCTCCGCCACCCCCTTGGCCCAATCCACATTTACTTCGTCACCGCTCCGGAATTCAAAGTCTCCCGGCCTTGTAAATTTATATTCTTCCTTATCTGTTAAATATGCTTTGGCATCCCCCTGATCCGTTGATCTTAAGTCTTTTCTCCTTTGAATATAAACCTTCTGCTGTACATCCCAGTATAACGCATCAGTGGAGAGAACACCCTCTTCCCCCACTATCATCAGAGAATGATTACGGGGTGCTACCGTACCGATTGTTATCCGTCCGACCATGCCTGATCTGAACTCAATAACTATTTCACTGTAGTCCGGACCGGTAGTGTCATTAACATTTTTACACAGTTTATCGGGTATCAGGCAGCGTGTATAGGCCTGTACCTCTCTGGCAGGCCCAAAAAACGCAGTTAATAAAGAAATGCAGTACCCTGCATGTTCCAGCAGGCTTCCCACCGCAAACTCGTTTTTGTAAGGCCACTCAGTCCCCGTTCTGCTGTGCCACGTCCAGTAACGCATATGATGTACGGCACCGTCGTCAAGGTTGGCGTACACAAGGATGGGACGGCCGATTTCATTGTCTCTCAAGGCTTTCATGATACCCTGGGCATATTCCCCCAGAAGTATGTTAGGTGAGGATGCTATGTACAGATTTCTGGATTTTGCCAGTTCAACCAGCTCTGATGCTTCTTCAAAATTCATTCCCATGGGCTTTTCTGTATAAACATGCTTATTTGCCAGTAAAATAGCTTTTGAAAGCTCGTAATGAGTATGAGGATAAGTGCAGATAAGTACAATGGATATTTCTTTGTCTCCCAGTAAGTCTTCCAGGGTATAAAAATGCTTTACACCATAATATTCCGAGAATTTTCTTGCACGGCTGGCATTGATATCCGTCACTCCCGCCAGCTCCAGTTCAGGATGGTTGGGCATTGTAGTTGCATAATAATTTGCAATATACCCGCATCCGATAATTCCTATCTTCATTGTTTTTCCCTCCTAAGTATCATATTTTTCCTGCTTAGCTTAATGTTCCTTCCTCCGCTCTTCTTTCAGCTTCGTCAATGATATCCTTAGTAGCAGTGGCGCCAAACCGGACGGCCCCCTTACTTCTTACGTCCAATGCCCCTTCCAGTGTTCTGACACCGCCTGCTGCTTTAACTCTTACTTTTTCACTGCAGGTCCTGCGCATGATTTCAAGATCTTGAAGCGTAGCACCTCCCGTACCAAAACCTGTCGATGTTTTTACAAAATCCGCATTAACCTTTTCGCAAATCCTGCAGGCAGTTTCTTTTAATTCATCCGTTAAATAACAATTTTCAAGAATCACTTTAACAAGCACACCCTGCTTGTGGGCCGTATCCACAACAGCTTTTATATCGGCCTCAACATAGTCAAACTGTCTTGAAAGCAGCCTTCCGATATTCAGCACCATGTCCAGCTCCACAGCACCATCCCTGATAGCTTCGGCCGCTTCGGCCACCTTTATTGATGTTTTATTAGAGCCATGGGGAAAACCGATTACGGTTGTTACCAGTACATTACTGCCTTGAAGTTCTTCTCCTGCAATTTTTACATCACATGGCTTTACACAAACTGAAGCGGTATCGTACTCCCTTGCCAGCCTGCACCCCTCCCTTACCTGTGCTTCCGTCAATTCAGGTCTTAACAGGGAATGATCTATCATTTTTGCAATTTCCCTTACGGTTACCATATAAATTCCTCCTATATAAAATTTACATTTATACCCTGCTTCACTTTTTACCGGCATTTTTCCAGGACATCTTCAAGTCCTCGTTCGGATAAATTACGAAACGCCAGGTCTATTGATATATTTAATGCCTTTGATATTTCCTCATAAGCCAGGTTATATATTTTTTCACAATAGACAGTTTTCGCCTGCTTTATGTAAAACCTGACCATAAGCTCTTTTATTTGCTCGTTTTGCAAGCTGCCGTTTTTCAGACCGATATCAATACATTCCAAAAAACCTTTCGTATTAAATTTCACAACTTTTTCAAAAAACTTTTCTTTTCCGCCTTCCCTGGTACGTGATGAAGAGCCTTCGGTATTCTGCGGATTTCTGTATAAAGACGGAATTTCATCCGTAAATACAAATTTTCCTCCCAATGCCGAATATTTCATCCAGGTAACCGCATCCTCGGAAACTCGTTCCTCAGGAAAGGGGCATTTATATGCCAGGCGGGTTTTAACCGCTGTTGCGGAAGTCAGGTTAACATATCCCGTATCGGTGCCAATCCTGATCCAGCAGTCATAGCCCTGAGGAGGACCGGCTTTATGAGACGCAATAATTTCCAGTATTGAGGGTGCAATCTTTTCAGATGCTACGGGTTTATTGTGCTCATCGATAACCTTGAACGTAGTATAAACCACATCGGCCTTCCCGTCCTCCGAGAATATTCTCCTCACTGTTTCAAGCCTTTTTTTATGTGAGATATCATCTGCGTCATTAAATAAAATTATTGGAAAATTATTTTTGTAAGCATACCCTATTCCTATATTTCTGCAAGCGCCCTGTCCCCTGTTTTTGTCTTGAAAAATAACACTTACCCTGTGGGGATGCTTTTGGTAAAGGTCATTTAAAAAATTCTTTGCATCATTATTATCAGATGCATCATCCACAATAATCAAATGCCAGTTTTCATCCGTCTGTTTAAAAACTCCGTCTACGGCATTTTTCAGGAATAATATATCTCTGTTATCCCGGCCGGAAGCAAAGTGTGGCATAATAAATGCCGCTGTTTCACCTAACATTTATATTGTCACTCCTCTCTATTTTTAGTATGAAAAGTTTATGTTTAGTACAAAAGTCTAAAAATTACATTACAGAAAAATTTTCTTATGCGGAAATGCCCATTTTAATAAAATCTTTAACTTTTACAACACCAATAGGTTCAAAATAATCATTTATTACGGTCAGAAATGATATCTCCGGATCAAAATTTATGATTTCCATTATTTCAGATACCTTCATATCCGGTTTCACAACTCTCGGATTGCGATTCATTATTGCAGAAGCTTTAAGCTGGGCATGCAAACCGTTTTTATCCACACAGTCAAGTAATTCTTTATTTGTAATTATTCCTGTAAATTTGTTATTTACATCAACGACATTGACAATTCCCATTTGATCTTTGTTCATTTCAAGGATAACCTCTTTTATTGCTGCCTCTTCATGTATAATCGGGTTCTCGGCTCCTGAATACATCAGGTCTCTGACATATGTCAGCAGCCTTTTGCCCAAAGCACCTTTGGGATGATACACGGCAAACTTATCCGATGTAAAGTTGGTTAACCTGGACAGTACAACCGCAAGAGCATCACCCAGTACAAGAACAGCCGTAGTGCTTGAGGTAGGGGCAAGATTTAATGAACATGCCTCTTTAATAATATCTAACTTCAAAGTGATGCTGGAGTTCTTTTCAAGAGTTGATTTTCTATTCCCGGTTATGCTGATGATTTTGGCATTGATTTTTTTTAAAGACGGTATTATTTGAATTATTTCATCAGTCTCGCCGCTGTTGCTTATCAGCACAACAATATCCTTTTCCTGTATCAAGCCCAGATCGCCGTGGGCACATTCCCCCGCATTCAAAAAAAATGACGGAACCCCCAAACTGGACATGGTGGCTGAAATTTTACCCGCTATATGTGCTGATTTTCCCATTCCGATAAAAATAACTCTTCCTTCACAATCTGCTATACTCAGAACAACTTTTTCAAATTCGGTTCCCAAATTGTTCTTCACACTTTCCAAGGTCTCAATTTCAATATCAAAGACCTTTTTTGCTTCTCTGATTACATCCATATATGGTGACACCTCCTTATATTTCTACTTAACCTTCAAAAGAAGCGATCTTCCCTTGACACACTCATACAATTCCTCCGTTGATCTGACAAAAAAGTCCGGAGTCTGCTGTTTTAAAACCTCCTCTTTGGTATCTCCCCACCCCACTGCAATACTTTTAACACCTGCATTTTTTGCACAGATCAAATCATTGCAGCTGTCCCCTATCATTACACAGGATTCTTTGACCGTACCCAGCAAGCTGACAGCCCGGTTTAAAATCTGCGGGTTTGGTTTAGGATACAAAACATCATCAGCGCACACTATTACATCAAAATGATTATTCAAGTTATTCATATCAATCAGCTGCATGGTACTTTTTTTATCTCTTCCCGTGCATACTGCAAGCTGAAAACCATCTTTAGCAAGCTGATCCAAAAGGTCATTTATCCCTTCATATACTTTCACATCACAGGCATTTTCTTTGATCATGCCCAGGTAGTAGTCAGCCATTTCTACAGGCAGATTCATTTTTTTTAGTATATTAAATATAGAATCCCCACTATGGCTTAAAAATTCTTCAAAGGATGGCTGTCCGGTCTTAACGACCAGGCGGTAACTTTCATTTAGAGCTTTTCTCTGGACTTCTCTAGAATTAAAAAGTACTCCGTCAAAATCAAAAATAATTGCTTTTATCAATTTTCTCTCCCCCAGACTAATACAAACTAGCTTTGGTATATCCATGAATCTGTTTGTAAATCCCACTGATAAATCCCGTTCAAGATACGCAATCAGGCAATATCATCCCTGAATTTATTCAACAGCTCCATAGCCATTGGTACTTTATAATTTACACTTTCCAATGCGGCTTTTACGATGCTGTTCTCGTCTATGCGGTATTTATGCATTAATTCGTAATAACTCCCTGTCTCGGTAAAACTGTCATTTATTCCGACAATTCTCACAGGTACAGGTCTTTCTTTGCAAACCACCCTGCATACCTGGGCCCCCAGACCATTTAACATGTTACCGGTTTCAGCAACAATTATAGCTCCTGTTCTTTTAGCACTTTCAATAATTATCTGTTCATCCACAGGTTTTATGGTTGACATATTTACAACTCTTACGGTTAAACCGTATTTTGTCAGTGTTTCTGCTGCCTTAACACAATTTATTACCTGATCTCCCGTTCCAATAAGTGTTAAATCCTTTCCTTCCCTTATTACACTCGCTTTACCAAGTATAAAATCCTCCTTTGAAATATTTTCTGTCTCGGTCTTGTTTATCCTCAAGTAAACAGGACCATCATATTCAATAGAAGCTTTCAATGCATTTCCTACTTCATTTCCGTCACAAGGTGAAATAACAACCATATTAGGTATTGAAGACATTATTGCAATATCTTCGATTGCATGATGTGTCGCTCCCAAGTAGCTGTTGGAGATTCCGGCCCTTGTTCCTACAACCTTGACATTCATATTTGTATAGCAGAGACTGTTCCTTATTTGTTCACAGGTTCTTAAGGAGGCAAACATGGAAAAGGAATGTACAACAGGTATAAAGCCTTCGCTTGCCAGGCCTGCCGCCACCCCCACTGCATTCTGTTCGGCTATGCCCACATTTATGTAGCGGTCGGGAAACCTGTTCCTAAAACTTTTTGTTCCTGACGGCTCTCCAAGATCACAATCTACCACGATAATCCTTTTATTTGTTTCACCCTGCTGCAATAAAGCCCGGGAATATTCCTGCATGGTTTCGTATTTTAGCATACCATCTCCTCCAGTTCTTTCAGTGCTAACAGCTTCATATCATTGCTGAGGATTTTGCTGTGCCATTCATATTTGTTTTCCATGAATGATACACCTTTCCCCTTTACCGTATTGCAGATAATCATTTTAGGAACACCGGAAACTTGCAGGCATTCTTTAAACTTTTGGTCAATCTGGCAAAAATCATGCCCGTCCGCTTCGGTTACAAACCAGCCAAAAGACTCCCATTTCTTGTATATTGGCTCTATTGGCATCACATCACACACATTCCCGTCAGACTGCAGATTATTTTTATCGAGAAAACATATGAGATTGTCGAGCCTGTACTTGGATGCCGACATTGCAGCTTCCCATATCTGCCCTTCCTGGATCTCTCCGTCCCCCAGAATGACATATGTATTATTTTTGGAGTTTTTCATCCTGTTTGCTATTGACATCCCTACTGCAACTGATAAGCCCTGTCCCAATGAACCCGAAGAAAAATCCACAAAGGGAAGCCTTTTCATATCGGGCTGAACCTGCAACGGACTGTTTAGTTTTTTATATGTATGAAGATCTTCCTCCGAAAGGTATCCCCGACGCTGGAGAAGTGCATAAAAAGTCGGACAACAATGACCTTTTGAAAGTATAAGTTTATCCCTCTCCTTTTGTGATAAATCCATATCCCTCATAACAAACAGATATAAATATGTCATTATTTCCACAGAAGAAAAAGGACCTCCAAAATGATTTGACAATTCCGGATTTGAAAACCTGATAATCAATTTTCTTATCTCTTTGGATTCATTCTTTAAAAAAACCTGATCTTTTTCTGCAAGCATATGTGTACCCTCCTTTTTTTATTATATTTTGTATGAGATTGTATATTATTAACATCCTTCCATTGATTTGTTACAATCTTATCATACAAAAATTATTTACCACAATATTCCATTTTTATAAAATATGTATAAAAATAACGACTTGTTTCGTAAACATCTTCCAATAAATCCACAAACCAAACACAATCAGAACATTCGAATACAACAATACAACAATAGAATATACATCCTCAGACATAACTTTGCGCCAATCCTTGGGCCTTAGGGCAGTGTCCGAAAAGACAATAAAAAGCGGCTTCGGGTAAATATCCCAAAGCCGCTGCCGGGCGTGTTTAATGAAAACACTGCTATTGATCTACATTAATTCAATTTTCAAGTCAAAAGTCAAGGCTTCTCCGGCCTTTAAATAATAGACTGCATTATTTTTCCGGGCAGCCGCAATGGAATCATAGAAGCCGTTAGCCGGCTCCATTGCACAATTATAGTCCCCTCTGAAGCCTCCTTCGGTAAGCCAGAACCCCAAATACGGCAGTTTCTCCTTATCAAAATACAGCCTGTAGGCTACATCTTTGCCGGGATAATAGGCTCCACACATCCCCGCGTCGACCTTGCCATTCACATAATATTTCTCGCATTTTCCTGCCTTCTCCGGGAATATTCTGTCCAGTCTGAATTCACTCCCATCCTCCATAGGAATTGACGGGTAAGGATGAATTTGGTCTACTTCACCTAAATACTTGCTTTTATAGACATTTCTTATTTCTTTGGTACCTTCGGGAAAGGTAAGCTGCATATCCTCTTCACACCGGATTAGGCAGTGCATTGCCCATAAACATGGAATGTCTTCGGTACCGGTGTTATCAATGACATATTGGATCAATAGCTGATCCCCCTGTATACTTAGTGTCTTTTTATAATCATATGATAAAATGGAACTGTCTCCATGCAGAATCAGTTTCTCACCTGCAATTGTACTACTAAAGGTCATAGTCCATATTTCACCATGGTCGGGGTATCTTATCTGTTCTCCTCCCACCTCTACCATACCTTCGTTTATTGACGGAAAGGCATCATCAAAGCCTGATGCATCATAATTGCCGAAATCCTCATATATGCCTGCCTTTTTATATGAATCGGCTTTATTTTGAAATAACAGTTCAAATTCCTTTGATTTGTTAAAAATGGATGCAAGCTTTCCGCCCAGCTCAGGCAGAACTATCACCTTCAACTTCTCATTTTCAATTACTACGGATTTTGTTCCTTTAAAAATGCTCTCATATATCATATTAGCCTCCTAAGCCATTTATGGCTTTGAGCCGCATAGCGGCCACAAAATGTAATGAAATTTGCTCACTCCTCATCCTCTATAAGGCGAATAGAGGAGATTCGAACTCTTTAAAGCCATACCTCCATGTTCTAGTGCTACCCCTTCATTACAGCCCTGTATGCGGTTGGAGACAGCTGCATGATCTTGTAGAATGCACGGGAAAAGTAATAGGGGTCGTTAAAGCCCAGCAGCTGACAAATTTCATTAACTCTCAGCTGTGTGGTATCCAGATACTGGCATGCACTTTTTATTTTCAATCTTAGAAAATAATCTATGGGAGAATACCCGGTTCTCTTCTTAAATAAAAAACTGTAATGGGTAGGTGACAGGTTGGCCTGATCGGATAATTCCTTAAGAGTAAGATTCCTCTTTAAACTCATGGTCATAAAAAGAATGGACTCCTCTACCTGGAGTGCCGTTTCTTTTGGAACACTGATGAGATTTGGGGTCTGGAACAGCAGAGCCCCGAGAATATTTGCAACCACCTGTGAGGAGTAAATCATTGCCTCCTGGGTAAACCCTTTTTCCAGGACACTGAAAATATCCTCGAACAAAAGCCTGACCTTTGATGTTTTATCTATTGCATAATGAAATATGGGGTTTTCAACATTTATATTCCTGAGAAAATTTTTTACGTTGCTTCCAAGGAAATGAAGCCAGTATATGCTCCAGGGATCTGTTTTACCGGCACCATAGGTATGCGGCATGCCTTGAGGTATTATCAAAAGAGTATCTTTTTCAACCCTGTGTTTTATACCGTCCAGCAATATAAAACCTTCTCCTCCTGTACAATAAATCAGTATATTCTGGTCGCAGCCCCTCGAACGCTCTCTATAGTGAAATTGTGCATGTGGATAGAAGCCCATGTCGGTTGGATATATGGCATCCACCAGAGGATCACTTTTGGCCGACTCAAGAAAAAGCCTTGGAAACACAATGGATTTTTCATCTTTAAAGCCCTGAATTTTTCTTATCTGCCCCATTTTCTCTCCACTCTCCATTAATAACTGTTTACTGCTTTTTAAAATATTTCAAATATACTTTATTTTATTATACTATGTTTAAAAAATCAAATTTTTATAGTAATATAGTCCATCTCTTTCGTTTTTTATTCCATTTTATCAGGTATTTTATAATGTTAAGATAGAAATATAATTTGATTCCCGTCATACAAATTTATGAAAAAATCAAATTTGCATAATAAATAAGGAGGAATTATTAATGGCAGATTCAAAAGGAAAAGCATTAATGTGGGATGAAGACATAGAGCTTCCAACCTATCCAATAGGAAAACCAGATAAAAACCCCATGTTTTTGGAGAAAAGGGTTTATCAGGGCAGCTCCGGAAAAGTTTATCCCCTGCCTGTAATTGATAAAATATATGACAATAAAGTAACGCAGAAGTACCGTGTGGTATTTCTTGAAAATGACTATATCCAGATCTGGATAATACCTGAATTGGGAGGCAGAATCCAGAGAGCTCTTGACAAAACTAACAGCTACGATTTCGTCTATTACAATCAGGTTGTAAAACCCGCCCTGGTCGGTCTTGCCGGCCCCTGGATTTCCGGTGGAATAGAATTCAACTGGCCGCAGCATCATAGACCAAGCACTTACTCTCCGGTTGAATATACTCTCAAAGAGAATGCGGATGGCAGTAAAACCTGCTGGATAGGCGAAATTGATCAAATGTACGGAACAAAGGTAACTGCAGGTTTTACCATATATCCTGATAAAGCTTATCTGGAAATTAAGGCCCAGTTATATAACAGAACCTGTGAGCCGCAGACCTTTCTATGGTGGGCAAATCCTGCAGTTGCGGTAAACGATCACACTCAGTCGGTTTTCCCGCCTGACGTCACGGCAGTATTTGACCATGGCAAACGGGATGTTTCCACCTTCCCCATAGCAACAGGTACCTACTATAAGGTAGACTATTCGGCAGGAGTGGATATATCAAAATATAAAAACATCCCTGTCCCCACCTCCTACATGGCTTACAAATCCGACTACAATTTTGTCGGCGGATATGATCATCAAAAACAGGCCGGTCTGCTGCATGTTGCAGAACATCATATTTCACCGGGCAAGAAACAATGGACCTGGGGCAATGGTGATTTCGGCCAGGCATGGGACAGAAATCTTACCGATGAAGACGGGCCGTATATAGAACTAATGACCGGAGTTTTCACAGATAACCAGCCCGACTTCACCTGGCTCAACCCGTACGAGGAAAAGACCTTTACACAATACTTCATGCCTTATAAAAATATAGGGATGGTAAAAAATGCATCGATTGATGCAGCAGTAAACCTTGACGTCTATAAAGATAAAATTAAAATATCTGTATACGCTACTTCTGTTTTTGAAAAAGCTGCAATTGAGCTGAGAGGCAAAAATTCGGTTTATCACAAAATGACGACCGAAATTTCACCTGTAAATACTTATAATTTTGAATGCCGGCTTGCAGAAGGTGATAATGAAACCGACCTGACAATTACCGTAACCGATAGGGATGGCAGAGTTCTTGTTGCATATACCCCTGAAATCGTCGAACAGGATTTGGTCCCAAATGCCGCAAAGGCAATTTCCCAGCCTTCGGAGCTAACCAATACCGAGGCCCTGTATCTTGCGGGAATCCACCTGGAACAGTACAGACATGCCACCTATGAACCCGAAAATTATTACGAGGAAGGCCTGCGCAGAGATCCTGAAGATATACGCATAAACAATGCATACGGAACCTTGTTGTTCAGAAGAGGCCGGTTTGCAAAGAGCGAGCAATACTTCAGAACTGCTGTTAAGACCTCAACCAGACACAATCCCAATCCTTATGACGGAGAACCCTGCTATAACCTTGGTCTCTCCCTGAAAATGCAGGGTAAGCTGGATGAAGCCTACGATGCATTTTATAAGGCATGCTGGAATGTAGCAATGCAGGACTGCGGATACTTCTCCCTTGCAAAAATTAACAGCATAAAGCAGGAGTTTGACCTGGCTTATAAGCATATAGAAAAATCAATAGTCAGAAATTATCACAACTTCAAGGCCAGAAACCTGAAAACGGCTTTACTGCGTAAATCCGGAAACTTTAATAAAGCCGAGAGCTTTGCAAAAGAAACAATTGATATAGATATAATGGATTTCGGTGCCAGAAATGAGCTATACCTTATAGCCAGGGAGACAGGAAATCTCAAGTCAGCCGGTCAGCTGCTCGGGGAACTTGAGATTCTCATGAGAAATGACCTTAAAAACTATATAGAATTGTCCCTGGATTATTCCGATTGCGGTTTGTACAAGGAAGCCGTTGAAATACTCGAGCGGCTTATTTCCCGAAGTGCAGCCGGTGATATCAGCCCTATGCTCTATTACTATACAGGCTGGAATCTTTTATCCCTGGGACAGGAGGACGCTGCACGGAACTACTTTAGTAAAGGCGCGGCAGCAAAACCGGATTACTGTTTTCCAAACCGCCTTGAAGACATACTTGTCCTGCAAACGGTTCAAAGGGTTAACCCTGGCGATTCCAAAGCTTTTTACTATTTGGGCAACCTGTGGTATGACAGGAAGCAGTATGAAGAAGCCGTTGCCTGCTGGGAAAAATCCAGAGAGCTGGACGATACCTATCCTACGGTTCACAGAAACCTTTCTTTGGCCTACTACAACAAGCTCCACGATGAAATTAAGACCAGAGAGTCTCTTGAAAAAGCTTTCCGGCTTAATCAGGAGGATTCAAGAGTTTTCCTTGAACTGGATCAATTGTATAAAAAACTCGGTGTTGCACCTGAAGAACGGCTCAGGAACTTTGAAAAGTACATTGATCTGGTTGAAATAAGGGATGATCTGTATGTTGAATATATTACATTAATCAATATCAGCGGTGATTTCCAAAAAGCCAGAGACCTGATCTCAAAGAGAAAATTCCATCCCTGGGAAGGCGGAGAAGGAAAAATTACAAAACAGTATGTCAACTGCAATATAGAGCTTGGCAAACAGCTCATTTCCGGAAATAAGTTTGAAGACGCCATCGCCGTATTAAGTGAAGCTCTGACTTATCCTCACAACTTAGGTGAAGGTAAGCTGTTCGGTGCACAGGAAAACAATCTGAACTATTATCTGGGTTGTGCATACGAAGGCCTGAAAAATCCTCAAAGGGCAAAAGAATACTTCCTTAAGGCATCGGTTGGCCTTGATGAGCCCACAAGTGCAATGTACTACAACGATCAGCCCCCTGAAATGATTTTTTATCAAGGTTTGGCTCATATCAAGCTGGGCAACCGTGACAGGGCCAAAGCAATATTCGATAAACTGTTAAATTATGGTGAAGTCCATATAAATGATCATGTTACCATAGATTACTTTGCAGTATCTCTTCCCGATTTTCTCATATTTGACGAAGATCTGGATAAAAGAAACGTTATACATTGCAGATATCTTATGGGGTTGGGAAGTCTGGGACTCAATTATCTGGGACTGGGAATTGCCGGTATTGCCCGGGAACAATTCCATAAAGCTCTGGAACTGGATTTGAACCACATGGGAGTAATTATCCATAATAAACTGTGCGTTTAAAAGACTTTAGAGAAAGAATTTAATAATTCCGGTGGTATAAATATATATAAACTCCTTCCTGATTTGCACTCTGCATAATAGGAAGGAGTTTTATAATGTCTTTGTTCAGCTGTTTTGCCTTCTCTTTTATTTTCATAATATATTTGATTCCCTTACAATTTCATGTAACCGAAGGTGTCCGACAGGTTTGCAACAAAATCCCATTGCCTTTGCATATAATTTCTTAGTACTGAAGTATTGCTTATATACGCAGAGTATAATACCTCCAAATCCAGAACGCCGTCCAAACCTGTTTGTTCGATGGCCTTTGCAGCAGCGTACCCGCTTTCCATTCCGGCCGAAATCCCCTCGCCCATGGGGTTCAGGAATCCTGCCGTTTCGCCTGCGAACAGCACTTTCCCTTTTCCGTAATCAATTGGACATTTGGGCATAATATGTGGCATAAGCCATTTTTCGGCTTTTTCCTGCTTTTCAATTTTTGCGTTATGATGTTTTTTCATATGGGAAATAAATTCCGAATAATAATGTTCAAGCTTACAGATATCCTTAACGGCCACACCAAAAATCAAATATTCATCTTTTACGTTGAACCATGCATCGTATTCTGAAAGGAAGGGCTGCAAATAGGCGTAAAAGTAATGCTGATCCAAATCTATCCGGCCTTTGTTAAAGGTCTGGTAGGTGGTTACATAGGTCTGACATGCGGAAAGCAGTTTCCGCTTAACAGAGCCTACAACCCCGTCACATACAATGACTGATTTTGCTTTTTCGGAATATGAAGAAGCACCTCTGAGATTTACAAGTACACAGTCCTCCTGTTCCTCACATGATATTGCGGCAGTTTCGTCGCGTATCTCTGCGCCGGCTTGGACAGCCTTTGTTACAAGCCAGTGATCAAAGGAACTTCGCCATATATTTAACCCTTCCTGTTCAAAACGGTACTCCTGACCCTTGTCTCCGGTAATAATCATACCCCGGTTATCAAACGGCTTGCACATGGTAGATTCCGGCACAGCCTCCCCAAAGTATTTCCGTATAAGATCCATGGATTTCCTGATGAGAATACCTGAACAGGATTTGTTTCTCGGCATCTTGAATTTTTCAATCAGCAATACCTTATAACCGCTGCAGGCCAATTCCCGGGCAGCGGTACAGCCTGCCGGGCCTGCGCCAATGATGATCACATCGTACATATTAATGATCTCCTGTGAAAAAATTTCTCTTCTTTATTCAAATACTATTTTGTTCTTGATATTTAAAAAATGTGATTTACTTATTTCAGATTGACTATTATGATTACGGTTTCATTCCCAGATACAAATCCATAGTATCGTGTATATCAATTTTTCCGCCAAATTTGTCGATTACTTCTGAAATTTCGTTTTCTAATCCTGCTTTAGCAGTATTATCCATAGCTCTGTGGTCTGAATAGGTATTTAACAATGAAATATACTCATTTACTTTGAAAACACGGGTTTGGTGGTATAACTTAGATGTAATATTCACAAAACCATATTTATTTAGCAAATCTATATATTTTTGACAGTCATTTTCATTAAACCCCAATTGGGGTTTGTCGGAAGAAGGTCTGTATTTATCGTATGCTTTTTGAAGTTCAATGTGCAATGCATCGTTATCACAATAGGGATGATTCCAAAACAGCGCAATAACACCGCTGGACTTCAACAAATCATAGACTTTTGTAAATCCAATATGTTCTGGTATCCAGTGGAAAGCAGTAGCCGAATATATCAGGTCAAACCGGCTGGTATCTGATGAGTAGCTTTCAAAATCAATATTTATTACATTAAATTTGTCAAATGAAGCAAATTTTTTTTTGGAATACCCTGCTAAATTTTCTCCGAGCTCAATTGCAGTCAAATTACAGCCTGTTTTAAGGATAGGCATAGTTGCCTGACCAGTACCAATGCCTATTTCAAGTGCATTTTTGGTGTTATCTAATTTAGAATAGTTTATAACATCCATAAACAATTCATTTATATAGGTTGGACGGTATCTATCATAATTTATTACATCTTCGTTGAATTTAAGGCGTAAATCCATTTGGCTCTCCTTCTCCGTTTATCTTGAAATACGGAATCCCAATCGTATTAGCTAATAATGCTAATAATCAACAAGCACAAATTATTTCTTAATAGTACCTATTGTTATTCTTGATTATTAAATATCTGAAGCAATCCTTTTGATGTTAATTTTTATTCTAATATTTCAACTTTGTAGTGAATCACTTTATCTGTAATAAAATTTATATATTGCTTTTAATAAAACTATTAATACTTTTTGACACCGCGTCTCCATTGCCTGTGATGAGGTGACCGCCTGTTTCAAAAATTGCAGTTTGTGGATCGATTCGGGCAATAAACTTTTCAATTGCTTCAAATTTTACCATAGGGTCATCTTTAGCATGGATAACTATCATAGGAGCTTTTATCTTTTCAACAGGATACTTGTCATAATTTATATCCATATCAAGGTTTGTTATAGTTTCATCGGCTTTGATTCCCTGCTTGCGCGGATTTACAGGCAGCATAGTGTTATATAGACTATCGTCTATTTCCGACTTAAACATAGATTTGAAAACAAACCCAAAATATTTTATAAAAAACCACATAAGAAAGTCATTCAATGTAAAATCCGGAGGACCTAAAGGGCCTGTTATTTCTTCCCTTGCCTTTTTTGAAGAAGGCACACCGGATGAGAGCAAGATCAGTCCTTTTATACGGTCAGGATAGTTAATCGCAAATTTTATTCCTGCAGCAGTACCTGCAGAAGTTGTAATTAAATATGTCTTTTCAATTTTCAACTCGTTCAATAAATCCAAATATACTTTTGCCTGATTGTCGGGAGTAGGTTCAGCG
This sequence comes from Bacillota bacterium, assembly GCA_023386445.1. Classification (GTDB taxonomy): domain Bacteria; phylum Bacillota; class Clostridia; order Acetivibrionales; family DSM-1351; genus Ruminiclostridium. The sequence goes on along the minus strand of JAEWJR010000120.1, from coordinate 29,185 downwards.
GGTAAATCAGATCCAGGATATCCAAATCGTGAAATAGATATTTTTCTATAACGGTTATCTAAAAAGCTTTTTAAGGTTTCATACCCTTGATCGTAGCCGCCAAAAATGCCATGTGAAATAAGAATCGGCTCGCCTGCTCCTTCATCTAAATAACTCATCATTCCATGGTCACTGTAAAATTTCTTGACTGTATAGTTATCAAGCCGTTTATAGGCTTTTTTTATGGACAGTACATATTGAATTAAAATGACAGCAATTATAGTTAAGATTAATAAAAGAAATAGCCACATTTTTTATATCACCTCGTTTAGTTTATTTGTATTTCTTTACATTTGCTCTTCCGCCGCTTTCTATTCAAATTGCAGCTGAATTGTGAAATAAAAAAACCGCCTTTCATATTAAGTAATGTGCGGTATTAATGGTTTTATCTTTACTATTCGTTCTCCTGAAAATATTCATGTGCGTATTGTTCTATTTTCTCAGCCCTCCGATAATATCTTGCATCCGTTCTCATCAAACAAATTATAAGCTTGTCGAATACGTTTATAATAATTTCATAGTATCTTAATTGTATATTTTAGTCAATTGATTAGTTGGTCAAAATCTTTTTCTCGTCTGATGTTCTTCATCAAGCACAGCTTCTCTTGCTGGAATTCCTGTAAGTGTCCCTAACTCATTCTGTGCTTGAATTACTCTTTCTAACCATAATTGTTTATGATCATCAAAATTTCTGCAGTCTTTTGGTATAAAAATTGATTTTCCAAATACTAAACGATTTTCGGCCCCTTCAACAGCTTGCTCTATAAAAGCCGGTAAAACAGGAATACCCAGTAATCTAGCTAACCAGAATGCTCCTGACTCTACATCATCTGCTCTATCTTTATTAATGTCATAGATTGTTCCTTGAGCGAATATCAGAAAATGCTTTGGTTTTTCACCTTCAGCAAACCACTTGCCTGCTGCTTTCATTGCCGCCATTGACCCACCAAAACTTTTACGGTCAACAGCAAAAACTTTTTCCAACTCTAATATCGGCATTAATTCTTTAGGTATAGAAACACCATTAAAGCAATTTTCTTTGGCGAAAATAAACAGCTCCGGATAAGTATCTATAACTTGATGCATAAGCTCATAATAATAACTCATTATTAGCGGAGCATCAGAATCAGTTAAATGATTGCTTGTTATTATATAAGAAGTAGTAGTAAAATCTTCTGGTACATTATAAGCTTTAAAATTATATACTTTTAAAAGCATTTTCTTTGCTTCAATTAATCTATTTCTTAATTCTTCCGGATTATTTACAATACTTAATATTTCTTTTATGTCATTCTCATTAAACAATGAACTGGCATTATACAACTGCATAATATTCCTCCTAAATTTAATTCTAACCTTGAAATATTTGCTGGTACAGATAGCCAAACTATTCCGATTTAAAGTATTTTATTTCAAATACTACATCCTGAACACATCTTAGTCAAGTTTTAATCTAATACCGCACTATTCAATTTTCATGTTCAACTTGCTTTGTTCGTGATCTTCTTATTTTGCGCTCAAAAATGGACATAAAAAACGCACATCATGTTAACTGAATGTGCGGTAATAGAATGATTCTTGATATATAAATAATGCGAATATACTTATTCAACATTAAATTTATAGTAAGCTAAAACATCATCATCATAAAGATGAACAAATCCTAATTTTTTTAAAATGTGTTTGCTTCTATGATTTCTATGTACAGCATCTGCATATATGGTCTTAAGCCCCAAAATATTTATTGCATGGTAAATTAGTAGTCTCTGAGCCTCTGTCCCATATCCCTTGCCTTTAACTGTATCATCTACCAAATGAACACTTAGAGTGCCACACAGTTTTTCTAAGTCTATTCGCTTTAACTGAATCTCTCCAACAATTTTATCATTATGGCATATGGCAAAGAAACATCTGCTTGCATCTAATACTTTATTTTGATAATATTCATCAACCTTCTCCTTATCATAAACAAAAGTATCATAGGTCATTGCAGGGTCAGTTATATAACCTTTAAAAAATTCATGGCACCTTTCTATAGTGTATAGCTTTAATGTTATCTTTTCTCCTGGTAATTCCACTCGGATCACCTCGTTCCACTAAATGTTTTTACCTCGTGATATTCTTATGGTCTGCAATGACTACTTTTTTAAACGTACAATCATAATAATTGGAGTATATTCGCCATAAAATGGTACTTCATAAAATCCATCGATTATAAATCCACATTTAAAAGCAAGATTAAATATATCTTGAATAGATCTGTGATAATAGTTTTGCATCACTGGTTGCCCCTCGATTGCAGCACCTTTATGGACACAAGAAGTGAAATAATCTTTATTGGGATACGTGAAACAAGGGTGGTGTGTAGCAAATACAAAAATTCCATTTTCACTCAGCATATTAAAAACCGCTTTAAACAACGGTTCTATATCGGAGATATCCATAATTGCCATATTAGCAACAGCTTTGGTAAAAGGTTTTTCTTGCTGTAAATTAATAAGTTGTTCATAATTTGTCGCATCACAAACATTAAAAATTACTTTATCAAGAACATCTGCTCTGCGTATCTTTGCAAGCTCAATCATTTTAGGGCTATAATCAAATCCACTAACTTGCGCTCCTTGCTCTGCCATTCTTTTTGAAAAATTCCCGTTACCACAAGCTATATCCAAAACTAAATCGTCAGAATTAATCTCCAACAATTCTTCAGTCCGCGGACGTACAATATCACGATGGAAGCTATTTGATTCATTACCCATTTTATGATCCCAAAACTCAGCATTAGTTTCCCATGCATTTAAACTATCAAGATTTGTATCTTTCATATCTACTCTCCAATCAAGATTATTTAATAATCTTCACTTGCTTTTTAATACAAGTCTGAATTTTATTGGTCATTACAAATAATACTATATCTGAAAATACTACGTAGTCAAGTTCCAAGCTGTAACGCACTATTCTGGTAAAAGAGAATGTATTAAATATATTTTTTGGTGTTTCTCTTGGATTATCTGATGTTATCATTTTTAATGAAAAAAACAATATAAAATTAAGTAAATACAACACCAAAGATTTTAAGTAATCCTAAAAAATAATTCATTTAAATTATTCATAAATCTTCACTTTCAATTCCGTGCCGATTCTCATATTAGGAGCTCTTATTCTTATTTTGCGCCCTAAATGGGTATAAAAAAACACATCCTTTTAACTGAATGTGCGGTAATAGAATGATTCTTTATATAAAAATTAAAAACTAAGGGAGTAAGATTATTTGGCACAATAAACTTCATTTAGGCCAATATATCGTATTTGCTCTAATTCATCAGCAGTCAATGCACCAGAAGAATATAAGTTGAGATATTCTTGGCTAACTGTTTGATTAAAAATCAACAAGTCATCAGTATTGATAGTAATTGGGATTCCTGCACGATACAATTGCTTAATCGGATGATTTTTATATTCATCAACAACTCCAAGCATAACATTGCTTGTCGGGCAGATATTAAGTTGAATTTTATTGTGTGCCAACCAGTTCATTACAAATGGTGATTTCACAGCTGCAATCCCGTGATGAACTTCATTTAGTTCTAATTCTTCCACAGCTTCCATTACATCATCAGCTGTACCAAACTCACCTACATGAGCCTTAAGTCTCAAACCATGATTTTTTGCTTTTTGATAAAGCTGTTTAAAGTTTTTGATTGGTTGGGCAAATTCATTGCAGCAAATATCGATTGACCTAAAATAACTATACGATAATATATCCTCTAATTCAAATAGTTCCTTCTCTACGTTGCACGCTCGATCATATGTTAGCTCTGGTAAAAAAATAGTGTCAGGTGAAATTTTGTTATTAAACTTAGTAAGCATTTCAATGAACGCATCCATACCCCCGACCAAAGCAATTTCAGAAGTAGAAAAGCTTAACGCCAATACATCAATACTATCATCAGTTGCCTGGAGAAAACAAGCCTCCCAACGCCTGATTTGACCCTCTTTCCCCAGAGATAAGCACCTAATATTATCAGAATACCATTGCTGCATATCAAAAAGTGACGAAAATTTTTTGGGAGGCGATGCTATATTTTTCCCAGCCCATTCAGCAATATATTTAACATTCCCACCTCGACCTGCATGGCTATGTAAATCGCTCTTAGGAAATGTACTAACTTCATCTAAAGAGCCTTTTTCTAATGCTGAAATAAAAGTCTTTTTCAACTTGTGGGCCTCCTTGTGTATCATATTATAAAACATTTTTAATTCAATTTCAGACAATTCCATTCCAAATCAATTAGTTACAGATAATACTATATCTAGAATATGGCTAAGTCAAGTTTCACTTTAATATGTCGCGATCCAGTTATTAGAGATATTTGTTTGCAATCTTCTTATATAACGAAACTATTTTAATTCTTTTACAGATTCCAAATATTTTTTACAAGCCTGATATTCTTCCTCTGACATATGTTCATGGTCTATTCCGTAGCCAGCATTAATGCCACTCTCAAAAGCAGATTTTAGCAGTTCTTTTAACTCTTCCTTTGAAATTCTCAATATCATCACTTCCCACAGTAAATATTCATATCCCGTCTAAACTGCATAAAAAATACCGCAATTCATTAACTGAATGTGCAGTATTAGAATAATTCTTGATTTAAATTATTGTAAATTATATAATTGAATTTTATTAAGTCTTAAATAAGGTTATTATGATTGCATCTTCTTTACTTCTACTTGTTCATCTATCCATTTGTATACATTGTTTATTTCTTCTGTGTAATTATCATTAATTTCAAAAAATTGAGCATTATTCTTCTCACAGAGTTCTTTAACTTGAGAATGGAGTTTAATATAATTATCTTTGTTCATATAATAATTATCAAGTTCCTTTTGTTCTATCTCACTTCTATGCTCAATAATTCCTGAATCAAAATGTTTCTCAAGATAATTCTTTGAAAAGCCTATATATAGAGCAATTATTTGTTTTAAATAATTAGATTCAAAATCACTAATATGCTCAGGAGGTAAATAGCACCCTTCAATAATAATGTGTTGTCCATTCTCAATATTGGTCATTATTATCCCCTTTACTATTGGCCATAGTTTATATGTAAGTTCATTATCACCATCAGTTGCAGAAAAATCACAATATTTACTTCCACGAATCAACCCCATTTTTATATGGTCTATAGACAAATATGGAATCTTATATTTTTCAAGTAATTTTTGAGCCATGACTGTTTTTCCTGTACAACTAACTCCACCAATCAAAATAACCATCGTAATATTGCTCCAATTATCAAATGTCTTTACAACGTACTATAAAACAATACTGATTTAAAAGTAAATCATACAAATAATACTACATCTGGAAGATTTCCATGTCAAGTTTCCCCTACCGCACTTTATGTTAATTTTCAATCTCTACCGCACTATTCAGTTTTTAAAGGCCGACTTTCCTTAATACAACGTTTTTTATTCAGAATACGAATTACTGATATCAAATGAAATAAGGGGTTGTTATAGTTGCATAAATATTAAAAAGCAACGTCCTAAATAGTTTTTTCACATAGGTAAAGCTCTATAGAAATACATAAGTTTCTTCAGGTACCCTTTTTCACGAAAATGCCCTCTTGCCACATATGAAAACCATAAATTATAATTCCAAGTGCACTTGTAGCAAAGACATCAAGCATGGGACTAACTCTTTCAAACTCAATAATACCTCTCCTGCCCAAGAAATAATATTCAAACAATAATGTATAAATTAAATTTAATAATAAATCAGCACCAACATATAACCAAAACCTTCCATAAGTGAATTTAAAAAGCCACATGGTAGCGACTGGTATCGCCCCATAAAGATAGGAAATATTTCTTAGTGGATAAGCAGTTTCATTGTATATCCACCATCTCAAAGTGTGACCAATCTCAAGAATAATTGCACTTGTAAAAATGGCAAATAAACCAACAGGCATATACCGCTTAATATCCTCTTTTTTCATAAAAAATAATGTAAACCAAGGAAGAATGAATATACACCACAGAATAATTTGGTTCCTCATAATAAACTCCTTATTTTGTTTCTAAACTATATTTTTTGCAGTCTGCTTTAATTTTATGTATGGAGTATTATTAAAACTTCATAAAGTATTAAATGAACTAATTTATTTAACAAATAAAATAGACAATAAGTTGCAATATCAAACAATGCCGCACTAATTCAATTTGCAAAGCACAGTCTTTCCTGCATTTCTGCCGATTTCTATTCAAATTGCGTTCATTTTGTGTACACAAAAATACCGCTTTTCATTTATGAATAGCGGTATTAGAATGATTCTTGATATATAGACATAATGCCCATTAGTTGAAGTTTAAACAATTTTTTTACAAGGCAAAAAATACCCAAAAGTAAAGGTGCTATTGCCATCTTCTTTTATATTTGCATATTTATCGAATGAATAATATTCCAATGATATCCCAACGATTGAATAATCAGGCTCATACCCGTTTTCTCTCATTATTTTCTCTGTTTTGGCATGTGCCCCTTTTTCCAAATGAGAAGTGTTTCCTTGTATCCAGCCAATACCCATTAGACAGTCAGGAATATCACGGTGAGAAAACCCATTTGGAACCATAGTATCCGGCTTGGTAAATATCCCTGCTATATAAGTAAACTCTTTGGACTGTGGCTTGTACTCGCCCATCCATCCGATAGTGTCCCCTATTGGCGATACTCGCTCAGGCATACTTTGAAGAAACTCATTTGAGCCATCATTTAATATCTTTTTCCATAGTTCCGGAACAGGATTTTTCCTGCCAACAATAACCTCTTTACCGATAAATCTCACTGCCTTAAAGTTTTGCACTTCAAAAAAAATTTTCATTGCTATAAAAACCTCCAGTGCTTTCCATTTCTTTATCCAAAATTTCATCCCGCTTATTAAATTATGTTCCATTACGGTTGAATTACAATTGCATTATTTATCCTCAATACAGATAATACTATATCTGGAATATTACTTAGTCAACTACCCTCTATTGACAATGTACAATACGTTTTTGAGCGGTTAATTTGCCTTGCCGCAAGGCAAGGACGACGACAAAGAAAAGTGGCAAAATAGCCAGCGCGAGGCATGTTATACATTGTAAATAGAGGGATTATTTACAATTATCATCTTTCTATCCGTATTCCCGGTATAATATTTTAAATCGACTCACATCGGCAAATATTTTAATTTTTATTTAACATAATTCAAATATTTTTTTAATACTTAGGATGTAAAATCAAATTAAGGTTATACTTTGATCATGGATTTTCATTTTAAACCCCTTCACTGATATTTTGTATTTATTGACGAACTTCTACCAATGCTAAAAATTGTTCAAAGTATACCTATATGGAAAAGGCTTGATTTGATAGTGCCTTTTCTTTTTTTATTCGTATATTTTACTTACATCCAGCCCAAATCTAATGTAATACCGGATAAAAGTAAACGGACGAGAGTTAGCTGCCCTCTCATCCGCACCTGTAATCGGTTTATATCTGCAATAGGCCTATACCTGCAATCTATTTTATGCAATTGAAATTTGGAATTTACTTAGTGCCGTTATATTCTTTCACATAAGCATCGATCTGGGCCTGAACTTCAGCCTGGAGCTTGTCAATACCCGCTGCCGCAAGCTTCTGCTTCATCATATCCAACCCTTTTTGCTGATCTGTAAGACCCATTTCTATCGGAATCATATAAGTCTCAATTATATTAGTGATGGCAGCTTCCTCATTTTTGAACTTGCTGTCATCAAATGTAAATGTAGCTAAAGGAGTTACCACAGAGTCTTCAGAGAGGGATCTGTTGTATTCGTCTATTTGTTCCTGCGGTACTATGGAATTCTGACGTATCAGCTCTGAATTATTAGTTCCCCAGGCCATTGTAAAGCCGTTGAAATCATTAAACTTAGGCTGTATCGCAGTAAATTTGTTTTCTCCTTCAGCTTTGTAGTGAACACCTTCGATACCATAAGTTACCAGGTCAAAGTACTGCTTATTGGTTTCAAACAGGTTAAACATCATCATCGCCCTTTCAGGGTGCTTTGAAGTCGAATGAATGGATATCATTGACATGTTGCCGCCTTCCGGAATCTTCCTATAGCCTTTATTTACATTCTACAAATTAAGCTTAAGCAAGGGAAAAGAGCTTGTCAGGATAGAGGATGAGCTTTACCATGTTTCATTCTTTGTAGATATTCAAAACATCCGTTTTAACAATAAAATCAATTTCATTATTGATATGGATGATTATATCAAGGACTTCGAAATTCTTAAGATAACACTGCAGCCCATCGTAGAAAATGCTATCGTCCACGGAATACAGGGAAAAGAAAGCAAAGAAGGCACCATTGTAATAAGCGGCAGCCTTGATAATGATGAAATACTCCTATTGGTCAATGATGACGGAATAGGTATTCCGGAGGACCGTATGGATATGATAACCCGTGGAAAGCTCGGGAGTTCGTCCGGAAGCAGCTATGGTATCAGGAACATTAACGAGCGTCTGAAACTGTTTTACGGAGAAAAATACGGTTTAAGCTTTAAAAGTGAATATGGCAGAGGCACCACTGTTGAAGTGAGAATTCCTGCAAAACTAACAGATGACATCTATTGACAAAGCCACGAGCCAAAGGGCTGCCGTAAAAATCAACATACTTTAAATGGCATGTGAAACATTTAATAGTGCTCCCGTACCAATTTCAAAAAATGGAAAGCTCACAAAGTACATGCCTGAAATTTGTACGGCTCATCACAAGTATTTTTGCTGTCGCAGAACACTCAACATCATGTTTCGGGGTTCTGCTCAAATCGGCTTCCTGTCGATTTGTCAGCAAAAATATTCGTTCTTCACCTACAATTTAAAGCATGTACTTTTAATAGAGCTTCTCATTTTTTGAAGTTTAATCAAAGGTGTCATATAAACTGCGTACACGCAGCTTATTCTTTATTTCTTCCAGAGTCAGCTCCCTTGAAAGGTATTCCTTTTTCATTTCAACTCTCTTTATGTCGGCTGCTGATAAATAAAATATATTATCACTGAAAATTCCATCGGCATCGGTAAGGTCGAGTCCCACAAATCTTGCAAAGGCATTGCTTGATACATTTATAATAAATTTATCGGCTTCTTCAAAAACCTCGGTTGAAATGTCGGGAGCTGTCAATGCAAAATGTTTGGACTTGACAAAAAGCACCGTTCCCCGGCTTATTTCCTCTCCATCTGCAAATAAACCGAATTCCAGATAAGTTTCTCTTTTCTTTTGCTGAGAAGTCAATAGCTCACCAAATTCAAGACCTGCAACCTCCCCTGTGGAGAGAGCCTCCATTTCAACATCCAGCTCTGCCTGTCTGATAACCGACGAGTTTTTGTCCCTGAGTGTCCAAATGAGTTTGCCTTCAAATTTGTTAAGGGTTTCATTTGATACGTGGAGCGAAACCCTTGTATCCTCTTCCAGTGCAGAAACCATTACAGGGGCAAAAAATCTTCTGGCTGCATAGTGTGCCGCCTTCCACCTGCCGAAATAGTCAAGGCTTGCCCAGGAGGCCACAGGCCAACAGTCGTTGAGCTGCCAGTAAATAGCACCCATACACCGTCCGCGGTTTCTCCTCCAGTGCTCTACTCCGTAGCGCAGGCCTTCGGCCTGTATGAGCTGGGAGGTGTAAAGCAATGAATCAAAGTCTTTTGGATATTTGAAATGTTCACTTATATAATATAGGTTTTTTTCATTCCCAGTACCATTCTTCTGGTGTGATTCCATAACATAGGAAAAAATATTTCTGTCCCCTGGTAATGTAAAGGTTTCTACTGTTTTCAGGCATGGGAAGGACTGAAGTCCGAATTCCGACATAAACCTGGGGTAAAGAGTCCTGTATTCGGTTATTGGCTTCCTGCCATGCCATACATCCCAATAGTGCATATCTCCGAAATTTTCATTATTGGGGTCGTCAAAACCGCCCTTTGAGGTAGGTGAAGCTATCAAATATGATGTGTTTGGATCCAGCTCCTCTGCCAATTCAGGCAAATATTCTTCAAATTGTTTCAGATAGTCATTTTGAAGCTTTTGTCCGAACCGTTCGCCCCAACCCCAATAAGCCCAGGCATACTCCAATTCGTTATTCCCGCACCACAACCCCATGGAGGCATGATGGCGAAGTCTTTTCATATTGTCTCTGGTTTCATGGGTGATATTTTCCCTGAATTCCTCACTGAAATCATATACCCCGCATGCATACAGGTGATCCTGCCATATTATGATACCGTATTCATCACACAGATCATAAAAAAAGTCATCGGGATAATAACCGCCGCCCCATACCCGTATTGTGTTGAAGTTTGCCTCAACGCAGCTTTTAATAAGCTTCTCAGATCTTTCGCGGCTGCACCTTGCCAGAACGTTATCCTCCGGTATATAATCGCCGCCCATGGAGAATATACTCTTTCCGTTTACAACGAATTCAAAGGACTCTCCCCATTTATCTTTCTGACGATTTAATGCAATAGTCCTGAGACCGATCCTCATACGCCTTTCATCAATAATTTCCCCGTCATTCATTAAGGAAACCTTTAGTTTGTACAGGGGCTGCTCTCCGTAGTTGTTCGGCCACCAAAGCTTTGGATTGGAGATACCCACTGCCATATGCTGTTCCGCTGCTTCAACAGGCTCTTTCTGTTGTATTAATTCACCGTCGGGAGTTTCTATCGTAATTAATATGTCTGTATCTGCATTGCTCCAGTTATCGGTCCCTAATCTTATATCAAGCTCCACCCTGTTTTCGGAATGTAGCTGTGAAATGTAGATATCATCTATCCTTGCGGTGTTATAACACTGTACAGAAATATTTCTCCATATTCCCATGTCAGGCAGCTGAGGACCCCAATCCCAGCCAAACATGCAGTGTGCCTTTCTGATATGGGAAATTCCAGGCACCGCGTCGGCACAGCTGCAGAGATACTGTTCCTTATCCTTTTCAAGTGCATATTCTATGGGTGAACTTATAACTGCATGGATATGATTTTCACCGGCTGCAATGCTGTTCTTAATATCCACCTCATATGTTCTGTGCATGTTCTCAGCCTTCAAAACGCTTTTACCGTTTATGAACACCTGGCATAGCGTATCCAGCCCTTCGCAGAGCAAAACGATCCTGTCATGCTTCAGGTCCTCTGCTTTAACCTGAAATATCCTTTTATATTCATAGTCAAATTTACACAAATCACGGATTTCATATTCATTATCCCTGAAAAACGGATCTTTCATTTTTCCTGCCCGGAGCAGATCATTATATACCGATCCGGGGACCACGGCATCTATCCATTGCTCTTCATCCGTTCTTTTTATCTGCCATTTTCCATTAAGGTCTATTAAAATCATAATATGCCTCCCTGTTTATAAAATAAATTGTACTATTTGCACAATATCTACACCTGTAAAAAAGGTATTGAAATTGGCTTTAACAAGATATTACCATCATAGATAACTATTTGTCTTGTAAGGTTCTCACATTTTATTGTGGTATAATAACATCATGTACAAAGATTCATTTTATTTAAACCGAGGTGGCATACATGCACATGCACATACCCATGCTTACGGCAGAATCTCTAATAGACCCGCAGATACAGGCAAACTTCCATATTGAAGCTTCTATAAAACAAACTACTCCATTACACTATCACGATTATTATGAAATTTTTCTCATTACTTCCGGAAAGTGCATTCACAGGGTTAACGGTCAGGAGCAGGCAATGGGCACCGGAACACTTGTCTTTGTGCGTCCCCGTGACAGGCACAGCTACGATAATTATAACAATATGGATTGTCAGTTTATAAATATAAATTTCTATACCGAATTTATTGAAGCAGCATTTAATTTTTTTGGTGACAGGCAATTTTCGTCAATGTTAAAAACAATGCAATTGCCTGCCTGTGCGGTGCTGCCTTCCGGAGAAATGTATTCCCTGGTCGGAAAGGCTGAACAAATACATTTATTTGCGTCAATTGATAAATACAAGGCCCAAATATTTGCAAAAAGCTTTCTGGTTGACGCACTTACATTTCTTTTTGCAAACTATAAAAATGAAAATAAAAAATCAATTCCGGACTGGTTGGATTCCGTACTTTTTCAACTGCAGAAGAAAGAGAATTTTACTGCCGGTCTCGACAAATTGTACAGGACTTCTGGCAGGAGCACAGGTCATCTGAACCGTGTTTTCAAGCAATATCTTGGTACTACACCCACAACATATATTAATAATCTCAAGCTTAACCATGCAAAGAACCTGCTTGTAACTACCAATATTGACATATTGGACGTAGCTCTGGAATCAGGGTTTGAAAATCTCAGCCATTTCTATCATCTGTTTAAGGAGAAATATGGCATTTCGCCCGGTAAAATCCGAACCAAATAAAACTTAAACCGGACCGTTTCCGGCCCGGTTTATCAGGTTCTTTTATTTAGTCATTCCTTAATTCAATAAATCACTTGTCGGAGGCAATTTCTCAAGTATCTGCTTTTCCAGTTTATCCAGAAGATCTTTTGCAATTTGTATATCAATAGATATGTCTTTTCTAAACTTCTCTACAGCATCGTCATCCTCAAGCAATTTGGCCTCGTTAAAAGGAAACTGTTTTTTAAGACTGTCAATTTCAGCAAGTACGCTTTTAGTCCTGGTTTTCATCTGTCTGACAACTTTTTTCATATTCTTCGGCGGTTCCTCCTGGTGTTCAGGGATATTCTGGTATTCGGTCAAAACTTTCTTCTGCAGTCTCTTTAGCTTAACCGCATCTTTTTTTTCATACGCCGCTTTAGCCGCCTTCCATATCCTGTTGGTTTTTTTGTCTGCGGAAACAATAAGCTCGGGGTGCACTCTGTCTGCTATTGAAAGATACAAAGCCTTCAATTCCGTGGCAGCGGAGGCAAGAGTCTCATTTTCTCCGTTCAGGCCATGAACGTTATCGATTTCTCTCTTCATAATTCTAAGCATGTTAAAATGCTTTTCAAACTCCTTTTCAAGAGTTCTGTCAATGTGCTCAGAATCAATTGGTATTTGAAAATGTATGCAGGTCTGCATCATTTCAAGCTTCAATTTCGTTCTGGCAATGGTAAGCTCAAGCCTGTGAAGCTCATATCTGGGTTCTCCCAGCTTAAGAATAAAATCATTTTTCAGTATGTTTGATTCGTATATTTCCATGTAATCCATTTCCACAAGGGCTTCCATCAATAATTTCTTCTGAACTCTATAATCTTCATATATGTTTTCCATATTGAATTGACCTCCTATCCCCCTAAGTACAAAAGTAAAAATGATAAGATATTTGTACATAAAGCAGTTAAAAGTAATTAAAATACTTGTTATTATATGGGCTGCCGGATTAAAATGTTAATCTTCCTTTTCATATTGACTATAATACAGTTTACTGTAAAAGCCGCCCTTCTCCAATAGCTGTTCGTGATTTCCCTGTTCTACTATCTGCCCGTTATTCAGTACCAGTATCAGGTCAGCCTCCCTGATGGTGGAAAGTCTGTGTGCTATTATGAAACTCGTTCTGCCCTCCATCAACTTATTAAAGGCATTCTGAATCTTTATTTCAGTTCTGGTGTCCACACTGCTGGTCGCTTCATCAAGAATCAGCATTGGTGGAATTATAAGCATTACCCGTGCAATTGTCAATAGCTGACGCTGCCCCTGGGACAAATTCCCCCCGCCCTCGATAACCATTGTTTCGTAGCCCAGCGGCAGCTTTTTTATAAAACTGTGGGCGTTTGATGATCTTGCAGCAGCAATTATTTCTTCATCAGTAGCGTCAGGTTTGCCGTATGCAATATTTTCCCTGATGGTTCCGCTAAACAGCCAGGTTTCCTGCAATACCATACCGAAAGATTTTCTGAGACTGTCCTTTGTCATATCCTTGCTGTTTACGCCATCTATATATATATTCCCACTATCAACTTCGTAAAACCTCATCAATAAATTAACCAAAGTAGTTTTGCCTGCTCCTGTCGGTCCCACAATAGCAATTCTGGTGCCGGGCTTTACATCGAGACTGAAATCTTTTATAAGCCGGGTTTCAGGATTATAAGAGAAATCCACCCTGTCAAAGCCAACCTTTCCTTCGGAACTTGTAAATTCAACAAGCCCCTGGGCTTCCGGTTTCTCAGGTTCACTGTCCAGCACGGCAAATACTCTTTGCGCAGAAGCTACGGCAGTTTGCAGCTGGGTTGTAACACTTGTTATATTATTTATCGGCTGGGAGAAGTAGGTAGAATAGGTCAAAAAACTGGAAATATATCCCACGCTGAGTTTTCCTGCAACAGCTGCTATTCCTCCGGTAAGTCCCAGCAATACATATGTTATGTTGTTCACGAGCCGTGTCGAAGGATTTACAAGTGATGAATAAAACTGAGCCCACCTGCCCGCCTTATACAGTCTGCCGTTGATTTCCTCAAATTTTTTCTGGGCCCGGTCTTCATAATTAAAGGCTTTAACCACCTTCTGATTGCCCACCATCTCCTCCACGAAGCCATTCAGTTCACCGTTCAGCCTGGATTGCTCCTTGAAAAGTCTTGACGAACGTTTTGTAATAAATGATGCTATAAAAAATGTAATTGGCGTCATAACTATAACAACCAGTGTTATAAAAGGATTAAGAATAAACATAAAAACAAGTGAGCCGACTATTGAAATTATACCTGTCACAAATTGGGTAACCGACTGGAAAATCCCCTCTGATATATATTCCATGTCGCTCGTGAGTCTGGACATGATATCTCCGTGTGCATTCCTGTCATAATACTCCAGAGGCATTTTGGTTACGTGTACAAATACATCATTTCTCAACCCCTCAACGGTTCTGTTGGCCAGCTTGCTTGTGATCACCTGCAGATTCCATTGAAAAAGTGCGCTGACCAGGTAAAGTATAATAATTATAAGGACTATGTTTACTATTTGTTCAAAATTCACCTGTCCCTTTCCAACTATACTATCAACACCCTTTCCTATGATAAAAGGTCCTGCTATCATAAGTATGTTGCTGAATACGGCACACAGCAGTGCGCCCAGAACAAACCGCCTTTGTTTTCCAATGTATTTCAGCAGACGCTTCACGACATTACTTTTCATTTGGCGCCACCCCACTTTCATCCTGAGAGTTCACAATTTCCCTGTACACCGCACAGCTTTCCAGCAGCTCCTCATTTTTTCCCATTCCGACTATTTCGCCTTCATCCATTACAATAATTAGATCGGCATTGCGTAAGGCTGCAACACGCTGAGTCACTATAATAACCGTCGTATCTGTCAGGTTTTCCTTCAGTTCCCTTCTTAATGAGGCATCCGTTGCATAGTCAAGTGCACTGGAACTGTCATCAAGGATCAATATTTCAGGCTTTTTTATCAAGGCACGGGCTATGGCAAGCCTCTGTTTCTGCCCTCCCGAGAGATTTCTTCCTCCCTGTACCAATTGAGTATTAAACCCTTCGGGTTTCTTTTCAATAAATTCATAAGCCTGAGCTATTTTTGCTGCTTTAACCATGTCGTCCCGGGTGGCATCAGGCTTTCCCCATTTGAGGTTTTCCTCTATGGTTCCGGAAAAAAGTACAGACTTCTGAGGAACCATTCCGATTTTATTTCTGAGATCATTTTGTTTCAGCTCTTTAACATCTGTTCCGTTTATACAAACAGTTCCTTCGACAGTATCATAAAAACGTGCTATCAGATTGATAAGAGTTGTTTTGCCTGCACCCGTGGAACCGATTATTCCGGTAACCTGACCTTTGTGGATTTTAAAGGAAATATCCTGCAGCACATTTTCCGCCGACCTGTCATAAGAGAAACTGACCTTGCTGAATTCAATTATCGGTTCCTCTGCTTTTCCTACTCTGTGCTTCGCTCCTGATAAATTCAAAAAATCGTTTGGTGATTCTAACTGCCCTGCCGAAAGGTCGGCAATTGACGGCTGCAGATCAAGCAATTCATTGACTCTCGCTGCCGATGCGGCTGCCTTTGTGAAAGTGATCACAAGATTTGCTAAAACTATTAATGCGGATAAGATCATATTTACATAATTGATATAGGCTATTATTTCTCCCTGAGTCATACTGCCCTCATAGACCTGATAGCCTCCAAACCAGAGTATTGCAGCAATTCCAAGGTTAATAATGACTGTTGTTACCGGGTTTAGCAATGCCGAAATCCGTCCTACCTTAATGGAATTATCAGCATATTCCTTATTGCTTTTAATAAAACGGTCCCGCTCCTTGTCCAATCTGGCAAAAGCACGAACGACCCTTGCCCCTGACAGGTTTTCCCGGATAACTGTTGAAAGCGTATCCAGTTTTTTCTGCACTGATTTATACATCGGTATACTTTTTGACATTACTATATAGAGAAAAGCCGCAAAAAGAGGCATTGTAATCAACAGTACCAGAGATAATTTTACATTGATTATCATTGCCATCACCACACCGCCGATACACAGAAAGGGTACCCGGATAACAAGCCTTATAAGCATGGCAACCGCAAATTGCAATTGGTTTACATCACTCGTAATTCTATTTATAAGCGATGGTGTACCTATTTTATCGATTTCACTGAAGGAAAAACTCTGTATTTTCTTAAACAGCAGATTCCTCATTGTTGTTCCAAAACCCTGTGAAGCTATTGACGCATAATATTGACAAATAAATGCCGATCCCGCCCCAATAACAGCAGTTAACAGCATCAGCCCCCCCATCAGGTAAATGTAGGAGGGATTATTGGCCTTAACACCATTATCTATCAGCTTTGCCATTAACAAAGGAATCATAAGTTCCAGTATTGCCTCCAGCAGCTTGAAAGCCGGTCCCAGTGTAACCTGCTTGATATATGGTTTTAGGTATTTAACAAGTCTGAACAAATTTAAAACCCCTTTTATTGTGTTGATTTAACTGCTTATATTGCTGTAAATTAAAAGACATCCGGCTAAAGATACATTGCATCAAGCAAGTCTATGGCCGCCTGAGTCCTAAAATACTTATTCCTTACTGAGGATACAGCCTGCTTATCCATTTCGTCCTCATATATATTGACAAGAAAGTCTGCTTCAACCAATATCTGAAAATCAGTCCCGTCAATTTTGCCGTAGCTATGATGATGTCCTACTATATGGCAAACCCGTTCTATCACTTCGGTATCGATCAGGTGCTTTTCCATGAGCTGTCTTGCTATAGCCGGACCTTCTTTTTCCTGGTACGGCCCCGCCGAAGAATTGTACTTCCTCTCGGCTTCCTTAATGCCAATGTCATGCAGTATGCCTGAAAGATTAACTATCAGTCTGCTTTTATCATCAAGCTGTTCAAGGTCTGCTATGGCAGCGCAGAAAGCGTGTACCTTCAGAGCGTGATTTATACGTCTGACATCTTTATTGAAATATAATATCATTTCTCTAGTAATTTTTTCCATCATGTTTTTAACCTCCAACTCCGGTGCCTGAATATGTACCGCGTCAGCCATATCTAACCCGGTAAATTTTCTGTCCGGTAAAATTGTCTATTTTCTATCAATTATAATTTATTAGGGATGTTAAGACAATAAACTCCGCTTATTTATTTTCAGTCCTGAATTTTTTAACAGCAATTTTAGAGTATTGGTGAGAACAGTCTGAAGATACTTTCCAGGATTCTGGAAAAAACACTTCTTTTGTGAAATTCCTCTTTTGTTAATAACCTGCAAACCTTTAAATCATCTTTGAAAATCTTCATGCACCTGTGAGATACCTCTTCACCGTACATAAAGGCATCAATTTCAAAATTGAGAGAAAAACTTCTCATATCAATATTTGCAGTTCCTATGGCAGAACAGAAATCATCCACTACCATCATTTTCGCATGTAAAAATCCAGGGTATAAATATACCTTTATTCCATAATCAATAACATCGGCCACAAAAGACATTGTAGCCTTGTAAACATATTGCTTGTCGGGAACTCCGGGTATCTGAATTATAACTTCCACACCTGACAGGGCTGCATTCTGAAGTGCTTCTAAAAAGGTTGCATCAGGTACAAAATAAGGTGTCTGTATAAATATGTTCTGCTTTGCCGAACTGATCATTTTCAGTAAGCCCCGTTTTATTTCTTCTCCCCCCGTATCCGGTCCGCTTGAAACAATCTGTATTCCGGTTTTTCCTTTATCATTGAATATTTCCGGAAAGTACTTGCTGGTATCAAACCTGTCGGAGGGCTGTTTTGACGCATACAGCCAATCCTCCATAAATCTGAGCTGCAGATCCAGTACGCTGCTTCCGGTTATTTTTAAATGAGTATCCCGCCAGGGTTTTATTTTCCTGTGATAACCCAGGTACTCGTCCCCTATATTTATTCCTCCTGTGTAGCCGATCCTGCTGTCTATTACCACAATTTTACGATGGTTTCTGAAATTCACCTTCAAGTAATTATTTATAGTGTTAGAGAAATAAGTATACACTTCACCGCCATTTTCAACGATGGACGAGTATGCCTTAAACGGCATTAACAGATTTGAACCATGGTCAAATAATACCCTTACTTCAAGTCCTTCCTTTGCCTTTTTAGCAAGCAATTCAATAAGTTTCTTCCCCACATTGTCATTTTGCAGTATAAAATACAGCAGATGTATGGATTCCCTGGCAGCTTCCAGGTCCTTGAACAATTGGCTGTATTTATCCTGCGCACTTGTGAAGATAACTACTTCATTATTGTCCGTATAGGGACTTTGTGAAGTAGCTGCATTCAGTCTCATCAGCTGTTTCATTTGCTCGCCGGAATATTCGGGCACTCTGATCTCCCTGCCATAAGGGATTTTGTTGGAATTCTTAAACACTTTATGACTATACTGTTTATAGGATTTTCTTCCAAAAAGCAAATATAGAAAAAAACCTATCAAAGGCAGCAGAGACAGGGTAATAACCCAGCTTAATGCCTGGACCGGTATTTTACGTTCAAAGAAAACAGCTGTGATAATGAATACAACATTTATAACAATAAATACAACAGTAATGGTGGAACCTATATTGTTCATATATCACTCCGGATTTTATAATTTATTATATT
The DNA here is from genome assembly GCA_023386445.1 of Bacillota bacterium. GTDB lineage: Bacteria > Bacillota > Clostridia > Acetivibrionales > DSM-1351 > Ruminiclostridium. The sequence goes on along the minus strand of JAEWJR010000120.1, from coordinate 10,030 downwards.
AACTGCTTCAAATAATCAAGCTTGTTATATTCCTTTCCCAGATGCTCCTTTATATATTTCCTTGATATTATTCCCAGCTCTTTTATTGACTGTTCCGACAGCGAAAAGCTGAATAATTTTTGCGGATTAATTTTCATAATATATTTCAAGGCTTTTACCGTTCCCGGCAGAAGCGGTATTACTCTTCCCGAGGGCTTTACACATTCGGCGCATACAATCCCCGAATTATCCAGATCGAAATACATATTTTCATCGTCTGTTCTGTTACAGTTAATGCAGCCTGACACCTGGGGTTCATAACCCAGCAGTGCCATCAGCCGGAGTTCAAAAACCCTTGTAATCAGTTCCAGAGAGCGTTCGGTTTTGGCAATTACATACAGGGTGTTTAAAAGAAGCTGGAGCACGCTCTCCGAGGGCTCTCCCTCCTGCACATTGTCATAGATCAATTCCAATATATGCGAACTGTATGTAAGCTTGAAAATATCGTTTCTTATCTCATAGTTTGGCTCAATGACCTCACAGCAGGACATATTATACAGCTCCTTGCCCTTAAACAGCATGTAATCGCTGAAACACAGCAGCTGAGTGCCGCTGCTTAAGGAATTTTTTGTCCGCCGCGCATTTTTTGCGGCAACTGAAATCCTTCCCTCCTCAGCAGTCAATACAGTTACTATCTTGTCGGCCTCACCGGTATTAACTTCTCTTATTACTATTCCCTTGTAATTTACACAACCCATTTACCTCTGCGGCCTCCGAGCTTTTAATCCATACCGGAAATTCCCTTTAGCCCTGATGGCCTGTAACACTTCTAAATACATACATTGCCGGTCAATATATGTTTTAGATGTTGCAGACCACTGTATATTTATAACTGATATTTTTCCTAAACAGGCCAAAGAGTATACTTAGATATATTTTTTAATTTTATTGCTTTTTATTTTTGTAACCAAGATTTTTCAACATGCTGTCGTTGTTGCGCCAGTCAGGCTTGACCTTTACCCAGAGTTCGAGAAAGATTTTAGTGTCCAGCAGCCTTTCAATTTCAAACCTTGCGGCGCTTCCTATTTTTTTGAGCATCTGCCCCTGCTTGCCTATGATAATTCCTTTGTGAGAGCTTTTCTCACAATATATAGTTGCCTGAATATTGATAAGGCCATCCTCACGCTCTTTAAAGGACATAACCTCCACACCCACACCGTGTGGAACTTCATCCTCCAGATTCAGTAATACCTTTTCTCTGATCATTTCAGCGGCAATAACCTTTTCAGGCTGGTCTGTCAGTGTATCCTCTGAGAAAAACCGGGGTCCTTCCGGCAAATATTTTAAAGCTTCGCTTATAATTATATCGGTTCCGTCATTTTTCAAGGCCGATATGGGAATAACCGCCTTGAAATCCATCAAGCTGCTGTATCCCTCTATTATTGAAAGCAGCTTGTCTTTTCCGGCAATATCAACCTTGTTTAAAATAAGAAAAACAGGAGTTTTAACCTTCCTGAGCTGTTCAATTATGCTGATGTCCAGGTTTCCAGGGGAGGTTGCAGCTTCCGCCAGAAAAAGGATCAAATCTACCTCCTTCATAGTTTCCGACGCTACATTCACCATGTATTCTCCCAACTTTGTCTTTGGCTTGTGAATACCAGGTGTATCTATAAATACAAGCTGGCAGTCCTCTTTTGTAATTACACCCCTTATGGTGTTCCTGGTGGTTTGAGGCTTGTCTGACATTATAGCAATTTTTTGTCCTGTCAGTGCATTCAACAGTGTTGATTTTCCCACATTTGGTCTTCCGATTACCGATACAAAACCTGATTTAAACGACATATATCCTCCATGAATAATTTAACTGTATTTAATGTTTAAAAACGTCTGAATGCATTGGGCAGTACGTCACCGAAGCGTACTGTCTTATATTCCCCGTTCTTCTTTGTCACTATGATTTCCATTTCGTCATCTGCGAATTCCGCCAGAACCTGTCTGCATATACCGCAGGGATATATGTAATCCGGCTCGTCACTTGTTATTGCTATCTTTGCAATTTCAAGTCCTCCCTCCTCCGAAACAGCCTTCCAAACTGCAGTCCTCTCGGCGCAATTAGTAGCTCCGAAAGAAGCTATCTCTACATTGCAGCCTGTATACACCTTTCCTGATTTGGTCAGAAGCGCAGCTCCCACATGAAATTTGGAATATGGAACATATGCATTTTCCATAGCCTGCCTGGCATGTGCAATCAATTCTTCATTTGTTACCATTTGGCTCCTCCATATATGCTTTATAATATACACTGTAAAAAAGCATATCTCTATTATATAGCATTTTTCAAATGTTAGTATTAATTTTTTCCTATACGACAAAAAATGTGCCCGGCACTTATTTACCGGGCACATTTTTTTATTGTTGATTAAGACCTTCTGTTGTTGAACTTTCCAGGTTATTATTTAAAAGCCGGCAGCAAATGTGCATGTGCCTCAAACAGTTCATCCGTCATATTTCTTATCTCGTCCAGTGTTAATACTGAAGCCGTATGAGGATCCATCATAACGGCATTGTAGATATATTCCTTCCTGCCTTTCAGTGCTCCTTCCACAGCCAGCTGCTGTACACTTATGTTTGTCTGATTCAGAGCTGCCAGTTGAGTTGGGAGTTTACCCACGGCTACTGGCTGGAACCCGTTTTTGTTTACCAGACAGGGAACTTCCACGCAGCTGTCTGCCGGAAGATTCTGTATCAAGCCATTGTTAAGTACATTTCCGTTAAAAGAACGTTCAAACCCAGTCTCAAGTGAATGAATGATATATGCGGCATATTCGTGACTTAATTTTGTCTCCAGTTCCTTTCCGCTTTCAAGTGTTGCCTTTGTATCTTCAAACCTGCCTATATTTCTTACACTTCTGCGGACGTATTCGTCAATGGGAATATCCAGTTTGCCGATCAATTCTTCTCTTTTGATAAAATAGGGTACATACTCGGCCATATGCTCGCTGGATTCAGTTACAAAATAACCAAAATGCCTCATGATCTCAAATCTGACTTTATTGTCGCCATATATATCAGCTTTGTCCAGACAATTAAACAGTTCGGGATACAAATCCTTTCCTTTATGCTCCAGCCTTAAAAACCATGCCATGTGATTTATTCCGGCCACAACATAATTGATTTCATTATACGGTACAGAAAGATATCCTGCCAGTTTTTCTGAGGTTTGCTGTACACTGTGGCAAAGCCCCACATATTTTATTCCCGAGCTTTTCATAGCAGCAAGGGATAAAATGGCCATGGGATTTGAATAGTTCAGCAAATAGGCATCCGGGCATATTTCCACCATGTCTCTTAAAAGCTCCAGCAGGGGAGGAATTGTTCTAAGGCCCCTGAAAACGCCTCCAACTCCCAATGTATCTGCTATTGTCTGCTTAAGGCCATATTTTCTGGGTATGTCAAAATCGAACAGTGTGGCTTCATGTCCGCCCACCTGAATTGCATGTATGACATAATCGGCGTCTTTTAAAGCAGTACGCCTGTCCATGGTTGTCTCGATTTTAGCCCTTCCTCCTATTCTTTGGGAAAACTGTTTTGCCATAAGTTCCGCAACTCTCAGTCTTTCCGCATCAATATCCATCAGACTGAAGGTAATATCCTGCAATTCATTAAACGATAATATATCAGCCATTACCTGCTTTGCAAATATAACACTTCCTGCCCCTATAAATGTAACTTTTGCCATAGTATACCTCCGATAAGTATTTATTTTAATTACGTCATTTTCTGCCACACATTTTTTCTGCAAGATTAAAAGCTTCAACAAGACTCCGGGTAGAGGCTATACCTTTATAGGCTATGTCAAAAGCAGTCCCGTGGTCAACGGAAGTCCTGATGACCTTAAGGCCCAGGGTTACATTTACGCCTCCCTCAAAATCCAGCAATTTCATAGGAATATGCCCCTGGTCATGATACATGCATACTACTGCATCATACTGTTTTTTACAGGCCTTTATAAAAACTGTGTCGGGGGCTATGGGTCCCTCCACATTTATACCTTCTTCCCTTGCCTTTACAACTGCCGGCTCTATCTCCAATATATCCTCTTTTCCAAAGGACCCGTTTTCACCCGCATGGGCATTAAGGCCTGCAACCGCAATCCTCGGAACCTGTATATATCTTTTAAGAGCCTCATAAGTAAGCTTTATTACATCGTAAACCCTGTCCTTTTTTACCTTTTCTACAGCCTCCCGCATTGATACGTGCGTACTTACATGGGTTACCGTCAGCTTTTCACTTGAGAGCATCATGGTGTAATTTTTCTGCCCGCATATTTCGGCAATCAGCTCGGTGTGCCCTGAAAAATCCGGATCGCTCAACCTGGTAGATTCCTTATTCATTGGCAGAGTGACCAAAGCCTGTATTTTTCCCTCCAGAGCCATTTTTACAGCCATTTCCACATAGCATCTGGCCGCATATCCCGTTTCCCTGGATATCTGCCCTATCCTGAGCTGTTCTTTTCCCAGCAGTTTCATATCCAGGACATTAAAATACCCCCGGGTTATTTCAGCAATATCGTCAATCCTCTTTAAAGGCACATTATATCCAAGCAGGCTGTTGCAGTATTCAATTATTTCATAATCACCTATGAGAATAAAATTCTCGCATATTTCCCCGCTTCTGAATGCTTTTAAAGCCAGTTCCGGACCGACCCCGCCGGCCTCTCCCATCGTAATCCCTATTAGCATGGCTATACCTTTCCCTTCAAATAATCCTGTATTTTCAGTAATACGTCCTCTTCTCCGAAGCCTCCCGCTTTGCTGACCAGTGTAATTTTACCGTATTTACATACGGCACATGCCACTGCCACTCCGGGTACGATTTCTTCAACCGGAAACAACCCGGAACATTCAACTGCCTCCATAATAGAAATTGCCGTATCTCCGCCAAATACAACCACAGTGCAATCCACTCCGCAGGAAAGTATCAGATTGGTCAAGGCCCCCAGACTGCCGGCTATTTTTACAGGATCATTGACCTCATCCACTTCTTCTCTGCGGTTAACCGTTTTTATGATTACTTTACCAACCCGTGCCATTGCTCCGGCAATTTCCTCTGCCAGCTCTTTCCCCCGGGCTGTTTCCATATATCTTCCGGTGTTCTTCTGTTCAAAAGTAAGCACGATACTCTCAAAACCCAACAATTTCCCATACAAAGTCTGTTTAATGGAGTCTTCATTTATACTTCCGCTGACCACCAGAATATTTTCCGATTTAACTTGTTCCAGGCCTGTGCCGCATTTATCAAAGTCGATAAAATCCGGTAAATACTCTGCAAATCCTGCACAGCCCGCCATAAGAAACAGCTTCTTCCTGCTGCTCAGAATTTTACCTGCATTTATCAGATCTCCGTCCGACTGTCCGTCGAAAATGTAAACGGTATCTTTATCCTCCAGACCCGAAATCAACCTGCCTTCCACAATTGCAGCCACCGCACTTATTCCTGGCTGTTTCTCCAGAATTTCTGAAATATGGCTCGTTGTTATGGGATTCAGCAGATCCTTTGAATAAATTGTCTGATGAAGCGGAATACCGTCCACAAATTGTATGGAATTTACAGTTGTCCTTCCCATTTTGGGATATGCAGGAATACACATGAGAGGTGAACCCTGCCATGCATCAATTACAGCCTTTAATTCCTGGCCCGTATTTCCCCTTAAGGTGGAGTCTATTTTTTTGTAAACATGTTGTATCCCATATTCCCTGGCCATGCAGGCCAGCCTGTAAACTATTTCATAAGCCTTCCGGGGAGGGATATGCCTGCTTTCGGTATCAATTACCAACACCTGTATGTTCTCTTCTATTTGGTTAAAATTCAGTTCAGTGCAGGTACTTACAAATGTCCTGATCCCTCTTTTGGAGAACTGTACGCCAGTATCCATGGCTCCTGTAAAATCATCTGCAATCACCAGTAATTTCATTTTTATGCATCTCCCGGTTCAAACTTTTTTAATGAGCCCCGTACATCGGTCATTTCTTCGAAGTGTCCCATAATTTCAATATTCACACTGTCTTTTATATCCTCATATATACTATGTGAAACATATATTTCGCCCAGATGGAGAGTATTCTTTATCCTTATTATCCTGGCACTTTCAGGCTTTATATTGTTGCAGGTCCTGATGGCATATTCCACAGCCTCTTTATCCGTGCCGGCAACAACAGGCATTTTTCCCCTTTCCAGGAAGGTACTTGTCAGGACATTCTCATAGGTTGCCTTAAAATCAATCTTTTCATATAGCCTTTTGGTTATAAAGTCTGCCAGTCCCATACCCAGTGCATTACCATGGGAAGCCCCGGTCAGATCGGTTACAACTATATTGGTTATATCAGGTCTTTCAGGCTCTTTTGCATTTCTGATCCCCATTCTGCCTGTAATATTGGGGTCTATGCCGACACCGCTGATATCCTTTCCCATTTGGTCTACAATCAGAATATCCAGCTTGTCAACCGGAAGCCCCGGCATATTTTTTCTGCATATGTCCAGCAGCTTCACTTCTTCCTCTTCCATTGATTCCGGTAATACTGCCTTGATAACCGCAGTACGGTCATAGGCATTTTCAACAATTCCTATTCCCAGCATTATTTTTCCGGTTTTAAGTATATGTCCTGCGGCTTTGGGAATCAACTCCTTTAGACCATATACTCCGTATCTGTGCATTTCCAGAGCCTGCTTATGTTTTCCCAGACCGATTACACACATTTTCAGAAGACCGCTTTCGGTCTTGCCGTGAAAGTCGGTGTGAACCTTAATGCGATTTATTACAATAATACCGTCTGCATTATAAGCACAGCTGTCCATAAAAACCTTATGGCACAAATCCCCCTGCGGAAGCTCGGTCACTTCCATGGAAGAATATATCGGAGCCCCGATGTACTCTTCCGTGATACCATAGCCTTCAAGAACCTTTTTCTGCCCCCCGGCATTGGCTCCTCCATGGCTTCCCATGGCAGGTACGACAAAAGGGGTTACCCCTGCATCTTTCAAGTACTCTACGGTTGCCTTGACAATACGGTGAATATTATTTATACCCCTGCTGCCTACTGCCAGGGCAATACTGGAGCCACTCTCAAATTTCAGCCCGGATTTTGCAAGCTCATATTTTACTGCTCCTTCAATATCTTCTATATATTCATCGGAAAATTTCTGCTTTACTCTGATAAGCTTTGGCACCATCTGCTTTTAACCCCATTCTTAAAATTGTAATAGTCAAGGTATGGTATTGTCCCACTCTGCCATTTTTGAAGCTATCATTACCGCTTTTTCCATAGGTTCTATATTTGCAATACCCTGTCCCGCAATATCAAATGCAGTACCATGTGCCGGTGTTGTGATCGGATACGGAAATCCGGTAGAAACCGTCACACCTTCATGGAAATTCATCAGCTTCAGGGCTATCTGTCCCTGATCGTGATATAGTGTAGTTACTGCATCATACATGCCCTTAAATGCATTAATGAATATGGTATCTGCCGGGAATGGCCCGGAAACGTTGATACCCTCTGCCTTAGCTGCATTTACTGCAGGAGTTATCACCTCAATTTCTTCGGTTCCGCAGGAACCTGACTCTCCGGCATGAGGATTCAGTGCGGCAACAGCAATTTTCGGATTATCATAACCGTTCTTTCTTAATGTACTGTGGGCAAGTCTTATAGCATCCAGCAAAGTCACTATCGTCAAATGGTTGGAAACCTCTTTAAACGGAATATGGCTGGTAGCTCTGGAAGTCCATAATCCATCTATTACATTCATCTCTCCATATATATCTTTCCACCCGAGAAAATGCGCCATCAGGTTCATTTCAGACTCAAAAACAAAACCGCCCTTTTTCAATGCGGCCTTATTTAAAGGTGCATATACAAAACCCTTTATGATTCCTTTTTTACAAAAATCCAGTGCAGTAATTAAAGCTTCTCCGGTTGCATGTCCGGATTCTGCAACAATAGTGGAAAGAGCAACAGTTTCAATACTCAGATTTTTCAAATCAAAAATATGCACGGAATCATTCCATTCTATTTTTGAAATGTCTTCAATTTCTGTAACCGGAAAATCTACTCCTGCAATTTCCATTCCCCATTTTAATACCCTGGCATCTCCTATTATCAGAGGTCTGCAGTAGTCATCAAATTTTTTCAGGGCGCACATCCTTGCCACAAGTTCCGGACCGATTCCTGCGGCCTCGCCCAACAGGATTCCTAAAATTGGTTTCATAATTATATTCCTATCTCTTTATATTAGTTTTTACTCCTATATGTTTACCGTTATATTTTTAGCCTTTGATACCTGATGTAACTATTCCCTGTACAATTAGTTTTTGGAACATTAAAAATACTATCAATACCGGAATAATGGCAAGCAGGGAAATAGCCATGAGAGAATTCCACTCAACATAGAACTGTCCTACAAAGCTGGCCAATCCCAGCTGAACAGTGTACATGTCCTTGTCACTGGTGGTAATAAGCGGCCAGAGGAAATCATTCCATCTCCACATGAATGTAAATATGGACAGTATTGCAATCAATGGTTTGCAGTTGGGCAGTATAATTTTCACAAATATTTTGAACTCCGACTCTCCGTCGATTCTCGCTGCTTCTATTAATTCATATGGTATTTCATCCATAAACTGCTTGGACAGAAACAGACCAAAAGCTTCGGCAGCCCTTGGAATGATCAGACCTGCATAACTATTGAGCCAACCCAGCTTTGAAAGAATAATAAAGTTTGGTACCATAATAATTTGCATCGGTATCATTAATGTGGAAAGTACAATCAAAAACAATACCTTTCTGCCTCTAAACCTGTATTTCGCAAATGTATATCCTGCCAGAAGGTTGATAAACACTGTTAATAACACCGAAGCTGAGGCCACGATGCCACTGTTTAAAAAATACCTTGCAAAGGGAGCCATGCTGAATATATCTGCAAAATTGCTCCATTGAGGATTTGTCGGAAAAAGTATCGGAACTTTTGCAAAAAGGTCTTCCGAGGGTTTCAACGCAGTTGACAGCATCCAGAATAACGGGAATAATGTTACCATAGCCGCCAGTAATAATAATATAAATGCTATCCTGTCTTTTAAAATTTCCTTTTTTATCATTGCTGGTCATCTCCCTTCATTTGCAGCAGCGTTAAAATAAATATTATAAGAAATAATACAACTCCGCCTGCTGAGGCATAACCCATTTCTCCAACCTGAAAGGCCTGTTTATAAATATAATGAACCATTACCGTACTGGAGAATCCAGGTCCTCCTCCGGTCATGGTATAGAACAGATCAAAACCCATAAACCCGTATATTATGGACATTACCGTCAGGAATACCGTTGTTGACTTTAACAGTGGCCATGTAATATATTTAAACTTCTTCATGTCCCCTGCGCCGTCAATTTCGGCCGCCTCATAATAATCCTGGGATATCCCCTGCAAGCCTCCCAGATAAATTACCATGCAATAGCCGCATCTTACCCAGATCGTCGCCAGTATTACAGAAGGCATTGACAGGGCATTACTGGTAAGCCATTGCTGCTCCCCTATTCCTACCGCCTCCAAAACATAGTTTAAAACACCGTAGTCAGTACTTAATATCCACTGCCATATCAAACCGGTTGCAACCAGGGAAACTACCGTTGGAATATAGAATATTCCTCGAAGTGCACCCCTTAAAGGCATATTTCTGTTTAAAGCCAATGCCCCGATCAAACCAAGTGCCAGAGTGGTTGGTACAGTGGCCAGGGTGTAATACAACGTATTCAGCATTGCAGCCAGAAACTGTTTGTCGCTCAGCAACTTTACATAGTTTGAAATTCCGTTAAATTCCGGTGTACCTATAAGAGTCCACTTTGTAAAGCTCATACAAAAGGTGAAAATAATTGGGATAATCATAAAAGTCAAAAAGAGAATCATATTTGGTGCAATAAACAAGTATGGAAGATATTTATTTCTGTTAAGCCCGGTATTATTTTTTTTAACTGATGAAAGCTGCATTTTTCACGTCCCC
>JAEWJR010000078.1:0-15883 GCA_023386445.1 Bacillota bacterium | reverse complement strand
TATAATATTCATGGTTGTTGATTTTCCGGCACCATTAGGCCCAAGGAAACCAAGCACTTCACCTTTTTCAACTGTAAAGCTGATATTGTCTACAGCCTTTATCTGACCATAGCTTTTGGTCAAATTCTGAATCTCAATCATTCTTTTCCCCCCTATTTATTTCGTGCATTCAGGAACATACCGGTCAATTGTATAAATATAACTGTATGTTCAGGAGTATTACCGGAATTAGCTTTGTCCATTCTTTATTAATTATCCATAATTATTTTTAATAAACTATGAACGAAATGTAACATTTGTACAAAGCAATAACTGGGATTTCACAATAATTCAATTAAAAAAATGGAATATATTGTTTAGTCATTTTAAGATTATATAGTTTTTTCGACACGTTTTCAAGTGGAAATGATTGAATGTGCATTGAATGTTCGAATGCTGCAATATAAGGCCGGTAGGATTAATTAACATAATGCAATTTTATATTCATTTATTTATCCTGACAGTTCTTCTGTACACCTTATTTAAAATGGAGGCACACAAAGAAACAGTCTGAAATTGTACAGGTTCGTCGCAAGTATCTCCGCCGCCGCAAAGGATTCGACAGTGTGCCTCTTTTCTGCCAGGGGGCATGTCCTGAGACTAAGACTATATATATGGAACTTTTAATAGTGCTCCCGTGCTAACTTCAAAAAATGGAGAGCTGACAAAGCACATGCTGAAATTTGTAAGTCTGATTACAAGCGTCCCGCCGCCCCAGAACATTCGACAGTGTGTCTCTTTTCTGCCAGGGGCATGTCCTAAGACTAAGACTATTTATATATGTGAAACTTTTAATTGTGCTCCCGTGCTAACTTCAAAAATTGAGAGCTCACAAAGCATATGCTGAAATTTGTATGGCTCATTACAAGCGTCCAGCCGCTGCAGAACATTCGACAGTGTGTCTCTTTTCTGCCAGGGGGCATGTCCAGAAACTAAGACTATTTATATATATGTGAAACTTTTAATTGTGCTCCCGTGCTAACTTCAAAAAATGGAGAGCTCACAAAGCACATGCTGAAATTTGTATGGCTCATCGCAAGTATTTTTGTTGTCGCAGCAAACTCAACTTCCTGTTTCGGGTTGCTGCTCGAATCGGCTTCCTGCCGATTTGCCAGCAAAAATACTTGTGTTTCGCCTACAATTTCAAGCATGTACTTTTAATAGAGCTCTCATTTTTTGAAGTTGCACTCGCGCACTATTATCAGTAACGCATTATTATCATTTGTCTTATTTCGGGACAGCCCCTTTGGGATATCCTGCCACTTTGGCGGCTGCGACAAAAAATAATGCTTGAAATGTTACCGGCTCACACAAGTGCTGTGCCTGTATTTTCAAGCATTATTTTAACCATACCCCATTTTATACAAATTGTATTTCCGAACTATCAAGCAATACTTAGCTAAAACTGCCATTCTGTTTGATCAGCTATATGCCTTATAATAGCACCGGTCCGCAAATTAAATGCCTTCACGTAGCCTTTGTTTATCCCTTTACCGCTCCGGATATAAGGCTCTTCTGAACCTGATTGCTGAGCAGGCAGTATATCAACAGGGTCGGAATAGTTGCTATAACCAGACCGGCTCCAATGGGACCCCAGCTGGTGGTATACTGGCCAACCATCTGCTGGATACCGACCGTAAGTGTTCTATATTGCCACTTGCTAATAAAGGTTACTGCAAACATCAGCTCATTCCAGGAAGACAGGAATGTGAATATTGAAACAGTTGCTATTGCGGGCTTGATCAAGGGAAGAATTATTCTGAAAAAGCTGTTGTAAATACTGCAGCCATCCAAAAGTGCAGATTCTTCCATTTCTTTTGGAATGTCCCTGAGAAAACCCGAGAATATATAAATGGCCATTGGAATTGCAAAACCCACATATGGGAAGATCAAGCTCCAATATGAGTTAAGCTGTTTCAATTTTGAAAAAAACATGAAAAGCGGCAGCAGCGCTGCATGAATAGGTATCATCAGACCCATCAGGAAGAATATAAGTGTAACACCGCTGAGCTTCCACTTCATTCTGACAATGCCATAGGAAGCCATTGCCGCCACTACTGATGATATTGCAATAGTAACAACCGTGACCAGGGCACTGTTAAAAAAGTATATTCCAACCTTTCCATTTGTTAAAGCCTGCTGATAATTTTCCCATAAAAGTTTATCCGGAAACCCTACCACATTGGAGCCGAATATTTCACCGTTGCTTTTAAAGGAAAACAAAAGCAGCCATATAAAAGGATATATCTGTATAAAAGCAATTATGAGCAATACTATTTGGAGAAGTATGCCACCTGGGGTAATAGGCTTTCTATTACTGTTTTTTAATGTTTTCATAACAGGTATCATTAGCCTTTCCGGCTCACAGTAATTAATATATTTATTTGGCATACGCACTTATCGTGAGCCTGATAAGGCGTATATGATATTTGCACATCGCCATTTCGCACTCATTTACTTAATCTATTTGTTTATGTCTTTTTCATTCTGAACAGTTTTTGTATTACTACTGTAAGTAAAAGACACTCTGCTATTATGAATATGGCCATTGAACTGCCGTAACCATATTGATACTTATGAAAAATAGTATTAAACATAAGAGTACTCGGAACCTCCGTTGCATGTACCGGACCTCCTCCGGTAAGAACGTAAATGAGGTCAAAGGTTTTTAATGAACCTATTACGGCAAAGGTTACACAAACCTCCAATATCGGTTTAATCAGCGGAATAGTTATTCTGAATGCAGTTTGAATCGAAGATGCTCCATCTATTTTAGCCGCTTCCATAATATCGGTAGAAATAGAATTAATAGCAGCATACATCAGAAGCATGTGATAGCCGATGTACTGCCACACAACCGGAACAAATACCGCTCCAAGTGCAGTATCAGTGCTTCCTATCCACTCTTTCGCCAACGAATCCAGACCGATATTTCTTAAAAATGTATTCAGCAAACCATAGCTCGGATGGTAAATTTTCATCCACAGCTGTCCTATTACAACCGTTGAAACTATAACAGGTATAAAATATACAGACCTGTAGAAATTCTCTCCTCTGACTTTGTTTGATAGTACCAAAGCCAGTGCTAATGATATAGGAAGCTGTATGAAAACTGACAAAAACGCCAATATGACAGAATTTTTTATTGACTCGATAAAGCCATCTTCGTGATTTGTGAATAAAGTAATATAGTTATCAATACCAATAAATTTGCTTTTTCCTATTCCATCCCACTGAAGCGTACTGTAGTACCCCGACATGAATATAGGAAAAATAATTATCGCAATGAATATAATCAGAGCAGGAAGAATAAAAAAACATATAGCTTTTTTGTTGCTCAGTACTCTCTCCATTTTTCCACCTCACAATTATTAATGGCAAAGGTGTCCGCTGAGAAAATGCTGACTCGCATATAATTTCCGAGCGGACACCCTGGATTAATCCCTGCCGTTAATAATTCTATCTTTTTAGTAATTATTTCTTTTCATTTAATTTCTGGATTTCCTTGGCAAATTCTTGAGGAGTTTTCTTTCGTGCATAGATTTCTGCTACAAGGTTCTTGTGAGTTTCAGCATCAGCGCCTTCAAGGAAGGTATCCCATGCTAGAACATATGACTTGGCATTTGCAGTTAAATCTTTGATCTGCTTGGCTAATGGAGATATCTTTGACTCGTCAACACCGTCAACCTTCCAGGTAGCAAGACCGCCGTCAGCAGCAGTGAGTTTAGCCATTGTTTCAGACAGGTAGCCCGCTGTCTTGCAGGAAGCATCTTTGTCCGCAGCGTTGGCACTTACGCAGAAGCCTTCGATTGAACCGCCGAAGAATTCATCTGCCGTTCCTTTTCCACCATTAACCATTGGGAATGCAACAGCCTGTACCTTATCGGAAACTTTGCTGTCTTTGCCCATTATATTTCCAACAAACCAGTTACCCATATAGTACATAGGAATCTGACCTTCGGTAAACGGAACTGCCGATTCATCGTTTGTCAAACCGAGGCAGCCATCGTTAAATGCCTTGGCATCAACAAGTTCTTTTAACTTTGTAGCTGATTCAATAAATGCCGGCTGATCATAGGAAGCAGTCTTGTTTAATGCATCAACACTTGCCTGTGCACCTGCTGTACGAAGAGCAAGAGCATTCTGGAAGAACATTGCGGGCCATCTGTCTTTACCGCCTACGGTGATAGGAGTGATATTCTTGGCTCTGAAAGCTTTAACAGCTGTGAGAAGTTCGTCGTAAGTAGCCGGTATCTTTACACCATTCTGATCGAATAAATCCTTGTTGCAGTACAAAACAGCAACCCACTTTGAGTATGGAATTCCGTATGTTTTATTGTCAAATTTGAAGAAGTCTGTGGCACCTGGGAGAATTTTGTCACCTGCGCCTGATGAAGTAATATAGTCATCCAATGGAAGAACTTTTCCGGCATCTACAAATGGTTTTGTAAAACCTGCACCCCAGCTGTAAAATACATCAGGAGCTTCATTTGCAGCAACGGCAGTCTTCAGCTTTGTCTTGTAGGATTCATTTTCTGTTGCATCATGTTCAATTGTGATATTAGCCAGCTCAGTTTTTGCGGATTCCAATACCTTATAGAAATATGCGGCATTTGAGTCCTTGGTCGGATCTGTCCACAGAGTCCAAACCCTGACAGTTGCACTTTTGGTTTCTGATGGCTTTGCAGATGCCTCTGCTGTTGTTGAGCCGGCAGCTGAAGAAGTACCAGGTGAAGTTGATTCAACGGAATTACTTCCACATGCTGCAAGGCTGGTTGCAATAGCAACTGAAAGAGCAGCAGTCATAACCCTTAATGCAAATCTCTTCATTTTAATTTCCTCCTAAAAGTTATTTATATTTTTCACTGCAAATTTATAATAAGCTAAGATGCTGCAGATATAAATTCATTAGTTTTACTGAAAAGTATAAATTTTTTTCTGTGTGAAAATAAACTTTATTTGGATTTTCTGTAATCATTTGCACTTAAGCCGGTGTACTTTTTGAAGCATATGCTGAAATAGTGAGGATCGTTTATCCCTACCTGCTCTGCTATCTCATATACCATCAGGTCTGTGTCACCCAACAGCTTAAAGGCCTTTTCCATTCTTAATTTCATGAGATAATCCACAAAGGTCTGGCCGGTTTCTTCTTTAAAAATACGGCTGAGATAGCTTAAATTCAGGAAAAACTTCTTTGCAACTTCCGAAAGTGATATATTTGAATCGGTATAATTATTATGAATGTATTCTTTTACATCCTGCAAAATTTTTCTGGCCTTCTTCCCCTGCTGGCTGCTGACAGACAGAGTTGCTGCAGAAGCCGTATTCTTAAGATATTCCTTGATATCCGGCAATGTATCCAGCTTGAAGATTTTTTCAAAGGGCTGCAGGTTGTTTTTAAATATATCCTTCTGGTTTATATCCGATATTATGATAACATTCATTATTACCGATATTAAATTGCAGGCAATTACCCGGGCCTGCTCCAACGATTTACAGGTATTCTCCTCCTCACCGAAAAATAAATCGATGGTTTCTTCCACTTTTTCCAAAAGACCGGACTTTACATAGAAACCAAACCGGCCCATACTGTCATTGTCTATTCTCATATTTGCACTGGTAGAGGGCCAGATATCCGAGAAGCTGACGACCTGGTTTTTACCCACAACAAACTTGTAACTGACAGCGTCACGCGCCTCTTTATAGGAGAGATATACCTTATCGATTCCGCTGTGTATATTTCCTATTCCGATAGCAATTGAACATTTGAGCCTGTTAAGCAGCATGGATTTTATTGTTTCACAGCATTCTTCAAGATCAAGAGCCGGTTCATTGGACATTACAACAATTCTTTGACTGTTATCAAAAAAAATATTTACATAATTATCTTTTTCAAAAGACCGGCGGATATAATCAATGCATCTCATTTTGTTTATTAATTTATGCTCCTCATCTCCGGAATTTTCTTCTATTATATCCTCTACCTCTATAACAGCAATCCTGAAGTCTGCCGCACCAAACTTTATATCAAAGTATGAAAGTCTCTCGTCAATTGACACCAGGTCAAAACCTCCCTGAATCAATTCATTTAAAAGTTTTTCCCTCAAAAATGGAAGATTTTGCTCCAATTGTTTTTTTAATTTTTCGTAACCTTTGGAAAGAGTTCTTTCTTTAATTATTTTATCTTTTATGGATATTAAGGCCCTGGTGATTTCATCGTCATTGATGGGTTTTAGAAGAAAGTCCGAGATTCCTACCTTTATTCCCTTTTTGGCAAATTCAAATTCCTCATGCCCTGTCAGAACGATAATTTTTATTTGGGGGTGTTTTTCACTAACTGTTTTGCTGAATTCCAACCCGTCCATGACAGGCATGCAGATATCGGTAATTATGATATCGGGAAGCAGAGTGTCAACAAGCTCCAGCGCCGATATAGCACTTGAGCATTCTCCGGCAATACTAAAACCTATCTCCTCCCAGTTAATACAGGCCTTAAGCAATTCCAGTACAAGGCGTTCATCTTCTACAAGCATTACTTTCATTAAGTCTTCGGACATTTAAAGCACCATTGCCTTTCCGGCTCACAAAAGATAAAATTGACCGCTCGCTCCACATGCCTATCGTGAGCCGGATAAGCCGTAAAGGTATATTATTGTATATATCATATTGTTAATAGTCACTGAGCTGTATAAGTTCCGTTGACCGGTCTATGCTTCTCCTGTTTTCATATCCGGAAATTCAGTTTGAGGCTGCTCTGCAGGTATTCTTATAACAACCCTGGTTCCATTTCCCGGACTGCTTTCAATAGTAACAACCTCTTCTATCCCATAAAGTATTTTCAGCCGTTCTATTGTTCCCCATATACCAAAGCTGTTTTTCTCCTGGGCCGTTTTACCAGAGGTCAGTCTCTGCACATCTTCATCCGTCATACCCATACCGTTGTCTGCAATAATCAATTCAACAGCATCCCCGTGATATTTTGCGCCTATATATATGGAGCCGCTTTTTTGCATGGGCCTGATTCCATGGTATAATGCATTTTCCACAAAAGGCTGTAAAACAAGCTTTAAAATTTTATACTTCTTAACTTCCTCATCAATGTCATACTCTACTGAAAACATATCTTCATAACGGTATTTCTGAATCTTTAAATAGTTACTTACTACATCCAGTTCCTCCCCAATGGTAATAAGCTCTTTTCCCCGGCTCAGGCTTGTCCTGTAATAGTTTCCAAGAGCCTTCATTATATTGTATACATCCTGGTTTTTACCCGAAAGTGCAAGTGAACTTATGGAATCGAAGGTATTATACAGGAAGTGAGGCTTTATCTGTGCCTGCAGTACTTCAAGCTCTGTTTTCCTCTTCAGCTTCTGCTCCTCAACTATTCTGAAAATCAGTTTCTGTATCTCCTCCACCATTGTGTTGTAGCCGTCTCTAAGCCTTCCTATTTCATCCTTTCCCGCCTTCAGCTGCACCTTTTTAAATTCGCCCTTTTCTATTCCCTTCATGGCTTCGCAAAACTTCTTAATAGGTACGGTTATAGTTCTGGAAATGAAAATCGAGCCGACAAACAAAAGCAAACTGTTGACTGCCACCAATAAAAATGTGACAAGTCCTATGAAACCCGACTCCTTGGAAAGCTCCCTGTAAGGTATTATACTGGCTACTTTCCAGCCTGTTTCATCAATTTTTAAATAAGATACCATATATTCCGTTTGCTCGGACTTCCACAATGTATATTTCTTGTTTAGTTTTTCATTGTCATATATGAATTTTGTGAGATCAAAACCAGATGTATTATCAGAATCTATCAGTATGTTGTCCTGACTGTCCATAAGCAGGATTTCCGCATCTGGATTGTTTGTCATATCATAGCAGGATTTTTCCAGTACAGACTCGGGAATATTTAAAACCAATATACCAAGCGGGGATTGTGTATGAAGATCATTTATAACCCTTATAAGAGAAATAAAACTCCCCTCGAAGCTCACAGGGTTAAATATTCCCCCGGCATTGTATGCCAGAATATAGCTCCCTTTCTTTTTCATAACCTCGTTATACCAGGGGGCCTGGGTAATATTTGTGATCTTAACCGTTCTGGCCATACCTTTTTCTGCGCTGTACTTATGGCCGCGCAAATCGAAAATGTGGATCGACGAGGCATATGCACTTCCCCCTACCAGCCTGTCCACTGCCACATCGGCCTGATGCTGGTATGCAAAGCTGTAGTTTGTCAAGGTGTTTCGGAGAGAATCCTGTATTTCATCGTTTGATACGATAAGTTTGGAAAATTCGGCTACATTTCCTATAACCGTATTTGTGCTGGTACTTACTGTATGCAGCAATTGAAAAGATATATTACTTACAGGTCCCAAAGCAATTGCAGAATTAACCCTGGAATAAAGAGCTGCACTTATCCCGATTGAAATTACCAGCAGTATGAAGTAGTAGGCCATTATTTTTGCACTGATCGAAAGGTTCATAAGTCTTTGCTGCATATTCCTTTGAATTCTATGTTTAAATCTATTTGTTATCTTCTGCATTTTCCGCCCTCCGATAAACTGCCGAAAATATGAATATGGCGTAGACGTGATTAACATTACCCGGATTTTAATACTTTGATTATATTAAATAGTCCTTGTATTGTAAATACGCCTACGCCCGTTCTGCAGCCCAACAACAGCCGTTTATTCAATTAGACTTTAATTTACATAAATATAATACTTTATACAAATATTTTTTATTTTGCTAATTGTGCCTTTTCCTGTTAACGCCTAGCAGGCTTGACAAAACAGGTCCCATTAACGTAAAGCCCATGATAAGCAGCCATTCATTGAGTCCCAGCGGAACCGTTTCAAAGATGGTCTGTAATACCGGTATATATACTACTCCAAGTATCATTACCAACGAGCATAAAACTGCAAGTATCAAAGGAATGTTATTGAATATGGGTATCTCAAAAATATTCTTTGTCTCGGACTTGCACTCAAATACATGAATAAGCTGTGTCATTACCAATGTCATAAACGCACCTGTACGGGCAAGCTCAACATTTTCTACAAAATACATGATACTGACAAATACCCCAAGTGTGCTCAATCCAATGAAGATTCCCCTTGCTACTATTAATTTCAGCAGACCGTGAGAAAAGATATGATCCTTTGCTCCCCGGGGTTTTCTCATCATGATGTCATTTTCGGCGGGATCCAGTCCAAGTGCTATGGCGGGCAATCCGTCTGTAACAAGGTTTACCCATAATATCTGAATAGGCAGCAGTGGTATGGGAAGCCACATAACCATACCCAAAAACATGGTCAATACTTCACCCAGGTTGCATGCCAGCATGTATCGTATAAATTTCCTTATATTGTTATAAATAACCCTTCCCTCTTCCACAGCGGCAACTATGGTTGCAAAATTATCATCCAGCAGTACCATGGAGGAGGCTTCCTTTGTCACGTCAGTGCCGGTTATACCCATGGATACACCGATATCGGCCTCTTTTACCGCAGGAGCATCGTTTACTCCGTCTCCGGTCATGGCGACTATATGCCCTAATTTCTTAAGCACCCTTACTATCATCAGCTTGTGTTTGGGTGATACTCTGGCATATACCGACACCGAAGGAGCAAGCTCTTCAAGCTGTGAATCGCTCATCCTGTCAAGCTCGGCACCGGTCAATACATTATCTCCCTCACAGAAGATGTTTAATTCTCTGGCAATAGCTGTAGCTGTGAGCTTATGGTCTCCGGTTATCATTACAGGCTTTATACCTGCAAGCTTGCATTTTTGTACCGCTTCTATGGCTTCTTTCCTCGGAGGGTCTATCATTCCCATCAAGCCCACAAATATAAGGTCATTTTCTATATTTTTAGTATTGGGATTGTAAGTCCCTGTCTCCAGCTTTCTAAAGGCCAGACCCATTACTCTTAAAGCATTGTTTGCCATTCCGTCGTTTATCCTGGTTATGGATCGTTTTGTTAACTCATCCAGCTTGATAACTCCCCTGGCTGACATTATTCTGTTGCACTTGTCAATGATCATATCGGGGGCACCTTTTGTGAATACATATATCTCTCCCTTATTGTTTTTACAGACTATTGACATGCATTTTCTGTCCGAATCAAACGGGAGCTCATCTATCCTTTGATAAGTTCCGTTCAAACTGCTCTGAGTTATTCCCGCCTTTGCAGCAGCAATAGTCAGAGCTATTTCTGTTGGATCACCGGAGATTTTCAACGTATCCTGTTTGGAGAAAATGGATTTTATTTTACCCATTGCTGTATTTTCCGAAGCAGGCCTGGTTATAACCGAATTGTTGCACAGAGCTCCGATTTCCAGTGCCAGCTTGATTCCTTCCACTTTCAGCGGATCGGAAGACCTGTTGTCAACAAGAAAGTCTCCCTCCAGATTATAGCCGTTGCCGGTGACTGAAAGCTGGTAGCCAGCTGCATATATTTTTCTCACTGTCATCTTATTTTCTGTGAGCGTTCCTGTTTTATCCGAGCATATTATGCTGGCACAGCCCAGGGTTTCAACTGCGGGCAGCTTTCTGATCAGTGCGTTTCTTTTCAGCATTCTCTGTACACCCAAAGCCAGGGATATGGTGACTATTGCGGGAAGTCCTTCCGGAACGGCGGCTACGGCAAGGCTGATACCAGAGAGCAGCATGGTGAAGAGTTCTTCGCCGCGGATAACACCTGTTACCGAAACAATTGCACATATCAGCAGACAGCCCACGGCAATTAATTTTCCAAGGTGTGCAAGCCTTCTCTGCAGTGGGGTTTCATCATCCTCAATATTCTGGATCATATCTGCTATATGACCCATTTCGGTTTTCATACCCGTGGCATAAACTACTGCCTTGGCTCTGCCGCCGGTTACAACGGTTCCCATATAAACAGAGGATTTTTTATCGAAAGGATCTATAAGCGCTTTATTATTTTTAAGAGAACTTTTTTCAACGGGAACCGATTCCCCTGTAAGGAGGGATTCATCAACATGCAGACTGCTGCTTTCCAGAATGGCTGCATCGGCGGCAATACGGTCTCCTGCTTCTATAACAAGAATATCCCCAGGAACAATTTCCTCCGCAGGAATGCTCACCTGCTGCTCATCCCTGATGACCTTTGCACTTGGTGCTGCCAGGGATTTTAAAGCTTCCATGGTTTTCTCTGTTTTGAATTCCTGAACAAAACCCATTATTGCATTAACCAAAACAATAGCTATTATAGTGACAGCTTCAGTCATTTCACCCATAAATCCTGAAATTACCGTTGAAATCATCAAAATAATAACCATAAGGTCGGTAAATTGTTGAAACAGTATCTTCAAAGGGGATATTTTCTTTCTCTCGGCCAAAATGTTGAGGCCGTGCTTTTGAAGCTTATATTTGGCCTCTTTCTCCGTAAGGCCTGTCGTTAGTATATTTTCCGATTTTGCATAATTCAACATAGATTCAATAACACTCATACATTTTCTCGCCTCTCTTGTATTTGGTACAGCTTTCAATATACATGGCATGCACACTTATTGAACGTTATACTATGAATATTTTTATTCGGGAGAGAGGAAAAATAGTACAAGATTATTGAGATTAAATCAGCTTTAAAAGGGGCTGGGGTATTATATAAAAATTAAATATTTTTATTATTTGACATAAAGTGCACCCGCATTGATTATACCAGTAAGTCTCCCACTCGGGTCTCAAAGCTAACATAATTTAAATACATGATATATATAATAGTGCTCCCGTACAAACATCAAAAAATGGATAGCTCACAAAGCACATGCTGAAATTTGTACGGCTCCTCACAAGTGTTTTTGCTGTCGCAGCAAACTCAACCTCCTGTTTCGGGTTGCTGCTCAAATCGGCGTCCTACCGATTTGCCAGCAAAAAATACTTGTGTTTCGCCTGCAATTTCAAGCATGTGCTTTTAAAGGAGCTTCCATTTTTTGACGTTTGTCCTAGCGCACTATTGTCAGTTATCCCTGGTTTTAAATTATCTCATTTTGAGGCAGCCACTACTATGCCCCCTTACTGACCTGATTTACTTAATCACTTTATTTACTTATAAAAAGAATATTGAATTTGTCTCAGAAGCAACCCGCAGCCACATTTTCAGCTGATTAATAAATAATCCTGACGCGGAGGGAGATATAAGAGATGTACTGAAATCAAAGTACTAGTGTCAGTCGTCCTGGTTTTAAATTATCTCATTTTGAGGCAGCCGATACCATGTCCATTTATTCTTACTGACCTGAATTATTTAATTACTTTATTTAATTATAATAAGAATATTGAATTTGTCTTAGAAGAAACCAGCAGCCAAGTTTATAGCTGATTAATAAATAATATTAACGCTACTCCTCGTAGACACGCCTTACATTCTCATGGCACAGGATGGCTTCGATCAATTCAGCCATGGATATTTGGCTGGAAATGTCCAACGTGAAGCGGATAACCATTTCGCCATCCATTTCACTGTTTACAAAATCCGTCTTTTTTATTTTGACACCCATTTCCTGGATTAACGCAGATAATTCATTCACTTCTCCTTTTTTAATCCGGGTGTGGATAAACAGTCTGGTGCTTTTCTGTGTTGAAATTTTCCCCTGGGTTTTCTTGATTACAACAAGTATCAAAAAAATTATTACAGTTGCAATTATTGCTCCCGAATAAAACCCTATACCTGCGGCTATTCCCACGCAGGATACAGCCCATAGGCTGGCAGCTGTAGTTAAACCCTTGACGCTTATACCTTCTTTTATTATCGTTCCCGCACCAAGAAAACCTATGCCGCTTATAACCTGGGCGCCAAGCCTGGCTGGGTCTACATTTACATGGGAGGAATAACGGAAATATATAAATTCGGAGGTAACCATTACAAGAGCAGACCCTACACATACAAGTATATGCGTTCTGAGTCCGGCAGGCCTGTGTACATGTTCACGTTCAAAGCCTATAATTCCGCCAAGTATACAGGCAACTACAAGTCTTAATATCATAGATATATAAAAATCAGACTGGCTGACAATATAATTTAGTAACCACATCGAATACCGCCGTTTCTGCCATGATCAGGGCTGATTATTTTTGCTGATGTTATTATTATATATCAACGGAGGAAATAAATGTAGTTTTTTAAACGGAAAAAGCTATGTAGTTACTACAGTCTACATAGCTTTTCCGCTTAAGGAAGATTCAATTACATTGCATCAGTTTATTTGAACATTTTATTTACTGCACCTGTTACCTTAACTTTAGATCCCTCAAAAAGTTCCACAACCTTGAATTTAATTTTGACGGGAATATCTTCACTGTTATCCGATGTTGTGATCAGTCTGTATTCTTCTGCAGACAGTGAAGTCTTTAAATCCTGTTTTACAGATTCAGG
The DNA here is from genome assembly GCA_023386445.1 of Bacillota bacterium. GTDB lineage: Bacteria > Bacillota > Clostridia > Acetivibrionales > DSM-1351 > Ruminiclostridium. The sequence goes on along the minus strand of JAEWJR010000078.1, from coordinate 2,447 downwards.
TATGGCTCCGTGGGTTGCATCTATGAAACACAGAGGCGGGAACAACACACACCACCAGTTGGCACCGGCTCCATCTCCTATAACGATTTTCAGCGCCTGGTACTCTCCTGCCGGCAGTGCTACATCACCATATGTCTTTGTGGGAAAAGAGTAACTTCCCATAGATGCCTTAACACCATAGCTGCTGTTATTCTCTTTAATAACTTTTGAAGATAACTGTTCTATATTTTTCAAGTTGGCGTTTATTATAGCCCTGGTTTCATTAATATCCTTTGAATTCGCCAGCTTGTCCTTCATAAACTCTATAATAGCATCCCGGACTTTCAGCTTTAGAGCCTGATCGGGGGCAGAATCACTGTTGGCAACTACATGAAGTCTGACCAGGTTTTGCGAAAGTCCTGCATTTACATCTTCTGCGTAAGTGTAAGAAATCATCCAAGCCGCAAGAATTATTAAAAGAAGAACAGCTATGGATATTTTAATAATGTTTACCGTTCTCTGACCGGTAGTTACAGGTTTTAAATATAAAAGTCCCTTACTCATAATTTTCCCCTCCTGTGTGATTGCTGCCAATGGCAGTACCATTGAGCATCACCTTTCCCCAATTGAACGATTAAATATTCGTTTATATCCAATCATTTTTTATTCCTATCAATATTTAGTAAATAAGGTTTCATGTATAATTATTGTCAGTATTGCGATTTTTTATACAAATAGAGAAATTTTTAATAGAGGTTTTCCGAATAATTGAGAGATAACCTGGGAATGAACGAAGAGCCAATCACTTTAAAGTGACTGGCTCTTTAAAAAATTATTAGATTTATCTGTTTTTACACTCATATGCAGCTCTTATGAAATCCCTGAAAAGAGGATGCGGCTTGTTTGGTCTGGACTTGAATTCCGGGTGGAACTGTACTCCTACAAACCATGGGTGGTCCATCAGCTCAATGGTTTCTACCAGTTTTCCGCTTGGTGAAAGCCCTGACAATACGGTACCGGCTTTAGTCATAATGTCACGGTATTCATTGTTGAATTCGTATCTGTGTCTGTGTCTTTCATATATTAATTCATCTGCATAAATTCTTTGTATCATTGTGTCATCATTTATTTTGCAAGGATAAACCCCAAGCCTCATGGTTCCGCCCATTTCGTCTATATCACGCTGTTCGGGCATCAAGTCGATTACAGGGTAAGGTGTTTCACCGAATTCCGAGCTGTTTGCATCATGCAGGCCGGCAACATTCCTTGCAATCTCAACAACTGCCATCTGCATGCCAAGACATATTCCAAAGAAAGGTATTTTATTTTCTCTGGCATAGGTTATGGCCAGTATCTTTCCTTCAATACCTCTGTCTCCGAAACCGCCGGGAACAAGAATTCCGTCAACACCTCTAAGATACTCGTTTACATCTGCACTTTCAAGTTCCTCGGAGTTTACCCATTTTATTTCAACTTCAAGATCATTTCCGATTCCGCCATGTCTTAATGACTCTGCAACACTGAGGTATGCATCATGCAATTCAACATATTTACCCACGAGGGCTATTGTTACCGAGCCTTTAGGATTCTTCTGCCTGTTAACCATCTCTTCCCATTCCGAAAGATCAGGTTCACTGCAGCCAAGTCCCAATCTTTTGCAAACTGTCTTGGCAAGTCCTTCTTTTTCAAGCATTAACGGAACTTCATATAATACCTCGGCATCAAGATTCTGAACGACGGCGCCTCCCGGGAGATTGCAGAAAAAGGCTATTTTGTCTTTTAAGTCCTGTGAAAGAAACTTTTCAGTTCTGCAAACTATTACATCGGGTTGAATTCCCAGACTGATTAATTCTTTTACACTGTGCTGAGTTGGTTTTGTTTTAAGTTCACCTGACTTACCCAGGAAAGGAACCAGGGTAACATGAATATACATTACATTTTCTCTTCCAATTTCTGTTGAAACCTGTCTGATTGCTTCGAGGAACGGGAGACTTTCAATATCACCGACGGTTCCTCCTATTTCGGTGATTACAACATCTGTTCTCTCTGACTTGCCTACTCTATAAATTCTTTCCTTTATTTCATTTGTAATATGTGGAATTACTTGAACTGTGCCTCCGAGGAAGTCACCTTTTCTCTCTTTGCTGATTACCGACCAATATATTTTTCCGGTTGTCACATTGCTGTTTTTGCTGAGATTTTCATCTATAAATCTCTCATAGTGTCCCAGGTCCAGATCGGTTTCAGCTCCATCTTCAGTGACGAAAACCTCTCCATGCTGATACGGACTCATTGTACCAGGATCAACATTTATATACGGGTCAAATTTTTGAATTGTTACGTGTACACCTCTTGCTTTTAAAAGCCTTCCCAACGATGCCGCTGTAATTCCCTTGCCTAATCCGGAAACCACACCACCAGTTACGAAGATATACTTTACTGACATTGTTTTACTCCTCTCGACATGT
>JAEWJR010000099.1:0-17273 GCA_023386445.1 Bacillota bacterium | reverse complement strand
CTGCCGTTATTTCCTCCGCTGCTGCCGCTATCTGTTCTTGCACTTGCTATTGCTGATTCAGCTGACTCTCCAGCCATATTTAAAGCCGTTACCTTGTAGTAATAGGTTGTTGCTGCAGAAAGTCCGGTATCATTATATGTAGTATCGGTTACTGGACTGATTGTAAGCTTTGTAAAACTGCCATTCTGAGTTACCGACCGATATACATTATAGCCTGAAACTTCGGGTACTGCCGACCATGCCAGGTTTATAGCACCTATCCCTGCCGCAGTTGCCGTCAACCCCGCAGGTGCAGCAGGCAATGACACAACAGTGACCGCACAATGTGCCTGATACAGGCCATCAACTGTTATCGCGGCGATTGTGGTAGTTCCAGGTGCAACTGCTAAAACATTTCCATATGCGTCAACGACAGCTACATTTGGGTCACTGGATTCCCATGTCACATTTTGATTAGTTGCTTCAGCAGGTTCCACAATTGCAGTAACCTTGTTGGTCTGCCCCAAGTACAATGTCATCTCACTCGGGTCTACACTTATGCCTGAAGCTGTTGTAGTTGGCGGTGTATTACCTCCGTTTCCGTTATTTCCTCCGCTGCTGCCGTTATCTGTTCTTGCATTTGCTATAGCTGATTCTGTTGACTCTCCAGCTATATTCAAAGCCGTTACCTTGTAATAATAGGTTGTTGCTGCAGAAAGTCCGGTATCATTAAATGTAGTACCAGTTACAGGGCTGATTGCAAGCTTTGAATAAGTACCATCCTGAGTTACCGACCGATACACATTGTAGCCTGAAACCTCGGGTACTGCCAGCCATGCCAGGTTTATAGCGCTTATCCCTGCCGCAGTTGCCGTCAAGTCCGCTGGTGCAGCAGGCAGTGGCACTACAGTGACCTCACAATGTGCCTGATGCAGATCATCAACTGTTTTCGCGGTGATTGTGGCAGTTCCGGGTGCAACCGCCTGAACGTTGCCATTTGCATCTACTGTTGCAACACCGGTATCTTCAGAATTCCAATTTACCGTCTTCCCATAATAACGATCATAAAACGCGCGTATTTCATTTAATCCAACATATGGTCCCCACCAGTCAATCTTATCCTTATTTGCCATTACAACTCTTATCTTCTGAGTATTTACCTCATCAAAGTAAACTACATTATTTACGCCGGCGGCAGCGATATCCGGTGTTTTGCTGATATTGCCCACATTTGTCCAGGCACTTCCGTCCCAGTACATGACTTGGTAACTTTTTGGCGGCTGAACTCCTCCGCCGTCATCAAAAAATTCCAATTCCAATCTGTTAACTTGCTGACTGCTGCCGAAATCCATTTCATACCAATCTGCAGAATTACCGGAATTCCAGGCTGTCCAGCGCTTGCTTGAACCTGCATCTCCGTCTACGGCATTCCATACGCTGTCAGATCCATTAGTAAAGGAGGCTGATGGCTTTGGAAATCCGGTTTTATTTTTATTTAGAGCAAGATTTGTTAAATTATTAAATGTACTCTCAACTGTGGCACTTAAAGTTTCGGATTTATTAATTCCTATAGAAATTCTGTTCTTGTCAAGTTTTATCTGTGACAGATCCTGTATTGTAGCCTGTCTGACAGTTACGCTGCAGGATGCCTTGAATCCTCCGTCTTCTGTAATTGCCGATACTGTGGCATTTCCGTTTGTCACCCCTGTGACATTTCCATATGCATCAACAACAGCTATATTTGGGTCGCTGGATTCCCATGTCACATTTTGATTAATTGCATCTGCAGGTTCAACAAATGCGGTAATCTTGTTAGTCTGCCCCGAGTACAATGTCATCTCACCAGGGTCTACGCTTATACCTGAAGCTGTTGTTGTACCTGCTATATTAACACCTGCCACCTTAAACATGTCAACAACTCTGCCATTGGTATATGTCACCTCATTTGCCGAAAGGAATCCCGTGTCGGCTGCACTGTAGCTGGCAGTTCCGGTTCCGTCAGGGAAGGTCACTTCACCTGTGGCGGAATTCCAAATCAGGTGTGTCAGACTATCTGCGGTAAACATCCTGGTTCCGTCGACAAATAACGAATAACCCTGCTGAATTCCGCTGTAATAGCTATCTCCGTTCCATACTATGGTCAGATCGCTTCCATGGTATCTCAGGTTGTTAATTGTGAAATGCCCCCATCCTATATCAATAGGATTCAGTTCTACGCTGTTGTCAATCCTTGGAGTGAAGCCTGCTGCATCCTCTATGATGGAAACATTATACTTTGAATGCTGGTTGTGATGTATCCAGGATCTGTAATCAATGGTTTCCAGGCTTCCATTGCTCCAGAACTCGTTGGCATCAGGATAATCCGTATTTCCATCAACAAATCCTGCCCAGGTTCCCCAGTATAATTGCTTCTTGTATAAGTCGGGAGTAATATATGCTGAAGGATACTGTTTGATTGCAGCTGCAAGGAAAGATAAATTAACACCTATACTGCAGGGTGCAAAGTTGAAGGACATATGCCTTCCTTCGGCTGCAGCTGCCTGTGAATCCTGAATATCTCCAATGTACGCCGGCCATACAACAAAGTCATTTGGATTAGTCCAAAGCTTAAGCATCTCTCTGTAGGCAGTATCCTCAGTCGGCACAAGTCCCATTGTAAACGGATAAAAATTTGTAATATCCTTCCAGGGATTAAGAGCATCAGAATTCACATCCTTATGCAGAAACTCTTGCTTAGTACTGTCCCACATCTTGTTCAGCACAGCAGCCTGTATATTGTTTGCCAGGGAGTTCATCTCATCCGCTTTTGCAGTATTTCCAACCAGACTGTACATCTCGGCTGTTGCCTTGGCACTGGCATAGTTATAAGCACTGCAGAGACTTTCTACAGACCCTCCGGTACCACCCACATTATTGAAGTATTTGGTTACAGGGCTGTCGGCATCAAATCCTGTGAATGAGCCATCAGGCAGGGCAACTATATAATTATTATTTTTATCATATCTGGCCATGAAGTCCTTTACATCGCCATAGCCATAATCTGCAAATTTACTGAGAATGGCATTCTGACCGCCAAAAACCTTATAAGATTCCCATCCGGCCTTTGAAATGTACTGAGAGAAAGGTTTCATCTCCGAACGGTTTTCTTCATTTGGCCAATACGGAGTGGAACCAGGGTTATCCTTGAACGCTCCGCCGCCTGAGGTAGCTCCTACTGAGAGCCATGTTCCATAATTCAGGTCAGGATTTCTGAAGTATCTGCTTTCTTCCAGTTGCCAAGGTATTGACAATGTAATGGCATTGTTATACCCCAATACACCTTCAACGCTTGTAGGAAAAGCATATCCCTTGTCTAAAGGAAGAGCGTCATCCTGTACATTGAACCTTTCAATCCACCATCGGTAGTAAATCATTTTCTTTATATTTTCATCAGGCACATCAATATATGGAATATTCTCTGCCCACCATTTGTTATACTCTCTGACCTGAGCCACAAAAGCATTTTCGGGGGTGTAACCCTTAAATCTGCTATATTCAGCTGCTGATTCAGGAATTTCCTTGGTTATATAACCCATTACAACCTTTTTGCTGACGGTTTGACCCGCCGCAATACTAAAGCTGCCAGTCAGGTTTGAACCACCGGCTGTGAGTCCATCACCTGAAACTTTTGGATAGACGGTAGTCAGTCCCCTGGGCGCCGAAAATTGGCCTACAAGTTCGTTGCCCTCCGCAGCTGCAGCTCTTGGGGAGCTTACTGTCATTGTTATATTTTTAGCTGAAGCAGATGTATTCTTTATGTCAAGTACTGATACTGCCACATTATTTTCAGTAAAGAATTTTCTTATTTTTACATTAAGCCCATCGGTATTATTGTATTCACTTGTCCAATAGCTTGGATAGCTGATTCTTTGGGATACGTCCTCGGTGAAAGCACCCGAGTTTAAATCAATGGTATAGGCACTCACTCCATCATTTTTATTTGAAGCATTATCGGCATCTGCATCATCAATATATGCAACTTCACCAGCAAAACCCAGCTTGGAAGAATCATGCCAGCCCATCCAGATCGAACGGCCCTTTGACAGCATGTTTCCTGTGGAATCAGCTATTGATGGGTCATTCCCGTACCTTGCAAGCATTCTGTCCATCCAGAAGGAGGTACCGTCACCTGTTGCAAGGTCTTTAGTATAAATATCACTCAGCATGCTGTTTGTTGTATAACCGACAGGCTCATCAGCTGCCCCGGAGCCTTTGAAGACCGGTAAGCCTGTTGGATTTTTTATTATGGTTTCAGCCTGTTCTATACTCCATTGCTGGTTGTTTCCTCCGGGCCAGACCCAATCCCATTGAACAATTGCAGCACCATTATCTGCTGAACTACTGCTTACATCCAATGCCTTGGAACTATTTCTATTAACAAGAGAGAAATATCCGTCATCATTGATTGCAAGCCGCCACTGCTGATTTGCCGCAAAGCCGGCAGTATGATTCCACTGCTGGACTTTTGCTCCGTCAGCTGTTGAGGACGCTTCAACCTCCAAGGCTTTGCCGCTGTTTCTATTAACTATTCCGTAGTACCCTTCCGAAGTCCAGTCAAAATGCCATTGCTGGTCCAGCCCTTCACCGGTATAGTCCCATTGATGGACAATAGCTCCGTCTGTGTTAAGAGCGCCTTCTATACATGCCGCTTTTCCGCTGTTTCTATTGATTATCTTAACATTGTCGTAGGGTGCAACACGGAATTTCTGCCAGTTGCTGCCGGCGTATGTATTCTGTTGAAGTCTTGCTCCGTCATTAGTACCGTTTCCTTGAATAGTTAAATATTTATTGCTGTTTTTATTTACAATTTTATACCATCCGTCTCCTGCATCTTCGAGCTTCCACTGTTGACCTGTACCAAAGCCGGCATCGTGGTTCCATTGATTAACATTTGCCCCGTCTGATGTTGAAGCCCCGTCTACATCAAGGCACTTGCCGCTGTTGAAATTTACAATTCCGAAATACCCTTGACCTGCCGGTACAAGGTACCAGCGCTGGTTTATCCCGAAACCCGAATCATGGTTCCACTGCTGAACTTTTGCTCCGTCCAATTTCGAAAAACCATCTACGTCCAATGCTTTTCCAGTTGCTTTTACCACAATTCCAAATAACTGTTTACTCGTGTCTGCTGCTGCTGAAACCTTGTTTGCTGGAGTTATTACAATGATGGATAACAGTAGTGCTGTAACCAGTAATAGTGATATCAATCTTGCCAGTGCACCTTTATTAATTGCCATAACTTATCCTCCTTCTAAAAATAAGGCTAACCTTTAACTCCTGTCATCGAAATGCCCTCTATAAAGTATTTCTGGGCAAATAAGTATAAAATCAGAGATGGAATTACTACAATTGCTGTTGCTGCCATCATATAATTCCATTGTGCATTATAGGAACCGAGAAATAGATTTAACCCCAGCATTAATGTATATTTCTTTTCTGAAGACAAATAAATCATGGGGGCCATATAATCATTCCAGCTTGCGAGGAAAGTCAGCAAACCAACAACAATCATTGACTGCTTGCTCAATGGTACTATTATTTGGCTGTAAATCCTAAAGTAGCTGGCACCGTCAATTCTTGCTGCTTCGTCCATATCCTTCGGTATTCCCATAAAGAACTGTCTAAGCAGAAAAATATTGAATACTCCTCCTCCAAACCAGGCAGGTGCAATCAAAGGAACAATGGTATTTGTCAAACCCAGGGCCTGCCAACCCATAAACTGAGGAATCATTACTACAAAAAAGGGCAGCATCAAGCCGGATAATATAATGGTAAATACCTTGTCTCTTCCCTTCCACTTAAGCCTCGCAAAAGCATAGGCGCACATGGAACTTGTAAGCAGCGTTCCTATAATCGTGAGTGATGTGATAATGAAACTGTTCAGATAAAATCTCCCGAAGGGATACTGCGTTAATGCCGTAAAATAATTGCTCAGCTTCGGTCCAGTCGGCAGCAACTTTGGAGGCATTTCAAAAATAAATGCCAGATCAATCAGCGACGATTTTATCATCCAATAGAAAGGGAACAGTGAAACAACAGCTCCAAAAATCAACAGAAAATATGTAATAATTTTAGAAATAATATTTTTGGATTTCATTTATTTTTTTACCTCCCCCTCGTAATGTACTAAAGAACTTGAGAACTTAAAGAATATTGCTGTTATTATTACGATAACCGTAAACAATATGACAGCTTCTGCACTTGCATTTCCGAATTTGGAGAAACGGAAGGCTTCCCTGTAAAGGTTCAAGGCGTACAATAGACTGGCATTATTTGGCGTACCCATATTAATACTCTGACCTCCGCTGGTCATGATATATGGCTGAACAAAGGTCTGGAAGCCATTTATGAAACCTATTACAGTATTGAAGAAAATAATTGGAGATAACATCGGAATTGTTATGTAGAAAAGCTTATGAACCGCATTGCCTCCATCTACATCAATTGCTTCATACAGCTGAGCTGGAACCTCCTGTAGTCCGGCCAGGAAAATAACTGCTGTATTTCCGGTTAGCCAGAGACTGAACATCACCAGAGTGGGGATAACTGTTTCTTCAGATGCCAGCCAAGGTGATGCTTGAAGTCCAACACTTTTCAGTACAAAATTTATAACTCCGAAATCGGGCTGCAACAGCCACAGCCATATCATTGAAGATGCTACAAGAGGAATTACTACCGGCAGATAAAATGCTGCTCTGAAAAAGGATAAGCCTTTCACTTTCTGATTCAGCAAGAGAGCTACAAAGAATGAAAATATGATTCCTGCAGGTACACTAAAAAAAACATAGTAAAAGGTTGCTTTAACAGATGGGTAAAAGAAGGGATCTTTACCGCTGAATAGCTCTATGTAATTTTTAAGTCCTATAAACTGAGGTGTTCCTCCAAGACTGAATTTTGTAAGGCTGAGGATCAGAGTAACCAATACCGGACCCAGCACAAATATTAAAAAGCCCAATATAACAGGAGCAGCAAAAAGATATCCTGCAAGATCTTCCCTATTCCATTTTTCTTTATAATCTATGTTATTTTGTATAGCTATTTTATTTTTCATATAAATCTTATGCCCCATTCATGTAAATACTTGGATGTTTTAAACCAATCAGTTATTAAAGTAGGTAACCAGGCTTAAATGTCGGTTACCTACTTTAAAAAAATACTTATTTGTCATACCTTCCCTGTATTTCAGGTGCCACTTTGGTCTCAACTTCTTTCATGGCTTGTTCGGCGGTCTTTTTTCCCATCCATACCGGATCGAGAGCACCACTGACCAATGCATCAATCTTGGATTGATTCTTTAAAGTATAAACCATTGCAGGCTTGCTGTGATTCATAACCATATCAAGCATAGCGTCCTTAAAGCCTTCAGGGTGAGATTCATTTGGGCCGACCCACTTTGACATCAGAGCCGGATCAGTATAGTATTTCTTCATAGTAGGCATCCACAGACCATTGACATACAGATCTTCAACCCCTTCAGCACACATGAACTTGGCAAAATTCCAGGTTTCTTCCGGATACTTTGAATCTTTAAATACAGAAACGGCACCACTTATTTTTATTGTGCCGGTATTGCCATCCATCCTAGGAAGTGCTGCTACACCGTAATTTACTTTATTTGCACCCAGGTCAAGATTTAGCCATTGACCGCCGACAGCCATAGCAATCATTTTTGACTGCAGTCCGGCCGCCTGTCCCGGGATAGCTTTTGCCTGCAACGGTGAAGGAGCAACGTGATGAACATTAATGAGATCGGCCAGTCTCTGTATAGCATTGGTAGCCTCCGGTTTTGAATAACCAAAAGTCTTGCCGTCCTCAAGGACATAGTCACTGCCATTATTCAAAACAAATGTCTGAACCGGTCCGAACCAGTTTTCAAACATAATACCGTATTGTTTAATATTCTTGGCATCAAAATCGGTATCTGCTGCAGTTTTCCCATTTTTATCAACAGTAAGCTTCTTGGCGGCAGCAAGGAATTCATCCCAGCTCCAGGCTTTATCGTATGATGCAGGCGGCTCGGAAATACCCGCTGCTTTGAACAGATCCCTGTTGTAGAACAAACCGAAGCATTCAACTGCACCGCTGATACCCCATGCATTTTGAGGATCAAGTGTAAACCAGATGCCATCAACAAAATCTTCCTTCTTTATGTCCTTGTCATTTTTCATTGCTTCAAACCAGTTTACAAACTTACCCTGCTTTGCAAAGTCTTCACCCTGCTGTCCATGGATATATGCCCAGTCTGGAGCATCATTACTGGCAACCATTGCAGCTATTTTGGCATCATAGTCCGATTCAGGAATTTGTATAGCTTCAACTTCCACATTTGAATACTTTTGTGTAAATTTCTTAGTTGCACCTTCTACAGCTGTTTTTTCTTGTGGACTTCCCCAGAAGGTAGCCTTAAGCTTTACTGCTTTCTGAGAATCTTTTGCCGCATCTGAAGCTGCAACAGCTTCAGAACTTGATGAAGACACCGTTGTTTCGGCCTTTCCGCAACCTGTCAGTGCGACACTAAGAATGGTAGAAGCAATCAGAGTACATGATAATAACTTTCCTGCTTTTTTCATTATAACCCTCCTAATAATTATGGAAACTATATTCCGGCAGCTTATGTCTTTTTGCTATCGTTTTGTTCTCTGCCGTTCTATGGCTTTAATTATAAGAAGCAAAAAGTATTATTTAAATTCTAATATCTTTGTATTGGAGGAAATTCTTTAGTTGTTTAGGTACTGAAAGGAAGTAAAATCGTCACCCTGGTGCCCTTATCAATCTCTGAACTTATAGAAACACCATACTCCTCACCGAAAATTAGTTTTATCCTCTTATCAATATTTTTAACGCCTATTCTGTTTCCTTTAGAATACATTACTGTATTAATGTTCTCCCGGCTCATTCCCTTGCCGTTGTCTTCAATTGTAAATACTGCATTTGGTCCTTTTATTCTTCCTGAGATACTAATAATCCCCCCGCTTTGAACTGTTTCAAAACCATGAATAATTGAATTTTCGGCAAATGTCTGCATAAATAATTTAGGTACTTTTTGTTCATCCAGTAACGGATCAATATCATAAATAACATCAAATATCCCGTAAAATCTGTTTGACATTATAAACATATAGTTTTTCAGCCAGATAAAATCTTCTTTAAAGCGCACAATTTCCTCATTATGACGCAAAGTATACTCCAGCATGGATGACAAGCTTAAGATCATTTTGCTGATATCCGACTGATTATTTTCGATTGCCATCCAGTTTATAATGTTGAGTGTGTTTGATAGAAAATGCGGATTCAACTGTAAATTTAATGCCATTATATGAGCCTCATTTTCCCTGATCTTTGTCTCATAATTTTCAGCAATCAGCTGCTGAATTTTATCATTCATATCATTAAAATTATGTACCAATACACCGATTTCATCACTGCTGGTCACCTGCAGCCTGTTATCAAAATCTCCTTCTCCTATTTTTTTAATTCCTATCAACAGCCTTTTCAGCGGTTTTATCATCCAACCAGAGACTATAAAGGCCGCAAGAATGGCAAGCAAAGTCAAGGCAATGCCAAAGTACAAAGAATAATATGGTATGACAGGGAGCGTTTTAAGCAGGCTGTCAGCAGGAACTATCACTGCTGATATCCACTGATTGGTATTTAAGGTATCATAACAGACAAGCATTTTTTTCCCATTTTCATTAATAAACATTATTCCGCTTTTATTTGTGACAGCTGTCTTTAACCACTGAGGATCCGCTTCTGATCCTATTTTTGAAACGTCAGGGTGGGATACTACCTCCCCGTCTTTAGTGATAATATAGTTGTAAGCGTCTTCAGCTTTTATGGAATCCTGATAAATTGTTTTGAAGAACTTTTCTGCAAAATTAATAATTAGAACAGGCCTTTCAGCATCCTCATCAAGGCTTTTCATTTCAATTCCGTACTGAGAGTTGCCTATGAGTCCAACCGGTTCGACTGTTGTAATATTCAGCTGCTTAACAGCCGAAAAACGGTAAGCATCTTCAAAGATAATGTTTTTCATATCCTCCATCCTGAACATTTTTTTCACATCATATGTAGGAACCCATTTCACCCTTCCATTTGAATTCAAGGCTTCTGAATAAAGCTTAGTTTTACTGAAGGAATCCCGCTTTAAAAACGTAAAATCGCTATCTCCGAATTGGAAATAGCTTGTTACAATGTGGATGTTATATATGTCAGAATATTGAGAAAAATATTTCCCTATAATCTCCTGTATCCTTCTGCTCATTTGAATCAATTCATATTCATCCTGAGGAATATTTGTATTGAAAACATCATAAAGCTGCTTATCAAGAATCAAGTTATTAGTACTCTCCTGAATCTGGGAAAGCTTTATATCAATAATCCTGTTGTTCTTTTTTACAACTTCAAAAATATTCTGCCGAGCGTTGTCCAATATAATGTCAGAGCTTGTATTGTAATAAACATAACCGGTGATTATTGTGGGCAGAGCTATTAAAAATATGTAAGAAATTATTAGCTTTGTTCTTAATTTTAAGTCTCGAAATCTTTTTGAAAGCTTACTGTATGTTATCATTACGACCTCCGGTCTAAATCAATCTTCTGTATTCATCTGGAGTCATCCCAAATTCTTTTTTAAACACCCGAATAAAATATTTAGGGTCCTTATATCCAACATTATTTGCTATTTCGTAAACCTTTTTGTCGGTTTTCTCCAAAAGTTCCTTTCCCATTTTCAGGCGGCAGTCATTAAGAAATTGATTGAAATTTACACCGGTCTTGCTTTTAAACAGATAGCTGAAATAAGACTGATTGAAGTGAAATTCTTCGGCCACTGTTTCTAGTGAAATGTCTTCTGCCAAATGCTTTTGAATATATTCCAGACATTTTTCAAAAAGTACAAACCCCTTTTTTTCTCTATAAAGAACAATGCCTTCAATAATTGCTGAAATAAGTTTGTTAACACTTGTTTTAAGCCTATCCAGACTATCACTTTTATTCACTAATTCGGGTATCCTTTGAATAAGCTCATGATACTTGTATTCATCAATTAAATTCTGAACATTTTTTGTAATACTTATAAGAATATGATTGACGCTATTGAGCAGCTGGCTGACAGTCGGATATCCTTCTGCTGTCATTCTGTTAAAAATTCCTGCCATCAGCAGAATACTCTTTTCTATGTTCCCCTTGCGGATTGCCTCCAACAAATCCTCTTCCTCTTTATATTTAGTAACGATAACTTTTTTGGGATTGTAGACCATTTCAGAAAAAGCAATTATATTTTCCTTTTCCACGAAAAAACTAAATTCCAAAGCCAAAACGGCCTGCTTAAAGGCTTCCTCTGCTTTGTCAAAAATGCTTTCAAAACTGCTGCTCACTCCTATAACAGTTTCGAAACCGTAGCCTATTTTCAGATTATTAATAAATTCATCTAACCCAGTTCTATCTGTTAAAGCCGGCAAGCTGCATTTTTCAGCTGCCACAAGAATAGTAATAAGGATTGTCTTGTCTACGTTCAAATAAAAGGATAAGGAGTGCCCCTGTAACTTCAAGGCTTCTTTCATCCAGTATTTTATATTAATGATTATTTCATTAAGCTCATCTCTTGTGTAGTTTTCTGTGTGAGCTTTAAGATTGGCTATTTCTGATGCCAGAACCAAACCTGGCCCCTTATAAGGAAAAATGCCTTCTATTTCCTTAAGCTCAGTCTCACAAAGACTTCCTTTAACCCATTTATTCAGCTGAAGTTCGAGGTAAACCGGAAGTGTATTATCCAGCTGTTTTCTTAAGCTTTCCTTCTCTCTTTTTACCGCCTGTTCAATAATTATCTGGTTTTCCACTTTTGTAAGAACTTCAATTACCTTCACCTCATCTATAGGCTTAAGCAGGTAATCAAAAGCTCCCAGGCTCACAGCCTTCTGAGCAAATTCAAAATATCCGAATGCACTCAAAATAATAACTTTAATCTCATTAATACGGTCTCCAAGGCCTTCAATAAACTGGAGCCCATCCATAACAGGCATTTTTATATCGGTAATTACTATATCTAAGGGATTATTTTCTGCTATTCTGAGTGCTTCTTCACCGTTCCTGGCTTCTGAGGCCATGTAATCCGGCCTTAACCTTTTGATCATATTCACTAATCCGATTCGGTGCCTTGGTTCATCATCTACAACTAAGATTCTGTACATATTATCACCTTTTTGACTATATAATTCGACATTTTACTACTAATGATTCGATAAAACAAAAAAAAATCCCTTCAAGAATGAAGAGGATATTTTTTGTTTTAGAGGACTTTTTTTGGGATTAAAAAAAATTTTTATTCAATATTATTTACGTTGTCGGTATTGCTGTCTAAATCCTCCGGGGCTTATTCCATAACTTCTTTTAAAACACCTCACAAAATATGAAGAGGAATTGAATCCTACTTCTTCAGATATAGTTCCAATAGGCAGGTCAGAATGAATAATCAAGTGCTTACTTCGCTCCAGACGAAAATGTGTTAAATATTCTAACGGTGTGCAACCAAAGGCCATTTTCATACATTGTGCTATATAATTTTCATGAAAATGCAGAGCTTTGGACATTAAATCATATCGTAAAACTTCAAGGGAATTTTGACGAAGATATTCCGCTGCTTTTTCAGCTACAATATAGAATCTATTTATCTTGGTAACATCTGCTTTACCGCTTATTTTTTCCATAAAACTGATAAACAATTGCTGTTCCTTCAATCTTGTTGTGAAAGCTATAGCCTCTTTAAGTTTCACTAACTCTTTTAAAATCTGAACTATTTCCTCTATGACTGGATAAGCATCCGATATCGGAAGGTACATATAAAATTGATTAATTTGCGAATAAGGCTCACTCTCTGAAGATCTTTCATATAAATCTGTTTCTTCTATATTGCGATAATTACCACAGGTATGAAAATGTACCCAATAAAAATGTGTTTCCTCTGTACAAGGCATTGTTGCATGATGATTTCCATCTGGTGATAATATGATGTATTTACCTGTTGAAATTTCAAAAGATTTTCCATTCTCGGTAATATATAAGCATCCTTTTGTTACAAATATGAAATCAAATACCCCAATATTCGACCGACTGGGATGAACTGCCCCAACTGGATATGTATCTTCACCACCAATTATATAATGAGGTAAGGGAGGCAAAGTTAATTGCAGCATATCTTACATCTCCTTTTGTTTTCAATCATGTATATAATAATTTACTCTATTTTAATCCAAAAGATTGTGATTGTACATTTTTATTTAATATTCAATAAATATTTTAAACATAAATAAAGTAAATACCAATATATTATCCAGAAATTCAGAATAAAGAATGTTGTAATTGTACAAAAACACTGTGTGATTAGTTATATAGACTTTAAAATTATTTTGATATTCTAGTGATATCAAAACACAATAAAAGATAAAGGAGAAAACACTCATGGATTTCAATAATTCAGTTTTTGATGCTCTACCCCTGGGCTCAATCCTTCCAAAAGGCTGGATAAAAAATCAATTACAAATTCAAGCTGATGGCTTGACCGGGCATCTTGAGGAACATTGGGCAGATGTAGGACCTGAAAATGGTTGGAGAGGCGGTAAAGGTGAAAGTTGGGAACGCGGACCCTATTATCTGGATGGAATGCTGCCCCTTGCTTATCTTTTGAAAGATCAATCCTTAATACAAAAGGCAAACATCTGGATAGAATGGATTCTCAATAGCCAGACAGAAGATGGCTTCTTTGGCCCTGCTAAAATAACTACAATTAATACAGATGTAAACAAAAATCAGGACTGGTGGCATTTTATGATTGTGTTAAAGGTGCTGACTCAGTATGAAGAAGTAACTGGTGACAAACGTGTAATTCCATTCCTAACTAATTTTTTTAATTATGTTCATAAAAATATTAATGAACAGAAGCTTGAGGGATGGGCCTCTGCGCGGGGAGCTGAAATGTTATTATGTATTCAGTGGTTATTCCATCGTACCTCCGACGATTTTTTATTAGAATTAGCTGAAATTATCGGAAAGCAAACTATTGACTGGACAGATATATTTCACGATTTCCCTTTCTGGAGAAAAGTTGAGATATGGGATTGGCGGACACATGTGGTTAATGTTGCAATGGGCATTAAAACCCCGGGTGTAAAATATACCCTCAGCGGCAATGAAAAGGAAAGACAGGCAGTTCATAGAGGTATCGACAGCTTGATGACCTATCATGGTCAAGCTCATGGTATGTTTTCCGGAGACGAATGGCTCTCCGGAACTCACCCTAGTCAGGGTGTAGAGCTCTGCGCAGTCGTTGAATATATGTTTTCAATGGAGCATTTGACAAGAGTTTTTGGTGAAGGATGTTTTGGTGACATATTGGAAAAAGTAGCTTTCAATGCTTTACCTGCAGCTATATCACCTGACTGGACTTCTCATCAATACGATCAGCAGGTAAATCAAATCATCTGCAATGTTGCTCCAAGGAGCTGGAGTAATGGCCCAGATGCCAATCTTTTCGGGCTTGAGCCAAATTTTGGATGCTGTACCTCAAATATGCATCAAGGATGGCCTAAACTTGTTACTCATTCCTGGATGTCTGATAAAAGAGGCGGTCTTGTTGCAGTTTCATATATCCCTTGTTCTGTTACCACTAAGGTAGGGTCCGGATCTAAAGCAAATATCGAAGTCAGCGGAGATTATCCCTTTACCAGTGCTATTAGCATGAAATTATCCCTGGAAAAATCCGAGACCTTTAGTATTTATTTAAGAATACCCTCATGGTGTAAGTTACCAACTTTGTACATAAACAATACTCAGGTTAATTTAGATATTACAAATGGCTATGCAAAGGTTACTCGTAATTGGCAGAACAATGATATTATTGCCCTAAATCTCCCCATGGAAATTAAGATGACTTCACGTAATATGTATGCAACAAGTGTTGAACGCGGTCCTCTTGTGTATGCCTTGCCGATTAAAGAAATCTGGCAGATTGCAACAAAAAGAGAAAGGTTCCACGATTGGGAGATTTATCCGGGTTCTCCATGGAAATACGGTATAATGTCCGACACACCTTTCGGCGTAACAAAGTCGGATATTCCCTTCCAGCCATTTGATGCATCCAATGCACCTGTGCGAATAAAAGTACATGGTAAGTTGGTTAAGGAATGGAGAATGGAAGGCAATAACGCAGGTACTCCGCCATTATCACCCAACACTGCCGCTCAAGAGCCAGCTGAACTGGAGCTGATCCCTTATGGATGTGCCAAATTGAGAATCGCTGAATTTCCACTTTTGAGACAGTAAAAGCTTAAGGTGATGGAATTGATACATTAAAGCAGATACATAGTCAACTTTATCAGTGAAACAATTATAAAAGGTCAGGTAAGATGGCGGTCCTATAACTTGGAATTTGTTTCTCGTTATAAACAATAGTTTATAGGCCGTCGATTTTATTTACTTCCGCACTGGTCTGATATATTTAAAATACCGTTCCGGATTGAAATAAAAGTAAATTATTCTACCGGGGGAAGTATCAAAGCAGTAACCGGTGCCTGCAAAATCAAAAGTTGCCATTGCCTTTTCAATCTTTTCCTCCACACTACGATTTTCCTGCTCATAATCGAATGGCCCATGTTCAAAAACAATATACTCGGCTTCGGGAACATCAGTCATAAGCATCTGTGGCGGTACTTCGCCTTTATAATCAAAAGGAAGACGTGCACCATGACACTCTGTACGTGGAATACCCCAATCGCAGAGTCTGCCGTCCGGGTCATTGATGTACGCCATAATCTGACCGCTGCCGGCGTTAGATTCGCTCCCGCCATCGTCATCCAATTTGCCCTTGATACTGTCGAGCAAGCCGCAAATTGTTTCGCAGTCCTGTCCCGGAATAAGACTTTGCTTTTGCCAAAAATCCCAATACCCATTACTCTCATAGTTTTTGATATGCAAAAATTTGTGTGCGGGAATGGTTACAAAATAAATCTTAACATCATCTGTAGATTTCATCATACCGATCTCTCCCAATCCTAAAAAGTAGCGGTCGAAAGGGTTTATTTTTGTACGAAGAACGACAGGCACAGGCTTTTTTCGGTATTCACTTGGAGCTACACCATATGTTCCCTTGAAAGCTCTGGTAAAAGCTTCATGTGATGAAAAACCATAATCAAAAGCAATATCCAAAAGGCTTTTTTCACTATCCCGAACCTCTTTTAGTGCAAAGGCTAATTTTCTATTCCGCAGATAATCCCTGAATTGCATACCCGATATTTCTTTGAATTTTCTCGTTGTATAAAATTCGGAATAACCCAGTCTGCGAGAAAGAACACGTAGTGTCAAGGCTTCATCATTATAATTTTTAATACATTTGTCAATTTCATCAACAATTATTTGAATTTGCATCTGCCACTCGTACATTCGTCTGCTCACCTCGTTTCAACCACCCTACAGTCATTATAGAGTAATGAAACCTGCATTGCTTGATTTCACTTGCTGTTATTTAATTTTTCTCTGTTAAGTTCTGCTAAGTTCTGCATCTTTGCGTCCGGCCTACCCACAATATGAGGTTTTAATGCCTCTATCAAAGAAATATTTGTCTGCACCATTGGGGGCGATCAGCTCCATGATAACCCCCAACGACAAACGGATGCTGAAATCTATACAGCCTTTTTACCTGATATCACAAGTTATCATAAGTGCTTATACACCATACAACTTGCCGAATTTATCGTTGAGATACTCTATAAAGTATTTTGCACTCAATTCCTCGCCTGTAACTTTTTTGATTAATTCAGCCGGTTTTAATATTGCACCATACTGATGAACATTTTCCTTTAACCATTTAGTAATAGACGAAAAGTCTCCACTGTTGAATTTTTGCTTCCAATCCGGAATTTCCTCTTTTAGCTTGTTAAAAATTTGCGCCCCGTACAAGTTTCCAAGTGCATAGGTTGGAAAATACCCAAAGTCACCGCCGGACCAATGAACATCTTGCAATACTCCGTCAGCATCGTTTTCCGGTTCCACACCCAAATACTCCTTATATTTTTCATTCCAAAGCCCTGGAACATCATCAATGTTAATATCACCGTTTATCAGGAGCTTTTCCACTTCATAGCGAATGATTATATGAAGACTATAAGTTAATTCATCTGCATCAATCCTGATTAAAGATGGCTCCACGCAGTTGATTGCCCTATAAAACGATATAAGTTCTACCCCTTCAAGCTCTTTATAGG
>JAEWJR010000087.1:0-119177 GCA_023386445.1 Bacillota bacterium | reverse complement strand
TCGCAAGTTACTCAATTTTTAGAATCCATTGGATTCTGGAATTTTAAAAGAGTCCTTACAATGTATATCTACGATATACATATACATTTGCATGTATTTGTCACTGTTTACTTTTCAAAGTCCATTTCAAGATGCTATATACTTCGTATTACTGCGTCAGATTTCATATTCTGCGCTGCTCACTTATCGCATAAGCTCCGCTGCTCGAAATTCATCTTTCTTGTACTACTCGCATCTATCATCTTGATTTCCCAAAAGCAGCGTCGCATCTGACTTTCAAGGATTTTCGCTGTTCGCTTGCCGCAATCAGCTTTATTATAATATCACGCCTTTAAGCCTTTGTCAACACCTGATTTTCAAGTAATTTTTTCCATACTTTTCTTCTTTTGCTGACCTGCCAGAAGGAATGTCCATCACCTTACCGGCGACAGCTCACCTAGTATAACACCGCTTTTGGCATTAATTCAACCCTAATGTGACTTCTGTATTGATGAAAATCTGCAATTAAATCAATTCTAATCCCTCATGCTCAAACTCAATAAGGTATACTTGAAAAAGGTCTTGATTTTAACCATCGACTGCATGTTTTTAATACCTCAGCTCAAATGGACTGTAAAATCATTATGAAGATATCCTTTTATTATGGATACCCGCCAGGTGTCACGGTACTTTGAACTCAAATTCTCCTGAACCTCTTCGGGTGAAAAATAAAAATATTTCGGATCCTTATCTTTTGACTTATCCCATAACAGGTTGAAAGATACCGCTTCCCTGGCCAGATTTTGAAATATATCCACCGCATCCATTAAAAATTCCTGGTTATTTTCTAAATTCAGATTGAAAATACCCGATGAGAATACAACATCGAAGGTTTTATTACCATAAGGGTTACTCTTAAACAGATCCATACAAATGAATTTACCGTCCAGCTTTTTCTCTCCGGCTCTTTGAATCATATGCGGGAGAACATCACTACCTGTATAGTTAAAGGTTTTGAACTGCCGTGAAATATATTCCAGCAGGTTACCCGTTCCACAGCCTACATCCAGAATTGTTTTGCCGTTAAGGTCAATATCCCCAACCAGCTGCTTAAAGCGAAGTTCCTGCGCAGCTTCACTCTCCCACCCCAATATGTAATAATCCGGATAGCCTTCAACATTGTTTTCTTCATAATACTTTTTAATCTTTTCCATATGACTCATATGAACCTCCCAAGCCATTTACGGCGATGACATATCACGGCGTTCAGCCGCATGGCGGCCATAAAACATTATTCAAAATTTCCTTAATATCCGCTTTGTGTCCATTGTCTTAATGTCTATTTATCATCTTAATGTCTATTATTTTAAATAATAGGTTTTTTATTTCTTCTGATTATCTCATTTATGGAACAGAACTTGTCAACCAGACATACCAATATCGATTCCAGATAGACCGGAGGAACGGGTGTCAGCGGAAACATGTGCCTTAATATAATATTCCTTTCAACTTCGTTGAGTTCAAATTCGGTCTCAGCATTTTGCAAAGCCAATTTAGGATGGTAAAATCCATGTAAGGGCCGTGAAGGATCATCCATGTGCCAGTCGTACAAAAAATAGTCATGCAGCAGCGCTCCCTGTATCAGCGCTTTGTAATTTACAGGCAGTTTAAGTCTTAATGCAAGCTGCAGACTATAATATGCTACTGAAATACTATGCTCGTATAGAGATGTTGTCCCGTGCTGAATATATTTTTTGGACTCGTACAGCCTCGATTTTGCACATATTTCACCGACAAATTTATGGAATTCCTCTGGTTCACGAAACTCACATATTCTTTTATTTCCAGCCAAGCAATATTCTCCTCTTGATCCTTATTCCCGGGTTATCCTTAGTTATCCTTAAATTTTTTATCTGTTAACCACATTGACAGGCTTTCCATCCATATAAGCCTTTATATTACTAATCAGAACGCCCATCAGCCTGCTTCTGGCTTCAAACGGAGCCCACGCAAAATGTGGTGTTATGATGCAGTTTTTCGCCCCGAGAAGCGGATTATCTGCCAATATTGGTTCAACTGATACCACATCCACTGCTGCTCCAGCCAATTTTCCGCTGTTTAGGGCATCGGCCAGGTCCTGTTCAACTATTACAGGCCCCCGGGAGGTATTTATCAAATAGGCACCCGGCTTCATTTTCAAGATACTGTCTTTATTTATCAGTCCCTTTGTCTCTTCCGTCAATGGGCAGTGAAGGCTGATAAAATCAGATTGTCCAAGTACCTTATTTAATTCTGTAAATTTTATTTTATCCGTTTCCAGCTCTTTTTTAACTGTCCTGCTGAAGACTTTTACATTCATTCCAAAAGCTGCCGCCAGTCTTGCAACAGCCTGCCCGATTGCTCCATAGCCTATCAAGCCAAGTGTTTTTTGAGCAAGCTCTATTAATGGATAATTCCAAAAAGTGAAGTCCTTGCTTGAAGTCCAGGCTCCTTCCTGTACTGCTCTGTTATGTTCTCCCACATGATGACACAGCTCGAGCATGAATGCCAATACCAGCTGTGCTACAGATTCAGTACTGTATGCAGGAACATTGGCAACAATTATCCCAAGGTCACGGGCAGCAACCGTATCCACAACATTATAACCGGTAGCCATGACTCCTATGTATTTTACTGCCGGAGTTTTTTCAAGTATTTCTCTTGTCAGAATAACCTTATTGGTTAATACAATTTCTGAATCGCAAATCCTCTCTATAATAGATTCCCTTGGTGTTCTATCGTAAAGCTTGACTTCCCCGAGTTTCTCCAATTCAGACCAGGACAGATCTCCCGGGTTCATTGAGTATGCATCAAGAACTGCTATTTTCACTGTCTTCAACCCTTTCTTATATGTTTTAAATTAAATTCTTCTTTTATCTTCAGTACGCAATTAATCCAGCCTGAATACTTCTTTTAATTTGGGCTGTGCGCCTGTAACAGGATCCTTCTCCATTACCATAACATCCTTCATAAATTCATTCCACTTATCCACAACAGCGCTTCCTGCCTGTACCGCAGCAGCGTATTCAGAACCCTTCTCACATTCGTAGTAACCGAAAAGCTCATTGCCAGTATTCCATATTGAGTAATTTGTTATCCCGGCATTTTTAAGTACTGCAACAAGTTCCGCCCATATTTCATCATGACGCCTTATGTATTCCTCAAGTTTCCCCTCTTTTATTAAAGCCTTCCAGGCATATCTCTCCATATAATACCTCCACACAGTATATTAGTTTTATTCCACTAAAAATGGAATCTCCTTATTAATTCACTCTTTATTGACTTATCACCGAAAATTATTGTCCCCAACAAAACGGTAAATGAAGTACCGGTAGCTATAATAGTCGGAAGCGGAACCTCTATAAGTCCGCAAAGATACAAAATTCCGGGTATCAGTCCGAATACTGCTATGATAATCTGGTTTAATACATAGGTTTGCCAATACATACGGTTTATTATAACCAATACCAAAAGGGAGATATTGGCCAATATAAATATTTCGGGAATCACATGATTTACCGACCAGCCGGAATAGCCCATGAAATAATCCATTATGACTGTAAGAGTAGATGCACATAAAACCTGAACCAATATTTTTGATGCTATATTTGTATTTCTACTTATTGAGTAAGTCATTATTATCCAGAAGTATATTATAGCTGCAATGGAAATTGCCGACCACACTACACCGTTATAGGTTATATAGTTGGTAATCGCAGTGGCCACCCCTGATATTATTGACAGAAAAACAAATAATCGTTTAATTATATTATATTTGTGCTGGTTCACTTCTATCGCGGGATATGTCGGCTCCGGAACCTCACCTCCAATATCGGTGAGGACAGTCCTGCACAAGGGACATATTCTTGTATTTTCAAAAACCTTTACATTACACCGCTTACATTTTTTCATAGCCTACTCCATTGCTCTCAATAATAACATCTATCCCCAGTTCTGTGAGGTGCCTGAAAAATGCCCTTTGCAAATATGCTTCCTTCAAGATTGAAGCAAAGGATATTACCAGTTTATCTCCGCAGGAACATACTCCGCACTTTACAGGCTCAGATTTGGATACACTGAGCAGCACCTCGAATCTGTCTATATACTCTCTGAATTCCTCAAGCACTTCTATCCTTCCTATATTTGATATGACAAAAGAATTATTTTTTCCTGATCCCAGGTACGCTATTTTTACACCCATATTCTTAACAGGTAAAGGCGCTACGCGTATTAGTATATTTCTTTCGGTTGCCACATTATCAGAGATCAATTGTGATAAATTTTCCTTGGTCAATTGACTCGCAAATTGTCCCCTTGTTATCTCCAGCATTTCTTCAAAAGTATATTCATTTTTTTCTATGGTAATCCCAACATTTATATAGGAAAAGAAATTCATTTCCGTTGTTGAATTGAAAAAATGTCTAAGATTGACCGGTATATTAACCTGTATAGGTTTCTTATTAGGCTGTTCATTCATATATTCCCTGTATATACACCAAATAATCAGAGCTGTAATATACTGAGTCAGACTGACCTTATTTTGTCTGCAAAAGTCTAACATTACATTTGCAGATACCACCCCATGGATAACATTCATTGTTAATATAGGCAGCTTCTCTCCTTTTAATTTATATGCACTCTTAGCTTTTACCCTCTTATAGGATAATTTTCTGTAATTTTTACGGTAGCTGTCTTCAATATCCGAAACAACATCAACAATAGGCATTTCCAAAATCTCAGCCGACAGCTGCTCCTTGTATGCCAGCTTTATATAGTTATAGGTCAGGGCTTTAAGAAAATTAAGTGCTCCTGTTCCGTCGGTTATGGCGTGAAATACCTCAAGATTTATTTTTTTTCCAAAATAAGTTACTTTAAAAAGAAACTGATTATTTGTATTTGGATCTATATATGCACATGGATAAGTCTGCTCCTTTTCCACTGCCGGCTGCTTTTTATTACTCTCAAAATAATGCCAGAAGACTCCCCTTTTTAATTTTACATTAAAGGATGAAAACCAGGGTAAAGTCTCAATCAGAGCTTCCTGAAGTATCTCTTCCGATATTTCATGCATAAGTCTGACTGATATTCTATATACGCTGCTGTAATTTTTATTGGCTATGCCAGGAAACACATTGGCACTATTATCAAGCTTTCTCCAGCCGTTTTCTGTCCCCGGCTTGTTTTTCATATAATTCCTCTTTCTGCTGTAACTAATATGCTTTTAAAATATCTTACCCTCTATTGACAATATATAACACGCCTCACGCCGGCTATTTTCCACTTTTCTTTGTCGTCGTCCTTGGCTTGCGGCAAGGCAACGGCGTGCAGTAAGACTTTGTGCCAATTTTAATTTTACCATAATTATATGTCAAGGTAACAAATTTTGAACAATTAACAATGCCAATAAATATAAGGGAGTGTCCACTAAAAGACATCCCTTACTTAGTATTTTAAAGCTATAGCAATGGTCTGTAACATCTAAAACGTATATTGCCGGCGAGGAAAATTTTTTCAGCACTAGGCGGCAGTGGAAGTATGAGCTATATGTGCCCAGTCCTTATTTTTCCTTGAAAAATATCCCTGAATCATAATGGGTATCCAGGTGAAATTAAAAATCGGGAGTACCACCAATCCCATTATCAGGTTCTTACTGGCTTTATTCTCATTCACCAGGACGGTTACCGAGAAAATATTCTGTATAACAAAGGTGATTACCGACATTACTGCAAAAAGCAATAAAGCTTTTAAATTTGCATCATCTATCTGGGATGCAACTGTTTTCATCGCCTGAAATGCCATCAATACACTGCCCATAACGTATAAAAACGGGTAAAATAACATGACAACCGTATCAAATGCCTGCAGGCTTTTGTCTTTAAGGAGCTTGTTAAATGCCTGTCTGCCGTACAGAAAGGTACAGCTGAAATGTCCCTGCATCCATCGGGTGCGCTGTCTCCAGGACTGGGACAATGTAACAGGCTGCTCGTCAAATATTACAGCATCATGGGCCCAGCCGATTTTAACATCATTCAGACACAGCTGAAAGTAAAACTCCACATCTTCAGTCAGGGTTTCTATTTCCCATCCAATTGTCTTAAGTGTTTCAATACTCACTGCATACCCGCTACCCGTCAGTGTGCAATTCATTCCAAGGTACTGCCTGGGCAGCTGGCACAGCCTGTTGGCCAGCCAATAGGTTATGGAATAGGAGGAGGTAATCCATGAATCCCAAGGATTTTTCATATCCCTATACCCCTGAACCACCTGATATCCCTTTTGCATCTTTTTATCGATCTGGAGCAGGAAGTCCTTTGATACCAAATTATCGGCATCAAGTATACATACTGCATCAAATTTAAATTCAGAACCGGATAATTTATCAAACATCCATTTCAGAGCATGACCCTTACCTTTGTTTAAGGCATCCTGTCTTTCAAACACCACTGCTCCGCAATCTCTTGCAATATTGGCCGTATCATCGGTGCAGTTGTCCGCTATCACAAACACTTCATATTTCTCTTTTGGATAATTCATTGCTTTTATACTTCTGATTGTGTTTCCGATAACAGCCTGTTCATTGTGCGCAGCAACAATAATTGCATAATTCTTATCCGGGTAGGAAACTTCATGTTTTTCCGGCCTTTTTCTCCAGCCGAATACCGATATAATGAGAAAATAACCCAAAACTATCAGTATAACAGTAACCGCCGCCGTAAAAAGAATGTTTGCACTGAAGTCCATGTATTTTATAAGTTCCATCGGCCGCCCCCTGTGTTAATATTTTTATATTATGCTTATATATTATTTTATAACATTTTAAAGAAAATTTGAAAGGAATTGTATTACTGCTGAA
Organism: Bacillota bacterium; assembly: GCA_023386445.1. Classification (GTDB taxonomy): domain Bacteria; phylum Bacillota; class Clostridia; order Acetivibrionales; family DSM-1351; genus Ruminiclostridium. The sequence continues at coordinate 112,306 of JAEWJR010000087.1, read as the reverse complement.
GTAAAAGTAGCCAAAACCATCCCTGCAAGGACATCCGATGGATAATGCACCCCCAGATACAGTCTTGTGACTGCAACTACAAATGCCGCCGGAAAACATACCAGGGCTAAGAAGGATTCATTAAAAGCCAGAATGGTGGCAATTGCAAATACTGCTGTCGTATGTCCTGAAGGGAAGGAATAGTAGTCAATTGCTACATTAAACGTGTTCAGGTTTGGCAAAACCTCTTTGGGTCTCAGTCTGCACACTCTGTTTTTCAGAAGATTCACGATCAAATGGCTTATGGTCAGAGACACCAGTGCCTTTAACCCTACCCCTCTTACTTCCCCTTTTCCTATGAAGATAATCAGAAGACAGCCGGAAATTGTAAACACAGCACTTCCCATTTGTGTAAACAAAGGCATAAGCCGATCCAGCAACCTGCATTTTATTGACTTGTTAAAAAGCAAAAGTGTATTTAAATCGGTTGTATATAGAAGTCCTTTAATTTCGCTCATGGTTACCTCCGTAACTGTCCTATACAAGAATAATAACAGATTATTCTTAAATACAAATTATAAATTCTTTAAATATTTCTTAACAAATTAATTTATTTTGTAATATTAATCCCATAATGTTAATTTTGTTATATTATAGTTGGTAAGTAATTAATATATACCCAATCTATGCTAATATACTACTAGCAAATCCAGATAGGAGATTCTTATGGAAAATAATTTTTTTAATTTAGCTGCGAGCAGGAGAAGTATCAGGAAATTTTCAGATAAACCTGTTCCACGGGAAGCAGTAGAATATTTCATCTCCTGTGCAACGCGTGCACCCAGCGGTTGTGACAGTCAATGCTGGTATTTTGCCGCAGTGGATAATAAAGACTTGATAAATAAGCTGGCCGACGGTGCGGCAGAGTCTGCACGTAATTTTTATAAGGAAGGTTATTCCGGAGCGACCCCCGAATTCCTCAATTCGAGGGAAAAGGCTGTCAGCTTTTTCAGGAATGCTCCTCTTGTAATTTTTGTTTTCATGGACAAAACAAAATTCTATGACGAAAAAGCTGTTCAGGCTTTTTTTGAAAAGGGCTATGACTACCGTGGGATGATTGATAAACTGGGATACTATGATGTCCTTTCAATTGGAGCTGCAATTCAGAATCTGCTTCTGGCAGTAGCCGAAAAAGGTTATGGTGCCTGCTGGATGAACGACCCTGTCATTGCAGAGGACAAAATAAAGGAATTTCTCGACGTAAGAGAAGATTTAAGACTTTTAAGCGTGATTCCTGTTGGTGAGCCCCAATATTATCCAAGGGAAAAAACCCTGAAGGATCAGAGCAGTATTCTGGAGTTTAAATAATATCAAGGGTTGGAGCAGCAGCAATACCCTGCAAAGTGGTTCACTCGATTTGTGGCCACTACTTTGCAGGGTTGTTAAGGCACAAGTACCCCGAGACTCCAATGCATTATCTCAAAAACCCTATTCTTAACTATTTATAAGCCAGTTCTCGGCATCCTCGCGAGTGGCAAACACTCTAAAGGCATTGCCCTTATTGGTTTCAAGTACCATTTCCCTGAATCTGCCGGTGTTGGCTACCTCGACCGGTATGATAGCCGCTACTCTGATGCCGTAGTTTATAAACTTTTGCAGCATTTTCCCGGCAACGCCGGTTTTCAGGCTGAAAAATTCTTCTGAAAGCACTTCTCCGTGAATCATCTGTTGATGTATATCATTTTCCCAGCTCAGGGAAATGAGATCAAGTGCATCCTGCTCATTATTCAGAGGATTATCAGCCGATATTACCTCAATATATTTTTTTGTTCCTTTTTCAATTATATTATAATCCATTTAATTCACTCCTCGAATAGTCCTTTTTTATATAGCTGCTGCCGTAAATTTTCAATCCAATTTAATTCGCTTCTATACGAAGATATTACATTCTCCGAAATCATATCCCATAAAAGCACTTCCCGCGAACTTCGTGATGGAGCTTCCTTGCTGCGCCTCTTCTTTTCTTCATGAATAAGCAATTGCATTTTTACCTCATTCTCATAATTCGCCAAAGCCTCCGACAATTCATTCTCTGTCAGTAAATCGGCCCAGGAAAGCTGCACCAAAAAGGTTTTTCTGAACTCAGGCGCTTCGGGGGTGGATATAACCCATTGCTTCAGTTCATTTAGTCCTTTTCCGGTAATTGTATAAATCTTTTTTGTCGGTGCATTGTCCTGGTGCTGAATCTCATTAGTCACCAGACCTTCATCCAGCAGCTGCACCAAAGCCTTGTAAATCTGGTTGTTATTCCCCGACCAGTACATTGCCGAGGAGTCTTCAAAGAATTTTTTTAAATCATAGCCAGTTGTGGGCTTCCAGCTTAATACTCCTAAAATTGCGTGTTTTATTGACATTGTATGCACTCCTTATCTCGTTAACATATGTTACAAGTAACACATGTTATATTATACACCTATACTGAAAAAATTCAATACTTAATGTGAATAAAAATGATTTCACGCTAAAAATTCGTTACGATGAAAAAAACTCACGTCTCGTAACCGTGAGTTTTTAATAATAGTTATATTAAATCATGCCCGCTGACTTCTTTATTTTTAATATCCAGAAGGTTGACTCAAGCTCATTTGCCGTTTTTTGCCGCCGATTTTCCCCCAACCCCATATGCATTCCGCATACGTAGTATCCTTCCTTCTCTCCAAGATACTGTTTGGGCAGGGAATATGTTCCTCTCTCAGTTCTATAAGTCTCTAAATGTTCTAAAGCATTACGGAACCATGAGTTTGTTGATACCATTGGGAAATGTGCCATCAGTTCCATACGTTGCAGCAGGCTGGCTCCTTTCTTCATAACAGCGTCATCAATTTCAAAAAAGCCTGGGACTTTCGCGTCCCATCCCATGCTGTAATACTTGCCGTTAGGAGCTGCCAGAATGCCATATCTGTCTACAACAGTACGATGATACCCGGCGCTTAAAATGTAATTTATAACTGTACTTATCTTATCATTTATCTTTTCATCATATTTGTTTATCAGAGTTGTCAAACCGTATATATCATATATTAACGGATACCTGTAGTTACCATTCCTATACAGCTCAGGCCTTATAATAGGACTGCCCCGGAACCCCTCCGGAATACCCTTATACTTTTCTGAATCATCGTATATATCATAATTGTAATTCCTTGCAAATTCATATAATACCTGGAGCCTGGAATTAAGAAAAGTTTCTATAGTTCTATCCTCGTAGCCTGCAAATGCAAGAAAGGAGGTAATTACTATCAAGGCGAATACGTCCCTTTGCTCCTCAACCGCATCAAACATTTGTACCACCCAATTTCGCACCGGTTCGGTTTTCTCATCCAATGGAGCCATCCCGGCATGCATTCCGAGCTGTACCAATTTACCCAATACATTTTCAAAACATGTATCAGCACTGCCGTGATAGGTTCTTTGATTGACCTTTAACGGATCAAACCTTTCCAGCCAACCCCTGACCTCTTCATTATACGCCAATTCTTTTGACATTTTTCCTAAATCATTCGTGTCGGCAGGCTCGACCAATTCTTTAGCAGTACGATATCTGATTGTCGGACCTCCTTCTTCAAGTAACCATTGTATTAATCCCTGTGCGTCCAATTTGTTACCTCCTTTGTATAATAGTACCATAAGTGCTATTATACAAAAAGACAGAAAATCCGTATGAACATGTTTCATTTTGCAAAAAACCCTGCGCTTTCAAAGCGCAGGGTTTTCAGGTGTACAGTATTATTTATTTGGTTTCGCAGATATACTGGTTTAACAAGGATTCCAGCATTTCCTGACGGCCTGACTTGTTTTGGATCTTAACGCCAAGTGCGTGTTTTTCCAATTCCTTGAAGCCTACCTTGCCATCAACAATATCCTTACCAATGCCTGTTGTGTAGCTTGAATACCTGTCGGCGATAAATGCATCAAACTTGCCGTCAGTCACCATCTTGTCAGCTATGATAAGACCCTTTGCAAAGGTATCCATACCTGCAATATGTCCATGGAACAAATCAACCGGTTCAAATGATCCCCTTCTGACTTTTGAGTCGAAGTTCAAACCACCCTTGCCCAGACCGCCTGCCTTCAATACCTCATACATGGCAAGAGCAGAATCATAAAGGTTGGTCGGGAATTGGTCGGTATCCCACCCGAGCATTACGTCACCCTGGTTTGCATCAATGCTTCCCAGCATGTTGTTGATTCTGCAGACAGCAAGTTCGTGCTGGAAGGTATGTCCGGCCAATGTTGCATGGTTTGCTTCAATGTTGAGCTTGAAGTATGGGTCTAAACCGTAAGTCTTCAAGAATCCGATTACAGTACCTGCATCAAAGTCATACTGGTGCTTTGTCGGTTCCTTTGGCTTGGGTTCGATAAGGAACTGCCCGTTAAAGCCTATTTCCTTTGCATAGTCAACAGCCATTTTGAGGAACCTTGCCAGATTATCCAGTTCAAGCTTCATATCTGTATTCAAAAGTGTTTCATAGCCTTCTCTGCCACCCCAGAATACATAGTTTTCTCCGCCTAATTCCGTTGTGATTTCCATAGCCTTCTTGACCTGAGCTGCAGCAAATGCAAATATATCGGCATTTGGTGAAGTTGATGCACCGTGCATGAATCTTGGGTTTGAGAATGCATTTGTTGTTCCCCAGAGAAGTTTTACATCACTTGATTTCATTCTATCTTTTATAGCAGCTACGATCACGTCCAGGTTCTTGTTTGTTTCGGCAAGAGTATCTCCCTCCGGTGCTATATCCCTGTCATGGAAGCAGAAGAACGGAACCCCTATCTTTTCGGCAAATTCAAAGTTTGCTTCAACCTTGAATTTTGCACCGTCCATGGCAGACATTGTATTCCAGGGCCTGTCGTAGGAACCGGCACCGAACATATCAGCTCCGGCAGCTGCGAAAGTGTGCCAGTATGCTACTGCAAATCTTAAATGCTCCTTCATTGTCTTTCCGCCTATAACCTTGTCAGGATTATAGTACTTGAATGCTAATGGATTATTCGATCCACTGCCTTCATACTTGATCTTTGAAATTCCGCTGAAAACTTCCGACATAATACCCTCCATCTGCGTGCTTTGCACGCTGCTAAATAGTAATTTAAAACACGTCTATATTTATGCCCTCACAGTCTATAGCCGAAGAGCTTTTTCAATGGTATGATTGCGGCTCCAAGTGCCGATGAATCCCCACCCAGTTCGGAAATGAGCATTTCAACCCTTGATGCCGGATATTTCAGTGCCTTTGCCAGGGCAATGCTTCGCATATGCTCTAAAATATCCTCTGAAAATTTAACCAATTCCTTTCCAAGCACTATCCTGGAAGGGTTAATGGTATTTATTAAATTTGCTATTGCAAGACCCAGATATCCGGCAGCTTCTACAAGAATAACTCTTGCAGACTCGTTACCTGCCTTTACTGCATCAATAATAAAATCTATTGAATTTATCGAGTTAATATCCAGCTCCTCTGAAAAATCGGCTATCAAGCCCTGTCTCACAAGCCTTTGGGCCTTTTCAACCATTGACTTCGAGGAAACCAGAGTTTCCAGACAGCCATAGTTTCCGCAGGCACATTTGGGCCCGTTGTGATCCACCATTATGTGGCCGATTTCTCCTGCGCTTCCGCTGCAGCCCCTGTAAAGGTTTCCGTCTGCAAATATGCTCGAACCTATACCGGACTTCATGTTTATACATACAAAATCTCTCTGTTCGGTACAGCAGCCTATCCAATTTTCACTTATGGCAGAGCAAATAGCTTCATTATCCACATAAATTGGAAAATTGCCCATACCGGACATCATGCTCTCCAGATCGACTCTCTCCCACCCGAGATTAGGTGCAAATATAATTTCGTGGGTTATATTGTCAATCATACCAGGCACCGAAACACCAACACCCAATAATCTGTCTTCTCTGATGGCATTCTTCTTTATTATCTGATATACTTTTTTTTCAATAACTGCTATAGATTCTGATACCGACTGGTCAAATCTGCTGGAAATCATATCCCTGTATTCTACATTTCCGGTTATATCCATGAGAATGAACCTGATATAGTCAACGTCTATATCAACGCCCATGGAGTAATAGCTTTTGGGATTGAGCTCGTATAAATTTGGCCTTCTCCCGCCTTTTGATATTCCAATGCCGGCTTCGCGGATATAGCCTTTTTCCAGCAGGTTTGAAACAATTATGCCACAAGCAGTAGGAGATAGACCTGTAAGTTGAGCCAAATCAGCTTTTGATACCTGCCTGTTGGTCCTTATCAATTCCAGCAAAGAGGTTTCGTTGAACTGCTTCAAAAACTTATTGTTGCCTGTTTTACCCAACTTCATATTCCTACCCCCTCCCCATAGTAAAAATAAATTTTAAATAATACACAATGATACTCATTTTCAAACTTAGTAAACCCACTTTATAATGTGATAATTTAACAATTTGATATGAGTTACAGGTTTATCACTTACTTAAGAATATTATTAAGCTGGGTAAAGTCTTCCTTCATGGATTTGTACAGCTTTGTATATAACTTGTAAAAGTCATTGTACTTATTTATATTTGCTTCAACAGGAGCCAGGGTATCCTTCACCTGAATAACTGCTTCACAGGCTTCAGGTACACTGCTGTATACACCTGCGCCAACACCTGCAAGTATTGCAACTCCAAGTGCAGGACCTTCATCTGATTTTATTCTGTTGATGCTTGTACCAAATACATCAGCCTGCATCTGTCTCCAGATACCGCTCTTTCCTCCGCCGCCTGATGCCCTTACTTCGGATACGTTTACTCCCATACCTCTGATAATTTCCATACAATCCTTCAGGCTGTATGTTACTCCTTCCATGATTGAACGTACAAAATGAGGTTTAGTATGCTTGGCAGTCAATCCGAAGAATACTCCTCTCGCATTTGGATCAAGGTGAGGAGTTCTTTCACCCATCAGGTACGGTAAATATATGAGTCCGTCACTGCATGGCTTTATTGTTTCGGCCTCGGCATCCAGAAGCTTGTATACATCGATATCGGATAATTCCGCAGTCATAAGTTCTTCCATACAGAAGTTATCTCTGAACCATTTCAAGGACAAACCGGCTCCCTGTGTAACGCCCATAATGTGATATGTGTTTGGAACTGCATGACAAAAAGTATGAACTCTTCCCAACGGGTCAATGGTCAGTTTGTCTGTATATGCAAAAACAACACCTGAGGTTCCTATTGTAGATGAAACTACTCCCGGTTTAACTATACCGTTCCCTACTGCTCCGGCAGCCTGATCTCCGGCTCCTCCGACAACAATTGTTCCTTCATTCAGACCTGTAACGGCAGCTGCAGAAGCTGTAATCTTGCCTGTAACCTCTTGTGACTCATACATCCTGCCCAGCATTGAAGTGGATATTCCCAGCTTGCCAACTACTTCGTCGCTCCACTTTCTTTCGGCTATATTCATCAGCTGCATACCGCTGGCATCGGAAACCTCCGTTGCATATTCACCGGTGAGCCTCAATCTGATATAGTCCTTTGGCAATAATATCTTTGCTATTTTTTCAAATATCTGCGGTTCATTGTTTTTGACCCACATGATCTTTGAAGCTGTAAACCCTGTAAGTGCCGGATTAGCCGTTATTTCAATCAATCTTTCCTTACCGATAAGCTCTGTGATTTGATCACATTCGGCAGCACTTCTCTGATCACACCAGATGATTGCATTTCTGAGTACTTTGTCATCTTTATCGAGCAAAACGGCCCCATGCATTTGACCTGATAAGCCTACACCCTTTACTTCACGCTTATCAACGCCACTTTTTAACATAACATTACTTATGCTTTCGCATGTGCCCCTCCACCACTCTTCAGGATCTTGCTCCGCCCATCCAAGATTTGGTTGATAAAGTGGGTACTCCACGGTGGAACTTGCTACAGGCTTGCCGCTTTCATCAAACAATACAGTCTTAACGCCTGAGGTTCCAAGATCGATACCAATTAGAAAAGACAATGTATAGTCCCCCTTTCCAAAGTTTACTTTATAATATTATATTATAAAGTATATCAATTATTTGCTGTCATGTCAAAGTGATTTTACAAGAAATTTGCTTCGCAAATTATCTTTTCGCTAGGGGGCACTTACGCTCCTGAGCATCCCCTCTAAACCGGGAAGGGGATTCCCCTTTCCAATCCCCGAGTATAGAAATTTATTGTTTGGAATTTTCTGGTGTACACATTCAAACTCAGTATTATCTGTGCCCCATCACTGTTCCAAAAGTTATAAATTCCTATACTCTAAAAAACAATGGATTTGTTTTAACCTTATCAGTCGCCATTTACATAACAGCAAAAACACGCATAGCCTTAATAACCATGCGTGTTTAGAATTTGCAATTTAACTGTTAAAAATACATTTTAAAATTTAGTGATCTCGAACCTGTCTTTACGTGCACTGTGATTTATGAGATAAAAGTTAAAATTTAATACAGCACTATTTCAAGTCTGTCAAAGCTTATTGTTTCACCGAAATGGTCACTGTTAAAGCTGGTCTTCCTGTAGAGCCCGAATTCCGTGGTGTTTTTCTTGAGCCAGAGGGGAACCTCCACATCCAGTTCCTTACACACCGCAATGAGGCATTCCTCCAGCTGATCATGGAAGTTTCCGTTTTCGTTCTGAGGAACAACCCAGGCTTCCTTTTGTAATTTTCCGCGCTTGATTAATCTGCCGTATAGTTTCAAATTTTTGATCCCCTTAACTTAATTATTAATACGATTATGCAAAAATACCGTTATTATAACGCATAGGCTCCATAGAAAATTTTTCTTACCTGAACTGCGTTTCAATGAGGCTATGAATGTGTTCATAGTGGTCTTTGGAATACCTTTAGAGCTTCACAGCCTCATTATATACCATAATTAATAATAATAGAAGTCCGGAATCAGCCGGATGACAGATGTCCGTTTCTAATTCCCCTTCATCAGCTTATGTTCCACAGAATCCACCAATGCCCTCCAGCTGGCTTCAATTATGTCGGTGGACACTCCCACCGTTGTCCATGCATCCTGTCCGTCGGTGGTTTCAATCAAAACACGGACCTTGGAAGCAGTTGCAAAATTTGAATCCAGTACTCTAACCTTGTAGTCTGTCAGTTTCATTTCGGCTATCTGAGGATAAAAACGCTCCAAAGCTTTTCTCAGTGCCATGTCAAGAGCATTAACGGGGCCGTCGCCTTCTGCTGCGGTTATTTCAGTTTGCCCGTCTACAAGTATTTTTATCATGGCGGAAGAATTTACACTATTTACAGTTGGTTCATTTACAATAACCTTGAATTCCTTCAGTTCGAAGAAAGTCTTGTACTTTCCCAGCATTTTACGGATCACCAGTTCAAAGGAGCTTTCCGCACCTTCATACTGATATCCCTCGTATTCAAGCTCTTTAAGCCGTTCAATAATTTTTTTCGTTTCGGGAGAGTCTTTGGTCAGTGTATTGTCCACCATGTTTATCAGGCTCATTACAGCACTTCTGCCCGCCACTTCCGACATAAGGATATTGCGCTGGTTTCCGACCACTTCCGGATTGATCATCTCGTACGCCGAGGTGTTTTTGTTGACAGCGTCGGCGTGCATACCCGCCTTGTGGGCAAATGCACAGTTTCCTACAAATGGAGCTCTTTCGTCATGTATTATGTTGGCAATCTCACTTACAAATCTTGCGGTAGGTGTGAGCTTTTCCATATTTACCGCAGGTATGCACTCATAATTCATCATCAACTGCAGGTTTGGAATAATTGTACACAAATTCGCATTGCCGCATCTTTCCCCAAAGCCGTTGATGGTCCCCTGTATTTGTACCGCTCCTGCCTCTACGGCGGCAATTGACCCGGCAACTGCCATACCGTTATCATTGTGGCAATGGATCCCTATGGCACAATCCACTTCACCACGTACTAGGCAGGTTATTTTTGCTATATGGGATGGAAGGCTGGCACCTTTTGTATCACAGAGGCAAATCGTATCGACACCTGCATTGTTTGCAACTTTTAAGGTTTCCATGGCATATTCCGGATTTGCATTGTACCCGTCAAAAAAGTGTTCGGCATCATAAACCACAATTTTTCCGTGATCCTTTAAAAATTTAATAGTATCATATATCATCCTCAAGTTTTCTTCCAGTGTGGTTTTAATAATATCCGTAACCTGGAAATCCCACGACTTGCCAAATACGGCTATTGCTTCAGTGCCTGCCTTGAGCAGCGACTGAACATTTCCATCCTCTTCAACACTTATATTGGCTCTCCTTGTTGCACCAAATGCTATAATTTTTGACCTGGACAATTCAAGCTTCAGCGCCCTGTCAAAAAATTCAAGGTCTTTTGGATTTGACCCTGGATTACCGGCCTCAATATAGTCAACTCCCAGCTTATCCAATTTATTTACTATCTTGAGTTTATCCTCCACGGTAAATGAAATCCCCAATGCCTGAGCTCCGTCTCTCAGGGTTGAATCATATATTATCAGTTTGTTTGACATATTTTTTCTCCTTTCTTTATAGTCCTGTAAAAACCAATGTATATGCTGCTACTGAAAACACAACGCTTACCAGAGTTCCAATCAAATAATATTCCGCAAACTTTCTGTCCCTGGATATGGCATCATACCTGGCAATAGATTTAGCCGTCAATATAAAGCCGAGTGCTGAATACTGATTTATACTGATGAAAAATACTATCAAAAAACGTTCAAGAATACCTATTACGGCACCGGCACGCTGCTGGGACAAATCCATTGCCGCTTCCTCTTCCGGCTTAAAAGTGGAAAAGAAGAGATTGAAGGTTATATTTGCCGGCTTGATTATCAACAAGCCAACCAGCAGCCACTTAATTGCGAAAACCGGATTAAGGCCTACCAGCTCAAGCAAATCCGCCCATATATCGTACAGGTACAGCAGAGGAGTCACAGTACTGACTTTTACATATAGCAGTGCTATTAACAATAATAAAAATATATGTAACAGCTGGTCTGCTAAAAACACAAGCGCAGGTTTTTCAAAATATTTTTTATATAAATGATTTTTACTCATCCAATACTTTAAAGAGTCTACTGCAAAATGGGCCAGTACCGCAAGAATCAGGCACAATAAAAACAGAGCATTAAACCTGACAAATATCAGGGCAAGCAAAAACGGTATGCAATATTGTATAGCATGCACAACAACTCCCCGGTAACTTTTTTTCTTATCCCGTGCTATTTTCTCCGTTTGTAAATAAAAGTCACCCAAAACATGCAAGGTTACCAATACCGATATTAGTAAAAAACCTGATGCTGAATCCATACCCAACCTCCCAAAATTTATTCGGTGTCCTCTTGAGATTTAGCCCCACTCTCTGACAAGTACCTCTTCCAAAGCCCTTTTGGTATGCAGATAGCTGTAATATCCCGAACTCTTCAAGCCCCTCTGTACCGTGGACTGAACTATTCCAAGCCTGCGGGCAACCTCCCTCTGGTTGTTTTCACAAATTACAGTTTCAAGAATCAGTCTCACCTGTTTCTGAGTCCATTTTTCCTGAATCAGGTGCCAAAGGCTGAAAGTACTGTTTGCAAGTGCAACCACACTCACATTTCCATCAGCTGAAATTTTAACCGAGGTCTGAGCACTCATTCTGCCTTTCTGATTCTTTTTTATATCATTTATCATGTTTCTCGCATGATAATATGCGGTTCCGTCAGCCCCAATAGCCATTTCCGGGTTTATTTTTGTCGATATCCCGCCAAAACCGATTCCGAATCTGATTTTTACAGGATACATTTTAAGCATTATCCTTTCAATGATGGTGATTATGGGCTGTGTTGAATTCAGGAGCCCCTGAAACTCATCTCCCAGGGTTACAATAAATTTAGCGGCTATATAGTTGTCAAATTCCGAATTTATTTCTTCCAATATCTGTTGGAGCTGTTCCTGCACCTGAAAGCGATCCTTTATTTTACGCGAATTTTTTATGTCCCCGATAACAGCAAAATACATATTGTACCTCCCGACTTAATTTCGAGCATATATTCAGCTATACAGTATCACATTCAAATAGTAAATTCAACAACTTTGATGCATTCATTCGTGCATCAAAGTGTTTATTGCATATATATATGCATCATAGCTAATTTTGCACTAATATATGCATAAAACATGGCAAGCGGTCTCAAATAAACCGGGCTCCCCCCCGCATTACAGTTTACTGCGGAAGATTTAACTCTGCTTATCAAAAAAAGCAGCCCTCGTAGGGGCTGCTTCTACTTCAAGCGCCCCTACCGGCTAATTATTGCCTCTTCACTTATCTTGCCTATCTCACTTATGGATCTGTTTATTGCACTGAGATACGCCTTGACACTTGCTTCAATTATATCCGTGCTGACACCTTTACCCATATATACCGAATTGTTTGAGGATATTTTGACAGTTACCTCTCCCAGTGCATCCTTACCTTCCGTTACAGCCTTAATGCTGTAGTGTACCAGTTCGGCCTTAACACCCGTCGCCCGTTCTATGGCATTAAAGGCGGCATCCACAGGTCCATCTCCGGTGGCAGCTTCAGTTATTACTTCATTTTCCCTCCTGATGCTGACAGTAGAGGTGGATATCATTTTATTTCCGCTGTTGATCTGGAAGCTGTCTATTACAAATATCTCCGGCACAGCAATATTTTCATCCACCAGTGCTTCAATATCCTTATCGGTGACTATCTTCTTTCTGTCTGCAAGATCCTTAAATTTTTCAAAGGCAGCCTTAACTTCCTCTGCAGACAGTACATAGCCCATTTCCTTTAATCTGTCTTCAAAAGCATGATGACCCGAAAGCTTTCCCAGAACCATTCTGTTCTTACCTACACCTACCGACTCGGGAGTCATTATCTCATAGGTGGATTTTTCAGAAAGGACTCCATGCTGGTGTATGCCTGATTCATGGGCAAACGCGTTTGCTCCCACTATAGCTTTGTTTGGCTGCACGCTCACACCTGTGAGGCTTGAAACAAGCCTGCTGGTTCTGTAAATTTGTGTAGTATCTATTTTATGAGTTATGTCATAGTAATCTTTTCTTGTATCAATACCCATTATTATTTCTTCAACAGCCGCATTACCGGCTCTTTCGCCAAGACCATTGACTGTACATTCCACCTGTACGGCACCATTTTCTACTGCCGCAAGTGAATTGGCAACAGCAAGACCAAGGTCGTTATGGCAGTGAACACTGATATCGGCCTTATCTATGTTCGGAACATTGTTTCTCAGGTTTCTGATCAACCGGCCGAACTCCACAGGTGTTGTATATCCTACTGTATCAGGTATATTTACTACTGTTGCACCGGCAGCAATAACGGCCTCAACTATCCTTATGAGGAAATCCTCACGGGTTCTGCTGGCATCTTCTGCTGAAAACTCTACATCAGAGCAATAGCTTTTTGCGCGCTTCACCATGGCTACAGCACGTTCAAAAACCTCTTCCTCTGTCATTTTAAGCTTGTATTTCATGTGTATGTCCGAAGTTGCCAGGAACGTATGGAGCCTTGGACTTTCTGCATGCTGTACTGCTTCCCATGCCCTGTCTATATCTTTTTCAGTTGCACGGCAAAGGCTGGCTATTGAGACTCCCTTTATATTCTTTGAGAGTGTCGTAATAGATTCAAAATCTCCCGGTGAAGCTATGGCGAAGCCTCCCTCAATAACATCCACGCCCAGTCTCGCCAATTGCTTGGCAATTTCCATTTTCTCCTGGAGATTCAGATTAACACCCGGTGTCTGCTCTCCGTCTCTCAGTGTGGTATCAAATATCTTAATCCTTCTTGCCATGGAAATACCCTCCTTCCAGGGAACACTTCCGTTTCCCTTAATTCTAACATTCATAAACGTCTAAAATCAGTAAATTTTTATCAGCTTGTTGTTGGCACTATTAAAACCCTTTATACAACAAGTACTTCCGTACAGACATATATAAATAGAGTGCTTACAAAATAGATACTTTGCTGTTCTTCGCCTACTAATCCATGCACCTATTTTAATTAAGCTTCCCATTTATATATGCCGCACTCGCACTTGACGTATTATTAGATTTTTTCAACAACAAAAATTAATAAAATTTTAATGGAATTTCTCCATCTCTATATGTTTATTTCTTCAGCCAGCTCATCATCTTTCTGAGTTCTGCGCCTACTTTTTCCACCTGGTGTTCTGCTTCATTCCTTCTCATGGCAAGGAAGTTTGATCTTCCGCCCGCATTGTTTTCTGTGATCCAGTTAGTAGCAAATTTTCCGTCCTGGATTTCCTTAAGTACTTTTTTCATTTCTTTTCTGGTTTCCTCAGTAATTATCCTCTTGCCTGTAACATAGTCACCATACTCGGCTGTGTCACTGATAGAGTATCTCATTTCGGCAAAACCACCCTGGTTTATAAGATCCACTATGAGCTTCATCTCATGTACACATTCGAAGTAAGCGATTTCAGGCTGATAACCTGCATTTACAAGTGTTTCAAAACCGGCTTTCATCAACTCGGTAACTCCGCCGCAAAGTACGGCCTGTTCACCGAACAAATCAGTTTCAGTTTCTTCTCTGAAGGTAGTTTCAAGTATTCCGGCTCTTCCGGCTCCGATACCTGCCGCATAAGCAAGTGCATAATCCTTTGCCTTGCCTGATGCATCCTGAGCTATTGCTATCAATGCAGGAACACCTTTTCCTTCTTTGTACTGGCTTCTTACAGTGTGTCCGGGGCCTTTAGGAGCAGCCATTATAACATCGACATCTGCCGGTGGTACAATCTGGTTGAAATTAATGTTGAAGCCATGGGCAAACATAATTATATTTCCTGCTTCAAGGTTTGGAGCAATACTTTCATAATACATTGCCTTCTGCTTTTCATCAGGAATTAAAATCATTATAATATCTGCCATTTTAGCAGCTGCTGCAGTATCATAAACCTTTAATCCGTCAGCTTCAACCTGCTTTCTTCTTGCGGAATTCGGAGTCAGACCAACTATGACATTAACTCCGCTATCCTTAAGGTTCTGCGCATGAGCGTGTCCCTGGCTTCCATATCCTATTACCGCTACGGTTTTACCTTCCAATAATTTCAGATTACAATCGCTGTCGTAGTACATTCTTGCCATTTTAACTTACCTCCTGGTTTTTTATATTACAATTAAACATTGCAAATATTATATTTTTAACCTCTTATCCCGGTGAAATATTCACACTTATTAAATCCCGTCCGGTATGTGAGGATTTTGACTATTCTTCGGTATTTCCGGCTTTTATATATTTGTTTCCTCTATCAATCGCAATAGTTCCCGTACGCACTATTTCCTTTATACCGAACTGCTTGAGCATATCCTCCAAAGCCTCAACCTTGTCGGTAGCACCGGAAATCTCCACAGTTAACGTATTTTTTGATACATCAACAATCTTTGCACGGAATATCTCAACTATCTGTATAATTTCAGATCTTGTTGCCGCAGTTGCATTAACTTTTATCAAAGCAAGTTCACGGCTGACCGAATCGGATTTCTCCAACTCCCTGATTTTTATAACATCAATCAGTTTGTTCAATTGCTTGCTTACCTGTTCAACAGTGTATTCATCACCGTTTACAACTATTGTCATTCTTGAAACCTCAGGGTTTTCGGTTACTCCAACCGCAAGGCTGTCAATATTGAAACCTCTTCTGCTGAACAGACCGGCTACCCTGGACAAAACTCCCGAGCGGTTTTCAACCAGTACCGATAGTGTGTGCTTTGCCATCTTCATTCCTCCCTCATTAAGAAATTTCTCTATGCTTAAATAGTCGGCTCCTCCGGATCAACAATACATTCCAGCAAATAAGTACTGTCATCTGCCAGAAATCTGTCCAATGCTGCGTTTATCTGCGAATCGGACGTAATCTTTTCAGCCTTGAAGCCATAAGCTTCGCCCAGCTTTACAAAATCCGGGTTGTCATTCATGAATACCTGGGAGTATCTCCTGTTATACCTGTTTTTCTGTATCTCACGCACCATCCCAAGTCTTGAATTATTTAAAATCAGTATTTTGATACCTATTTTACTTTGCTTTATGGTTCCCAGTTCAGGCATTGACATCTGGAAACTTCCGTCACCGCCGACTACAACTACTGTACTGTCCGGGCTGCCCAGCTTTGCACCTATCGCAGCCGGCAATCCGTAACCCATTGTCCCCAGACCGCCGGAGGTTATAAATGCTCCGGGCCTCTTTGCGGTAAAGTTATTTGCAGCCCATATCTGATTCTGTCCTACCTCTGTCGCAAGAATGGCCGAATCCTTAAGCCTTTCTGAAAGCAAGCTTATTACCAGTTTCGGATTGACGGTATTTTTGTCACTGGCTTTGGGGGACTCAAGCTTTTCATCCTTTACTTTGCCTACTTCCTTCATCCAATCGGAGGTATCTCCGGGTTGGATTGCACTGCTGAGATCTTCAAGGATAAGTTTTGCGTCTCCTACTACAGGAATGGTAGTGCTAACATTTTTTCCAATCTCGGCAGGATCAATGTCTATATGAATTATTTTAGCTTTCTCTGCAATTTTTTCAGCCGTCCCCAGAGCGCGGTCCCCTACTCTGGCACCTATAAGTATGAGCAGATCTGTTTTGTTTACTGCATAATTTGCGGCAAACACTCCATGAGACCCCAGCATTCCCAGGTTCAACGGATGATCTCCCCTTATGGCTCCTATCCCCATAAGTGTTGTTACCACCGGTATACCGCACTTTTCCGCAAAAGAAGTCATTATATCGGTAGCTTTTGCAGTCACAACACCGCCGCCGGCACAAATAACCGGTGTTTTGGCTTTTGAGATTGCTTCGGCAATTCTTTTTATCTGTTGGGGATGTCCCTTGTAATTTGGCTTATATCCTTTTATTTCAACTGTTTCCGGATAATCAAAATCCAGTTCTTGTGTCTGTATATCCACCGGAACATCGATTACAACCGGTCCGGGCCTGCCTGTCGAAGCTATGTGAAAAGCTTCTTTAATAATTCTTGGAAGCTCCCGCACATCCTTTACAAGGTAATTGTGTTTGCAAAAGGGTGCTGTTGCTCCGGTTGTATCAACCTCCTGGAAAACATCCCTTCCGATAAGTTCCAGTGATACCTGCCCCGTAATAGCAACCATGGGTATGGAGTCGGAATATGCAGTCGCTATTCCTGTTATCAGATTTGTGGCCCCGGGTCCGGAGGTTGCCACACAGACACCGGGTTTACCTGTGACCCTTGCATATCCGCTGGCAGAATGAGCAGCACCCTGTTCGTTTCTGGTCAGCACATGCGTTACTTTTGAATCCAGCAGAGCATCATAAAATGGACAGATTGCTGCGCCCGGATAACCAAATATTATATTAATCTCTTCAAGTTCCAATGCCTTTACCATGGCCTGTGCACCTGTCAGCTTCATTCCCGGTCCTCCCTCTGTAAATACTACAAATACTACTCTTATTACCATCCAATATTTATTCCCAAAACCCCATCCGGCAGCCAAAATCCGGCTTCCGATCAACCCCGGATAATATTGTGGGATCATAAAGTCAATTACGGTTGAAACCTTCGCCTTCCAGGCGAATATGTGCTTTCAAGCATTTTATTTAAAGGTTTCAACGGTTTGGGTTTTAAGGAGCCTGTACTTCAGGAGCTTTAGCCTCAAACCCAAACTATCGGCTTTCAGCCGATAGTAATTGACTTCAGAAATAAGATTTAGGTATAAAAAAACCCTCGACTCTGCAATATGCAGGGACGAGGGATAATTCCTCCGTGGTACCACCCTGATTTAATGCAATCTATACAAAAACTGCACTCTCAGTGGACATATCAGGCGCGCGCCTGTGCCCGGGCTATATCGTAGCCGCCGCTGTTACCTACCGTGATAAAATATCATTTTGGCACCAGTCCTCCGGAACGAGTTATACATGTATCTGTCGTGTCAGCTCGCACCACCCGCCGACTCTCTTAACCGAATTCAATACATCTTACTTCCTTCATCGATTACTTATCCAGTTGTCTATTTTTAGCCTTCAAAAACTTGAAAAAGCTGTAAATCCAATGTTTGAAATAATTATAGCATCTATTTTTTTAACAGTCAACAATACACCATTAATGTTTTCTGACCATTTTCAAGTACCTTTTTCATGTTTTATATTATATTGCTGTAATTTAACACAGTGTTTTTCTTTTCTTACCTTCTCTTACATTATAATATATATTTCAATTGCAATTTTGCACTAATATGTTAGCCATATTTTGCCGATATATAATACGAAAATATTAGTTTTAAAGACTTTTTTCGCCTACAAAAGAGTAATTTCTGAAAAGGAGACCAATATCTAATGAAACGAATTCTATCAATCATCATGGTTATAGCACTGGTGCTTGCAAACCTATCTCTGAACGTTCAGAATGTATTTGCTGCATCCGCCGCTCCTGTGGCCGGTAATATAATCATTACCAACAATCTTACAGGAAAATCCGATATTATTTATATATTCGGTCTTGAACCCGGTTCGGTAGTGAAGGTTTATACCTCTGCGGATCCAGAAGATACCAATGTGTTAACCTACGGAACCGTTTCAAAAAGTAAAAGTGAAATTAAACTAAGCGTTCCTCAACTAGGTACCGAAAAAGGCAGCTTATACATATCTGTTGTGGAAAAAGGCAATACCGAAAGCAGCAGGACAGAAGCTAAATATCCCGGCGAGCCAAGGACTGAAGCTATTAAAAATGAATCTTCCGTAACAATAACAAATAATGCCCAAAAACCAGATATTATTTATGTATCAGGACTTAATCCCAGAGATGTAGTTAAAGTTTACAGTGCAAAGACCGGAGGAAAGCTGTTGGGAACTAAAACAGTCTCCACCTCAGGCTCAGATGTTACAATAACAGTGCCTCAGGTAGGCAGCGGAAAAGACTTTGTATATGTATCAGTTACAAGCAAGGGCTGTCTGGAGAGTGAAAGATTAGAAGTTTCCTTCAATCCTGAACCTGTATCGGCACAACTAAATCCTGACACCATAGTAATAAACAATAACGCCAAAAGCGCCGACACCATTTATATCCCAGGTCTCAGCGGCGGCGATGTTGTAAAGATATATAACGACAGCGGCAAGCTTCTGGCAACCAAAACCGTGAGTTCATCAGCCTACGATGCAACAATATCAGTACCTCAGCTGGGAGTTGACGCAGGATCTGTATTTATTACCGTAACAAGCAAGGAGCTTGCTGAAAGCGGGGCTGTGTCGGTAGAATTTGAAGGTGAACTCGCCTCCGATAAGCCCAATACAGGTTTTATTACCGTTACCAATAACTCGGGAAAAGCGGATACCGTATATGTTACCGGACTGTCCCCAAGCGATGTTGTAAAAGTGTACAATAAAGAAACCAAGGGAAGTTTGCTTGGTCAGGCTACCGTATCCTCCTCGGGAAATGAGGCTACAGTATCCCTGCAGTTGGGTTCTTCCTCAGGTGTTGTTTATGTATCTGTAACCAATGCTGGAAGAAATGAAAGCCAAAGGGTTAAAATCGGCTACTCGCCGGAAGGATCTTCCACGGATATAGCACCCACCAATATAACTGTCACTAATAATGTGGGCAAGGCCGATACCGTTTATGTCTCAGGTCTTGAAAGCGGGGATGTGGTCAAGGTATATGATTCTGAATACAATGGAACTCTTAAAGGAAGTGCGACAGTTGCCAAATCGGCCACCGATGTGACCATATCGATTTCGCAGCTTGGAACTGATAGCGGTTCTGTTTATGTATCCGTCACCACCTCGGGAAAATTGGAGAGTTCCAGAGTTCAAGCAGACTATTCTGCAGAGTCAAAATCCAATACGCTGGATCCGAACTCCGTAACGGTGACCAATAACTCCGGAGCAGCAGATACAATATATGTCACAGGATTGACAGAAGGGACTGTTGTCAAGGTTTACAGTGCAGCTGCCTCAGGATCACTCAGGGGTTCTGCGACGGTAGCAGCCTCAAAGACCGACGCAACGGTGACCATTTCCCAGCTCGGTACTTCTGCAGACTCCGTTTATTTGACAATCACCCAGCCAGGTGCTCAGGAAAGCGGCAGAACAAAAATCAACTACAGTGCAGAAGGAACAACATCAGCTCCAAATATTAACAATATTTCAATATCAAACAATGTCGGAAAGGCAGATACTATATACGTAAACAATCTTACCCCCGGAGATATCGTAAGAATTTATAACGCCCCATCGCAGGGTAATATTATCGGCACCGCCACCGCAGCAAGCTCGGCCACAGAGGTGACCGCAAGCGTTGAATTGGGGGCCTCTGCCGGCAGCGTATATGTGACCGTAACCAGCACAGGCAAAGCTGAAAGTAACAGAACTAAAGCCGATTACAAGGCCGAAAGCGTTTATACAGATGTGGATTCCTCCAACATCACCGTAACCAATAACGCCGGAAAGCCTGACACCGTTTACTTTACAAGATTATCTGCAGGAGATGTGGTCAAGGTTTATGATTCCCAGCAGGGAGGTACACTCCTTGGTTCGGCAACCGTAGCTTCCGGCTCGACCGATACTACCGTAAGCATCAATCAGTTGGGCAAGGATGCGGGAAGTGTATTTGTAACTGTTTCCAGCACCGATAAATCGGAAAGTTCAAGAAAAGAAGTAACTTACATAGGTGAAGCTTCATCTGATGAATTAACTTCGACTCAAATAGTTGTTACCAACAATATAGTCGGTACCCAGGACACCATTTATGTATCAGGCCTGAATCCCGGCGATGTTATCAAGGCCTATAGTGCCGAAAAACAGGGAAATTTCCTGGGAAGCGCGACGGTACCTTCCACAGGCACGGATGCCACCATAACTGTTGCACAGCTTGGAACTGCTGCAGGCTCCGTATACATATCTGTTACAAATTCCGGTAAGCTTGAAAGCAATAGAACAAAAGCTGATTATTCCGACGAAGGAAAATCGGCTGAGCCTGAAGACAAAAATATTACAATAAATAATAATTCCGGTGCAGCTGACACTGTTAAGGTGACCGGCCTTACAGCAGGAGATGTGGTCAGGGTTTATTCCGCAGAAACAGGCGGAAAGCTGCTCGGTTCGGCGACCGTAACGACTTATGGTTCCGAAGCCACAGTAACAATTGATCAGCTTGGTACCACAATAGGCAAAGTATTTGTTACGGTTACAGGTACAAACAAGGCCGAAAGTAAGAGAGTTGTCGCCGACTACCCTGCCGAGCCTGTTTCAGGCAAACTGGACAGTGCCCGCATTACAGTTACCAATAATGCAGGTTCGTCCGATACCGTAAGGGTTACAGGTCTGACACCGGGAGATGTGGTCAAGGTTTATTCCTCCGAAACCGGCGGAAACCTTATGGGTTCAGCCACAGTAGCGGCTTCAAGTACTGAAGCAACTGTTGAGATAGCACAGCTGGGCACTGAGGATGGTAAGGTATATGTGACCGCAACAAGCGTAAATAAGGCTGAAGGAGCTAGAACGGAAGCTATATATAAAGCTGAGGAAGCCTCCACTCAGCCGGATCCTTCAAAGGTAATGATAGCCAACAACTACGGTATTGCCAGTACAATAACGGTAGGCGGCTTAAAGGATAATGATGTTGTAAGCATATATAGTGCCCAGTCAGGTGGAACACTGCTGGGTAAAGGGACTGTAGCCACCTACAATTCGGAGGTTACCATACCTGTTTCACAATTGAGCGATGCAGGAGGAGATGTCTATATCACGGTAGCCACTCCTGGAAAACTGGAGAGTACCAGAGTCAAAGTCACATATTCAGCAAAGACAGCCTCAACTCCTCCTGCCGCATCAAATGTGGAAATTTACAATAATGTTGGATTTGCGGATACCATAACCTTATTTGGAATGGAGCCTAATGCAGTTATAAAGGTATACCGCCAGCCTTCCGGAGGAAATCCTGACGGCACCGCAACAGTTCCTGCCGACAGTACCGAGGCAACTATTTCAATAGCCCAGCTGGGCGTGGATGAAGGTACAGTTTATGTCACGGTAACCACCAAGGGAAAAGCCGAGAGCAGCAGAGCCGCCATCCCCTATATGAAGGAGAGCCCTTCGGAACCTTTAGCTGCCGGCAATGCCAAAATAACAAATAATTCCGGCATGTCGGACACAATAACCGTTACCGGGCTTCTGGCATATGATACCATTAAGATCTACAATTCCGAAACCGGAGGTACCAAACTTGCAACAGCAGTTGCAGACGAGAATTCTCTGACTGCCGTTGCCAACATATCACAGCTGGGCACAGATGCAGGTAAGGTTTATATTACCGTTACCAACTACGGAAAAAGCGAAAGTGCCAGAACCTGTGTGGAATATGAAGCTGAATCGGCAGCACCGCTTGCGTCCGATATATTCATTGTAAATAATGCGGGCCTAGAAGATACTATAACCGTTAAAGGGTTAAAGGATAACGATGTAGTAAAGGTATATGACGCCGCCTCCAACGGAAACCTTATAGGTGCCGCCACTGTTCTTCCGGGAAGCAGTGCTGCAACCATATCGGTCGTACAGCTTACTTCAGGGGCAGGAAAGGTTTACGTTTCGGTTACAAATTATGGCAGAGCCGAAAGCAGTCTGACAAAGGCCGAATATATCTCCGAAACAAGCACTATGGCTCCATATATCGGTGATATTTACATAGTTAACAATGTAGATATTAAAGATACTATTACCGTATATAATCTGTTATCCGGTGACGTCGTAAAGGTTTATGACAGTGCGACAGGCGGAACCCTGCTGGGTTATGCTCCGGTTGCCGTCAATAAGACTGAAGCTACAGTTTCTGTTGAGGATCTTGGCACTGCTGCAGGAACTGTATATGTATCCGTTATTACAAAAGGTAAGAGCGAAAGTGCAAGGACAACGGCGGCATACGTTGCCGAAAGCAGATCAACCGCACCGTATACGGGCAATATATATATAACAAATAATGTTACCTTGTCGGATGTAATCCAGGTATCAGGTTTGACAGCAGGCGACAAGGTTAAGGTTTATGATTCTGAATCAGGCGGAACCCTGCTGGTTTCCATGACAGTCGCCTCAGGAAGTGACCAGGTAAAGATTCAATTAAAGCAGTTGGGCGAGGGAGCAGGCAGTGTGTTTATTTCAGTTACCTCAAAGGGCAAGGCTGAAAGCAAGAGAACCGAAGCTGAATATGTTTCAGAGCAGACAACGAATGAACCCTACGCAGGCTACATAAGCGTAAATAATAATCCAACCGGAACTTCTGACACAGTAACTATAACAAACCTTAACGGCGGAGATATTATCAATATATACTCTGCTGCAGCCGGCGGAAGTCTTCTCGGTTCAGCCACAGTTGCCTCCGGCAGCACAACGGGAACCGTAGTAATCTCGCAGCTGGGAACAGCCTCCGGCAGTATATATGTCAGTGTTACCAGCGCAGGAAAAGCTGAAAGCAACAGAACTAAAGCTGATTATCTGGCTGAGTAAAACTGGAGTTTGGTCATAATCATTGGTCAATCAAGATAAAAAGCGTTTCAAACCTCCAAAGGTTTGAAACGCTTTTGTTTTATTAAAAACTAAATACTCAGTATTTCGAAAAACTGGCCCTCACTGATATAATTTGATTCCCTGTAAAAAACTCCCTCCTTGTAGAATCTGATATAGGGAATAGTGTCATTTCCCAGCTGGTTTTCCTTGAAATTTCTGAAATCGTCAAAATAATCGGTCTTATTGTATTCCAGCTCATAAATATCAACGTCTTCCCGGATGTCAAGCTGATAAAGCCAGCCTCTCATATCATGCCACTGCGGGCACCAATCCTGAGTCAGAATTACAACAACTCTGGGTGTGGAAGTGAGCATTTCACGTTCAAATTCACCGTTTTCAATTGCCTTTATGGCCTGTTCCCTTTGAATGAGCTTCCGATTTATCATAAGTATACCATCCTGTTCATATGTTTTTTGTTTTATCTTTGTCTACCACTAGTAATGTATTTATACCCACTTTATTTGTACAATATTCCAAATCGTTATTTTTGCCTTAATTCCTGAAAAAACTTTTTAAGTAATTCTGTACACTGTTCGTGAAGCAGCCCCATGACTACATCGACTCTGTGATTGAATTGGGGAACTCTGAAAAGATCCACCACTGAACCTGCCGCCCCTGCCCTGTTATCCATTGCGCCTATATAGAGCGTTCTGATTCTGGATTGAATGACAGCACCGGCACACATTGGGCAGGGCTCAAGTGTTACATACATATCACAGCCATCCAGCCTCCACGTACCAAGTTTTTTTGCCGCTTTTTTCAAAGCTTCGATTTCAGCGTGTGAAGTTACATCAAGCCTGGCTTCCTTTCTATTGTGCCCTCTTGATATTATTACTCCATCCTTCACTATAAGCGCACCAACGGCAGCCTCACCCTTTGAAAAAGCCAATTCGGCCTGTTTTAAAGCTTTAAGCATGATTTGTTCGTTTCTGGTATACATACTGGAACCTCTCTGTATTATTTAATGATATACTAATACTTTTTTGGGATAAACTCAACACACCAATTTGGGTACCCTCTATTGACAATCTACAATACGTACATTGTCAATAGAGGGTATAGTAATTTAATACAATATTTACATTAAATGCGCAGATATATATAATTATTTATATACTTTTTGGTTTTAAAATACTTTTTAACAGGCAGGATTAATTTATGAGATTAAATCTATTTTTTAAGCGTATGTCATTATTGATTGTATCTATACTGCTATTTACCGGTTTGCCCCTGTATAATGTCACGGCAGAAGGTACTCCTGAATTTATTTCTATTTCCGCCGGAAACTCCTTTGCTGTTGCTCTCGCTAAAGACGGCTCTGTATGGTCATGGGGTGAAAACAGCGATGGTCAGCTGGGGGACGGAACCAGTACCAATAGAAACACTCCTCAAAAAATAAAGGGGCTTTCCGGAATCATAAAGATTGCATGTGGCGAATTTCATGCTATTGCATTAAAAAAAGACGGTACTGTCTGGACCTGGGGAAGCAATGTGTCCGGGCAATTAGGGAATAGCGCCGTTCAAAGGGATACCAAAGTTCCGGCAGTGGTAAAAGGCCTTAAAGATATTGTATCAGTGGCAGGAGGCTCCAAACAATCTTTTGCACTTTCAAAAGACGGTACATTATGGGGGTGGGGAAGAAACTATGAAGGGCAGCTGGCGTTAAATAATGTTGACTATACCAGCCGGCCCACCGTTATCAAAAGCCTTCCCAAACTCACTTACATAACCTCAAAATTTGAATACAGCATGGGTATGACTGAAAACGGCGATATATTTGCGTGGGGAAATTTTAATGGTGGCTCAACACATAAACCTGTTAAAATAAACAAATTCATTGATGTTAAAGAGATCTGTACGTTAAGAAGTGAAGCAATATTCCTGTTAAAAGACGGTACTGTTTGGAAGCTCCAAGGTGACAGCGGAGAAATTGCGCAGTTAAAAGATCTTACGGATATTAACCAGATTTCCGGCGGTACTGCTCATATTATCGCTCTAAAAAAGGATGGTACCGTTTGGTCCTGGGGAAAACTTTTCTCTACAACCAGCATTGTTGGTGTGCCTGGCGAATATAACAACTTAAATGCAGAAAAAATTAATTCCATAAACAATATGACCTTTATTGCATCAGGAAGCAACTCTGATTATGGTATTGATAATAAACGAAGAGTTTTTTCCTGGGGAAATAATAGCTACGGTCAGCTGGGCATAAACACGATCATTCAAAATAGTGTACCTGCAAAAGTTAAGGCTCTATCAAACGTGCGAAGTATATCTACTGTTGATTCCTATAGCATTGCACTTAAAGAGGATGGTACTGTCTATGAATGGAGTTCATATGATGATGAAGTAACATCCGGAAATAAGGGCCTGCCGCTGCAAAAGACCGGTATACCTAAAGCCAATTATATATCCTGTACTGACTCAAACGGGGCTATTATCGATTTTGACGGTAAATTGTGGATATGGGGAGTAAACGTAAATAACGGCAGCATTCCAGTATGTTTTGATCTTAACAGTAACACAGTTAAAGAGTTGTCAGGTTACTCTTTGGATACCTTTCTAGTACTTATGAACGATGGCACGATCTGGTATTTGAAATCCGCAAATGGCAATGATGGATTTATCCAAATACAGTATCTCCCTAAAATTAAACAAATTTCTTCGAACTTCTGGGGATTTTTGGCTCTTGCTGAGGATGGTACAGTCTGGCAGGGGGATTATTCCAGCCTCGAAGAATCCAATGATAATTTATCTGATAATGGCAGGCCTAAAAAGATCGATCTTTTAAGTGACATAGTATCAGTTTCAGCAGGTAGGAACTTTTTTGCTGTACTTAAAAGCGATGGTTCCGTATGGACCTGGGGGAATAATACAAATGGCCAGTTGGGAAATGGTACACTTATTAAGAGTGACTTACCTGTACGAGTAAATAATCTATCAGACATATCAAAAATATTTGCTGGAAGAGAATATTGTATGGCTATTAAAAAAGATGGAACAGTTTGGTCTTGGGGAAATAACACACAAGGGCAGCTCGGGGATGGAACAACCATTAGCAGATCCACTCCCGTTCAGGCAAAAGGGCTTAAAAATATTGCTAATATAGCAGCCGGCTATGGACATTCTCTCGCAGTAAATAACTCCGGTGATGTTTATTCCTGGGGAACTAATGATAACGGTCAATTAGGCATGGGTATAGGTCCCTTCGTTCAGGAGCCCACTATTATAACAATAAAATAATATTTCTGATATAACTAAAGGGGCTGCTATATGTTGTTCAGCGCCCCTTTTTATTTTAAATTGTTCCGTACCTGATTTATTTATATCACACTTTTTCAAAAAGCTCCTCACCGGTATAAAATTATAGCAAGCCCCAAATGCATTTAAGCTCCCTTCAGCTGTTTCCTTTTGCTCAACACGAGTGTTATCGAAATTATCGCTGCTGCAAAGCCAAGCTCTATCAGCATGTATGAGATTATGGGGCCAATATTGTCAAAATTGAAGTTGGACAAGTCACTTACCGCTTTATTGGCTTTGATATACCAATAGGTAGGCAAAAATTTTGCTATATAAAGTACATTTTCTCCTAAAAACTCCTGTGGTACAAACACCCCCGATAAAAAACACATACCAAGGGATAAAATATTAGAAACACCCGCCTGGGCATTTTTGCTCTTAATCAGAATCCCTATCAGGAAGCTCATGCTAAGTATTGTCAACGTTAGTACCAGAGAGTTTATGCAGAAAAATAATGCATTCATTTCAAACATATCCTGTCTATACAGAATAAAGCTTATTATCACCAGAAATGCCCAGCAGGATACCGAGAAAACAATGTTCCCCAGAAGAATCTGTATATTGACAGAAGTATTGCTTACAGGTGAACACAGATTTCTTCTCTTGAGCTTCACATCATTAAATACCATCATTATTGAGCTTACACCCAATATAATAATATTGATCAACACATAGGGCATAAAGTTGTAAAAGGATCTTGTTGCTGTCGAATCAGCTGCCTTGCCTTTAAACACCTTCATCTCAACCTCTGTCTCAATTGCCAGATCCTTATCAACCTGTTCAACCAATTCATTCTGTGTTATGCCTTTATAGTTTTTAGCATAGAGTCGGGCGGTATTAAGGTATTTGTTCACCAATAAGTCCGTATAAATACCGCTGATAGATCCTGAAACAGTTGTTTTATCAATTTCCAC
Organism: Bacillota bacterium; assembly: GCA_023386445.1. Lineage (GTDB taxonomy): Bacteria > Bacillota > Clostridia > Acetivibrionales > DSM-1351 > Ruminiclostridium. Next base: position 84,495 of record JAEWJR010000087.1, on the reverse strand, counting down.
AACCTTCCCGGACATAAAATCCTTTGTGAAATCAGCAGGTATTCTCACTATATACTCAACCTCTCTAAAGAATAAGGCATCCTGTAATTCAACTGTATTGTCACCTAATTCTACAAAGATTGAATGCTCACTCAAATAATCCTTTAACCCCTGTATCAGAACCGTATCCTGACCCTGGTTTATAAATGCGACCTTTGCTTTGGATTGTGTGAATGTGTCCACGCTTTTATCACTGCCTATAAACGTGAATAAAATTGCCAGGGCCATAAATACTATAAGATATATTGATAATTGGACAAACTGCTTTTTTATGATTCTGAAATAGGTTTTAAATACTATCATACTTCTGCCTCCTTATACTCAGGTAGGTTGCCAGGCAAAACAGTACGGTAAAGCCACTCAGCAGACCTATATTAACAAAAAATCTCGTATGCGTATCATAATAATATAATGAATAGAATGCATCCGTTATAAGTGCTATAGGATTGATATATGATAATATTGGTACATTCTGCTGGACAATGTATTTCATTTTATCAAACATCATACCCGCCAAAAATGATGCCGTCATGGTAGAAACAATCAGTATCGCAGTTTTTACACCTTCTCCTTTTTTATTGGAGGAACCTAACAGAGCTCCAAAGCTTATACCGGCTCCACATCCTGCAATACTGGTCAAAACAATAAATCCCATCTGATTTCCAAAGTCTATTTTGAACACGAATACCAGATAGCACAGTAGGAGTATGATTTCAATAAATGAAACCAGCACACCGGCAAGCAATCCGGCGGTCAGTGCCTTTAACTTATGAACCGGTGCAACATTTAATCTTGCCGCTCTTTTGGTCAGATTTGCCTGTATATCTGTTACTTCCTTTAATCCAAAGAAAGCACCATAGAAACAGGACATTGCAATCAAGGTATAGAAATAGTTTACGGTAGTATCCGGCTTACCCTTTGTACCGATCTGAACTTCCCTGGTAAACTCCCATCTTTTGCTGACATCCTCTGCCAGACCGTTTTGCAGGGCAGAAGGATCGTATTTCACAATAGTTATTACCGAACTTACAGTTTGACTGTATTGATCAAATATCTCTTTGATTATGGTTTGTTCAAAGCCCGAGTTCTTTACAGCCAGCCGTATTGGACTTCCGTAGGTGACATATCCCACGATTTCATTGTTATCAAGCAATCTGTGGGCCTCCGCCTCCGATACCACCTTGACATTGAAAAGCTTTACATCGTTATCGCTGTCGGGGTCGTCTTTGGAATGCTGCTCTATAAAATTCTTAAAATCAGTATCCTTTTGATATTGCTCATTATCAATTACTGCTATATCCACTGCATTGAAAACTTCTGCTTTTGAAATGCCTGAAAATGCCAGGTTAAAAAAGGTTGCCAATACCAGGGGAAATATCAGAGTCCAGAATATCAGTTCTTTATCTCTGACTGTACATTTCAATCTGTTAAAAAATATATTTAAAAACATATATCCTTCCCTTTCCTCAGTCTCTGAGTTCCTTTCCCGTAATCTCCAGGAAAACGTCATTTAATGTAGGCAATTCGGAATACACCCTTCCAAAGGAAATCTCATTCTCTCTGAAAAAGTCAAGCAGATTTGTCAGATTGTGTTTACCCCTGTTGTATTTAATTGAAAGAGTTTTGTCCTTATAATCAATACTGTTTACGTTTGGCAGTTTTTTCATCTCGTTGAGATTGCTGCTGCCAAGACCAAATACTTCAACTGTGATTTTTTCTCCCAGTTTTATCATTCCTTTAAGTTCTTCCTTGCTGCCCGTTGCAATGACCTTGCCCTTATCCATTATCATGATGCGGCTGCATAGCTGCTCAACCTCCTCCATGTAGTGGGAGGTATATATAACAGTTGCACCCTCTTCATTAAGCTTTTTTATTCCATCCAGAATGTTATTCCTGCTTTGGGGGTCAACAGCAACCGTAGGTTCATCCAATATTATCAACCTTGGTTTATGTGCTATACCACATGCAATGTTCAGGCGGCGCAGCAAGCCTCCGCTCAGCTTCTTTGGATAAAACTTCCTGAAGTCATTCAATCCTACAAAGCCTATGGCTTCTTCAACAAGCTTCCTGCGCTTTTCCTTATCATTTACATACAAGCTGCAAAAATAATTGATATTTTCATAGACTGTAAGTTCTTCGAAAACAGCAACATCCTGCATTATAATGCCTATATCACGTTTGATATCATACGCATCGGGAGCCATGGGCTTATCAAACAGATTTATCTCTCCTTTGTCATAATACAATAGAGAAAGGATACAGTTTATAGCCGTTGTCTTGCCTGAACCGTTTGGCCCCAAAAGCCCGAATACCTCACCTTCTTTGACATCAAACGATAAATGATCCAGAGCTACAAGATCTCCATATCTTTTTACCAGATTCTTCACACTCACTATCATAGCTCAAACCTCCGTATTTTTTCGGCAGCCGGATTGATTACCCGTTTCCCGCCTGTTAATTTACAAACACACCTTACAATAATATTCTACATAATAATAATGTCATACTTAAGTGTCTGAAATCAGGAGTTTATATGACAAATGTCATTACGGTATTCCGTAATGACATTTATGAGAAACATTTATACAACTTACTATTCAATATCTTTTCTAATCAATGAACACAAATCCATACTTTTCAAATATGGGTTTTGCTTCGGCGCTGTATAAATACTGTGTAAAAGCTTTTGCCGCATCAATATTTTTACTGTCTTTTATTACTGCAGCAGGGTAATAAACCGGCTTGTGTGAGTCTTTGGGTGCTGCTGCAACTACTTTGACCTTGTCTGAAACCTTTGCATCTGTGGCATATACTATACCGGCATCGGTATTACCTGTTTCGACCCAGGTCAAAACTTCCTTTACGTCATTCCCGTATACAACTTTTTTCTTTATCTTATCCAGGATATTTAATTTGGTCAGCACTTCCTCGGCATATTGCCCTACGGGTACACCTTTTGGCTCTCCCAGTCCGATATGCTGTATTTTGTCTGAGGTCAGATCCATAAAATCGGTCAATGCATCTGAATCCTTCGGAACAATGAGAACCACTTCATTCTGCAAAAATTCCTTTCTGGTCTCATCAATTATAAGGCCTTTTTCCTTCAGTGCATCCATTTGCTTGGTAGCTGCCGAAACGAATACGTCCACAGCCGCACCGTTTTCTATTTGCTGCTGCAAGGCACCCGAAGAACCAAAGGAGAATGTCAGTTTAACATTTTTGTTTTTTTCTTCATAAGCTGTCTTTATTTCTCCAAGTGAATCCTTCAGGCTGGCTGCTGCCGATACTACCAGTTCCACAGGCTCGGTGGTATCCTGGAGCTCGGCCCCGGCAGTACTTGATGCAGATTGTGTTCCCACAGCCGTCGAATTTTGGACAGCTGTTGTATCAGCTGCTGCTTTCGGGGTTTGCCCGCAGGCTGTTACAAGAATCATTAACAAGATAAATATTACAGATAAAACCCTTTTCATATTTTTCATATAAGCCTCCTGTTCCACGCTTTTTCACGTCTCATACGGTTCAAAGAAAATAAAAGATGATGAAACTATAACCACTGGAGCTATAATCTCATCATTGAGATAATTTTTATAACTATTTAACTGCTTTTACACCAGAATGTTAAGTTTCATTCATTATTCCATACCGTTTTGTCATGTTTTGTTATGTACAATTATAACATCATTATATAAATAATCAAGCGTGAAATATAATGATGATCAATTTTTTTGTTTATCCATATATAAGAGAGATTTGATTTTATTGTATTTGGAATATATAATATTAAGTAATGTTTTATATGTTTTTATAATGTTCTATCAAGTTTTGATATCAAAAAGGGAGAATCATATGGATAACAATACTGCCTTAACCCCCCAGGAAGTCGCCGATATATTAAAAATCGCAAAAAATACCGTATATGAATTGATTAAACGGGGAGAACTCAATTCCTACAGAGTAGGTAAGAAAGTCAGAGTAGATATAAAAGATGTCAATGAATATAAGAACAGGACAAAAAGTATAAAAACCAATCCTCCATATACTTTTGATAATGCGCATACCAATCCGGGCACAGTACAGTTCTATAATGAGCCAGCTCAAAGTAACGGCTTTGTCATATGCGGACAGGACATCATGCTGGACATTCTTTCCCGCTATCTTCAAATGCATCCTAACGGCGTACCTGCCCTGCGCTCTTACATCGGGAGCTATAACGGCCTGTATGAACTCTACCATGGAAATGTCCATATGGCAACTGCCCATTTATGGGACGGTGATACAGGTCAGTACAATATACCCTATGTAAAGCGTATGCTTCCCGGAGTCCGTTCGGTCATTATCCATCTGGCAAGCCGCCTGCAAGGGTTTTATGTAATTCATGACAATCCTAAGGGTATAACCGGCTGGGAGGATTTCAGAAGAAATGATATTACCATGATAAACCGTGAAAAAGGAAGCGGTACAAGAGTTCTTCTGGATGAACACCTTAGAAGGCTTGATATACCCACGTCAGCTATAAGAGGGTACAACAGGGAAAGCACGTCACATCTTGCCATAGCAAGTACTGTTGCCCGCGGAGGAGCAGATATAGGCATAGGTAACGAAAAATCAGGCCAACAGGTAAAGGGGATCGATTTTATTCCTCTGCAAACAGAACGCTATGAACTGGTGATAAAAAAGGAGGATCTTGCCAAGGCACCTTTCCAGATTGTTCTTGAAATACTCAATTCGAGTGAATTCCGGCTTGAGTTGGAAGGTATAGGCGGCTATGACCTGTCTGAATTAGGTAAAGTAGTTGCTGAAACATAAAAAGCACAAGCAGATTTGAATACTATTTACAATTTAATTTCTATTAAAACTACCGGGAAAACAAGCTGTATATACCAGTTTTGCACCGGTAGTTTTTTATTTGCTTTTACCCTCTGTTGACAATGTATAACACGCCTCACGCCGGCTATTTTGCCACTTTTCTTTGTTGCCGTCCTTGCCTTGCGTCAGCAAGGCTGCGTCCATCCTCCTCGAAAATTGCCAATATATTTTCACGTTCTGTTCAGTTCCATAATTAATAGGGTACACATATTATGTTACTAGCCGGAAAAGTTCAAATAACCAATGACTTTTTTAGCAATTATCGGCTGAATAATCTTTAAATAAAACGATAAGGAGTTGTATACATGAAGAGAGCTTTAATAACGGGTATAACCGGGCAGGATGGTTCATATCTCTCTGAGTTTTTGTTAGATAAAAGCTATGAAGTACATGGTATTGTACGCCGAAGCAGTACCTTGAATACCAAACGGATAGATCATTTGCTTCAGGGTCCCGATGCAAATCCCAACTTGTTTATACACTATGGTGATCTTACTGATTCCGGAAATCTAATAAGATTGATATATCAGATACAGCCGGATGAGATTTATAATCTCGGTGCTCAAAGTCACGTTAAGGTTTCATTTGACGTTCCCGAATATACTTCCGATGCTAATGGACTTGGGACTTTAAGATTGCTGGAATGTATAAAAGAGATAAAGCCCGATATCAAATTTTATCAAGCCTCTTCCAGTGAATTATTCGGAAAGGTTAGAGAAATTCCGCAAAATGAGAGTACTCCCTTTTGCCCCAGAAGCCCTTATGCAGCTGCAAAGCTCTATGCCTACTGGATAACGGTCAACTACCGTGAAGCTTATGATCTTTTTGCCTGCAATGGGATACTCTTTAATCATGAGTCCCCCAGAAGGGGTGAAACCTTTGTAACCAGAAAAATAACCCTTGGCATTGCAGACATTTTAAAGGGAAAACCGGATAAGCTGGTACTTGGTAATCTGGATGCCAAAAGGGATTGGGGCTATGCCGGTGATTATGTGGAGGCAATGTGGCTGATTCTGCAGCAGCCCTCTCCTGAAGATTTTGTCATCGCAACCGGTGAAACTCATACTGTTAGAGAATTTTGCGAACTTGCCTTTAAACATGTGGGAATAAACCTTAAATGGGTGGGGCATGGCATGGCGGAGAAGGGCATAGACGGCGAAACCGGCAGAGAACTGATCAATGTCAGCAGCCAACTTTTCAGGCCCACCGAAGTGGATCTGCTGCTGGGAGATCCGGCAAAGGCAAAAAGCAAGCTAAACTGGACTCAGAAGGTATCTTTTGAGGAACTTGTAAATTTAATGGTCGAAAGTGATCTTAAATGTTGAAAAAACCTTTTATGGGGATGGAGGTCAATATGAACAGGGACAGTAAAATTTATGTAGCGGGACATACCGGTATGGTGGGGTCCGCTATAGCAAGGTGTCTTGAACACAACGGATATAATAATGTAATTTATAGAATGCACAGTGAGCTGGATCTGACTGATCAGGCAGCCACAGATAACTTTTTCAGAACAGAAAGACCGGAATACGTATTTATAGCCGCGGCAAAAGTAGGAGGAATACATGCAAACAATACTTATCCTGCAGATTTTATTATGGAAAACATGCTTATAGAATGCAACATTATTAAAAGCTCTTTCAAGTATAATGTTGAAAAACTGATGTTTCTTGGGAGCTCCTGCATTTACCCCAAGACCTGCCCGCAGCCTATAAAAGAAGAGTATCTGCTTACCGGCCCGCTCGAACCTACAAATGAAGCCTATGCACTGGCTAAAATTTCGGGAATAAAAATGTGTCAAGCCTATAACAGGCAATACGGTACAAAATATATTTGTGCCATGCCTGCAAGTTTATATGGGGTAAATGACAGATTTGATCTTTATAATGCCCATGTAATACCTTCCATGATTATCAAGCTTCACATGGCAAAGATTAAAGAAAATCCTTCGGTTGTTCTCTGGGGTACAGGTACTCCCTTGAGAGAATTCCTGTATGTAGATGATATGGCCGAAGCCTGTCTGAGATTAATGTTGACTCATGATGGCAGCGACTGCATTAATATAGGCTCGGGAAAGGAAATAAGTATAAGGGAACTGGCCGAAACAATAAAGAAAGTTATCGGTTACGAAGGTGAAATTATTTATGACACTAAAAAACCGGACGGTACTCCAAGACGGGTTATTGATAATTTCAGGATCGAGCAGACAGGCTGGAGACCCCAAATCGATATGGAAGAAGGCTTGCGCAGGGAATATGAATATTATTTAGATCTTATAATATCAAAAGGATATGCCTGATACATCATTGATAATGTCAGACAGTGCTCTTTCCCAGGCAATAAAAATAAAAAACAGAGGCAATGCCGACATTGCCTCAATACCATTTTAACCTGTAACATTAACATTTGTGTTTTTGTTTGCATACAAATATCCTGTATAATCTGCTTACTATTCATTGGATATCTGCCTTAAAATTTCCATTTGCGAATGAAGTAGTGCTTCGGTCTTGGATTTGAATGTAAATAATTCAGACTTTATCTCCTCCAGCTTACTTTTTGCCCTTACTATTTCCAAATTTGCAGTTTCTATCAGTTTGGAGGCATTCACTTCGGCTTCGCTGGTAATAAGTCTTGCCTTTTCGCATGCGTTTACTTTAATTTGTTCACTTGTATGCTGAGCAACCAGAATTGAATGCTGGAGTGACTCTTCAAGCATTTTATAATGCTGTATTGCTTCATTAAGGCTGTTTATTTTGCTTTTCATTTCATCATTTTCTTTCAGCACTCTGGAGTAATCTTCATCAATTAAGGAAAGTAAATTATCAACCTGTTTTCTGTTATAACCATCCAAAATCGATCTTTTGAGACAAATACTTCTTAATTCCTCCGGGGTATAGTTCATACGTCCCACTCCTAATCTTCTTTCATACTAAATATATATTCCCAATTGTAAAATATATTCTGAGAACCGTTACCTTATATGACCTTATTACCCCTTTGCATCAAACCATTTCGTGCCTATGGGCATGATGTCCCTGTCTTTTGCAGGAATTCTGAAATTGGTGAAATCCCTTGTGACAAGCATATCAGAAACGGACTTTGCCCATAAAAGGTTATTTACAAATGCATAAAATCTTGCTCTGTCTATGTATGAAATAATGTTTTTATAATACCTGCTCATTCTTTTTATAAAAGCTTCTCCGTAATTGTCCAGGAGAATTCCCACATCATAGGCCGGATCTCCCAACCCGGACAAACCGAAATCTATAATCCCGCTTATACGGTTTGTATTTCTATTAAATATGATGTGATATGGCATCAGGTCTCCATGAATAAGTGACTGTTGATAATCCATGAATTTCTCATCCTGCAGAAGCGGCCTGAAAATTTGCCTGTAATATTCCTTTGAATAGCTGTCGCAGTAGGGGAAAACCTTCCTCTCAATTTCTTCAAATTTTATAAGCCACTCTTCCTGTGCCATAGTGGCCTGACATTCGGACAGGTTTTTAATGGTATCACCTTTGAGCGGAAAGGAATGCAGCTGTTTCAGAAACATTGCAAGCTGTTCGGCAACCATTTCCTGCATCCTGTTCGCCATTTGAACCAAAGTGCTCCTATACAAGGGTTCACCCTTTACATAACTGAATCTGGCAATCCCCTTTTCTACAGGTTCGGCTTTTGGCACATATATGCTGAAGTCCCTCCCTATTCTACTAATAATGTTGACCTCATTTTCAATATAACCGGCACTCCAATCATACCTGGCAAATTTAAAGACATCCTTTTCATTGACTATAACAATATCTCCATGTATTCCGTCGGTAAAATTGCATTCTACCCTGGAAATATCAATCTGGGGATATCTGCTTTTTATATAACTGATGTACTTGCTTTCCTTTGTATCCATATCATACTCCTCCACAATAATGTTTTAGCCGGATACTATATAATACGAAGGAGGCATCTAAAATGGAACCATGCTGCAGATATAATCTTTGATATAAACTTATAAGCGTTGAAGCCAATGTTGACAAGCTGCCCTAACCGGTTTTGTAAATGGTACCAGGGGTAAGTTGAATGCATTATCAAAAAAAGTTAATGCAATTGAGAAGAGTTTAAAGTCCATAAAAGCAGACAGCGCAAATGCTGCCAAATACAATGAACTTGCCGGCAGACTTAATACTATAAAGTCAAAAATAAATGCTGAAACAAAGTTATTAAACAGTTTGACCGTAAAAAAATAATTTGTCCGGTGAGGAAAATTTTCTCGGGATCAGGCGGAGGAGGGCGGAATAATCTTTATTCCACCGAAGTACTGCGAAGCAGTGCTTTCCGACAACGCCGTCCCGGGAAATTTAACCACCGGCGACTTCTAATATAACAGCTTGATATTGGTATCGGGCCAGTCCCTGAGTCTCATTACCGTGTTCGACAGGTTAGAATAACCATTTCCAATAAAGAAATCGCATTGTGCGGCCAAATAGGTATCCTTGATTATTTCTATGGTGTCCTTTGCCAGCTCAACTCCCTTATGCCTTTTATTCGGATAGTCCAAAAGACAGGTTGCTATTCTTTCCTTGAGAGGAACCTTCTTGCTGTCGGTGTATATAAGCATATCATTTTTTCCGTACAACTTCCTATATTGATTGAATATTTTGTTCGAATCGGTTATTACAAATAAATGTCTTGCATTATACCGGACGATGAACTGCCATATGTTTGGCTTGTAAAATTCATTCAGGTCATACAGCTGAGCCACTTCATTTACAATGGCACTTCCTTTGACATGTACACCGATGATTGGCTTTTCATCTCTAAAATTAGGATTTGTGTTTGTAAATTTCTTAATTTCCTTTGAAATTTCAGGCTTAAGCTTCAGATAGGTATCAAAAAGTCTGCGGTATATTTGATGCGGGGTTTTCCCATATGCCCAATGGTCACTTTTTATCCACGGCAGCATTGATCTGATGGGATAATAAATATCGCTTACAACCACATTTGCATCACTTTTCATCATGCTTTTCAGATCGCGGTTTTCCATTCGCAACCTGTCGGTATCCTCTGCCAGTATATTTTCAAATTTCCATACAAGAGGATAATAGGTATACTCCTTGCGTGCCATATCATGGAATGTAAATTGTGAAACAGGTTCAAAAAATAATTCGTACCCATTTGTTGTTAATGATCCGCTGTAGAGACTCTCCATGCCCCAATAGACCACAGGAATCCTGTTTGTCAATTCGGCCGCCAGAATCTGGCACATAACATGGTCAACCTCACCCCATAGGCTGCTACCTAAAGCTTTTATCAGAAGAAATCTATTAGTCGACATAAGTATTAACACCCCCGTAAAATTCAGGATACTTCAATTTGTGGCCCGCTGCTTCCTTAACTCGCCTGTTCCCTTCGGCCTTTACACGCTTTTTAGCCAATTTCATTTCCCCTTTAAGATCTCTGTAAAAGAGGACTATATTTTCCTCAGGCCAGTCTTTCAGACGTTTTATGGTATATGATACATTTGAATAACCGTTTCCGATAAAGAAATCACACTTGGCCGCAAGATAAGTATCCTTGATTATCTCTATGCCCTTACGCCGCTTAACACTGTAATCCTGCAGATGGGGCGCGTCTCCCGTAGCATTGATAAGTCCCCTTCTGCAGTCTGTATATACTACCATCGAACCATAACGGTCCTCGAAATTGTCGACGATCTCCTTACAATCGGTAAGCAGGAGCAGCTTTTCAATATTGTACCTGTTGATATATTCCTGTATTTTTTTGTGATACTGTTTATTCAGATGTGAAAGGTTCTCTACCTCGCGAACCTTGTCACCGCCTCTTATGTGAATGGCCAGCAGAGGACTGCTGTCTTTCATCTTATTATTATAAAACTCCTCTATTTCATCCTCTATATCGGGTTTCAGCTTTAAATATCTATCAAAAAGGAATCTGTATATTTCTTGTGCCGTCATCCCATATGCCCAATGATCCTTTGGAATAAAATTGATAATGGGACGCACAAAATAATGGATATCGCTGACAACAACATCTGCGTCACTACCTATCATCTCTCCCAGATTTCTGTAAGTCCAGGCCACCTTATCCAGATCCTCGATCATAATATTGTCAAAGCTCCATACGGTTGGATAATATGAATATTCCGGTTTTGCAACATCAAGCAGGGTATACTCTGATAAAGGTTCGTAATATAGTTCAAAGGCATTGGTTTTGAAGGATTCTCCATATAGACTGTTGGTACCCCAATACACTACCGGAATGCGATTGGTAATTTCTGCTACCAGAAGCTGCCCCATAACGTGGTCCACGTCGGACCAAAAACCGCAGCCCCAGGACTTTATTAATAAAAATTTATTACCTGGCATTGGAATACCCTCCTTCTTTAGGCATCCGTTTACCAAAAAGTCTCTTGATAAAGCTCAGAAATACATTTTCCTTTCTTACAACAAGCCTTACATTAATAGGATACTTTCTCTTTCTGTACACCCAGTAGAGCAGCTTTATATTTTTTAAAGGCCAATCCTTCAATCGTGTAACAGCATGTGAAAGATGCGAGAAATCATTGCCGATAAAGAAATCGCACTTTGCGGCTATATATGCATCCTTTATAACTTCAATACCCCGTCTCCTCTTAACCATGGGGTTTTCCATGTAGGTAAGCTCCTGATCCGCGGATAAACGTTTGCAATCGGTATAAACTATTCTGGAACCATATATTCTTATATATTCCTTCAGGGTCTCCTGGCAGTCGGTAAGAAGGAATATTCTTTTTATATTATACTTATCTACCAGCTTGAGTATATCTTTGTGATAAGCTTTATTAGGCTCCTTGTGTTTACCTTTTTTCAATTGCTTAACCACTTTCTCTTCGATTTTGTCCGGGTCTTTTTTTACCTTTGTGTATATTTTATTCCAGTACTGATTGTCGAATTTATCCGCATCTCTTGTATCAAAAACCAGCTGTTCATTAACTCTTCTGACATGCACGGCAAGAGAAGGGTGTCCGTCCTTCAGCCAGGAATTGTAAAATCCCTGTATTTCCATATCAATATCGGCTTTTATTCTGATATATTTATTAAAAAGATAATGATATACCTGTTCAACAGACATTCCATAAGCAGCATGATTTTTCTTTATAAAAGGAATAAGTTCGTAGACATTATAGTAAACGTCACCCACTACTACATTGGCCTTGCTGCCCAATATATCTCCCACATTGCGGAAGGTCCAGGTATCCTTTGTATTATCATCGACCAAAAGATTGTCGGAATCCCATATAGGGGGATAATAGGTATATTGGGGATGGGCCAGATCAAATATCGAATAGCTGTTTATTGGCTCAAAATACAGCTCAAAGCCGTTTGTCTGTACAAAGCCGTTGTTAAGACAGTGTGTAGGCCAATATACTACAGGAATCCTATCGGTTATTTCAGCTATGAGAAGATGACCCAATACATGGTCTATGTCACCCCACAGTACATAACTCCAAGCCTTAATAAGCAGGAATCTATCATTTGCCATGTTTCTTTTCACCTCAATTTATGGTATTCATGATATTTTATGTAATCCATAATTGATTTGTGAAACATTTTTTTATTTTTGTAAACCAAAGTTTCCAGGGGTGATACCTTCTGGCATTTTAATCAGTCCTATACAAATATAAATGCTTAAAACAGTGAAATACCTGACCGGAGAAGCAGACTGAATACCGAGTATCCGGCAGAGGATAAAGCCCGCCACCATGCCCAGGATTATTGCTCCTCCCATCAAAGTTAAGCTTTTTGTAAATGTGAACACTAAAAACCGGCTTAATTTGATTGCGGATTTTACTGCAATAAAATTGATGACAAGGAGAACTGTCAGGCTGTAAACGGAAATCAATCCATAGTGAACCAGCAATTCATATTGTGTGGGTCTGTATCCGTTAAACTCATTAGCATTGTAAAGAGCTTCCTTAATCAAATTACTATAGAACTGAAAATCAAATATATTATCCGGAGGTATGTACTGATATGGTATGCTCCCCTTAAATCTTACCATGAAAAATACGGCACCTATACAGCAAAGCAGCAATACCATTCCTGTAAAAAAGATCACTGTCCCCAGTTTTGAGTTCCTTATAACTTCAAGCAAATACCCGGTTTTCATGCGCTGCTGAAAAGTTGAAATCCCGTTTTTGATATACCTGGCAGTGCCTTTTCCCAATATGATCATGATCAGTATTCCTATAAAGAATATAAAAGCTGAAAGAGGCTGTGAAATAAAAACAGAACTGTCGTACAAATCCTTTATTTTATAGTAATCGGTATTTACTCCGGCTTGTTTAAGCAGGCTGTCAACCTTGTTTGTCCTGAAAATCTCGTCCTCAAGATTTTGCCCTTTTAAAAAAACCGTTTCTATGGTCAGGTCTTTATATCCTGTCACACTCTCAAACGGAATATAAATTCTTTCAACTCCGTCGGCCGACAGCATCGAAAAAGGTGTATTCCTTTTTTGGTAAACACCTGTCACCTTATATTTAATTCCTGATATTTCAACTTCATTTCCCAGAACATTATTTGTCATATACAGCTTTTCAGCCAAAGTATCGCTTATCACTGCAACTTTTTTTCCATACTCATGCTGACTGCCGTTGAAAAAGGAACCCTTTAACATGTGAATCCCTAAAAACCCCGGCAGGTTTGCGCCGGACAGCACTCTTTTAACAAAATACTCCTTATTGCCGGCTTTTACATATACCTCTGCTTCACATTGATAGGAATAATTCAAGCCGGAACTGTTTATTAAGGAATTCAGATTCTGCAGCTTTAACGTTCTGCCCTCAGGAGTCTGGTTATTTTTTATATTTACCTCAACTCTGCTCCCGTAATCCCCGTCAAACTTATACCCCAAAGCGATACTGTTTATAACAAATACCAGGCAATACAGGGTTGATAAAAGGACTAATAATTTTTTTACCGAATATTTCTGTAATTTAATTTCATCCAATCCATTCACCTCAACTTAACCTGGAGTCCGTCAGACAGTGCTTTGGAGCTGAATACAACTATCTTTTCGTCACCCGTAAACCCACTTAGCGATACGGCACTGAATAAGTCGGCTTCCTCCTGCACTGTGATTTCCATTTTTTGAACATATGTCTCGGTACCTAATACGCCTTTTCTTTCCTTTAAAATGAATATGTATTTTCTTCCGCCTTCATCCACTATACTGCTGTTTGGTACAAGAGTTTTGTATTGCCGGCTTTCCCTTCTGACTTTGATATCAACCTTCTGACCTATTTTAAGGTCTTCTTCGGAATTATCAAGTTGAGAGGTAAATTGATACCTGCCTTCTTCCGTCAAATATTTTTTCTCCTTAACTTTACCGTTAAAATTAAAATTTTCATCTGCTTCTCCCGAAATTTCAACAGTATCATTTATTTCAACCTCACCTGCCGGTTTTGTCTCCAGCATCCACCTTACAGCCAGCCCCGACTCTTTTTTCACTATTTCAAACAGTACCTGCCCGCTGCCGGTAACAGAACCTTTTTCAACAGATATGCTTTTTACAATGCCTCCGGCAGGTGCCTTTATAATTCCATTCAGGGGCAGGTTATTTTTCATCTTCTGAAGTTCAAGTCTTCCAACCTCGAGCTCGGATTCCTTTTCCTCTATATTGATGCCATAGCTTTCTCCGGCTTTTTTGCTCTCGGTTTCCTTCTGGGATAAAGCCCTTTGTTTTTGATTATAATCGCTTTTCGCCGCATCAAGCTTATCCTGGGCGTCATTTACATCCTGCAGTGAAACAGCATCAACTGCATAGAGCTCCTTCTGGTCATCCAGGTTTTTCTGGGCCTTTTGTACGGCCTTCAGTGCGGCCTCGCAATCACTCTTATACTGCTCCATATCCGTTTCCTGAAATCCGTTTTTATATCTCTTTAGCTCATTTTCAAGTTTCAGCACATTCAGCTCAGCCTTCTTTATATCAAGCTGAAGGTCCTTGCTGTCAATTACGGCAAGTTCCTCCCCTGTTGCTACTTCCTGATCTTCCTTCACCTTGATATCCCTTACCGTCCAGTTTCCATAAGCATAAACGGCTTCGGTGCTGACAGGGAAAACCTCTCCGACCGCAGTTATTTCGTTGGTGAGCGTCCCCGAGGAAGCAGTATTGCATTCTACCGTTGGCAGCAGAAAATTATTTATTGTACTTGAAAAAAAGGTTAGCAGGATTATGACACATATAAAAATAACTGCAGCCCTTCTGATAATTTTTTTTCTTTTGAATAATTGACTCTCTGTTTGAATATTCTCCATTATGTCCTCCAAAAAAGTTATCATTTGATACCGGACAGTTCGATGCCCTCGATAAAATAATTCTCTCCATATAAAAAGATCAACAGGGTGGGAAACATGTACAATATTCCGCAGGCAAAAGCAATCCCCATATCCTCGCTGTTTATCCTGGACAGAAATATTGACAGCGGATGCATGGTTTCATCCTTTAAAAAAACCAGCGGCTGCTCAACCATATTCCAGTTGTCAATGAATACAAGTATAGCCAGTGAGGCTATTGCACCCTTGCACTGAGGGAGCAGAATTGAGGTAAGGGATTTCCAATAGCCGGCCCCGTCAATTTTGGCAGCCTCGCAATAATCGTCGGGTATATTTATCATAAACTGTCTTAGCAGGAATACCCCAAAGGTGGAAAACACCCCAGGCAGAATTATTGACCAATAGGAGCCTATCAGGCCGGTCCTGTCAAGGATGATATAGTTGGGTACAAGGGTTACCTGATACGGCATCATCATAACAATAATATATATGTAGAATATCCTGTCACTGAATGGGAATTTCAGCTTGGAAAATGCGTATGCCGCCATGGTTGCCACCACAATTTGTCCCAGCATTATTGGCAGAGTGACGATGACTGAATTCCAGAACATAAAGAGGAATCTTGGTTTCCGCAGCAATACGTTGTAGTACTGCATGAAACTGACTTTTTCAGGTATCATACTGAAAGTTATTTCCGGCGTCTTCCCTTCCTCCACAGCCGCCCCGCTGACCGCGCTGTAGTTCTCCATTACCTCACTGCTTGACATGAAGGAATTTGCAAGCATATACACTACCGGAAACAGCAGCGCTGCGGAGATACAAAGCAATATTATGTACTTTATCAGACCCTTCAGTTTGGTTCCCGGCCTGGCTAAAAAATTCTCTGTTGCTTTCACATTATCCTCCATGAGCCGTAATACGGCCACAAAATGTAATGAAAACTTATATCCTTTATCGCAATGTGGCGAATAAAGGAGGTTAATTGGCCATGTGCTTAAACTAAATGCTCCTTCCAAATCTGGCTTCTATTCTGAAAAGAACAAATACCAGTAATGCTATGACGATAGCCATAATGAGGGCCGCTGTTGTAAGCCTTTGATAGGAAAGATTCATAAAATTGTTATTCATAAAGTGCTGAAGCATGTAAATTTTGAGGCTGGGATAGCTTCCCGCAAGTAAATATGCCTCCCTGAATACCTTGAAGGAGTTTACGATTGACATCATGAATACGAAAAAACCCGTAGGTATGAGAAAGGGTATGGTAATGTTTTTAATGCAGGCTAGTGGGCCTGCCCCGTCCATACGGGCCGATTCATAATATTCCTTTGGTATATTGCTGAGTCCTGCCAGAAATAATATTACGTTATAGCCGCAATTTTTCCACAGGTACAGAAGTACCAGCACCCACATGGACTGATCACTTTTTATCCAGTCTATATCCCCGGCAAACCCAAATTTTATAAGGATACTGTTTATTACCCCATATTCATTGAAAAGAATATTCCAAACAAGAATTACAGATGCCACAGGTATTACCAGCGGTAGTATAAAAAAGCTCCTGAATACCGGAAGCCCCTTGATTCGGCTGTTTAAAAGCAAGGACAGCAGGAATGAAAGGATGATTATAGCCGGAACACTTATGGCATTGAATATGATTGTGTTTTTGGATGCCAGTAAAAAAGAATTGCTGTGAAAAAGATCTATAAAATTCTGAAATCCTACAAATTCAATACCGCCTATTCCCTGTGTAAAACAATAATATATGCTGATTGCAAAGGGTATTGCAAAGAACAGGGTAAAACCCGCCAGGCTGGGAAGTGCAAAAATAAAACCTGCCATGGATTGTCTTGTTTTAAGTTTCGTCTGTAACACTGTCATTTCCTACCTCATCTTTGGCAAACAAGCTTATTATGCAGGTATATAAAGGGTCTATCCATGGGCACAGGTCAAACTTATGGACCCGGGTTCATAAGAGCTTGCGGGCTCCGTGTCCAGATCCTGAAAATATATTAATTCTATTATCAGCTTCAATAAAGTCTTCAATGTTTTAAGCCTGCTGCAGAACCAATCCAGTCCGAATTTATATGTAAGCTTTTTATCCAAACAAATTTTTTTACCATAATTATTATATAATACTACAACAGGTATATCTACGCTTTTATTCAAATTTTTGTAAACTTTTAGTGAATAACGGTTATAAATCGAACGTTTCGTTCGGATTTTCTTTTAAATTGGTTATTCATTCATATATAATTGCACCTTGTCATTAATAATTTGGGCTGTTTGTGGTGCTATTTTAAATTAATCATAAAAAATGTCCATCAGTTTTTTGTTATTTCTTTATCCATGGAAATCCTCCTGTTGCCTAACCGGGTGTTACCATGCTTATTCATTTAAGTATATGCTTACTCTATTTTGTATTGCATTTGCAGCCTGTGATGATGTTTGTTTTCCGGAAATAAATGATTCAACTTCTTCATTCACATTATGCAATATGTTGGCATCAATGAATACATGAAAAAAGATTCACTGCTGCAGGCCTTTGGAGATATTTTTCCTGAAAGTGTATGTGTTGATAGTACCGATGAATTTTAAATTCAGAGGTTCAATTATTTCTTACCGGAATAGATGGGGATAACCAACCTGCCGGGCTGGTAGAAGAATTCGTGACAATAAACAACTAATGTAAGCACAAAGCTGATGCTTACAATTTTATAAAGCTGCTTTTGTCGGAAAAGCTCCAGGCACTGGATGACAATATTTTAATAATGATAAGCGAAGAGGTCGATTTATTTCTTCAAGGAAAGCAAACCTCTTCCCAGACAGCAAAGGCTATCAATAATAAAGTAAATTTATACTTGGGTGAATGGCATGGGGAAAATTTACAAACACATTTACGGCCCTATGGTAGAAAATATATTCATATTTATCCCGACTTAATTCATCTTGTATATCTTATCCATCAGCGCATATATCTCATAAGCCGCTATCCCCAGAATGGCCAGCAGTGCGGCAAAAGCATATAAGCCCCATGCGGTATGGGTATTTAAAGGATTTATTTTCTTCTTTTCTTCATCAAACATCCTTTTGCTCTTTTCTCTGCGTTCCCACCAATTATAGATGCAGAAACACATCAGCAGTAGCAGCACAAACAATATTAAAATCAGCTTTCCCATATGTCCCTCACAGATAAATATTCATTTTACCACCGTACATAGCAGCCGGGTTACATCACCGGTGCCACATCCTGATATCCTGCCGGGGTTGGTAATCCGGCAGGATATCAAGCCTTACTAACATTTTACAATACTCTTCTGAATTAGTATACACTATAAATAATTCGTTGTACCGGATATTCCTCAACTTTGCAGCTACAAAACTTCCTTCAAAAATCTGCCTGTATGTGAGGTTTTCACTTTAGCCACCTGTTCAGGAGTTCCTTCGGCCACAACCATACCGCCGCCGCTTCCGCCCTCGGGGCCAATATCGATTATGTAGTCGGCAGATTTTATAACATCCAGGTGGTGTTCGATGACCAAGACTGTATGTCCGTTGTCAACAAGTTTTATAAGGCAGTCTATAAGTTTCCGGATATCTGACAAATGAAGCCCCGTTGTGGGCTCGTCAAGAATATACAGATTATGCGCCCCCCGCTTTATCTTTGACAGCTCGTATGCCAGCTTTACTCTTTGAGCCTCCCCGCCCGACAGGGTTGTGGAGCTTTGCCCAAGCGTCATATACCCCAGGCCCAGTTCGTTTATGATATTCAATTTATGCTTAAGGTATTTTTCATCCTTGAAGAATTCCAGTGCCTCTTCGGCTGTCATATCCAGTACATCCGCAATACTCTTCTGCTTGTATTTTATCTCAAGTCCTTCATCGGAAAAATGTCTTCCTTTACAAACAGGGCATATGGTTTCAATATCGGCCATGAACTGAAGGTTTGTCACAATGATCCCGTCCCCGGCACAATGTTCGCACCTGGTGCCGTTGGCATGGGTCAGACTGAAGTCAATTTCGCTGTAGCCCCTGTGTATTGCCTCCGGCTGCTTTGCAAATATCTCACGTATCTTATCATAAATACCTATATACGTTGCGGGATTTGATTTGCTGTTCTTGCCTATGGGAGACTGGTCAATGTTGATGACATTGTTCAACAGTTCCGTTCCAAACAGAAAGTCATGTTCTCCTGCGACTATTCTGGCACCCGTTTTGTTGATTTTCAGCTGCTTATACAATATTTCGTTTATGAGTGAACTCTTGCCCGAACCCGAAACCCCTGTAATACATATAAAAACCCCCAGAGGTATGTCAATGTCCACATTTTTCAAATTATTTTCACGGGCTCCCTGAATTGACAGGAAATTGTCTCCAAGATTTCGCCTCTGCCCGGGTACGGGTATGGATGCCGCCCCCGACAAATACTTTCCGGTTACCGAATCAGGCTCCATCATAATATCTTCCATCGTACCCGACGCTACAATATTTCC
The DNA here is from genome assembly GCA_023386445.1 of Bacillota bacterium. Classification (GTDB taxonomy): domain Bacteria; phylum Bacillota; class Clostridia; order Acetivibrionales; family DSM-1351; genus Ruminiclostridium. Next base: position 64,769 of record JAEWJR010000087.1, on the reverse strand, counting down.
CCCGTGAACACCGGGTCCGGGTCCGATTTCAATTATGTGATCCGCACTCTTTATGGTATCTATATCATGCTCAACCACAATTACCGTGTTTCCGATATCTCTCAGCTTTTTCATGGTATCGATTACTCTTTGGGAGTCCCTGGGATGAAGTCCAATGCTGGGTTCATCCATTACGTACAGCATCCCCATCAGTTCGCTGCTGATCTGTGTCGACATTTTGATCCTCTGCATCTCTCCGCCTGAAACACTGTCACTTCTCCTGGCCAGGCTTATATAGTGCAGTCCGATGTCTATCAGCAGCTCAAGTCTGGAGCCGATTTCCCTGATGACGGATTCCGCGATTTCCCTTATATCCTCTTCAAAAGTCAGCGACTTGAGAAAATCCAGCAGTTCCGGCAGCTGCATCCTGCTCAGCTGATCAATATTCTTATTTCCCACGGTTATCTGGAGTCTTTGCCTTTTAAGTCGGGCCCCGTTGCATTCCGGACATATTTTTTCTATCATGCATTCCTTGACAAAAGTCGGTTCAAAGGCTTCACTTGTTGAAGTTTTCCTGATATAGTGCTTATACCAGCTTTCCAATTCATGAACGAAACCTGCAAAGGGTCTGGCCCTTCCGGTTATCCAGTTTCTCTTCTGCGAGTACGGAGGCTGCAGCATCTCAACAGGCTCTCCCTTTGAACCGTAGAAAAGAAGCTCATGAATCTCCTTGGGAAGATCCCTGAAGGGTGTGTCCAGACTAAAATCATATTTTTGCGACAGGCTGTACATTATTACCGAACGGTAACTGTCTTTGTTGCCTGGACTGTAGACCGTATTTCTGAGAGCACCCCTGTTCAAGCTTTTTTCAGGAGAAACGATCAAAAATCTCGGTTCAACCACATAGGACATTCCAACCCCAAGACAGGTGTGGCACGCACTGGCAGGCGTATTAAAGGAAAAGTGGAAGGGCTGCATTTCACATAATATGTGGTGGTGCTCCGGACACCCGAAACCGGTATAGAATTCCCTGCCCGCATTTCCTGCTACCTCCACTTTCAGCATAATGTCCTCATCAAGTGCCAGCATGGCTGCCTCAATGGATTTGGTCAATTGAATATATGTATCGTTTTTTAAAGTGAACCTGTCTATTACCAGCTCGATCTTATATTCCACATTCTCATCAAGTTCTCTTTTATCAGCTAATGAAAAAGGCTCTCCGTTGACCAGTAGATTTTTAAAGCCTTTCTCTCTGAGCTGGTGGAAGGTATAATCATAGTCCTCTCCGTAAATCTTATATACCGGTGCTCTCAGCTCAACAACCGTGCCCGCAGGCAAAGTTGAAATATGCTCCGCTATCTGGGCGGCAGACAATTGTTTGAGCTGATGCCCGCACTCGGGACACTTTCCCACCCCGGCAGTCGAAAACAGAAGTCTCATGTAGTCATTTATGTCTGTGACAGTACCCACAGTCGACCTGGGATTGTTATTGCCCTTTTTTTGTTCAATAGCGATAACGGGAGACAGGCCTCTTACATAATCCACCTTTGCCTTTTTTAATTGACTTATACGGCTCTTTGCGAAGTTGGATATGGAATCCAGAAACCTTCTCTGACCTTCGCCGTATATAACATCAAAAGCAAGAGAGGATTTACCCGATCCGGATACTCCTGTTATAACGGTCAGCTTGTCTCTGGGAATTTCAACAGATACATTTTTCAGGTTATTCTGTTTTGCTCCCGATATTTCAATGTGTGTTCTGATAGGCATTCTTTATCTCCTTTCGTCCTTAAAAAGATAGTTCAAATTTATGGCTGCGTTAATACTGTACCAGCAAATAACCCTGCTCCTCCACTGCCAGCTTGCTTTTAGGAGTTATCCTTATAGTCTGGGATACCCTTTCAATTACGCCCTTATCGGCAAGATAGTCAAATACATCGATTATATAATGACTGGCAACATGAAAATGCTTTGCAATGAGAGTGCTTGTTTTAATTTCATTATCACTCATAAATTCAATAACGGGTTTTTGTATGATATCCAGCTTGCTCATAAGATAACCGTCAATTTTATTGATGGCGGCTTCTAATTCTCCGACATTGTAGTAGCGGGACATGGCTTCCTGATAAAAGGTTTTCATAAGGCCGGGATTAAGTGCCACCGCTTTTTGTATGGATTCACGCGAAGCCGGGATACCGGCCAGGCACAGCTCCATATTCGCAATAACCTCTGCCGCCTTCAGGATATAATACTGGGTATAAAGGGGATCCTCCCTGGCCGTCAGCCATTTTTGACACTTGTCATAGATACCTATGAGTTCACTTGCCATATAAAATGCCGACAGGGCAATGTCATCACTTCCCATGACTTTAATATCCTCAAAGAAATCATATAAACTTTCATCTGCAGTGTATACAATCCTCCCCTTTGAAAAATATGCCTGCATAAAAGATCCACCGATATTTCGTTCCAGGTATCTTTTAAAAGAGCTCCTGACGGTAATGTAAACATTAATTGTAATACCATCCTCAATAATGGAATAGCTGTCATTTTTCAGATTTTGATCACGTACTACCAGAGTCATATCAATATCACTTTTTTCCCATATCATATCGTAAGCCAGACTTCCGCTGACAATCACTGCAATGACATTGGGATCGTCCTTGATTTTTTCAACAAAGCTGTCAACAGCTCCGTTGTATCTTTCCTTTAATTCTGCCTGACGTTTTTCATCCATATCTCAGACTCCCCTCCCCAGTGGTCTGTAACATCTAAAACGTATATTACCGGCGAGGAAAATTTTTGCAGGATAAGGCGGAGGACGAAGGCAATACTGTATGTATTGACAAGGAGGACAACGAAATCCTGCGGGAATTTAACCGTCGGCAATATATGACTTTTAGGTGTTACTGACCACTAATCTTTTATAAATAAATGGTTGTTGTTAAAAAAAGGTTATTGTATGATTATACTTAATCCTATCCTCAAAAACAGGACAAAAATTGCGGAAGAAATTTTATCAATAATTTATGAGCGCTTTGCGGCACAAAGCCATAACATAGCATGGCCAATAAACCTTCTTTATTCGCCACATTGCGATAAAGGATAATTACTTACATAACATTTTGTGGCCACCAATGTGGGTGGCTCATGGAGGCTAATATGGATAATTACTTGCTGGATATAATAAAAGAAACCACCTCATTCATAGAAAGCAATCTCCTGGAACCGTTAAATCTGGATAATATATCGGAAAACGTCAATGTCTCCAAGTTCCATCTTCTAAGAATATGGAAAGGTGCCACTTTCACAGGTTTAATGGAATATGTCCGCAGAAGAAGGATCGCCCAGTCTCTGAGCGACTTGATCCATGAAAGAAACAGCATGGAATTCATTTCGTGCAAATACTCCTTTGGCAGTGAACGAACCTACAACAGGGTGTTTAAGGAAGAGTTCGGCATAACTCCGGCAAAATGGCGAAAAAATCCCTGCCCACTGGAAATTCTGGACAGGTTTAATGCGGATTTTATGAATTGTGCCGGAGAAGGGCTTGTCTTTCTCCGCTCGATAACGGTGCTGCCTGCCTTTTCAATTGCCGGCCTCGAATACAGGGTTGCAATTGAGGATAATGCGGTCAATCAGACAGCAAACAAGCTGGGGGTTGATTTCTTTTACAACCACAGGCTCCGAGTCTTTAATCCGGTCGAAAAAGATGTCTATATCGGCCTTACAACTGTTCCTCCCCACGAAGAAGAGTATACCTTTTACCAGCCCTCCGTCCGGATTGATCATAGCAGTATTGTTCCTCCCGATATGAAAATAAGGAATATCCAACCGCACAAATACGGCGTCTTTACATATATAGGCCCTCACAGGCCTGAAGAAATCTCTTCAAAAACTTTATCAGGAATATGGGAATATATTTTTACCACATGGATGCCTAATGTGGATTTTAATCTTAAACAAAAGTTCCGTTTTGAACGGATCAATTACGCAAAATGCAGCAAACTGTACAGTGAATGTGATTTATACTACCCCATTTCTTATATATAGCCTGCATTCCGCCTATAATTTTATTTTACGTTTTGTTGTACAGTGCGTGTTCATAATCAGCGCCGTGTTTGGCAAATAAACCAGTAATGTAAGAATATAATCCGTCTATTTTCAAATCATCTTGCAAGGCAAATGTCCTGGTCTCATCAGAACTTTTAATTTCAACATTAAAGTCTTCATATATGTTTATATTAACATCAGTTTCAAAATTGCCCTCTATATCGTTTATGTAATTCTTTTCATGCTCATTTGCCATATCAACCGAAACAATTATAATATCCGGGTCAAAAATATTAAATATTATTTGTAAGCCCTCGCTTGGATAACTATCTTTATTCTCAATAAAACTGCCGATACCTATATACCCGTTGCAATAATCCTGCCCGGTTTTTCCTTCAAAAATATTAATTGCATTGTACCCGTCTTTTCTGAATGCACCGGCAAGTTTCCGGTCCAGGTATTCCGCCTTTTTTTTACAATAATTATACAATGTAACAATAGGAACATCTATTTTTTTGTTTATTACATTGTAAAAGCCGTGATTGCGCGGTATAGACGTCTCTTTTCCAGTACTGTCAATGCGCATTGATGTATTCTTTAATTTTTCTTTTATATCAGGTAATAAAATATTGGGATTATTTTTTATAATCTCGTACACCAGAGCAGTAACAGCAGGTGCTGCGTAGCTATTACAGATAGAAGTCGTTTTGCTTTCGCCATTAAATTTCTCCAGCTTGTGACATCCGTTTGCAGTTATCTCTATTCCGTCAGGCGATTTTGAATTGTAAATATATTCATTTTCCATTAGTATTTCATTTGTGTCACATTTTACTCCGACAGCATATTCCAGAGAAGCCGGACATGTAAAAACAGTACGGTTATTACATGCAGCCACTATTACTACAAAATTTTCAGAGGCATGCTTTACGGCCTCTCTAATCTCAATAAAGTCTCTGTAATCAACAGTCCCAAGACTCAGGTTCACAAGGCGTATCTCATTTTGAACACACCATTCCAGAGCTTTGATCAATTGAGCTTTCATTCCGGTATGTGATTCACCGTTTAAAATCTTTATGCTGGACAGAGCCGACTCCGGAGCATATTTTTTAACTATAGCGGCACAGGTGGTTCCATGGGACGGCATAAAAGGATCATAATCAACCCTTTCACACACATGTAATTCAGGTGTTATCTCAACATTGTATTTAAGCTCGCCAGTTTTATACAGTTTTTCATTTACACCGTCATCAATAATTGCTATATGTGGTTTATACATATCAAAACCGCCCTTTAAGCTTTATTCATTCAGATACAGCATAATCTTCCGGTTTATATCCTTTGCGGCTTGTTCTGCCGAAATTTTTCCGGCCAGAAACTCCCTGGTTCCTTCATTTAATATTGTTAAAACTCTGTAATCATTAATATCGGCCCTTGCCATACTGTTATACAGCTGATCGGCTTTTGTGCCTATATTGGTGCTCAATGGAGATGTTGTAAATTTAATTGAGCCTCCGTCGTCAATAGCCGTACCCTCTATTTTTTCAATTTCCTCGCTCATATTATGCCTCAATTCTTCTTTCCATGCATCAATGTTGATAGAACAGCCTTTTACATAATTCGTATTCAAGTGATCATTCACATAGGGTATTTGATTATCTTTTGCCAAAAGCAAGGTTAGAAATTTAAAGGCTTCCTGAGGTTTGCTGCAATTAGCATTTATTCCGGCCAAAACTCTAACATTTCCAGTTATATTTTCTTTTTGCTGATCACTTGGAAAAGGAATCATATACATATCCTCTCCCATGTATTGCCTGCAGCAGGAGTTTAAAATAAGTAAGCTAGATACTTCAATGGGCTTATTATCCTGCATGATTCCTATTGTTCCTTTTGTCAGTAATTCAACAACATTAGCCTTTTTTGAGATTTCTCCCGGGCATACGGCAGGTTGAAGTTCCTTATATATATTAAGAAGATTTATAAATTCAGTTGAATCAAAACTGGATTTTCTCCTGCTGTAATCGATAAATTTCATATAACTTCCCTGTATTAGGTTTTCGAAGTTAAAATCGTAACTGAACAGATATTTATCTTTATTATTATCATTATTTAAAAATTTTCCCGACATTTGAGCCAGATCATTCCATGTAATTCCTCCCTCAGGAATATTAAAGCCCTGCTTTGTCAAAAACGACCTGGTTGTAAACATAACAGGAATATTAAAGTACAAAGGCATAAGATATCGTTTTCCTTCATATATTCCGCTATCCAAAGCAATTTTATTATATTGATTAATTTCAAAGCTCTCATCATTTTTTATCAGCTTATCCAGGTCATAGAATGTATTATTATCAAGCATTTTATGTATATTGGGAAAATCCTCTGCTCTTAATATTAAAATATCAGGACCTTTACCCGACATAAGCTCGGTAACGGATTTTTCAATAATCCCGCCTTCATCACCGTCAAAATATCTTTTATCCTTTATATTTATCTCTGGGTACAAAGAGCCGAACTGATTTATAACTCCTTCAATATGGCTGTTTGACCAGCTTAAAACTGTCAGTTCCGGAGAAGAACCGTACCTTTTATCCTCATTGTTATCGTTTTTGAGTGAACAGGCATTTAACCCGATGACAAGAATTACACTGATAAGTACTAAAAAAAACCTATTTCTCATAACCCCTCCCCAAAGATACAAGCTATAATGGCAGAATACTAATTTACCTATGTATTTATAATAATTATACAGTTTATATTAAATTTGTAAACCTATACCATAGCGTAATAATAAAATCGGATTGACTTTATCTCAATCCGATTTTACTATTACATATTTTTAAGCCCTGTTACCATTAATCAGGCTTAATTGTGGTGCAAATGACGGAACTCCTGCTGTACAATAACTGTTGCAGGAGGAGTCGCAAGCACATAAATATGCCTGCAATGTATCTTTCTTTGTATTCAACTTTTTCCCAAGCTTTTTCATTCGATTTCACCTCCTCACCATTAGTAACCCACCGCAGATTCGCGAGTTCCACACCGGGTTTATATTTGACCCCCATCCGTTAAAATAACAGATCTGGCTGTCTCCAATAATGGTAAACCATTCCCGTATCAGGCAATTTCAGCACTGATCACCCCGGCAATGTTGTTAATAGTGCCAAAATTTCCGCTCTCTATGGCTTCCTCGGGAATAGAGATTTTGAATTCCCTTTCGATATCAAAAAATATATAAAGCAAGTCTCTGGGTTCAAAACCCCATTCTCTCCCAAGAAGATGTTTATTGAAATCTGCCGTATCTTTTTGTTCCAGATTAATTTTAAATCTATTGTTAAAGATATTACTTAAACCTGCAAATATTTCATTGCTCATTGGTGTTATACTCCTTACAATTTTATTAGGTACGGAAATAAGTTTTTTTCTACTTCTACATTGGATTAACCCTCATTGACGAGAACTATTTCCGAGTACTCCTCCAGCCTGCATCTGGTAAATTCGCTTATTTCTTTTGCATCCTGGCCGTTTGAGATATTAAATACAGGTTTATCCGGCATATTCATAGCTGCTTTGAGTTTTTCACAAAGCTCATTATCAATATTGAAATAGACAGCTTTCCTTTTATCCATCGAACCGGTTATATCCAATCTTATATTTGCCAGGTTCAGGCAATCTATCTCAAACCCAAATCTATGCCTGATGGAATTATTGATATCGTCCAATAAATTTTGCTGATATTGCTCATAGTATAAACTCAAAATACAAACGTCGGGTTTGATGGCACAAGAAATCTGATAGGCCAATATTCCAAAATCCTGATATAATATGTCATTTATAGGAATTATCCCTCCCGGAACACCAATAATTAATACATCCGGTTTTTCAGCCGCTTCAATACTTTTAATATAATTGTTGAAGAAAATTATTTTTTGAATTTCGGACAGCGTTTTGTTAAACATAAACTCAGGGAACGAGTGAAATCCAGCCCATTCACAATAATTCCTTGTACCGACCTGACTTACCTGATACCCGTTTTTTATGTAGTAATCACGCAGAGCCAGTTGAATATCAAATTTGTTCGTCCTTTCCCCAATGCCTAGCACTAAAATGACAGGAACGTTTAGAGTCTTGATTGCCATATCTGCCTTACCTTTGTTTTCCTCAATAAAGGTATTGGCTGACCCGTTTTTATAATAGTCAAATTTAACTCCTTCGTATTCGCATATAGTTCTAAGCTCACATTCCAAATCCAAATCCAACGGAAGCAAACAGACAATATCTTTCTTTTTATGTATACTATCTAAAATTTTGGGGTAAATATGTCTTTTAATTTCCAAGGGCAAACTGTAATTACAAAATATCACTGTATCGCAATGTTCCAGCTCACCCTGAAAATCGGAAGTTACCGTCAGCCCTAAAAAACTGCCGTTATCAGCCCGGCTTGCATCCTTATGTGTCATCCCCCACCCCTCAGGGGCAACTAAAATCAATTCATTGAAAATTTCATTTATACAACCATATCTCAAAAATGGTGTAAACTGTCCATTATATGGGTATACTAAACCTACTCTGCCCATTCCCCGCCTCCTATATCAAGTTATTGACAAATCCATGCCCAGGTCTTTTAACACACATATATCCTTAAAACTACCCTCCACATCGGCTGTTACCAACCTGCAGAACCGCAGCTTATGCGCTCCTGAGAGTTCATGCAGATTGTCACATGCAACCAAGCAAAGTGAACAGTACCTTATAGCCCAGCAATTTTTACAGTTCTTCTCTGTCAGTTTTCCGATATTCAACAGTTCCCTGGCTTTCTCCAGATCAATTCCCGATTCGATATGACCTATTCTAACTGCTTCTGAGTCCTCACTAACCCGCTCACAAGGGTAAAAGGTCCCATCCACACTCATGAATAGCTTCTGGGCACCCGGAATACATGGACCTCCGTGATGATATTTCTCGGGAAGGGATTCCACCATCTTCATTTGATCATTGTACATTTTCTCCAATATGGTATATCTTGTGGAAACCAACACTGATACTTTTTTACTGTCAAAGCGGTTAAATTTTGAAAGAAATAGTTTGAAAATTTCATATCCTTTTTTTATATAGTAGTCTTCAGTGGCTTCCATATCTTCTTTTCTGTAAAAAGTGTTAACTTCGCTGGAATTAATAACTGCATCCCTGACAACATCATTACCCGACAGAAACTGGCTGGTACAGTTATAATCATTTTCCGGATCAGCTACAACATTGAATAAAATTCTTGTAAAATAGTCCGGATAATCTTGCTTAATTCTTTTAATGTTTTCCATAACAATATTAAAGGAGCCTGACTCATCTGCGAATACTCTATTTTTATCATGAATTTCTTTTGGTCCGTCAAGACTGATCATCAGTACCACATCATTCTCTTGAAAATACTCTATTATTTCATTGGTAATTATGGTGCCGTTTGTTGTAATACTGAACCTTACAGTTTTTCCTTCAAACTTCACTTTGGCATACTCCATGCACTCCCTCACCAAATTAAATTCTATTGTTGGTTCCCCTCCATAAAACCCAAGGTTTACTTCCTCACAATCTATGGAATGCTCCCATAGGAAGTCTATACCTCTTCTGGCCATTTCAAGACTCATTCTTTTATTGGAGTGCTGCCTGTTATTGTATTGTCCTGAATAAGGACAGTATCTACAGCGTAAATTGCAGGCCTGTGTCACCTGTAAAGTCAGCATGCTGATTTTATTGCTCATATGTGATGCTAAAACTCCATCTTCCGGGTGAATTATGGTACTTACCCTGTTATCCGATAAAAACCCTTTTTGCTGTAAAGCTTTAACTTCACTGTGCTCCATTTCCTTATTTCCCAACGCAGTTGATAATTCTTCCGACAAGGTTATAATAGAATTTTTATTTACATCATATAAATATCTGTCTCCGTAAGTTTCAAACGTATGTATAAACGGCTCTTTAACTTTATTCATTTTATCTGCCTGCTCCCTTTTCTTATTTAATTTCATACAACAGCTTCCTGGAAACCTTCGTGTACTTTATTTGCCATTGTTTTTCTGTAGAGCTCATTTCGCAAAATTAATTCTTCATGTGTCCCAGAATCATTTATCCTCCCCTCGTCCAGAAATACAATCCGGTCCATCCTTTTAAGGATGTCATACCTGTGTGTAACAAAGATTATCGTTTTATCCCTGCACTTATCAAGAAGAAAACTATTTGTTTGTTCTTCAGATTCCGAGTCTAAAAATGAAGTAGCTTCATCCATGATGAGAACCCTGGCATTTTTTGCGAAAGCTCTTAACAGAGCAATTTTCTGTTTTTGTCCCCCGGAAAGCATGGAACCGTTTTTACCAACCTTGGATTTGTACCCTTCCGGCAACTTATGAATAAATTCATTGAGTCTGCTTCTCTCCAATTCTCTGGCAGTAAAAAACATATTCTCTTCTACCGATGTATTAAAAAGATAAAAATCCTGGCTTACCACAGCTATCAGACTGCGGTAATTTTCAAGGTCATATTTGTCAATGCGTTCATTATCAATAAATATTTCTCCTTCATCCGGCTGGTAGAAGCGTAAAAGTATATTTATCAATGTACTTTTACCCGAACCGTTGGTACCAATTATCGCTACCTTCTCACGGGGCTTTATTTCAAAACTGATGCCATTTAACGCGTGTTCTTTTTGCTTATAAGAAAATGAAACATTTTTAAATTTTATAGAACCTTGTATATCCTCAGGGTCCCTGACTTTCTCCCCTCCAATCTGCTCACCTTCCATATTTAAAAATCCAAACAATCTTTTTGCCGAAGGCAGAATATCAGAAAAGCTATACCCTATATTCAATATGGCAGAAATTGGAGCCATAACGCTTGCACTATATGTAACAAAAGCAAACATCCCACCCACCGTGAAGCTTTTGCTTGAGATCATATAAGCTCCTGTAATATACAATATACTTATGATTAATTGAAACATAACCGACTCTGAAAACATATTGGCCTTATTGATTAAACTTAACTTTATACTCAATTTGATAATATTTCTCTGCTTTTTTATAAACTGTCCGCATTTAGCTCTTTTTAGACCCCACAATTTAATTTCCTTTACTCCACCTAAAGTATCTCCATACCAGGCTGAATAGTCTTCATTCGCCTGTATAAAATTCTCTACACCTTTTTTTCTGACTTTAGCCAGATATCTGACAATAAAATATCTGAATGGCAGCATAATCACTACTAAAAGTGTAAGTTTATAATCAATTAGTAAAAGTCCGGTCAAACCGCCAAAAACTTTAAAGACGCTTGTAATAATAAAAAATGTATTCTGATCTGTAATTTTTGAAATATTTGCGACATCGGTATTGATATTATTCATCAGTTCTGTTTCTCCAACATTACTGAAATATTGTATTTTAAGATTCATTGTATGCTTAAAGGCTTTTTTTGAAAGATTGTAGGGAATAATTGTATTCAAGTAAGCTTGATTCGACGTTTCCAGCATTCCTATTGCCTGATCTGTTAAAACTAAAAGCAAGGTCAATGCAGACAGTTTTATTACCACTTGAATATTCCCCGGGATAAACCCTTTATCCATCAAATCCTTGCTTATTTGAGGAATTATCATACTTATACAGGAAGATATCAGTATACAGGTTATTATAATAAAGATTCTCTTTTTATAAGGCTTGTACAATCCAAATATGTCCCAAATCAGTTTCTTTTCATCCTGTGGAATTTTCATAAGATTACCTGGATACCTTTTCTATTTTTTATAAATAATACCTTTTGTTTGATTATTTGTCAATATATTTGTGGAATCAATATAATTTTTCGTCAAAACAAAAAGCCCAAAACCTGTAGTTCAAAATTGGTTTAGGGCTGTTTTTATTTCACTTGCTTTGAATTAATAGCACCGTATACCTTCAAGCTATATCGGGGAATACTTACATTACTCATAGTGATCTGTAACATCTAAACGTATATTGCCGGCGTGTAAAATTTTTGCAGAATAAGGCGGAGGACGAAGGCAATACGTATGTATTGGCAAAGATGACTACTAATTCTGCGGGAATTTAACGGCCGGAAATACATCATAAATCGTAACTGCTGCGGTTCCATTCAATTGTCCGCTTCAATCCCTCACTCATTGGCTTGAATTCATTTATTCCGAACTCTGAACAAATCCTCCCTATATTCAGCTCAACATGCTGAGGAGAGACCTTTACCTTTTCGGCAAAATTGTACCCGGGGTTCTCTACAGAAAGCTTGCTCCCGGTGATGTCACATATCTGTTCTGCAAGCTTTCGAATGGTTATGCTTTCCTTCCCGCCTACGTTGTAAACCAGCTGAGTTCCATACAGCATTATGTTTAGCAGCATTAATACACAATCGGCAATATAACAGAAGGTTCTGATCTTACTGCCGCTGTCCATCATAATAATTTCCTTTTTACTGAGCGCCTGCCTGATAAACTGGGTCATGACACGCTCATCATTGGCACTGACTCCGGGTCCGTAGGTCATTGATATTCTGGCTATCTTTGTATTGACATTTTCATAGTTTTTGTATGCAAAGCAAAGCGTCTCTCCTATCCGCTTGGCTTCTGAATATATGGCTCTGATATTCACAGGAGAACATAGTCCGGGAAATTCCTCGGGTGTGGGTATGTTCCCCGCATCCGGTTCTCCGTACACCTCCGACGAGCTCATATACAAAAAATCCGCATTGTTTACTCTGGCCTTTTGAAGCAGCTTCTCAGCAACCGCTGTATTCAAATGTATCGTATCCAGATAATTTCTCAGAAACTTTCCCGGTTGTGCATATGTGGCCCCATGTATAATGTAGTCGGCTTTTTGCAGCATATCAAGCGAGTCGGGCAGGTTCAGATCCAACGGGTGAAACCTGTAATTTTTTTCAAAAACTTCGCTCAAAGCCTTATTCGGAGCGCTTCTGCTAACAGCCTCAATATTTATGCCCGTGCCGTTTTCCAGGTTGGCAAGATGAAGCATATATATGAGATAGGTTCCTATGAGTCCGTTAGCTCCTGTTATCAGTACTGTTTTCTCCCTAAGAGGTGTTAAATCTATTCGTGAAATATATTCCCTGCAGTCCTGTTCTATAAATTTATCCAAAGCCTGTTCCTCCTTTATTTTACTCCTTGTACCGGTTAAAAACACTCGTTTGAAATTTATAGACTTACTCCAGGTACACATCTTGCCGGGCAGTTGGAAAGATATTAATCCGGGCAGTGCCTGAGATCCGGATGGTCGGTCCGCTGCCGCGGCTAAGATGTGACTGGAGTAAGCCATACTATTTCAGTCGCCGATTTTAAGCCGGCTTATTTAAGTTGTTTTAATTATTCTAATCATTGTTTATATTAATTTGCATACAATTACTTCAAAATCTCTCTGACTGCCTTGCAAATAGTTTCGGAATCAGGATAGTATACCTTTTCCAGTACATCACTGGTGGGTGTCGGACAGTCAGGGCAGCAAACTTTGACAACAGGTTTCTTCAAGCAGCTCAACGCTTTTTCCGAGACAATTGACGCTATCTCCGAAGCCGCTCCTCCGGTCCTGGGGCCGGTGTCGGTTATTATTAACCTTCCGGTTTTGGCAAGGGACTCAAAAATAATATCCTCATCGATAGGCTTGATAGTTCTCAGATCAATAACCTCCACTGATATATTCTCATCCTCAAGCTTCTGTGCAGCCTTCAATGCTTCAATAACCATATAGGATACTGCCACTATGGTTACACTGTTTCCCTTTTTTCTGACCGCACCCTTTCCAAAGGGTATTGAATAAAGTGTATCGGGAACCTTGCCCATGGTCTTGTACAACCATCTGTGTTCTACAAACAGAACCGGGTTATTGTCAATTATGCTTGAAATCATTAATCCCTTGGCATCATATGGTGTTGCAGGTACAGCTATTTTTAGGCCCGGTACGTTCATAAGCATTCCCTGAATACACTGTGAATGCTGTGCTCCGGACCCCCAGCCTCTGGCGCTGATTGTACGGACCACCAACGGCACACTGACCGCTCCTCCTGTCATATAACTCCACTTTGCTGCATGGTTTACCAGCTGATCAAAAGACAGCAGAAGGAAATCCATGCGAGCATGCACAAGGACAGGTCTCAAGCCGGCCATGGCAGCGCCGGCAGCCATACCTGTCAGAGAGTTCTCGGCTATAGGTGTATCAAACACCCGGTGCCTTCCATACTTTTCATGCAAACCTTTAGTTGTGCCAAAAACTCCTGAGACATCATCAATACCTTCTCCCATGATGAAAACCCGGGAATCCCTGTCCATGGATTGATCAAGAGCTTCATAAATTGCATCCTTATACGATATGGTTCTTCCTGACTGTGATTCATCGTCTATAATAAATTTATCCTGTTTTTCAACCTCGATTGTTGTCCAGGGCATTATAAGACCTCCTAATTATCATATCTATTTACCGGCTAATGTCTTGCATCTTTCAGTTCCAAAAGGCCGTATCCTTCTGCAGTCTAACTGCATGGATCAGCCTGCATAAACAAAATCCATAAGTTCTTTGGGGTCCGGTTTCGGAGAATTGACAGCAAATTCAAAAGCCTCATTTACCAGGCTGTCAATTTCACTGTTTATATTGTTTTCAGCAGCTTTATTAAGGAGACCTATATCGTAGAGATAGGTTGTATACCATCTTATAGGACATTTTGACAGCCAGTAGTCATACTCATCTTGTGATCTCTGACCCTCTCCTACATCATTGACTGTGCCAATATGTCCTTTCCACCTATAGGTCACACACTCCAGCAATGTCGGACCCTCTCCCTTTCTGCATCTTTCAATGGCATCGGCGGCATATTCGGACACTTTGACAACATCGTTTCCGTCTATCTGATAGCCGGGAATATCATAGCTTTCAGCCCACTTATATATATTGTCCTTGGGATGTCTGGCAGATTGATGGGAGTTTATTGCATATGCATTATTCTCACATATATAAACAACAGGCAGCTTCTTTAAAGAAGCAAAATTCAGACTTTCATGAAAAGTACCCTCATCAACGGCACCGTCTCCGAAAAATACTGCACTTACCTTTTCGTCTCCCGAAATTTTAGAAGCAAGAGCAGTTCCAGTTCCAATCGGAATACTTCCGCCTACGATGGCCGTTGAACCCAGTATTCCCACCTCTGGTGCCATCAGATGCATTGATCCGCCTCTTCCGGAGGAACACCCGGTTATTCTCAGGTATAACTCAGCAATCATTTTCTTTATGTCTCCGCCCTTGGCTATATATTGAGCGTGACTCCTGTGTGTTCCGAAAACATAATCCTTCCTGCGGAGATTCATACATACTCCTGCCGATACGGCCTCCTGACCTATTGATAAGTGAATAGGCGTTTTCATTTCGTCATTCTTATACTCACTGTCAATTTTTAATTCTACTTTTCTGATTGTCATCATTATTCTATATAATTCAAGAAGTTTATCTTTTTCCAACATCAAAATACTCCTTCCACTGCCGAATATACTTTAAGGTACTTGTTCCCCAACTAATATAAAAGCTTCAGGGCTTTCTTATCCCAATCCTTAAGTTCGCTTACAGCCAGTGAAACGTTTGAATAACCGTTACCGATGAAATAATCGCATCTGGCTGCCAGCCATGTATCCTTAATGATTTCCAGCCCTTTCCTCGCTTTATCTTCATATTCCTGGAAGTGGGATCCCGGCCCCTCCTGCAGAACTCTTCTGCAATCCGTGTTAATAATTCTCCCCGGGTACAGCTCCGAGTACTGTTCCAGAATGTCACTGCAATCTGTCATAAGAAACAGCCTTGCATTTGGATTATTTTTTAAGTGTTTGTCAATCTCAGCCGGATACTGTTTATTGAGTTCATACAGATATTCAACCTCTACAACCTTGTCACTTCCGCGGATGTGTACTGCTATAAATGTATTTCCTCTCATATGGTTCTCATAGAATTCATCTATTTCATCAGAAACCAATTGCTGAAGTCTGATATATTTTTTTAGCATGGAACCGTATAAATATCTGGATATGAATCCGTACATAGGATGCTTCTCAATCCAGTACATCATATTTTCAGGTTCTATGAAGCAGTTTTGAACAACTACCTCCGCATTACAATTCATCAGATCCTCAATGGTGATTTCAGT
The DNA here is from genome assembly GCA_023386445.1 of Bacillota bacterium. GTDB lineage: Bacteria > Bacillota > Clostridia > Acetivibrionales > DSM-1351 > Ruminiclostridium. The sequence continues at coordinate 48,554 of JAEWJR010000087.1, read as the reverse complement.
ATCATAATATAAGCCTTCCTCCCGGAGGTTGTCGCTTCTCCATACCTTTGGGAAATAGGTAAAATTCCGGTTTTCAAGCTCATCTATCCCATATGGTGAAACCGGCTGAAAAAACTGCCCGAAGGCATCTGAACTGTCATCAATACTGTACATGCAGTTCTTCCCCCAGTAAACCACCGGTATCCTTCCTGTTATCTCGGCAAAATACAGTTGCGTCAGCACATGGTGCATATCAAACCAAAAACCGTTACCCGTGGACTTAATTAATATAAATTTATGAGACTGCATACCATCCTCCATTACGATGTATTTTTAAGTCAGACTTATGTTTGCTATAGAAGGTTCTCATACCCCTTCTGTTTCAATAGTTCTACAAGACCCCTCACATCCTGAGCCCTGTTGCGGGGACATACAATAATTGCGTCCTTTGTACTCGCCACAATTAGGTTGTCAACTCCTATAGTTGTTACAAGTGCACCGTCGCTGAATATTATCGAATTGCCGGTATCCAGCCCCAAATGATTTCCCTTTATTTCATTCCCGTCTTCATCGGTCTTAAAGGTTTTGGATAATGAATCCAGGCTTCCTATATCGTCCCAGTCAAATTGCCCCTTTATTACATAAATACAGTCGATCTTTTCAAGCACGCCATTATCAAAGGATATATTTTGTATTTTATTATATGCTTCATCAAGATATCTGTTACCGATGGAGCGGTTTGAATTACCCACTGCCCAGCTGATATTCCTGTCATGCTCAGGTAAAAATTTCCTTATACTGCCTATAATCGAATCAAGGCTGCCTACCAATATACCACCATTCCAAAGGAATTCTCCCGACTCAAAAAACTTTTTTGCAGTTTCGATATCCGGCTTTTCTATAAACCTTTGAACTATCATTACCCTCTCATCGTCACCTTTTTCCCTGTCGATCTGGATATACCCATAACCAGTTGCAGGATACGTTGGAGTTATACCCACAACCACAAGGGATTTTGTTCTGCCTGCCGTATCATATGCCAGCTCAATAGCTTCCTTATAACCTTTTTTGTCCTTGACATACCCATCAGCCGGAACAAAACAAACCACCCCCTCTCCAAATCTCTTTTTTAAGGTGACGGCGGCGTACTCAATACAGGCTGCAGTATTTTTCTTCTGAGGCTCAAATATGATATTTTTACGGGGTATTAATTTCTTTACAGTATTGAGGGTTATATTTTTAAGGCGTTTGTCTGTTACTATAAAACAATGGTCAGCAGGAACAATCTCACATAAGCGCTCAATAGTTTGCACCAGCATGCAGCCGCCATCGTCAATGCTGATAAACTGCTTTGGTCTCGCCTCTCTTGAAATAGGCCATAGCCTGGTGCCTGAACCTCCTGACATTATAACAACGAATCTTTCCATTTACATCATTCTCCAAAATAATATCGTTTTAGTCTATTTTATGTAGAGTCCTTTACTGAGGTTCTTATTATTTTAACTTTTATGTAAACTAGCCTGGCCTATCCTTGATGATCTGACTTTAAAAAATTCCTTTTTACATTAAGCGTTCATACTTCATCACCCTCTATTGATAATGTATAACACACCTCACGCCTTGCAAGCGGCTTCAACGCAGCCGGCAGAGCAAATTAACCACTCAAAAACGTATTGTACATTGTCAATAGAGGGTATCTTGTTGAGAAAAATACAGATGCTTGGTAAAATGGTTGTATGATATCCAGGTGTGTTTTACCTGGGGATATGGCGGTTCATATGATTGAATTAGTTGATAAGGCAGTTATTTTTTTATCTTGCATAATATTGTATGTAATTGATACGGGTTATGGCATAAGCGTTGTCCCTGTTATCGTAAGCCTGACCCTTTCATCTCTGAACAGTTACTTTGACAAAGTACAAATAAGAATTATATTTTTTTTAGGCTATATATTTTTATGTCAGTTTGCACCGGAATTTTTTGTTTTTATTCCTGTACTCTTCTATGACATTTTTGCTACAAGAGAGCAATTACTTGCTTTATCAGCGTTTGTACCCCTCATCACACACGTTGATATTTATTCGCATACTTTATTGCCGGTATTGTTAATCCTTTCTGCTTTTTCATATTTGGCGAAGTCCCGTACGCTGAACCTTAACAATATCAGAAGGCAGTACATGCTCTTGAGAGACACTTCCAAGGAGCGTTCAATTCTTTTGGAAAAGAAAAATAATGAATTGATGGAAAAACAGGATTATGAAATTAATATGGCAACGCTTAATGAAAGAAACAGAATCGCTATGGAAATACACGATAATGTGGGACACCTGCTATCAAGATGTCTCCTTCAGTTGGGAGCCTTAATGGCCATCAATAAAGAAGAGAATCTGAAGGAAAACCTCTCATCGATAAAAGATACGCTTTCCCAGGCAATGGACAGCATCCGGAGCAGTGTACACAATCTTCACGATGAGTCCATAGACCTTCATGCCCAGATCAGCGGACTTGTAGAAAATTTTAAATTTTGTTCCATATCTCTGGATTATGATATTGCCGGAACAGTGGATAAAAGACTGAAATATTGTCTTATAGCTATTGTCAAGGAAGCCCTTTCAAATATTATCATGCATTCAGATGCTTCGGAAGCAACTGTCACATTAAGGGAGCATCCTGCTCTTTACCAGCTTATTATTCAGGATAATGGAAAAGTAACCGGCTATAATCTTGAGAACGGGATAGGACTGAGTAATATTGCCGAAAGAGTTAAAGCCTTTAATGCAAATTTTGATATAAATACTGATAACGGTTTTAAAATATTTATTTCGATACCCAAGTGGATCTGACCTTCACGACTTATCCGGCTCACGGTAAGAACGTGTAATAATATCTTTTTATGTTGTGAGCCGGAAAGGCTAACGGTATTTTAATGAAAGTCTTGGTAGTTGATGATGATAAACTTGTTTGTGTTTCTTTAAAGACCATATTGGAGACAGATCCGGAAATCAGTGTTATCGGCACCGGAAATAGCGGGCAGCAGGCAATCGCGCTGTACCGTCAGTTGGAACCGGATATTTTGCTGATGGACATCCGGATGGATACAATGACAGGGCTTGAAGCCGGAGAAATACTTTTAAAGCAGTATCCAAATGCCCGTATACTCTACCTTACAACTTTTTCGGATGATGCCTATATAGTCAAGGCTCTGAAAATCGGAGCCAAAGGTTATCTCCTGAAGCAAAATTTTGAAAGTATTGTACCGGCACTCAAAGCAGTGTATATGGGGCAAAGCGTTTTTGGGTACGAGATAAGCACAAAACTTCCCGAGCTGTTGCAGGGCACTGCCCCGGCTGCTTTCCTGAATTATGACCTCACCGATAAGGAAATCGAACTTCTCGTTCAAATATCGGAAGGTCTAAACAACAGAGAAATCTCTGAAAAACTGCATTTGAGTGAAGGGACAGTACGGAATTATATCAGTGTGCTGTTGGAAAAACTCCATCTCAGGGACAGGACTCAGTTAGCTGTTTTTTATTATAAAAACCGGTAATTTAACGAGTTGTGCTAATTAATTTACTTTTTGCTTTACCTGTATAATTCTTTGCATCAACTGGTAACTTCCGCACTAACTTCATAAAATAAGGACGCCCCCAAAACAATTACGAAAATTGTATCGCCTCATTTAAAGCGGTTTTGCCGTCGCTCAAACTCGACATCCTGTTTCGATTTGAAGCTCAAAGCAACGTCCTGCTGCTTTGCCGGCAAAACCACTTTACCTTTGTCAACAATTTATCGCAATTGTTTTTAACCGTGCATCTTATTTCATGAAGTTGTCCTCGCGTACCAGTTGATTCTAATTAAAATCTATCTGTAAAGCAAAACAAAATTTAAATTAGCATAACGCATTAAATCAACAGCAGCTCAACCGCGTCAAAGGGGCTTGTTGAGCTGCTGTTGGTTTAGTTGGCTGTATAGTATTAGTGTTGGTGCTATTATTTTATCTCACCATAATTATTAGAGTTTCTGATATAGTAATCAAAGTTTTCTTTAGCCCATTTCTCATTATATACATGATTCTTGGTGGATTCCGGATCAAGTATGGAGGCGCAATAGGCCGTTCTCTTACCTTCCTCAAGCTCCTTGAATGTCTCAGTATATTTCCACCCGTTCCTTTTAACAAAAGATTCATTATAATTAGCTCTTTTACTCAGCAGAAAACATGTATTCACACTCCTGCTAAGTTTGCAAATTTCTCTGGCCTGACATTCATCACACCCGATAAACTGTTTCATATCGATTTCGACCGTAGTCAGATATCCAACCTTAAAAGAGGTGTAATGATGTACTCTGGGAGAAAGTTCAGCATCACCGTAGCCATTTTCTTCCGACCAATATCCTATTTCATCAATGAGCTCAGGCCTCAAGCACTGGAGCTGTCCAGGTACGAAGTCCAACTCAACCCCTACATCCGCGTTTTTTAGTTCAAGATAGTTTATGTCTCCTTTAACCCTCGGTACAACAGGAGGCAAATATCTGGGATAGGGCTCATCCCTCATTACTCCCAGAACCCCTACTTTAGGAAACGCCTTAAATACTTCCATGAACCTTGATATCCAGTTGTCAGTCTTAATATAGACATCACTGTCGATAGTCATAAAATACTGATTTGGCCTTCTTTTGGTAAGACCGAGATTTAAAGGATAAATCGGACCCTGGTTCAGCTCGAATCTTATTTTAGATTTTATACGTTTGTCTTCGAGGCTCTGGATATAATCCCAGGTATTATCCTTGGAATTGCTGTCGATAATATGCAGCTCAAAGTCTTCCTGGGATTCAAGAATCCTTGATAGATTTCTTTTTGTAAGGCCTAAACGGTTCAGCGTAACATAGTTTATAAATAAAGGTGGATTGTTTTCTGCTTTTCTGTGAGTTTCACTTCCCTCATGACTTTTGTTGATCAGATTCCGTGTAAACTCCTTTACTGATTCTGTAAAACTAGGGACACTTTCGTTTACTATTGATTGATTCATATTTTTCAATTCCCTTCTATATATTTTGTGTTAATGCTAATCCAGTGGTCTGTAACAGCTAAAATGTATATAGCCCGGCGTGGAAAATTTTTTTGCACGAATTTAACCGTCGGCATTATGTGACTTTCAGTTGTTACAGCCCACTATTACAGGTTGATGAAATTTTACGGGTTTTGCAGGTACTCCAACAGCAGTACAATTATCAGGAATATCTTTAGTTACTACCGCCCCTGCTCCTATAATGCTCCAGCCGCCGACACTTCTTTGGGGAATAATGTCAGCTTTTGAGCCTATTTCACAACCATCACCTATACTCACATTTCCTGACAGAGTAACATTCCAGTACAACGAAGAGAAATCACCTATAACCACATCATGCCCAATCCCGCAGCCGGGATTTATAGATACATGATTTCCGATTTTTATATTTACAGATATAAAGGAATTACAGCAAATAACATTTCCATATCCCATCTCAACAAAATTGCTGATTTTAGCATTTTGGTGTATTAAATTTACAAAATTCAAGCCGTATCCGGATATTTTTTTAATAACTGAATATTTGGCCCTTGGATTTCCTATAGCACATATTGCAGCTACTTTGTTTGCCGCATTGTTTTCCAGCCACTCAAAGCCTCCCAATACCTGGTTTGAATTTATAACCGTCCCGTGTTTCTCCACCGTTTCATCCAAATAGCCCAGGAGATTCCAGGTTTTTTTATCTATGTTAATGTCATCTATAAGTTGTGCCACTTCTCTGCCAAAATTTCCTGCTCCTATAATAACTATATCTTTCATGGTCTTATACCTTTGATAATATCGCAGATTTTTTCCACATGATCAGCACCCAGTCTTCCGTGCAGCGGAAGGGAAAGTACCGTATCGGCAACCTTGTTGGCTATGGGAAGTCTTGAGGCCGCAGCGGTGGGAATATCCCTGTAGCATTGAAAATTGCTGCAAAGCGGATGAAAATACCTTCGCGAAATCACATTATATTCTTTTAATTTCAAATAAACTTCATCGCAGGATAAACCATATTTATCCTTGTCAATCCTGATAACAAAGTACGGGTAATTATGTGTAACACCTTCCACGTCACTGCTGAGGGTGATACCGGGAATGTTACCAAGATAATTCCGGTATAACCCGGTAACCTTTTTTCTTCCTTCGATTTCAGCCTCAACTCTTTTGAGCAATAAAATTCCAACCGCTGCCTGAACCTCATTCAATTTGCCGTTGGTTCCAGGTTCCATAACCGCGCCGGTATCCCGTATTCCGAAGTTTCTCAGTGAATCGGCACGTTCCTTCAAATATGGGGAATTATAGGTTAACGCTCCACCCTCAATTGTATGATATATTTTGGTCGCATGAAAACTGAACATGGACACATCACCAAAAGCTGAAATGGGTTTCCCGTCAATTTTTATTCCAAAAGCATGTGCTGCATCATACAGAACCTTCAAGCCGTATTTATCGGCGATTCTTTGAATTTTTTCTACATTACAAGGCCTCCCGAACACATGAACGGGTAAAATTGCCGTTGTATTCTCTGTAATCAAAGCTTCAATACAATCAGGGTTTATATTGAACGTTTCCTCTTCAATGTCGCAAAAAACAGGTTTTATATTGCTCCACATCAATGAATGAACTGTGGCTGCAAATGTAAAGGGAGTGGTTATTACTTCTCCTGACAATCTTAATGCTCTGCAGGCTATCTGCAATGCAACGGTTCCGTTTGAAAAAACCGAAAGCTGATCAGAGCCAAGATAACCGCCGAGTTCCCGTTCAAGCTGCTTCACCATATTACCATTGTTACTCAGCTGATTGCTCTCCCATATGGATTCCAGCATTACCGTAAGTTCTTCAATATCAGGAAGTAAAGGCCTGGTAATAAAAACAGGCTCCTTAAATGGTTCTAACATTGCTATTTCTACACCACCTTGTGTTCTCAGTAATTTTGGCACATGATACATTATTTTGTATTGTCAATGAAAAATTTGAAGTTATCCAGAGCCCACTCCAATATAAATGCATGATCTTCAACTGAATCGGCATCCAGGGATGAGGCACAATAAACCTGCCGTTTGCCATTCCGCATATCTTTTACAGTCTCTTCAAATTTCCATTTAAATTTATTTTTAAATGCATCATTAAAATATCTCTTCTTATAAATTGAAAAGCACGTCTCACCAGGCCTGTTCAGCGTGCAGCCGCTATTAAATTGGCACTGGGCGCAATCCAACGTTTGGGGCATTTTTATACTTATCTCGGGAACAAAGCCTGCCTGGAAGGATGAGTAATTGTTTACCCTGAGGGAGATTTCCTCTTCACCGGCATAATTCTCCTCACTCCAATAGCCCAATTGGTCAATGAGCTCCGGTCTCAGACATTGGCAGCACCCGGGCACAAAATCCCATCCCAGCTCAGGAGTGGAATGCATTAATTCCAGATATTGTACCCCGGCCCGCGACTTCAGAATGACCGGAGGATAAAACACCGGGTACGGATCGCCTTTGACAACCCCCAGCAATCCTACTTCAGGAAATGTATTAAATACTTTCATAAACCGTGAAATCCAGTCTTTCGTTTCAATATATACGTCATTGTCTATTGTAATGAAATATTGCTCGGGTTTTCTTCTCATAAGATTTAAATTTATTCCGTAAATCTGTCCTGCGTTTACCGCAACATTCGTTTTTGATTTTATTCTTTTATCTTTCAGGCTCTGAATGTATTCCCATGTTCCGTCAATTGAACCATTATCTACTATGTGCATTTCAAAATCATCAGTAGATTGTAGTATGGAAGCCAAATTCCTTACCGTTAAGCCTAAACGGTTAAAGGTAACATAACTTATTGCAGGAGGTATCATAAAAAATTATCCCTTTCTCTTTTAGTTATAAACTTATTTACATAATATGTTGCCCGCTAAAATATGTTACCTGTGTCATTAGTTTCTTAGCACATATTAATTACCATTTAAATATTATGTAAATATAAAAACCAAGGAGTGATACTGTGAAAGCATTAATATTAAGCGGCGGTACCGGAACCCGTTTAAGGCCATTGACCTTTACGAACGCCAAACAACTGCTGCCTCTGGCCAATAAACCCATACTATTTCATATAATTGAAAAAGTAGTAAAAACAGGCATAAATAAAATTGGTATTATCGTTGGAGACACAAGTGAAGAAGTTATGAGGACAGTTGGCAATGGTGACAGGTGGAATGTTGATATCAGCTATATTCCTCAACCTCTTCCATTGGGTCTCGCCCATGCAGTTAAAACTGCTGAGGATTTCATTGGAGATGAAGATTTTATAATGATTCTGGGAGACAATGCGTTTAATGTCTCTCTGGACTCTTTAATTAAGAATTTTCATACCAATAACGCCGATTCTTCCATTATGCTGTATAAAGTGGAAAATCCGTCACAATATGGAGTTGCTGTAGTAGAAAAGAATCGTATCATCAAACTGGTTGAAAAACCCAAAGAATTTATCAGCGACTTAATAATAACCGGCGTATATATCTTTAATAAGAACATTTTTAAAGCAATTGACAATACCTCCCCTTCATCAAGAGGTGAACTGGAAATTACCGATGCCATCCAGGAACTGCTGTGTACGGGCGGAAATGTTACTTTTGAGATTTTACAAGGGTGGTGGAAGGATACCGGAAAACTACAGGATATTTTGGATGCCAACCGGTTAATTCTAGATGAAATTGATACGCTTAACCAGGCTTTACCAAAAGATAATGCAGTTTATATGGGAAGGTTATCAATCAGTAAAAGTGCCAATATAAAAAACAGCATTATTGCAGGTCCTGCTGCAATTGATGAGGACGCGGTTATCATCAACAGTTATGTAGGACCTTATTCATCCATAGGAAAAGGAGTTGTTATTAATAACTGTGAGGTTGATAATTGCATTATTCTGGAGAATGCCCAATTGGAAGGTATCACCAAGAGGATCAGCGGCAGCCTGATCGGAAAAAACGTATCCATCAGATCTGCAGGTAATAGACCCTTTTCCAACTCATTTCTTATAGGTGACTGCAGTGAACTATATCTATAGACTAATTATACAAAAATCAAGGAGGTGGTTTTATTATGAAAGTTTTACTGGTTACAGGCGGAGCAGGTTTTATCGGTAGTAACTTCATAAAGTATTTCATGAATGCATACAAAGATTTTGTTGTTGTAAATTATGACAAACTCACTTATGCAGGTAATCTTGAAAATTTGAAGGAAGTGGCAGAACTGCCGAACTATCACTTTGTTAAAGGTGATATATGTGATAGTATACAATTTAATAAAACATTGCACGAATATGATCCGGACTATATAATTAATTTTGCCGCTGAGTCCCATGTTGACAGAAGCATCAGTGATCCGCTCATTTTTGGTCAGACAAATATGATTGGAACATTGAATATACTGGAATGTACCCATAACTTCTGGAGTAAAAACAATTATGCCCAAAAGCGGCTTCTTCAAATTTCTACAGATGAGGTTTACGGCAGTCTGGAAAACAATACCGGTTTTTTCACAGAGAGTTCGGATTTATTGCCCAACAGCCCGTATTCTGCTTCTAAAGCAGGTGCTGATTTACTGGTAAGGTCTTTTTACAAAACTTATGGATTACCGGTAATCATAACTCGTTGTTGCAATAACTACGGCCCTAACCAGTACAGGGAGAAATTTATTCCAACCTGCATTTCAAAAGCTCTTAATAATGAGCCCATACCCATATACGGAAATGGTTCCAATGTAAGGGAATGGATCCACGTGTCCGATCACTCGGAAGCAATTATCAAAGCATTGTTTTCAGGTTCGGCCGGAGAAGTCTATAATATCGGCAGTGGCGAAGAAGTTTCCAATACCAATATGGCGCGGATGATTCTTGATATTCTTGGCAAATCACAAGACTCTTATATATATGTCAGTGACAGATTAGGACATGATAACCGCTATGCAATAGACAGCACCAAGGCAAAAAATGAACTGGGCTTTTCCAGCAAATATAAATTGAAGGAAGGTCTTATTGAAACAGTTTTATGGTATAAGGAAAATCAATCCTGGTGGGAAACTTAGATATTCAAATTTCACGAGGGGGTATTACAAATATGGAGCCATATTTCATATTTGTTTGCTCCCATACATAATTCAATAAAAAGGCTGATGAATAATGATTTTTTGTTTTTGGGCATACTATCACAATAATTCATTAAGGATACAACTATGCCCATTAAATATATAATTCTTACAATATTGAACTCTGCAATAACCATTTTTGGACAGGTTCTATGGAAGCTGGCCGTTATGAAGCCTGCAGGCTATACCTACAGGCTGCTGATAAATCCTTATGTTATTTCAGGGATTGCAGCATACGGCCTCGCAACGGTGCTCTGGCTTTATATATTGTCAAAAATACCATTTTCAATTGCATATGCTCTTACAAGTACAACTTATGCCTTCAGCCTCTTCGCCGGGTATTATATTTTCCATGAAGCAATAACTCCATCCAAAATAATAGGCACCGTTCTTATTCTGACAGGAGTTATTTTCTTTGCAAAAGTATGAGGAAACAACGTAAATAAAGGCAGTTGAAAAATTTTCTCATATATGATACTCTAATAAGGATTTTATAAGTTATAAGAACAGGTTATGAAGCGGAATAGTAAGAGATGATGAACCTCCAGAGAGCTGCACAACGCATATGCGACGGTGGAAGTGCGGCAGGCTGCATACTTTGAACTCGCCGTGGAGCTGCTGCTAATAACAGCCGTATATCTACGTTACAAGATATCAAGTGAGCTTTGGACAACCGAGCAATATCACTGGTCTGTTTACTCAGTACAGTAGGAATACCGGTTGATATATTGGAACCAAAGGCTAACAAGAGTGGTACCGCGGATTAACCCGTCTCTTTTTAGAGGCGGGTTTTATATATTAGTAGAAAATTATTTTAAAGGAGTTGATTAAATGCCATACTCAGCAGATATAGATAAAAAGTGGCAAAAGAAGTGGTCAGATACCGATATTTACAGGTTTAATCCCGAAAACATAGACAAGAAGCTCTACTGTCTCGAAATGTTTTCATATCCTTCAGGCTCCAATTTGCACGTTGGGCATTGGTATAACTACGGCCTGACCGATTCCTGGGCCAGAATGAAGAGAATGCAGGGTTACGAGGTATTCCATCCCATGGGTTTTGATGCTTTCGGTCTGCCTGCAGAAAACTACGCAATCAAAACAGGTATACATCCTCAGGATTCTACACTCAAAAACATAGAAACCATGGAAGGCCAGCTCAAGGAAATGGGAGCTACCTTTGACTGGAATTATGAGATCAAGACCTGTACGCCTGACTATTATAAATGGACGCAGTGGCTATTCCTTCAGCTTTACAAGTCAGGCCTTGCCTACAGGAAAAATGCGCCTGTAAACTGGTGTCCAAAATGTAATACAGTTCTTGCCAACGAGCAGGTTATCGATGGCGCCTGTGAAAGATGCGACACCGAAGTAACCAAGCGTGACCTGACACAATGGTTCTTCAAGATAACCGCCTATGCTCAGGAACTGCTGGACAAACTGGACACCATAGACTGGCCGGAGAAGACAAAGAAAATACAGACCAACTGGATCGGACGTTCCGAGGGAGCCGAGATATGCTTCAAGGTAGCCGGCCAGGATATAGATTTCAAGGTGTTTACAACAAGAGCGGATACTCTTTACGGTGTGACCTATGTTGTGCTGGCGCCTGAAAATCCCATAGTGGACAAAATCACTACTGCCGGTAACAGAGACGCGGTGGAAAATTATATAAGGGAAACAAAGAAGCAGACCGAAATCGAGAGACTTTCAACCGTCAAGGAAAAGACAGGTGTCTTCACCGGCGCCTATGCTGTTCATCCCATAACCGGTGAACAGGTACCCGTGTGGATAGCGGATTATGTACTTGCAAGCTATGGTACTGGATGTGTTATGGCAGTTCCTTCCCATGATGAACGCGATTATGAATTTGCCAAAAAATATAATCTTCCTATTAGACGGGTTATCAAAAGTGCTGACGGTTCAAGCGATGAACTCCCATACTGTGAGTACGGTGTCCTGGTAAACAGCGCCGAATTTGACGGCATGCCTTCCAGCGATGGAAAACTTGCAATTGTCAAAAAACTGGAGGCAGATAACAAAGGCAGTTTAAAGATAAATTTCAGACTCAGAGACTGGCTGGTTTCCAGGCAGAGATACTGGGGCTCCCCCATTCCTGTGGTTTATTGTGAACACTGCGGTGAGGTTGCGGTCCCTGAGGAAAATCTTCCTGTATTGCTGCCTTACGATGTTGAGTTTGCTCCCGACGGAGAATCACCTCTCAAGAAGAGTGAAGAGTTTATGAACACAACCTGTCCCAGGTGCGGAGGTCCTGCCAAAAGAGACCCTGACACTCTGGATACCTTTGTTTGCTCCTCCTTCTATTACTTGAGATATGCAGATAGCAAAAACAGTGAAAAGGCTTTTGACACCGAATGGATAAACAAGCTTCTGCCGGTTGACAAATATGTCGGCGGAGCTGAACATGCGGCAATGCATCTGCTTTATGCAAGATTTATAACCAAAGCACTGAGAGATCTTGGTCATCTGAACTTTGATGAACCTTTCCTCTCATTGGTGCACCAGGGTACCATCCTTGGTCCTGACGGAAACAGAATGAGCAAGTCAAAGGGAAATACCATTTCTCCTGATGATTACGTAAGGAAATATGGCTCGGATATTTTCAGAATGTATCTTGGCTTCGGCTTCAACTATGTTGACGGCGGCCCCTGGAGTGATGACGGCATAAAGGCTATATCACGCTTTACCTCAAGAATTGAACGTCTTGTGGAGAGCCTTGCCGAACAGGAATCCAACCAGGCCAGAACAGATTTTGACAGGGACGATAAGGAATTGAATTTCGTCCGCCACAATGCTATAAAGGGCGCAACACAGGATACCGAAAGATTCCAGTTCAATACCGCAATTTCCCGCTGCATGGAGCTGGTAAATGCATTATACAAATATGATGCCGAGGTTAAGACAAAGAATATCAGGCTGTTTAAAGAAACAATCCTTGATTTGGTAAAGCTTGTATCTCCTTTTGCACCGCACTTTGCAGAAGAGATGTGGGAGCAGCTTGGCTATGAATACTCTGTTTTCAATCAGAAATGGCCTGCATTTGACGAAAAAGCTCTTGTTAAAGATACTATAGAAGTAGCTGTTCAGATCAACGGTACTGTCAGAGGTAAAATCGAGATATCTGCTAATGCTGATAACAGCGAAGCTGAGGCGGCAGCACTTGCAGACGAAAAAATCAAACAGTTCCTTGAAGGCAAGGAAGTTAAAAAGGTTATTGTTGTTAAAGGCAGACTTGTAAATATTGTAGCAAAGTAATCTTCATTTTAATTAAAGTTTAAAAGAGCCCGCAGGTATACCTTGAGAGGATATTGCGGGCTCTTCTAGATTATTCATTGTATTCCTCCTGTTTGAACTGTCATTTTAATATACGCGCAAAAAGAAACTATGGTTTCATTTCTTTTCCAACTGTTAAGTGATATAATATTGTATTATATTATATGCCTTTTATATAAGGAGTCCTTATATGGATATTAATCTTGACTTATATAAAGTTTTTTATCATGTAGTTCAAACCGGAAGCATATCAAAGGCCTCTCAAGAGCTTTTTATTTCTCAGCCGGCGGTGAGCCAGTCTGTAAGGCAGCTTGAATCAAAGCTTGGCGGCCAGCTGTTTTACAGGACACCTAAAGGGATAACTCTCACTCCTGAAGGACAGGTCCTGTATAAGTACATCGAACAGGGATATAATTTGATTATGCTGGCAGAAACCAAGTTTTCGGAGACTATAAATCTTGAGGCCGGAGTTATAAGAATCGGTGCAAGCGATATGACTCTGAAATACTTTCTTCTCCCCCACCTGGAGGAATTTCACAAACAGCATCCCAAAGTGCGCATTAAAGTGACTAACGGAACTACACCCGAGACTATTGACTGTTTAAAAAGCGGCCTCATCGACTTTGGAGTTGCAAGCCTGCCCCTGGCCAATGACCGATCGCTTGATGTGATGGAAGCAATGGAAATCCAGGACTGCTTTGTGTCAAACTACCGTTTTGGTGTCTTATCAGAGAGAGAAATTTCTATTTGCGAGCTTTCAGGGTATCCTATAATAATGCTGGAGAAGAATACGAGCACCCGAAAATACATTGATAATTATTTGTCGGCCCATTCCCTTTCAATCGTACCCGAAATCGAACTGGCAACAAGTGATCTTCTTGTCCAGTTTGCAAGGCGAGGGCTCGGCATTTCCTGCGTAGTCAGAAACTTTGCCGAAGAGGATATCGGAAATGGAAGTTTATTTGAACTCCGGCTGAAGGAAAAAATACCTCCGAGGCAGATAGGGATTATAAAGCTTCGCAGTGTACCGCTCACCGCCGCAGCAAAGCGTTTTGTGGATTTAATCGCCACCGGATAATCCTAGTTTATATGACCTATAAATAATATGTATTACCTATTTCCCAAATAAAAGTTTAAAATCACATTGGATTGACTATAAATGTCGGGAGGCTGAACAATGAATAACTATAAGATATTTTGCGGCAGTTCGGGCAGGGATTTTGCAGAAAAGGTTTGCAGCTACATCGGCCTGAGGCTCGGAGAATCCACCGTTAGAACGTTTTCGGAAGGCAATACTTTTGTACGTGTTGAGGAACCGGTCCGGGGCAAGGATGTCTATTTGATTCAATCAATCGGCCTCAGTCCCAATGATGAATTTGTTGAAATTCTCTTCTGGCTGGATGCATTTAAACGTGCAAGTGCAAAATCAGTAACAGCAGTAATTCCGTATTTCGGCTATGCAAAGGGTGATAAAAAAGATGAGCCTCGGGTATCCATCCGTGCCAGAGTGTGCGCCGAGTGTATTGAACTGGCGGGTGCCGACAGGATCGTCACCATGGATCTTCACAGTCCCCAGGTACAGGGTTTTTTTAAAAAACCTGTGGACAACCTGCTGGGAATGCCCCTGCACTGTGAGTATATAAAATCCCTCAATTTGGAGAATTATGTTATAGTTTCACCCGACGCCGGGTTTGCAAAGCAGGCAAGGGCTTATTCAAAATATTTGAACGTTCCCACTGTAATAGGTGATAAGACCCGGAATGATCATAGTGAAAATGCAAAGATCCTGGAATTAATAGGTGACGTCAAGGATAGAGATGCGGTTATAGTAGATGATTTCATTATAAGCGGCGGCACGCTTATTGATCTTGCAAACATGCTTAAAGCCCATGGAGCGAAAAGAATATTTGCCTGTGTATCCCATACTCTCCTGAATACTACAGGTTTTAACCGCATAAGCCGGAGCTGTATTGAACAAATAGTAACAACAGATACTGTTCAAAGCCCAATTATCGATGGAAGCGGAAAAATCCGTATGATTTCGGCTGCACCTCTGTTTGCTGAAAGTATCATCAGAATTCAGAATCATGATTCAATCAGTCCACTGTTTGATGACCTACCCTGCAAAGTTATTGAAGCTTCCCTTTAGCAGTCTGTGACATCTAAAACGCAAATTGTTCTTCACTTATGCCTTATGATATGGTAGCATTTTATTATAATGTGTATTGCCGGAGGCCTTATGGAAATAACCTTCTACAGAAAACTTGCAAACAAAGTCGCCGAAGCAGTCATCTCCAATGCCGAATACTCAGAGACTGAAGCCAGGAGAATACGGTATGGTCTTGTTTGTATTTTTTCCGATCTGTATAAATTTCTCCTGCTGCTGATAGTTTTTGCCCTGTTCTCCGCTGCATTGGAATATCTGCTGGCTTTTGCAGTTATACTATTGCTTCGTCCCATTTTAGGAGGCTACCATGCAAAAAGCGAGTTTGTCTGCCTTGCCGTATCCTTTATTACAATGGCAATAAACGTTTTTGCCGGAAGAGCAGATGCAATCCCAGGCTCTGTACAGATTGTACTTGTAATAGCTCTTACGGTAACCGGTGCATTTATTGCTCCTGTCAGAACCAGGAGGGTGGATGAAAGAAAGGCAGCTTATAGAATACTGGCGGCTGTTTTAACACCTGCACTATTACTGCTTGATTATTTTTATATACCAGCTCAAATAGTGCTTGTTTCTGTAACTATAATTTATTTGCTGTCTCTGTACCAACTGTTCAAAAATAAACTTTTTAACGAAATTTAGTATATTTTTTAAAAAGCCATTGACTTTCATGTCAATTAGAGGGATTATTTATATATAAAATGTCGAAAATGGAGTGATTCTATTGAAAAAACATTTATTGAAGTCAGTCGGTTTATTTTCTTCGTATGTTGCAGGGTTAGGCGTCGGTGTTTTGAAGTTGATATTTTTCTACGAGCCTAAAGAATAGCCTCACTAATTAATTTGAAATCAAGTCTGGGAAAAGTCATAAACATATGTACGCCGTATATATATTTATGGCTTTTTTCGTATCTATGTAAGGAGGGATAATACGAAGTGTTTACTGCCAGTGAAGTATTATTTACTGTTTTAGAGGGTTTTATCATAATATACGCATTTTCCTTGTTATCCGGGTTTAAGGAAAATATAATTAAAAAGAAGTTTAAATACATATCTTTTATTACAATTTATACAATATATGCTTATTGGATATCACTGTTTATTCCGGCAGGTTTTCATACCGTACTCATATTGATTCTTACCGTAGCTGCATTAAACTATGTATTTAATGGAAAAATATATAAAAGCCTGATAAAAGTTTTTTTAATTACAACTTATGTAACTATAGTCGAGATAATTGTAGCAACATTTGCCATGTTGGTTACCAGTATTCCTATGAACGAACTGCTGCAAAATAACCTTTATGTATTAATATGCAGTATTATTAGCAAAACAGTTGAAGTCCTTGGATTATTCGCCTTTTATAAAAAACCTGTCAATCTGGCATGGCTGAGCGACAGTAACCCTTATCAGTCAAAATATAAACAAATACTGGTTATAATATCAACCGTATTAATATTTTTCGTATTCGTTAATATCTTTCTATCAGGCCAGCCCCAAAAAGCATACCTTTTTAACCTGTTTTCATTTATTATCTATTTAGTTCTGATGGTTGCCATGTTTTCAGCCTTCCGGGAAGGTTCAAAGCTTGAGCTCCTTCAGTATGCAAACGAAATGCAAAAGGAAAGCATCCGCCAGCTCCTTGATTTTAATGAAATGGTGGCCAAGGAACGCCATGAATACAAAAATCACCTGAATACCATCTATGGCCTTTGTACGCTTAACAAATCCGATTCTATCGATAGGATCAAGCACTATATAAATAATTTTGCAAACAACAGCTCTACCAAAAATATATCCATAGATTCAGGCAATGATTTTGTAGATGCAATTATTAACGTAAAGTATAACAATGCTTTCAGAAAAGGTATCGAGTTAAGAGCAGATTTTGAGGAACCTTTGTCTTCAGCAGGTCTTGCGGAAGATATGGCTGTTACCATCATTTCCAATATAATAGAGAACGCTTTTGAAGCTATGAACAGTATTGAAAAGGAAAATAAATTCGTTCACCTTCAGACCTATATACAGGAAGAACGTTATGTTATCTCCATTTCAAATAATGGCCCCATGATACCGGAATCGGATAGAAGTAAAATATTCAACGCCGGATATTCTACAAAGGACAATCCCTCCAAAACAAGAGGCTTTGGACTCAGCATCGTTCAAAATGAACTTGCACGCTGTAACGGGGACATAAAAATAAATAGTACCGAGGAATTGACGGAATTTCTTATCTCCTGTACGGCAAAGACCCTACCGGCTGTTGTCTGACCTGTACGAATCTGTTTATTCCATGGTCAGCTACAGAATTTATTTGCTTTTGCTCTTAGCGGTCTGTACCATCAAAATCAATAATCAAATAATGGTAATCGGTATGAATTTTGGTTATAATAAAATGATAAGCTAAAAAATGACCATGGAGTAAATGAATGTTTCAAATTTCAAAAGACAGTATATACTACCTCTCTACCCCTATGAAATTTAAAAAGGGTATGGAATATTATAGTTCAAACAGAGTAAAGTCCGTCTCCTTTAATGAAGAGCTTATGCTTTTCGATGCAACGGTTATTGGTACCCATCCATATAACGTACAAATCCAATTCGGCAAAGAAGGCCGGATAAAGGATTATTCCTGTACCTGTACCGATAACACCCGTACTGAAAGCTGCTGCAAGCATATCACTGCAGTTTTGCTGCTAATTAAGTCAAAGGATGAGCAAGGGTTCTTTAATTCTGCCTCTCAGAAAAAAGCTGCCAAAGAAATCTTCGAGTTTTTTAACAATAAAACAGGAAATATGAAAACGGCTATAAAGGTTGAATACACCCTGGAGCTGCTTAAAACAAAGGTTTCCAATATAAAAAGAGGGCCTGCGGCGGCACTGACACTGCGGATAGGTACAGATAGACTGTATATTGTCAGAAATGTAGGCGAACTGCTGGAGTGCTTCAAAAATGATAAAGAGTTGGTCTATGGAAAAGGTTTTTCCTTTGACCCCGTTATTCATAATTTTGACGAGAAAGACCAGGCCATTATTTCTTACCTGTCGGAAATGTGGCAAAATGAAAATCTTATAGATTATCTGACCGGTGACATAAAAAAGCAAAGTATTTTCAGGGACAAGGAAATATTTTTATCAGACGGAGCTCTTAAGAGATTGTTGGAATTGCTGTCCCCTCTTTCCTTCAACGTAATAACAGACGGGAAAACATTAGAAAATGTTGTAATTCAGGTCCTGGACATACCTGTTGACTTTACGTTAACTAAAAATGCCAGCACTGTGGATCTGGGCATTGATACAAAATATCCTCTTCACATGGCAACTTCAGATTGTGAATATTTTCTATATAAAAATAGCATCTGTAAGGTTTCGCAGTATCAAAAGGAATATCTCAAGCCGTTTATTCAATATGTGCAAAAAGAAAATAATAACAGGATCAGCTTTCTGGACAACGATAAAGAGCGCTTGTTTACTGAGATTTTACCTTTTATCGAAAAAACCGGCAAAGTATTCATTGACGAAGAACTCCAGGCATTGGTCGAAAGGCCCGAATTTGAGCCGGAAATTTATCTTGACAGGTTTGAATATATTATAACGGCCGACGTGAAATTTAAGTATGGAGACCGGGTTATAAATCCCTTTTCTGCCGACAGAGCCAAGCCCTCTTTTGATAAGATACTCATAAGAAATCTTGAGGCCGAGAGTAATATATTGGACATTCTTGCCGAGACAGATTGTAAAGTCAGCAGCAACAGAATCTACCTGGACGAAGAGGAAAAAATATTTGATTTCGTAAATTATGTCATACCCAAGCTTCAGGAGCATGCGCAGGTATATTATTCGGAAAGCTTTAAAGCCATGAGCTTTAAGAAGCAGCTTTCTTTCTCAGGCTTTCTGAGATTGAACAGTTTGAACGGCTTTCTGGAATTCAATTTCAATATTGAAGGTGTCGAACGTGAGGAGCTGCCAAACATTTTTGACAGTATCAGGCAGAAAAAAAAGTATTTCCGCCTGAAGGATGGTGCTTTTCTGACTCTTGAAGCGGAAAGTCTGCTGAATATGGCAGAGATTTTGGAGCAGCTGGATCTGAGTTCCTCCGACATTGAAGGGGATTTTATAAAGCTGCCCAAATACAGGGCACTGTACATAGATAATATGCTTAAAGAGAGCGGGATGAAATTCTTTGAACGCAATACGGCTTTAAAGGACCTGATTCATGATATTCAGGACCCCGCTGAAACAGAATACAAAATACCCAGAAGCATCAAAGGAACGTTGAGAGATTACCAGAAACTTGGTTTCAAATGGATGAAAACGCTCTCCCATTATGGTCTGGGCGGGATACTGGCCGATGACATGGGGCTTGGCAAAACACTCCAGGTTATTACCCTGCTGGAATTTGACAAGCAATCGTCAGGCAGTCGTCCATCTATTGTTATAGTTCCCACTTCTTTAATATACAACTGGTGCTCGGAAATTCACAAGTTTGCTCCGGATATGTCTGTAACTGCCGTCGTGGGTAATAAAACTGAACGCCAGGAGCTGATACGGCAAGGTATCGGATCAGATCTTGTGGTAACCTCGTATGCTTTGATCAGGAGGGATATAGATGACTATACGCCCTATAATTTCAGATATTGTATCCTGGATGAGGCTCAGCACATAAAGAATCCCCTTTCACAGGCATCAAAAGCTGTAAAGCAGATAGCATCGGAACACAGACTGGCCCTCACCGGCACACCCATGGAGAATAATCTCACCGAACTGTGGTCGGTATTTGATTTTATACTTCCCGGCTATCTGTGCTCACATTCAAAATTTGCAGAAAAATATGAGACTCCCATATCCAAAGGGGATACCTCATCGCTTTCAAGCCTTGGCAGGCAGATCCGGCCTTTTATCCTAAGAAGACTGAAGCAGGATGTTTTAAAGGAGCTGCCTGAGAAAATCGAGCATATTATTGAAGCAGAACTTACCCAGGAGCAGAAGAAACTTTATGTCGCATATCTTGAAGAGGCTAAGGGTGAATTGTTTAGTGAGATCAAAGAAAAGGGCTTTGAAAAAAGCCAGATCAAAATTCTTTCTATCCTCACAAGATTGCGTCAGCTGTGCTGTCACCCATCTTTGTTTGTAGAAGACTATGAGGGTGACAGCGGAAAGCTTCAGCTGCTCATGGAGGTAGTGGAGGATTCCCTTACAGCAGGCCATAGAATACTGCTTTTCTCCCAGTTTACCTCAATGCTTGGTATAATCAGGGGCTGGCTTGAGGAAACAGGAATCAATTACCTTTACCTTGACGGAGCAACTCCGGCTGATGAAAGAATGAAGCTTGTTCGCAGCTTCAACAGCGGAGAAGGCAATATATTTCTGCTTTCGCTCAAGTCCGGGGGAACGGGGCTGAACCTCACCGGCGCCGATACCGTTATCCATTACGACCCCTGGTGGAATCCCGCAGTGGAGGATCAAGCAACCGACCGTGCGTACAGGATAGGTCAGACCAAAACGGTTCATGTCATGAAACTGGTCACCCACGGTACCATTGAGGAAAAGATCCTGAGTCTCAAGGAAAGGAAAAAACAGCTGG
Source organism: Bacillota bacterium (assembly GCA_023386445.1). Taxonomy (GTDB): domain Bacteria; phylum Bacillota; class Clostridia; order Acetivibrionales; family DSM-1351; genus Ruminiclostridium. The sequence continues at coordinate 27,348 of JAEWJR010000087.1, read as the reverse complement.
TGGATGCCGTAATCCAGTCCGGAGAAACCCTTCTTACCAAAATGACACAGCAGGAACTGACAGAGCTGTTTGAAATTTAATAAAATAAGGCCTGCTTATTTCAATTTTTCGGGATTAAGCCCCTGTAATTCTTCGGGTACAAAGAGTCCGTCCTTCCTGATGAGCCTGTCGTCAAACCAGATCTCTCCTCCGCCGTATTCCGGTCTCTGAATAAATACCAGATCCCAGTGAATGGAAGATTTATTTCCGTTTGGCGCATCTCCATAGCAGCTGCCGGGAGTAAAGTGTATGCTGCCTCTTATCTTTTCATCAAAGAGAGTATCCTTCATGGGTGTATCAATATACGGATTCACCCCTATTGCAAACTCACCGACATATCTGGCAGCTTCGTCAGTATCAAGTATTTCATTAACGCGTTGGGTATTATTTGCTGTTGCCTTGATTATTCTGCCGTCCCTGAACTCAAAACATATATTCTCAAAGGTTACTCCCTGGTATACGGCAGGGCAGTTATAGGTTATAACTCCATTGACCGAATCCCTTACCGGTGCCGTATATACTTCCCCGTCAGGAATATTCAGTTTTCCGTCACATTTTATTGCAGGGATACCTTTAATTGAGAAGGTCAGATCTGTACCCTTGCCTGTGATTCTTACCCTGTCTGTGGATTCCATCATTTTTACCAATGGGTCCATTGCGACAGACATCTTCCTGTAATCCAGATTGCAGACATTAAAATAGAAATCCTCGAAGTATTCTGTCGGCATATTGGCCAGCTGTGCCATTGAATGACTGGGATATCTCATAACGACCCATCTGGTATGGTTTACTCTCTGCTCCGAATGGACCGGCTTATTAAAGAGAGACATGTAAATTTTCATCTTTTCTGATGGAACAGTCCCCTTTTCACTGACATTATCACCGGATCTGATTCCGATATATGCATCCATGTCCTTCATGCGTGCCAGCTCGTATCTGGCCATATCCTTCATCTGTTCCTCGGTGCACTGCTCCAGAAGCACTCTCTCCAGCTCAGGGTTCTTGACAGTGAGGTATGGTATCCCACCAACCTTATAAGCCTCACGGATCAGTGCCCTTGACAGTGGTACTTCATTCCCTATATTTTCAATAAGAATCTTTTCTCCGGGTTTTAATTCACAGGAGTAATTTATAAGATTCTCTGCAAGTTTTTCTATACGCGGATCTTTCATAACCTTTCCTCCGATAAATATTAAATTTTTTTGGTATATCGATCTATTTTAATGCTAATAATCCATTGCCTGCTATTTTAAGAGTTCTTCCAGTTCATCCAGCGTCTTTTCAAACACATTCAGTGCATCCTGGATAGGCTGCGGAGTTGAGAGATCCACGCCGGCAATCTTTAACAGCTCCAGGGGGTAATTTGATCCGCCGCTCTTCAGGAATTGCAGATACTTGTCAACCGCCGGCTTTCCTTCGGTAAGGATCTTTTCTGCTATGGCTGTCGGTGAGGAGAAGCCTGTAGCATATTTATATACATAGAAGCTGCTGTAGAAATGAGGTATCCTGGACCATTCCATTGCTATATCCTCGTCAACGGTTACAGCTTCACCGAAATATTTTTTGTTGAGTCCGTAGTAAATGTCGCTGAGTTCCTGCGCATTCAAAGCCTCTCCCTGTTCTACCTTTTCATGTATGATTTTTTCATACTCCGCAAACATTACCTGTCTGAATACTGTTCCTCTGAATTCCTCCAGGTAGTGGTTCAATAAATAAGCCTTTTCCTGTTTGCTTGAAGCTCTGGGCAGCAGGTATCTCATAAGAAGAGATTCATTTACTGTTGAAGCCACCTCTGCTACAAATATTTTATATTCCGAATACACATAGGGCTGGGTCATATTGGTATAGTAGGAGTGCAGTGCATGCCCCATTTCGTGTGCAAGCGTGAATACATCATTTATTTTATCCTGGTAGTTGAGCAGAACATACGGATGGGTCTTGTAAGCCCCCCATGCATACGCGCCGCTGGTCTTACCTTCATTTTCATACACGTCTATCCATGCGGAGTTCATACCCTTTTGCAGATATCCTACATATTCTTCTCCCAAAGGCTTCAAAGCCTCTGCCACTATAGTGCGGGCCTCTTCATAGGGTATCTTCTTGTCAAATTCCTCAACCATGGGAACATATAGATCATACATGTGAAGTTCGTCAAGCTTCAGGACCTTCTTACGCAGTTTCAGGTATCTGTCCAGCAAGGGTAAATTCTTGCTGACTGTATCTATAAGTGTTGTATAAACATCCACTGAAATATTGTCATTGTCCAGTGAGGCCTCCAATGCAGAGGGATATTTGCGTACAAGTGAATAAAACCTGTTTTTCTTGACATTGCCTGTCAGAGATGCAGCCAATGTGTTCTTCATCTTTTTATAGGAACTGTAAACAGCCTCAAAAGCATCCTTTCTCACCCTTCTGTCCTTGCTCTCCAGAAATGCGATATATCTTCCTTTGGTTACCTCAATCTCTTCCCCCTCTTCATCCTTTATGTAGGGGAATTTGATGTCGGCGTTATTGAACATTGTAAACACATCTCCGGCGGTATCGGATATTTCAGCCGACATGGCCAGTATATGTTCTTCCTTTTCGGATAAGATATGCTCCTTCTGCCTTAAATTTTCTTTAATTGAGAACATGTAGACAGACAGTTCCTTATCCGAGTTTACATATGAAAGCAGTGTCTCCTCAGGAATGCTGAGCATTTCAGGAACTATATAGGAAATAGCCGCAAAAACCTCGGTTGCCAGTGAGGACGCTCTCTCTGTCAGAGCCTGATAGGCTGCATCCCCGTTATTTTCATCCCTCTTCATTCTGGCGTATACAAACACCTTATCATTCAGCGATAACAGTTCATCACTTTTTTTGAAGCATTCCAGCAGCCTTTGTGCACTCTCTGCCAGCTTGCCCTGCAGGCCCTTTATCTGCTCCGCCAGTTCCTTTACCTTTTTGAAGTCCTGCTCCCATAAGGAGCTGTCGCTATAAATATCCTCCAGCTTCCATTTGAATTTGGAGTCGATATCCTGTCTCTTTGGTAACGCTTTGTTTGAAGCCATATTTTCTACCTCCGTCATTATTAATTTGCTGCGTTGTATTACATACGCCAAAATTTAAATCCCTTTTCACAAACTCAGTTATTAGTTTATCATTTTTTCTGAAAAAACTTGCATATATAATGTTTGAGAAATCATTTATATTCAATTATAGAACATCGGTAAAATAAATTCCACGGATTTCCTTAAAATTAACGCGTTGTGCTACTGGGTTAATCAATATTACCAGTAAAAAATTGTACTGCTTATACCGGTACTTCCATACTAACTTCAAGCAATGGCTGCACACAAAGCGCTTGCTTGAAATAGTACGGTTCACAACAAGTATTTATTGCCGTCGTATCGACTCGACCATCCGGGTCTCGCGTGATGCTCCGCTTGACTAGAATGAATTTCATGATAGTCAAGCTGGGACCTCCTGTCACTTTGCCGGCTAAAATACCTGTTGTTTACCTACAAATTTCATAAAGCACTTTTACCGAGCTATCCATTGCTTGAAGTTGTACTCGCGTACCGGTATAATCTATAACAAATTCAACTATAAAGCTGTCTCCCTGTGTGGCAAAACCTTTGTTTTGGCAAATACCATTTATCGCCAGGATAACCATAAATTAAAACCGGCGCAAAACGATAAATTATCCGTTAAATATCACAAATAAAAGAATTTATGATAAAGTATAAGGGTAAAGAAACACTGATTTTGGATTAATTAGATATCCGGAGGTAACCATGGGTTTATTTGATTTCATCAAGTCTCAATTTATAGAAGTAATAGAATGGACCGATAACAGCTCAAATATTATGGTATATCGGTTCCCTGTTGAAAATAAGGAAATTAAAATGGGGGCTCAACTCACTGTCAGAGAGTCACAGATGGCAGTTTTTGTTGACGAAGGTCAGCTTACGGATGTTTTTACCCCGGGAAGCTATACTCTCGATACCAGGAATCTACCTGTAATGACCAAACTTAAGTCCTGGAAGTACGGTTTTAATTCTCCCTTCAAATCTGAGGTATATTTTGTTAATACCAGGCAGTATACAAATTGCAAGTGGGGGACTACGAACCCTGTAATGATGAGAGATGCGGAATTCGGAATGCTCCGTATAAGAATGTTCGGAACTTACTCCTTCAAGGTAGTTGACCCATCGGTTTTCCTGAGAGAAGTTTTTGGAACTGCAAGTTTGTTTACCGTCGAAGGGATCACCGGACAGCTTAAAAGCAAGATTGTTTCAGGTATTTCCGATCTTCTGGCAGAGGCGGCTGTTCCGGCCCTGGACCTGGCTTCAAAATATGACGAAATAGCAGCAATGTCCAGGAACAAGCTGGATAATGCCTTTGCAGAGCTGGGCCTGACCCTGTCGTCACTTGTTATTGAAAATATTTCTCTCCCTGAGGAGGTAGAAAAAGTACTTGATAAGCGCACCTCCATGGGTATCATAGGTGATAGTCTGAATCAATACACTAAATATCAGGCTGCGGAATCCATAAGGGATGCCGCCCAAAATTCCGGGGGAGCTGCCGGTGTAGGAGTGGGGCTTGGAGCAGGAATGGGTCTGGGCAGCATATTTGCAGAAGCCTTTTCGGCAGGACAGCAAAAGTCTGCTGAACCCAAAACCGCTGCACCCGCCCAGGAGCCCGGCACCATAAAATGCTCTGCCTGCGGTGCTCAGCTGGCGGCACAGGCGAAATTCTGCATAGAGTGCGGAAACAAGGTATCACCAGACATTATTAAATGCGCAGGTTGCGGAAATGAGCTGCCGGGCGGCAGCAAGTTCTGTCCCGAATGCGGTCAGAAGCAGCAATAGATATACAGCTCCTCCCGTATCAGAAAATCTGTTACCAAAGTCAATTACGTTTGAAAGCCGAAGGCTTCCAAATGTAATTGACTTCAGGAATAACAGCATCCGGGACTTTACAAATACGAGGTCACATATATGAGCGAATTAAATACCGGCAAGTCCGGCTCACGGATAAATCAGGATGGTGTGCCCCAAACATCGGCCACCTCTTTTAAATGTCCCTCCTGCGGAGGGGTAATGGTTTTTGATCCAGAGTCCCAGAATCTGAAATGTGAATACTGCAAACATATAATCAGTATGGAGGATACCCTCCAGCATCCCACTGCTTACGGGTTTGACAATGACCATGAACTGGAACCGCAGGTCTGGGGTGAAAAAAGCCACGCCGTGAAGTGTAAAAACTGCGGTGCCGAGACAGTGTTTGATGCCTTTATTGTGGCTGACAGGTGTCCTTTCTGCGGCAACAGCAACATACAGGAGGAAGTAATTACCACAGGCATAATGCCCGAGAGCATCATTCCCTTTAAAATAAATTCTGAAGCCGCTGTCGGCCTGTATAAAAAGTGGCTGAGGGGAAAATGGCTGGCGCCGTCAAAGCTCAGAAAGGGTGTTAACAGCCAACATGTCCAGCTTACCGGCATGTATGTTCCCTGCTGGTCCTTTGATGCCGATACAAGCTCCTTTTATACGGCTATGGCCGGAGAACATTACTGGGTTACCGTATACAGAACCGAAGTCAGGGACGGTAAGACCGAACAGGTGGCTCATCAGGAAATGCGTACCCGCTGGTATCCCGTATCGGGCCAGTATGTTGAAGACTTCAGAAACTATGTAGTAGACTCCTCAGTACATATTGATGATAATATGTACTCTCATATCCTTCCCTACAATATGGAGGAACTGACTCCATATAAGCCCGAATTTCTTTCCGGCTTCAAGGCCGAGCGCTATTCGGTGGACCTTAAAACCGGCTGGGAAACAGCGAAGAAACGGCTCTCCAGCTTTATAGCCAGAGGTATAGAGACACAGATCAATGCTGATGAAATAAGTAATTTAAGGTTTAAAACAGCCTACAGCAATAAAAAATACAAACACATTCTGCTGCCGCTGTGGTTTTCCTCCTTTAAATACAAGGATAAGAATTACGGTTATATGATCAATGGACAAACCGGCAGGGTTGACGGAAAGTCGCCGTTATCACCGTGGAAAATAGCCTTGCTGACTGCAGGTATTCTTGCTTTAACGGCTTTATGCTATTTCCTCATAAGTATGTACACCGGCAGATAGATATAAATGACAAAACGGAAAGCTTGATGCTGTGCTTCCGTCAGCTCCCAGATAATATAACCTCAGATTATCCACGGCATCATCGTACATGCATTCCTGCCATTCTTCACCCACAACTTTTTTCAAAGACAAGTCAGGCCGAAGTATGTTGGTACCTTCTCCATTCCGCAATTTGTTTTAGATACGGTTTTTGTTACGTAAGTACATATATTAGTTATATATTAGTTATGTATAGTGCATTGCTGAAAACATGATAGAATATATAGCAATATCTGTACATTTTTACTTTCTCCTGATATGTTATTGCACAAAATTTTAACTCTGAAAGGGATTATTATGCTTGGGGATATTGTAACTGTAACAATTGACAGAGCAATGGGAACATATCATCCTGAACATCCGAATTTGTATTATCCCGTATCAAAGGTATCCCCGCACCGGACGGTGAAGAGCAGGATGCCTATATTTTGGGTGTATCAGAGCCGGTTAAAGAGTTTACAGGTAAAATAATAGCCATAGTTCATCGTAATGATGACATTGAAGAGAAATGGGTGGTGGCACCAACTGAAATGCTGTTTACAAAGGATGAAATTGAAAAACAAATTTACTTTCAGGAACAGTATTATGACAGTGAGGTTTGGTGTTAAGCGTGGGCTTGCAGGTATCTCTTTATCCGTCGCGAATTATCCTAACTTCCAATGTTAATTGTACCTTACCCCGTTGACTTTTTCACCATTCGTGATATAATGTAAAAACGTCGGAAATTTATTATACGCGCCCGTAGCTCAGTAGGATAGAGCGTCGGTTTCCTAAACCGCAGGTCGCACGTTCGAATCGTGTCGGGCGTACCAGAGAAAACCGCTTAACTGTATGATACAGTGAGCGGTATTTTTATTTAATCTTCCAGGGCACATTTTAGGGCACATATCTCTCAAAAACCATAATTTTACATATTTTTTATATTTTTCATGTTACTATTTACTTATAATAAAATAACTAAGGAGGTTTTTTATGAAAAACGTATTTAGAAAATTTGTAGGGTTAGCATTAGTAGTTTCAGTTTGTACTACGTTAGTGATAGGTGCTAGTGCAGCAACAAAGGAAACCACCGAAAATTCAGATCAAAGTATGGTTGTAGCGGCAGTTACTTACGGTTGGGTTTGTACTCACGATGGAGTAGGAGTTAATCTTAGAGAATCGCAAAGCACAAGCTCTACTATATTAGCTAAAATTCCTGAAGGAACTAAAGTTACAATTACAAGCGTGCTCTCAGATTGGTATAAAGTCAGTTATAGTGGAAAAACAGGATATATCGCAAGGGGCTATTTAATAGACGAATATGGAGACGCAATCTAGTATTTTACAATCAGATTAAAACTAATATGTTCTTTGGGGCATTTGGATGTCATCCGAATGCCCTTTATGTTATTATTACAAGCACTTTTTTTAAGCTAATGCAAATTATCCAAGCAGATTGCAGCGATTTCAACGGCACCCTTGAATAGTGCAATAGCCTTATTGACCATACTTCCGACCACACCATCCAGCACCGAAGCGACTAAAACAACTATGCCTCCGGCTTTATTCCAACTTCCTTCTCTTCCCCTTTTAGAACTCCACTCACCATCATCCTAACCTAGTTCCATTGATGGTATCAGCGATATTTGGTATAATCAGATAAATGAAAGACTTGTAAAAACCTCATAAAGGTTCGTATTATAGCACTAATAGTAAATTTAGTTGATGGAGAGAAGGTTGTAAATATGGCACTTGCTTTAGATAATAAATTGGTAGTGGGAATCTCCTCTCGTGCCTTATTCGATTTGGAAAGAGAGAATATAATATATGAACAGGAAGGTCTAAAAGCATACTCTGAATATCAGATTGAACATGAAAATGATGTTTTAATGCCAGGTACAGCATTTCCTCTTATAAAAGCACTTCATCGACTCAATACAGATGGTCAACATCTTACAGAAATAATTGTTATGTCTAAAAACAGTGCGGACACAAGTTTGCGAATTTTCAAATCTATAGAGCACTATGGACTTGATATTAGCAGAGCTGCTCTTGTAGGGGGTGAATCAATCTCACCGTACTTGGATGCTTTCAAAACAGATTTATTCTTATCCGCAAATGAATCGGACGTACAAGAGGCAATTAACGCCAATGTCGCGGCTGGTATTATCTGCTCACATTCAGAATGGCCCATCAACCCAGAGGATGATGTGCAACAGATTAGAATAGCTTTTGACGGAGATGCAGTTATTTTCTCTGACGAATCGGAGCGCATTTTTCAAACTGAAGGGCTGCAGGCATTTGCAGAGCACGAAAAAATAAACGCGCAAAATCCGTTGCCAGAAGGGCCTTTTGCAAAACTCTTGAAAACTATTTCCATTATTCAAAAAGGTTTTCCTAAAGAATTAGCTCCTATTCGTACGGCACTTGTAACTGCCAGGAATGCGCCTGCCCACGAGCGTGTTGTCAGAACACTTAGAGCATGGGATGTTCGTATTGATGAAGCATTTTTCTTAGGTGGGATTGAAAAAAGCAAAGTATTAAAGGCCTTTGGTGCTAATATTTTCTTTGATGATCAAACGGCACATACAGAACCTGCCTCCAAGTTAGTCCCCTCTGCAAGAGTTCCATATAAGCAGCTAATTGGTACCTGTACTGATAAGTAAGGGGGTTTTCGAAAAGTGTTATGAAATATACAGTATCGACATAGTTCCTAACTGTCGAGAAAGCTTTTCCCGTAAAAAGGACTCGGCCTCTGCACGGATATTGTTTCGATAGCAGTATTTGCCGCGCCCACGTCCGGTCATGGTTTCCCGGTCTAAAAGCTGTACGGCATTTGGGAAAGCCTCTGTGTTAATAGCATTTTGTACGAAGCTGTACGTCATTAGTATAATTTCTATAAAGCCAGTTTGCATAACCTTGTCGCTCAGCTCGTCTGCCAGGCGCTCTATCAGTTCCCCGTACAGGCGCTTCCAATTCGGAAGAAGAATCACGGGTGCAATCAACAGCCCCACCGGATATCCCGCCTCCGCCATGTCGTTTAGCGCACGGATTCTTGCAGGCAGCGGAGAAGTGCCCATCTCTATGCGACTTATTATTTCCTGGGGATTCACGCTCATACGAAATATGGTCTTCCCACGGTGGTCAAGATTAAGCAACGAAGTTACCATATCAAATTTTGTCGGAAACGTCAGGCTACCGCGGCCTTCACGTGCAAAACGCTCTATTGTAAAGTGCAGATTATCCGTTATTGTGTTTTCCAGCAGCAAATCACTGTTGCTGCCAATCTCGAAGGTTTGCGGTACGAGAGCTGCAGCGTCCTTTTTAAGCAGCCTGTCCAGCATTTGCTCGCGGTTGACAAACAGGCGCAGATATGCACATTTATTGTAATTGCATACCAGATAGCAGTATAGGCACATCGCCCTGCAGCCTGAGGATGTGTAGGGCACTAGCCAGTCGGAAACCTTATTATTCGGCACATATCGGTGTGTCTTTCTGATTCCGATGATCAGATGTTTTTTTAGTTTTGGAAAATCTTCGTTGTCCGCCGCTGTCATTTCCGTTATGCGGTTGTGATTTTCTATCTGTCTCCAAGGCAGGCTTGCGTATTTGCGCTGCAGCATCTGCCCCAGCTTATAATCAAGCACACCCGGCTCATAATACACCTCATCAAAGCCCATATTCACGCGTAACACCTCCCAACGGTTATAGTTTACCAAAAATAGTAAAAAATATTCCAATTAGAGAGCATGGATAAAAAAATCTTTTTTCACCATTTCGACGCTTATTCTTTCCCCATAAGCCTTTGGGTTTAACGGACTCAGGCTGGATAAGGAGGTACCATGAGCGGTGTTTTTAAGGGAAATTTATTATGTATTGATTTACCCTGTTTCTTTTTATGAAAATAATAATATATGCAATGACTATACCTAACCATCTACCCATAACACAACATATCCAGCCTGTTACCAGTAATGGCGTAGAAGGCAGGATTATCAATATTGAATTTGGACATATGATATAGTTTAACCCCCATAATTTGTATTTACCCAAAATCATCATGCCCATAGAATTACAATGCTTTTTGCTCAAATTTCAGCATTTGATACTAAAGGCCTATAATAAATTTATCGGTCTATTACATTAACTTTCTTTAATATATATCTTTTAAATAACAAGCCTTGTGTTATACCAAATCCAATAGCCCCGATCAAGTGAGTATAATAACTGCTTACTTCCCTATAGGGTACCGTTTTTCCCTCTATTATTGCGGTAATTAATATCTCGATGATAATCCAAGCTATAATGCCGGTGATTACAGATTTTAATAAAATGTATTTCTCTCCGGTTTCCTTAACCAATCTATAAAGTACAGCTGATATTATCACACCGATTGAACTCTCAACAACAAAACCTATAGGCGCTGAAGGTCTGTTTCCTGTTATAACAAGGCTGCTCAGCTCATAATCGCTATAATTTGCCAATCCGGTAATTCTTCCTATCCATGTTATTATTTCAGATACAATTGTTGAAACTACCCCGATTATCCCTAATATTAGTGATTTTTCCTCTTTCACTGTTAAAACCTCCGAATTAATTAAATCAATTATAATTTATTTTTAAAAATCATATATAGTTCAAATAAAATTTTATATTTAATGCATCGGCCAAGCTTATTCATCCCAAAAAGATAAAGGCTTGTCTATTATTTATTTTCTGTAGTCTTCTCTCCTGCTGCATCAATACTCTCCTTTAAAAGTGCAATAGCCTTCTGTAAGAAACCAGGTACAGGAGCTCCCATCCTGCCCGCATTTTCAATTATACTGCCAAGCTCGGTGAGTATGTACCATACTATAACTACCGGACTTAAAAGAACTGTGTAGGTAAACGGCAGTGAGACACTTGGAATATTATTTATTACATTGCCAATAACCGCATCAAGTATTAATGTTACCAAAACAGCTATAATACTGCCTGTTTTATGCCATATACCTTCACGTGCAATCCTGCTTTCCCACTCTCCTCTTTTCCAAGCAGCCATAGATCCGGTAATCCAATCCACAGACATGCATGCTACAAAAGCTATGACCAACCAGCCGAACCACCCTAACACGGCTGACACACTTGCTGATAACGCAACAGTTGAAGCCTTAAAAGTATTAATCTTTTCCATGCTACTCACCTCCAAACGCTTTTGCAACTTTTATAATTAAGGCTGAAAATGCCGGATCTATATCCCTTCTTTTAAGCCAGTATGGATATACCGTATTTACTTTCCTTGAAACAATGTCTAATGCTTGCTCAAAAGTCATGGGCTCTTCCATTGCCGCTTTTATAAGAGGTATAAAATATCTCTCCGCAGCTGTCCTGGTATTTCCTTCGAACCATTTCAGTCCCGGGCACGACTTGTTTTGCACCCAGCAATGATATATCAGCGTTGAAGTGGAAGGAACTATATTGAACTTTTTGCACAGAAGAGCATTCAGCAATATGATACTTTGCGTTTGATCCTCTGTCATAATATCAGAATCAAAGTTCCCAACGTTCTCAGTAGTTATTGAGTCCTTATTAAGTGGATTCAGGAACCCTCCGCCATCTTTTGTAAGCGGCCGGCCTGCACATATGGTTCCATCAGGAAATGCGCTGAAGTGCTGGGCTATTTCACTCATTTTCAGTGTGCCGACATGATAATTTTCCATACCCTTCATTAACTGAAAATGGTTGTTTTTAACGTCCTTATATGCCGGACTTGCCGTATGATGCTGCTGGATAGTTTTGAAGGTCTTAGCTCCCTTCAGCCCTTCAATGTAAACCCTGAGTTCATCCCGGTCCATTAAAATGAATTTGCCTTCTTGTTTCATTTGTCTCACCCTTTCATGATTTTTGTAATAAACAAAGGACTACCCATTATTGAGTAATCCTTTTAGTCCGTGCTTTTAAATTTTATACATTAATTACACATTTTATTAATCTTCACATTGTCGAATTCCTTCCCTAGTGATAGAATTTTCTGGAAGGGAAGTGATACTTGTGAATAAAAATGAGTTACCTAAACTATTAAAAGACCGCATAGATTTAAAATCTATTACATTAGATAGTATAAATGTAACTATAAACACCTTAACATCTGGTAAAATAGAAGGCCTTTCAACATCTGCTGATACAACTGTAATGATATTTACTAATTTCGGTATGATTGAAGGAAAGATAATTGGCTTATCCGACGTAAAGGATGATGAAATACCTTCTGACCCATCTGCAACGATAACCAAAATTATAATTGAAAATTGCTTTATTGGTAGAAACAATCAAATTGAGAAATTATCGGGAGAGAATAAAGATCTCAAACTAATAAGTGATTCCTCAGCGATTGTCCTCCAAAATGCAATCATTACACCCTATGCAAACACAAATAGTCGGTCAAAAATAAAATTTCTCATCTTATTTACAGACCATTGTAGGAATTTCCTTTGGAGCACGAGACTAATATTGTTTACTATCTTACTTAAAGAGATCTCTGTATTCATAGTAATATTAGTTGAAAAATTTATTACTGTTGGCTGTTCTTCTGCTCTACCCAGGACAGCCATTCCTTTTTCTGTTGATTCGCTTCCTTTGTTAATATGTTCTGTCACTTATACTACCTCCTTTTATTTCGCTATATTATCCTTATCCGATTATTTCTGTTTTTTGTTCTGCTGTAATCCAAACCTTTGATACTGCTATGTCTAACTGTTCTGCCGTAAGCTTACCTGCATGATATAAATAATTCAGTCTCTCAAACATTTTTACACCCCCAATCCTGTTGTTATTAAGGTATCAATCTGTTGTTGCATGTTCAGATTGTCCACTATTAGCTGGTTGACCAGTTCTTGTAGCTTTTGCGTTTCTGATTTTGGTAAATCCACATATACTGGTTTATGTTCTGTTCCGCTTACGTCAATACTTTTTAAATATTTTCCTTCGGGTATTTCAATCCATAAAAATGGTATTCCGACAGGCTCCCTTAAATCGCTACCTCGCATTTGGTTAACTATAAAGCCTGCCTCATCAAAAATTACTAAAGTTCGCATAATATTCATCCTCCTTTATTAACCAATTAATAAAAATGTATATTCAAAGCCTGCTGATGGAGTAGGAAATCTAATACCTGTACTCACCATATAACAATATGTGCCTTCGCGTGCAAATCCTCGTCCCCATCTTGCCATTACCTCAGGATATCTACCATTTGTGTAGATTGCTTCATCTGTTGAAAAAGACCAAAGCTGTCCCGCCTGCGGGCCACTTGCCTGCCATAAAAGTATAGTTTTGGGAGTAAATGTCAAATTCAACGGTACTTCTATACCAGCCCCATTCATAGAGGAATTATCATTGTACCAAAAAACCATGTTGCCAACAGCTGTTGCCGTTCCTTGATACCATGATTTGCCTGCAAAGCTTCCCACAATCTTGCCACTGCCACCAGTACCAATTGTAACACCTTGGCGAATGTTTGCAGCTATTAATCCAGGCAGTTCTCTATGCACCCATACGTTGCCATCATAATACCCTGCGGGAGGCATCAGATATATATTACTGTCGTAAACACTATCATTTACAGCTGCTGGATATGAGCCTCCTGTATCGGTATTGGTTCTGACAGGAATAGAACCCTGTAACCCATATATATTTCTATCTGCTCTGATATTTGCTGCGATAAAATCACCATCCCATGAGTATACACTTGCTCCAACCGGATAGTACCCATCAGAGGTAATGGGTATTGATACATTGCCATTGCCATCAGTTCCCGCCGCACCACCGGGAAAAGCACCTGCTTTATACGCCATTGTTCCTGTTATATCTCCTGCATCCGTGCTCGCAGTTTTCCCGGCAAGTAAATCAGCAGGAGTAGCATCGCCGGAAGAATCGCTACCCTGTAATATAAAATTTCCTGATGTGGAATTATACTTGAGCGAATAGGTACCGTTCAGCCTGAGCTTGCCGGAAGTAAGAGTATTGCCCTTACCATCAACCATAGGCTTTGCCCCAAGACCATTAATATTGATTGTCGCAGCACCCGTATTAGCTACACTGATTTTTACAACTATGCCCATTCCATCTATGTAGGATGTCGGTGCCGGGCTTAAGGTTACAGCATATGAATTGACACTTCCTGTTGCTATTGCATACCCCGGCTGCCTCACGTAATCCGACAAATGCGATTGAACTGCATCATATGAAGCGACACCACCAGCAGAGTTAAATTCCTTCTCTGCTGCCCCCTTCAGTCCAAGCAAAGACTTTATTTCATCAACAGTTTTTACAACAAACTGTCCTACCGAGGATGACAGCAGGAACTGATTTGCAGCAGTCGCCAGGGACTTGCTGATTTTTCCGTCGGCCTTATCACTTACATTTTTCAGGCCGGTGTCAATTATGTCCATGTTTTGATTGATTACTTCAATATCGGCAGTCTCATTGAGGCCGGGTTTTTCAAGGTTATAATTGGTTGTGTTTGTCGACATCTCATTACCTCACTTTCAGGTTTTCCCATGTATTTTCTTTTACTTGCTTCCATGTCAGTGTTTTTACATAATCCCACATGTTGTATTTGAATGTATACATAACTTGCAAATGGGCCGGCTTTATTTCTTCAATTGCTTTTTTCAGGTCGTCCAGATTGGGAGGGATACCCTTGATGCCGGTAAATTTCACTGTAAAGCTGTATTCACCAGCATTTTCGATAATATTTATTTCTCCGTTATCATAGCTTTGGGCAACAGTTTGCATCAGTTTTACTGTTACGGTACCAACCCCACGTATTTTCGATTTGACCACCCCGCGCCGGAAGTCTGTCTCCCTTGTCTCATCAACAGGTATACCGAGAAATTCCTCCCAGAATTTTAGTCCCCAGGTAGCTTTATCAACAAAACACTGGTCCAGGATGCTGTTAATTGATTCCCACAAGGAATCAAGCTCGGTGCCTTGAGTATCATATATTTCATTAAATACCTTACTCTTAAGAATAAGCTCAGGTATATAGGATTTTAAAGTATCAGCTTTATTCATTTACAGTCACCATCCCGACAATTGCTACCTCTTCTGCTCCTACTGTTATATTGGCAGAACCGTTATTTACCAACAGGTTTGAGTAATCCTCAATACCGCTGCTCTGCATTATGGCATTACCGACCTGTGCATAGCTCACGTAGCTCTGTCTGAAAGCAATTGATTTTAAATAATCGCCGACTTTTACAGCAACTTCCGCTTTTATCTGCTCCAAGATAGGGGAGGAATCTTTTACTACTGTAACATTGATATCTATGATAAGCGGTTGTGCTGCAGCTACATCTACTTTGGCACCAATAGGCCTGTTGTTTTCAATCACCCCGGAAACACTTGACACAAGATTCATATTAGCCGGCTTCTTTTCTGTATCAATAACAATTACTTTCACTGTTCCGGGGCCGTCCCATACGGGAAATACTTTTGCGTCACCTATACCGCCCACACTTAAAGCCCACAACTTATAATCGTTGGCATTCCCGGATGTTGAAGGCATCCTAACCTTAATCAACAATCTTTGCAGCAGGCTCTGATCACTTTCTATATCACTTCCGCCTGTAATTGGTTCAATATTTGTTACCCCGGTTATTCCTACTACCTGTACAGGCAATTGAATCAGGCTTCCTGACGGCACATTGTATTTTATCCCTATATCCTCGGCAGTAACCTGCAAATCCAGTATTCCTTCTGTTAAAATTCCACTGTCGGTTGTTGTATAGATAAGTCCTCCGCCGGTTTGTATCTGAGTGCCGACAGGTATTTCTACTCCGTTATTCCCTGTAAACCTGACACTACCGGCTGCTCTTGCCCCCATATTACGGCTTATCCCGTATTCCCCGGCTCTCATGTCCAGATAGTTTCCTGATGAGGTCTGTGCAAAAGCCAGCGCCAGCAATCTTTCCAGCTGTATATAGCTTTGAGCCAGTTCCACAGAAACAGGTGCAACCGCATCATTTACAAAAGATCCTTCCGATTTGTCTATATCAGTGCTGATCCTGCCTAACATCCTTTGCTTTATTGCTTCCTCTGTTTGGGCTTCATACATTTATATCCACCTCCCCTAAATCACTTAAAATTGTAAAATCAACGGAGATTGTATCCTCTTCAATTGCTGTTGAGAGATTTTTTATTCCCTTGATATGCGGGTTGACCGAAAATGCTTCTTCGATGTACCTTTTCACTTCACTTTTAACAAATTCTGAAGATATATTGCTGCCAATCAAATTTGCAATCTCCTGCCCATAATCCCAGCTATATGCCAGGTACTTATACCTTTCTGTTACCAAAGCCTTGTACGCCCATATTTTTAATGCCTCCAGGCCTTCTGCAATCTTTTGTCTGCCGTTTTCAAATATAAAATCATTACGTATAAAGTCCCAGGCATACTCCCTTAAAACAACGCTATCCGCTATTTCCTGAACTTCCTCCGCCTGCCCTTCTTCTACAGCTGGAAATATACTCATAAACTCACCACCTTGCATATTATAAGAAATACTTTTTTGTCTGCCGCGGGGAGTATTACCACCTCATCACCGTTTTTTAAAGAGCCTGTCAGGTATTCCGCAGCTTTCAGATCATCCTTGTCAAGCTGCAGACCGTTGACACTGATCAATAAATCGGGAGCCGGGTTTATTACTTTCCCCAGCATCACTGAAGGAGGGTTGTATATACTCCCCTCCTTCCTCATTACATCAATTATTAATTTAAAAGGATCATCCATTCTTTCACCCTCACATGTCCCAATGCTTAGAAATATTGGAGCTTTTTTTCTTCTTTTTACTCATATACGTTTTTTCATTCATAACATCATCAAAATTCAATTCAAGCTGCATGGTGTATGCTCCATTTTCCCAGGTGTGGGTATCGGAATCTATAACAAAGCCCTGTATGGTGTCCGAATATATATCCTTTACTCCAACCAGGTACCCGGTTATACAGTCAACATTTCCAACAGCATTTACGGTTCCGGTTCTTGTAATTCCATGAAGCATTGCCTTGGCAGCCACAGCTGGATTTGTACCCTCTTCTTTCCGGTAAACATCCTCCAGACGCCCGAAGGCTTTTACCCATTCAGCTTCAATTACCGTCCCGGACAGGTTTCCATTTGCGTCAACTATTTTTACGGTATTTATCATATCCTCGAGACTTTCGCTATAGGTACTGTCTGTTATGTCTCTGCTGTCATAAAGTATACAGTCAATTGCCAAGCTGCCCTTCTGAATAACAGAAAGCTTATTGCCGTCCATTATAACCATGTATTTTTTACCGTTTTGTTCGGAAGCTTTGTTGTATGCTTTGATTATTATGTCATAGCAGGTTTCACCGATGGGAATAAAGCTTTGTACTATTCCTGTGCCTGCAAATTCCCCGGCCTGTATGCCGAAATCAGCGCATATACCGGCTGCTATACGTTCTGCCGTGGTCCTTTTAAAGTTGTAGGAAGCTTTGTTTTTTAAAAGATATATGGCACTGTCATAAGCTGTTATTTCAAGCGCATCTCCTTTGCCTGACCTTGTTTTTACGAATACGTACCCTTGGAAAAGTACACTATTTCCAAGTTGAAGTTCAATAATATTACCAAGTTCAATATTAACCTTCGGCAAATAATAATCTGTCCAGGATGACGCAACCGTTATATCAAGCTTTCTTGCCACCTGTGAATATGAACCGCTCCATGTAATGCGAACAACAAGTTCCGTTATGTCTCTGCTGGTTTTGGAATTCTTAACGAAAATCTTCATCCTTTACACCACCAATGTCTGACCTGGATAAATTAAATCTGGGTCAGGTATTTTATTCTTACTTAGCAATATGGAGTATTTACTCCCATCCCCATATAGCTTTTTTGCTATTGCCCAGAGACAATCCCCGCTTTTAACAGTGTATTTCTTCGGAATTGCTTTTTCAGCCGGTCTCTTGGCGGCCTTTAATTCAGGTATGATTTTTGAACCGGGAGCGCCGGGGAACCTGTATTCCTTTAAGTTTAGAGTGAAATAAACATCCCCGGTACAATCCTTCTCTCCATAGCTGAAATTTTCTATGGCACAGGCGAGGTTTACATTTGTTCCTGTTATAGTAAGTCTTATGGGCCGCCGGGTATCCTTCCATTTTTTAATAAGGTTCACACAGTCATAGGGTTCAGGAAGACCTTTATATACACAAAATGAGTATTCCTGTGCCGGAAAAAAGGACGAAATCTCAAGCTCGGCTAATTTCCCCCTGCCTATTACGGCAATTTCGCCAAAGGTGTTAATATCAAGCACATTGACATTTGTTCCATGGCTTATTTGGAATTCCTGAGGCGGTACAGGCAGCCGTAAAATCTCTTCCCTGTTATTGTATGACAACCAAAATTCCATAACTATACCCCTCCTGTGTTCAGGCTATATTTATACAGCTTTAGAGCCAATCTTTCGGTGACTTTTTCAATGTCGGCCTCTTCTCTTATTACCAAATGGTCGGCAAGCTTTGCAATGTTTATGGAGAACCCAGCCGTTTTGTTAGCTTCCTGCTTTGTGAGAACCCTCTCCCCCTCATGCAGCAGTGCAGGGTAATTGTTGTATGGAACCCTGCTGACGCCGAATGCATATGGCATAGACTTTGAATTTTTTGAGGAGGGTGTATTGCCTGTTACTATCTGGTATGCCTCTGGATAGAATTTTTTTATATCTTCTTTTTCCTCTTTACTAACTTTAGGATTATTTAACTTTTTACGAACTAACTCAATTTGTTTTTGCTTTCTACTAGGGTCTCTTTTTTGCAACCACTCTTCTATTCCAGAATTATTAAGTGAATCAAATAATTTTTGATCTAGTTGAGCTGATTTTTCCCTTCGCCATTCTCTAAAATCATATCCAGGGAAATTTCTATCAAAAGCTGAAGCTATCCCCTCAATCATTGCCCCACCCATTTGCAAACCCAAATCTCCAAACTTAGGAATATATTCAGTAGCTGCAACTAATATAATTTGCATTGCACCGTCCGCCATGCTTTTAAAGGCTTCCTTAATCTTGCTTCCGCCCTCTCCATCAAACCATGCTTTTATTGAGATATAAATCTTGTCCAATGTCATTTTGATTTTCTCTCCAAAATCCGCTTTTTGAAACTGCTCATCGCTAAATAGCTTTTCAAAAAAGTTTACCAGCCTGTCGGCATTGTTTCCTAGAAATTCTCCTATCGATTTCCCAACATTCTGGATATTCTGTTTGAACAACTTCATTCCGGCCCCGTTTTTGGCCAGCTTGTCGGTAAACCTTTGAAGACTTGGCAGTATGCCCTGCCGTATACCTTCTCCGAAGGATCCCAGAACATTTAAAGTTACAAACTTCTTTATTTTTGCGAACGTAGCTAATAACGTTGTTGACTGTTTATTCATATTGCCGCTGAAATCCTGTCTCATACCATTCCGGATTGCCTGAATTGCCTTATCGGCCGGTAATAACCCTTTTTCCGCAAGATTTTTTGCCTGGTCAGCCGATTTTTTTATACCCTTAGCCACATATTCCCATGCATCAATTCCGTTATCGGTCAGCATATCCATTTCCTGAGCTGAAGCCTTGCCTTTTCTTTGCATCTGACCCAGCGCATTGATTATATTGTCAACACCTTCCTGACCTTTTCCAGTACCAGAGGCCGCATCACCGGCATCCTGCAGCAGACTTATCATATCATTCTGCTTAAATCCCTTGGAAAGTGCAGTTTGAGTTGTCTTTGCCAGATCTCCAAATTCAAAAGGTGATTTTATGGAGAAATCCTTTAAATCCTCAATCATCTTCTGCCCGTTTTTGTTGTTTTTGAGCATCATTTCAAAAATTGTTTGCGTTTGCTCCAACTGCCCTGCAATATTAAGCGTCGATATACCTGTATTTGCAGCACTGTTTACGGCTCCTGTCACATAGCTGAAGATATTAAATATTTTGCCGGCAATCCCTTTTATAGGCTCAAATATTGATTTTCCGCTTCCGGATGACATACCTTGAGTGTCTACTTTCTTTTTGTTGATTTTATCTATATCTGTTTCTACTTTTTTAATATCTTTTTCAAATTTTTTTATATTTTTATTTGTGTCAGAAGTATCAAATTGTAACTTGATTTTTTTTGAAGCCTCGGCACGAATTTGTTTATTCATTTTCTCATATTCTTTCTGAGCCTCCCTTAAGGTCATTGTCAGATTCTTTCCTGCCGCCTTTGTATCAACTTTTAGCTGCATCCTGTTCCCATATAGCATTCCCAGTTGTTTGTACAGTTCCTGAGTCTCCCTTTTAAAATTTTTTTGCTGCTTCATCATATTATTGAGCGCCGATGTAAAATTGTCTTTCAGTGCAGCTATGTTATTTACTTCATCTGCCATAATGTCACCTCCTTTTAAAGAACATTTATATGAGAATTTTTTTCATCCTCTATTTCCTGCCTGGCAAACGCATCTATTACAAGCCAATCAGCCTCGGACTGGTTCCAGAAGACAGATGGACGAATGCTTTTGTCTTTTTTCCAGCAATAGTACATTAAGCTGGTCCGTCCATCCGTCCTTATCAGTTTTTTATTTCTTGTACCGTATCTCCTCCAAAACCGGACAGTTCAGATATGATTTCAAATATCCTGTTTATTTCTCCGGGGCGGAGCAGCTTTTTCACCAGTTCCTTGGGTGTTGCAGCCTTAAACCTGCCTATGAGCTCGTCACTTTTAAAGTTAGGGTTTTTTACACCTTCGATGATGGCAAATATCTGCAGCTCAAGTGTGTCAATCTCATCACCGTTTGTTGCGTTTTCCTTTATCTGAATGTACTTGTCCATTGAAAGACTGTGGCAGGTGAATACCACCTTTTCCCCGGTTTCTTCAGAGAGCCTTTTTATTTCAATATCCCGGGTTGATGCCTCAAGCCTGCTTTCATCCATTGTGAGCAATATATCCATTACATTTTTCATTGTCTTTCCCTCCGTCTTTATATAAAGTTTAATAAAGGTGGTGCCGCAAACCTGACAAAATTGAAATAGTGCTCCCATACTAACTTCAACAAATGGATTGCTCACAAAGTACATGTCTGAAATTTGTATGGTTCACCACAATTTCAGACATGCACTTTTAACAGAGCTTCCCATCTATCGAAGTTGTACTCGCGCACTGGTATGGGTATTTGATTATTTGCAATTCTCTCATTTTGAGGCATCCCTCACATTATTGCGGTACTATTACGTCCATAAAGTAATAGTCTTCAAATGTAAACGGGCAGTCAACTTCCCCATTTTTCTGAGCAGCCCAATCCGCAAGAGTCAAATCATCGAATGAAGCATTCCTCAGTACGATTCTTTCGGCACCGTATGCCGCGGGGTCTGCCAGCTTTGAAACAATAGTCACCTTGAGCTCCTGGCCCGTTCTTATAAGATTGCCGATCTTTATTGCCATACGGGAATTAACTTTATTTAACTTCATAGAGCCTTTACCTTCCCAGCCGGATAATTTTTTACCCGGTGTAGCTCTGCCGCACATGGGAACGTCTTCTTTTTTAATATCAATTTTTGCCTGAAGAGCGGTACATTCGGAAATCTTCTCTCCATCCATCCACACTTCTCCCCAGCTTCCATTCATTACTTTTGATGCATCCATATGTCAGTCACCTCTTCTCCTCTTTATTTATATAGCCATTACCAGTGATATATCCTCAATGGCATCCAGCGGTTTTATAGCCCCTCCCAGAAATACCTTGTCATTTGTGTTGTACTCCTTTACTTCCTGGTCGGTAAGGTTATCTGTATTTACTCCAATTGATTTCAGGTATATCTTTTGGGCGGCGATATCTATATTGGCGGAATTTTCAGCATTGCTATCCAATAGCTGGTCTGCCGCAAGACCTTCCAGATATCCGTTGATTGCGGTAATAAGAAGTATCTTGTTATCATAGCTGTTGGGATATTTGCCTATATAACTGTCCTCGGCCGTTCTCTTTATATCACTGTAGATCAGGTCAAGAATATCAATTATTTTGATCTTTTTATAAACCTCACCTTTGTCGGCGGTAGTGGTTACAAGTGAATTTACCGCTCTTGCCACTTTTACCTTCTCACCATCGTTGAATATCTCAAATTTGCCGCTGTCAATGGCGGTATCCAGCTGTGTTTTGGTAAGCCTTGGTGAAACATCGGTAACTTCAGGCAGCACCTGGAATGTAGCTGATATGTTGAGCGGTGTTCCTGCCAGCAATCCGGCTATACGCGGCGCATACTGCACATTGGTGTATGCTGTGGAGCCAACCTTTATTGTCCCGGTTGTGAAGTTTATAATTCCCTCGTAATCTGCCGCTATTCCTGGTAAAACAGCCTTTACCTTTTTATTCAGGCTCTCTCTGAGAGCTTTTATCCAGGCTGCAATTCCCGCCATCTCATCTGACTCTATGCCCACTACCGCCAGGTAGTCCCACTTGGCCGTTTCAAGATATGCCTGTGCCTCGGTGTAATCTGTACTTGCTAAAGGCTGCACATAAACAAGTACTTTTGACGGAGGCTTTACTCCTCCGGTAAAGGCCAATTGAATGGCAGCCTTGTTGGCATCGGACAGATCAGAAGGTATATCCACAACGGTCAGAAGCTCCTTATAGCCATTATTTGTGCTGTCCTTCATGATTAGAGCAACTATGCCCCTCTCCCCTCTTTTTATTGCACTTATTGCTGCTGATTTAAATGCTATGCTTATGTTTGGTAATCCCATCTTTTTAATCCTCCCTTACATTTATTATGATTTCTTTTGCTTTCTGCAGATTTTGTACATTTTCTTCTCTTAAATTGAAATATTCAAAATCCACAGTAAAATTGATTTCATTTTCTCTTAGCTCTGCTCCGAAGCCTTTCTCCGAAAGCTTTACCGCCTGATTTTTTACCGGTATAAATCCGTTCTTGAAAAGGCCTTTTACAGTTTCATATACACTTAACTTTTCAGTTATCCCGGTGATTCCGTAGGCGTTTTGTGTTCCAAAATATATAATCTGAAAGGATGCCCTTTCTTTTGTTGCTGCTCTGTTGGAATCCTCCCAGGTATCAGATATTAACTGAATAAAGAAAGAAGGTCTTTTAAAGTTTTGAGGTATATTTTCTATAAAAAAACCATGTTCAGGAAATGCGGACAGCAGAGAAATATTAATTGCATCCATGATATCTTCAATAGTAATCATTAAACACTCCTTTTCAACGAAATGACGCATTCCTGGTGACCCCGGACTTTGTAGGGCATTGAAGCAATGTACTTTTCAGAGCCCGTCATTATGACCTCTTTGGTGGTTTCGTCAACTGTTACCGGCATACAAACAATATCACCTGCTTTGATGTCCATTTCCTCAGGCCCGTACAAAACCAGTTCAATACTTATTTCTGCCTGCGGAATCTTCTGACTGTAGCGTCCCCTCTTCTTCCAGGGCCATGGCAGGCTTGTACAGCACGGATAAGGTCCTTTTTGAATTGCGACAGTATCAGGCCGGTTTAAATATCCTACATCTGTCACACTCCTGTAAATAATGCATTTTTGATTGTATCTCATCCTCTTCAGCCCCTTTTTTTGTACAGGTCAAGTATAAGTTTTATAGAAGCCGGTAAATCGTTCAGGTATTTCTCGGCAAAATCTCCCGCTCTGCGCTCTGCCAGTCCTTCAGCATCCCTGTTCAGATATTTCATTGTTGTCAGGTCAATGCAGGCACCCTCCAGGTCATATGGCAGAGTTCTGGGCCGTCCTTCCGATTGATCCTTGGGAAGAATATATCCAGACTCATACTTCACCAAAATATTTCTTCTGTCGCTTGCAGGCCAACCAGGCTCCCTGAATAAAACAGCGGTGCCGGTCTCACTGTTATTCTCCATATCCAACTCCCCTATGTCTATTTCGTTTCCTTCAATAAGTACCGACAGCACCTCTCCCGCCGGATAATGCTTGAGTTGCAAATCGTCGGTTCCTGTTCCCGCAAGCTTTTCCTCCCTGATCTCATTTTTGAATTTTCTTCCCGTATAGGTTTCAATGAATTGTGAAACCTCGTTGATTTTTTGGTTAATGAGGTCATCGTTTATATCAACCAGGCATCCGTTAAGATTATTTCTTACTGTTTCAGCAGTTGTTAATGCATTGCTGGCTAATTCCATGTTTATCACCTCCCAGCGGTTTTAGTTCTCTGTTCCCTTATTCTGTTCATCCCCGGTAACAGAACATAATTCTTTGAATGGTGTTCCCGGTCAATGCAACTCTTTCAATACCAATTATTTTTCAAGTCTGTTTTTCATTTTCTTTCTCCTCCTTTTTATTTTTTCAAGCTCAAGCTTTTCCTGATCAGTTCTATATTAAATAAAGCTGAATTATTATCCTCAGCCGGGGATGCATTTGTAACAGTCATTCAACCTTGCAGGCTTTACCAGTTATTCACTGCCGCTTCGGCATTTATCTCAAATTGTTTGTTCAAATTTTGAGCAGCAAAAAGGAGAGTATATTTCAACTCTCCTGAACACGCTATTTATACGCTGCTTTCGTGTGTCTCCTAATCTAGTCCTTGAATGTATATTTTTTAATAATACAATTATATAGCTTTTGATGTGCTAATGGGTGCTAATCATTTATACTTTTCATAAATTTATCATGCTTCAATCTTACCGAGGATGTTCCATAGTTCATGCATTGCCCTATCTGCTCCCAGGTAAGACCGTCTATATATTTATATGTAAGTATCTGTCTTACCTCGCTGTCATCAATACTTTGTATAAAATCTATAGCTTCGTCGATCCTGCTATAAAGTTCATGGTATTTATCACTTATCTTTTTTCCTATTGCATCTCTTTTCCTGATACACTCTTCAGACATCTGCTCGCAGCCGACCAATGTAAACGACCGTGGCAGATACGGAAACTGTGCCATACTCCCCCGGACCTTGTCAGTAACGATTTTTTCATTATCTCCGTAGCTTAATTCCCTGAGCTTTTCTCTAAGCTGTTCCACTTCTTTTTTTAATTTTATAATTTCATTGAGCCGTTCTTTATTCATAAGTTCCTCCCAAAATTGTTTTACATTGTGCCTGAATTATTTCAATTTAAAGCTAAAAGCATTGACAATTCATAGACTATAGTCTATGATAAAGATATACCCTTTTTATGCAAAACAATAAACATGTTGTCAGGGTACTGTCTTTTAATTTATTAATTTAAATATAACTTTTGTCGATTTATTTAGCTATAGAAATATTATATAGACTGTAGGCTAATAAGTCAATATGATTTCCGTAATTTTAGATTGGAGTCTATATATGAACTTGCTTGATAGGATTAAACTGCTTTGTGAAAAAAAAGATGTTTCAATAGCTCGGCTTGAGCAGGAAACAGGTTTGGCTAACGGCAGTATTAGAAAGTGGTCTAATACTGTTCCTTCCGGTGACAGATTGGCTAAGGTTGCAGATTATTTTAATGTAACTACGGATTATCTGTTAGGACGGGATATTTCAGCCACGGTTGCCGCTCACCGTACAGATGGATATGGTGATGATCTGCCCCCCGAAGCACAGGAAGAATTAAAAAATTACATTGACTATCTTAAGGTCAAATATAAGAAGAAGGACAATAAATGATAAAAACCCTCGATAAGAAAGAAACACTGCTTGATGAATGCAAAGAACTTGGGATAAATGTAGTTTCCAATCCCCTCCCGGATAACGTAAAGGGTCTTTACTATTCTGACAGTGAAACAGAACCGGTAATCACTTTGAATCCAAGTATTGATACCCAATCCGAACTCTGTTGTGTAATTGCGGAGGAACTTGGGCATTATCATACCTCATGCGGAAATCTGCTGTCCGGGGATACCGACAGGATCGTCGTACTGCAGCAGGAAAGCAGAGCAAGAAGATGGGCTTTTGAAAAACTTATTCCCCTGGAAAAGTTTATTGAAGCTTATAATAATGGTATCCGGAACAGTTATGAACTCTCCCAGTTTCTTGATGTCACCGAAGAATTTCTGGAGGAGTGTATCTGCAATTATAAAGGAAAGTATGGGATATATAAGGTCTTAGGCAAATACATAATTTACTTTGAGCCCCTCGGCGTATTAAGAACATTTTACTAGGAATATGCTTATATAGTTCATTGGAGCCTGATTGTTTGTTTTTCGACTATTCCATTCTTACCATACCCATAGGTAAGCTCCACTGTATTATTATCTATCCAAGTCAATATATAGTCCTTGTTTGTGAACGGTCTGTGGCCATTGTCGGTAAGTATTTTTGCATTGATTCTTTTTATAAAAATTACATTATCTTTAACATAGAAATCGCTCCAACCGGAGAAAAGCCATGTATTTTCCTCAACAATAAGAGTAGTTGAATTATCCGGGGAATTAAAATAAAAATATTTTGAATCCGTACTGTCAATAAAACCAAAGAAGCTGATCAAAAGTAAAACCAATATACCTGCAATGGTAGTCAGCACTATCAGCCAAACTCTCCGTATTAAAATTACTTCAAGCATAATCAGTAATAAAACAATAATAACATTTATAGCGGGGTTAAGTATATGCCGGCAAAAGTCGGCAGTTATCATATATATATAATTCCTTGACAGTATAACCAAAGCAATTTTAAACAACACAGTTAATACCAATAATATAGATAACCCTATAGCTGCCCATTTGTTTCCCTGCCGTCTTTTGAAGATGCTTTCCATAACCTGTGCCTCATATGATTCGAATTTACTTATGTATTTACCGATATCGGTATTATAACACAATATCCTCTATTGACAATGTATAACACGCCTCACGCCGGCTATTTTTCCACTTTTCTTTGTCGTCGTCCTTGGCTTGCGGTAAGGCAAAGACGTGCAGTAAGGCTTTGTGCCTTGCAAGCGGCTTCAACGCAGCCGCTGAGCAAATTATTTCCTTAACATTAAAACAAAGACCTCCGGGAACCTGTCAATATCCCGAAAGCCTCAATTCATTGCAAGAAATTTGCTTCGCAAATCCGCTTCGCGTCCACTCAAGTACTCTGCCATGCTACGCAAATTATCTTGTTCGCTAGGGAACCCTAGGTTCCCTTCGACAAAATGTTTCACATTTCTGAGCACCCTCCTGAAACCGGGAAGGGGATTCCCCTTTCCAA
>JAEWJR010000041.1:0-10301 GCA_023386445.1 Bacillota bacterium | reverse complement strand
CAGTCCCAGGTTGCTGCACCTGGGGTAGCTGGCGTCGACAAGTCAGCCCTTTTGCATAGGAAGGTTAAATGCTAGCACTGATTTGGCCGTAGCCTTGAGCCATTTCGGAACTTAAAGGCTACCGAAGCTGATACCTTGCCTGTAGGGGATCAACCTAGGGAAACGTAAGGTTATCGTCCTGAAAGGGATACGTAGCCTTGCATAAAGTACAGGCTACACCCGTAGAAGTTCTTGAGGATATGGTTTCGGACAGGGGTTCGACTCCCCTCGCCTCCACCAACGTGAAAATGAGGTATCTCAATTATGAGGTACCTCATTTTTGCGCTCTGTCAAGGGTGGGGTTCGGACCCGAAAGGGCATCGAGAGTAAGAAAACCATTGAGAATGGTTTTCGGCAAATTGAGGTATTTTGTTTTTTTGCAAATAAAACTAGGCAAATGTATTGACAAAAAAACTTGTCAAATTTTATTACCGGAGTCATTGGAGTCATTTGTTATTTTTTCATAACAGGCTAGTTATATCCTCTATTTAATTTAATCATGAGGTAATGCAATAAATGAAGAATTGATGTTAAAAAACAGGTTGAAGGAAACAAGAAACGAGAGAAAACTGTCCCAAAATCAACTCGCTGAAATGGTAGGTGTATCGAGAAATACCATTAGTTCTATCGAGACAGGCCAATTTAACCTTACGGCTAAATTAGCTTTGATCCTTTGTATTGCATTAGAAAAAAATTTGAGGAATTATTTTACTTTGGTTGAGCGGTTTCTTTTGTTTTTTATTATAAAATATAAATGTAACTCACATTATAATGGGCCAAGGAAGGAAGACAAGTACTATGGGAAATAGGTATGAGGTAATTGATGAAGCCAACTGGAAAAGGGCTGTGCACTGTCAAATTTTTAGAAATAGTATAGAGCCCTCCTATTGTGTTACCTTCGAATTGGATATAACAAATTTCTTGGAGAAAATCCGGACAGCGAATTTATCTTTTACGTTGTCTCTTATCTTTGTTGTCTCGAAATATGCAAACGATATTGAAGAGTTTAGATATCGTTTCCTTAATGGTCAGATTGTTCTTTATGATAAGATAAATACGGCTTTCACCTATTTGGATAAGGATACAGAACTGTTCAAAGTTGTTAATGTTGAAATGCAAGACACTTTAGAAAATTATGTTTCTGCAGCGGCTCAAAAAGCTGCAAATCAAAAAGAATATTTTACAGGGCCATTGGGCAATTATGTATTTCAGTTTTCGCCTATGCCGTGGGTATCATATACGCATATTTCACACACCAACTCTGGCAAAAAAGATAATGCTACTCCCTTATTTGACTGGGGAAAATATTTTGATAGAGATGGAAAGAAGATACTACCCTTTTCCGTTCAGGTACACCATTCCTTCGTAGATGGAGTGCATATTGGAAAGCTGGTGGATTCTTTACAAAACCATTTGAACAGATTTTAAGCTTTAAATGTCAGTTTATGAGCATAATGGGAAACTCAAGTATGGCATCTATATTCACCTAACTTGCCATAGTCTTTGTCGAAAGAAGTCGATTGCTGTTGCAATTGGCTTCTTTTTATTTTCTGATAAAATAAGGGTGACATTGTTTCTTATAATGAGCATTTATGATATATTCGGCAAAGACTTATGGCAATTTTGAACGTATACTAATAAACATAGCATGACTATAAAGAGGTGGCTTATGAAGAATAACTATATTAAGATAGTTGGCAACTGCATTTCGTTTATTGAGAATAATTTGAAAGATAAGGTTACAGTAGAAGATGTTCTGAATGAAACATATTATTCCTACCCTCATTTTTATAGAATATTTATGGACATTGTAGGAGAATCCGTTACTGGTTATATCCGGAAAAGGAAGCTGTCTTGTGCTGCACATGATTTAATTGTTGATAAAAAATCTATCGTCGATATTGCGTTGGATTATGGTTTTGGCTCTCAGCAGACGTTTAATAGAGCCTTTACGAATATGTTCCAAATATCTCCGAAGAAATGTCGTGAAAAAGGTATGCTGGATGACATATACAAGCCGTTTTTATTTCTAATACCGGGTAGTATGCCAGTTTCATCAATTTCAATTGAAGAGTTACCGGCAATGAAAATAGCATTCTTTCGCTCATACAATGACAAAATATCAATGAAAAACCAGTTTGCACAGTGGAATAAGGCCGTTTCAAAGGCTTGGGGTGGTTTAATCAAATGGCAGATGTCCTATGAATATCAAAAACATTATGGCAGAACTGATAAATTCCCAAGCACAATGAAATTGGGGAAATTTTTTGTAGATAATAGCCTGCATCTACCGCCCAATACAAGATATTTTGGATTTGCCAATCCATTTCCTTTTCGTGATACGGAATATGGCTATGAAGCTTGGGCTATGTTAGGTAATTATTCAGAAAACGAACCGCTCTTTTTAGATAATTCCGGTGTAGAAACAAAAGAATTTTCAGGTGGCTTATATGCTATGGCTCAAGCAACTTATGGAGAAAATTCAAATTTAGATGAGACTTGGAAAATGCTTCATTGTTGGATAGCACAGAATGAACAATATGAATATGGAGAACATCAATGGTTTGAGGAGCATATAACAAAAGCGGATGAGGGAGGCTTCCACTCGTTCAAACTATTTATGGCTATAAAACGAGTTGTCCAAAAAGCCTGATTTTATCAGGCTTTTCGACATTTTAACAAGAAGAAACTGGATTTGAAGGAAAATTTTCAAATCCGGTGTTTTTTTGAATTTTACACGAAAATAAGGAGGATTATCTCTTACATTGCTTCAAGTAACCTTTTGACCCCCACCATATTGATTGCTCTTCTCATATGTTACATTGATACTTCATACTAATTTATCTTGTTGTACAATTGATAATGTGCTAGGACAGTTAAAACCTGCTGTATTAGCAAAGTTAGAAATATTAGGACAGGATGGCTATGGTAAACCACTTACGTATGGATAGAAGCCAACTGTAAAAGGTCCTCTTTTATTGTATAACCTTCTAATTATACCATTAGTATACATAAAATATCAGTCTTATCCTGATATGGATATTGAGGTATAACAAAATATTTATTTGGAGGTCGATTTGATGAAGAAATTTAATAAGTTATTATGTTTTATGGTGGTATTTATTACTGTTATGGTAGCATTTTGTACGGTGAGTTTTGCGGCACAGTATACGGAGAATTTAATACCGGCAATGAAGAGTATAAAATTATAAGAGCATTTGATTGACTCATGATGTCCTACATGATATCACGATGTTACTTTTATTTAATGGGGTATTATGGTAAAATAAAAATCATTGATATTAAGATTAGGGGACAGATTGATATGAGTTTTAAATCTATTTTAATGATTTTTATTTAATTTATGTTATCTATCAATATTATCGGTAATTCAAGTGAGAATTCATTATCACAGTACAATTCTTTATCCAAGGAATTTTATAATACTTATTTTGACGTTATAGAAAGTATTGATTCAGATAATACTATTAAATCTTTGGAGACTTTGTGCAGTGATAATAATAAAAAGAAGATAGAGCATTTGGGTATACTCATAGAAAATCTAAGAAGTTCTGTTCCTGATGGCAAAGAAAGACTGTTTGAGTCTATGAATAAAAGATATAGGAATTTGATGTTTTTAGCCGATTCATACCCTAAATTCAAGGAGCTGGATATTGATAGTAAAATAGAAATTGATTCCATTCTGATTTCAATAGGATTGGACAAAGGTAATTGGGAAGATACAGATTCTACTATAATATGGTATTAGATATTAAAAAAATTAACTTCTAAAAGTAATTTAATATCGCCGAATAAAATGGATTACTCAAAAACGAGTAGTCTTTTTTTATTATAAAAAATTGAAAGGGTGAATGACAAATTGAAACAAGATGGAAAGTTATTTTAATGAACCATGAGGAACATGAACGACTCAACCACGTGCTGAAGGACATAAAAGGGAAGTTTATACTATCGTATAATGATTGTGAGTATATATGGGAAAGATACGAAAACTTTCACATCGAGGCGATTGGAAGAATAATCTCACTGCCAGGTACTCGGATAAGAATAAGAGGTATGGAGAAGTTATAATTAGGAATTATTAAACACATAAATGGGCTGTCAGATGCTATTGAGAGACAACTCTCTTTTAAATTCGGAAAATATGTGGTTGTTTCAGGACTAAAAAGCACCCGACCACATTAAATATTCAAATTCAGAACCAGGAGACTTCATATGCCTAAGAATAGTGCAATTACCAAGTTACAATACTAATTCTACCTCTGGTAGAGTAAAGTCAATAACAAAGCGGTTGTCGATTTAGTAGTAATGTGTAATACTTAGGCAAGAAAGGAAGGGGAGCTAATGGCAAATATTGAAACAGGAAAGCTTATATGTGAATTACGAAAAATGAAGAATATGACTCAAAAAGATTTGGCAAATTATCTAAATGTATCGGATAAAGCTGTTTCAAAATGGGAAAGAGGAGAGAGCTATCCTGAAATTACAATTCTTCCTCAACTGTCAAGCATATTGGAGATCACTGTGGATGAGTTACTTGAGGGCAAGCGGCAAAATACAGTACCGGAGGTTGAAAATGAGCAGGAGAAATATTATGCATATGCTTGTTTGTTAGAGGATGCCAATAATAAATTTAAACAGAAT
Source organism: Bacillota bacterium (assembly GCA_023386445.1). Lineage (GTDB taxonomy): Bacteria > Bacillota > Clostridia > Acetivibrionales > DSM-1351 > Ruminiclostridium. The sequence goes on along the minus strand of JAEWJR010000041.1, from coordinate 5,597 downwards.
ACGGTTATTTCATTTTTTATTATTTCAATTGGACTTTTGGTTAGAACACTGGGCTATAGCTATAGTGTCCTTTTAGCAGTGGTAATTGGAATATGCGGGGGTGGTTTTTATCTTTTCACATTGAACAAATATAGAATCTCACAAGACAGAATATTACGATACAACGACTTAAACAATGATAAAAATGAGATATATTATAATATCAAGCACAGCAAACTGTTTATTGGAATTACAATTTTCCTCCTAGCTGTGGATAGCATTATTGATCTTATTGGATTTAAAACTATGAAATTTTATACTTATCATATAAATGGAAGAAATTTTGATATTAACTACTGGTGCTCAAACATTGGATATTTTATCTTATTATCTGCCATTATTGTAAATCTGTATATTTATTACTCTTTTAAAAATAGTAATATGAACCTAAAACTGTTAGAAAGACAAAATCAAGTCCGGTCTACCACTTTTATAAGTTCCCTGATCTCATTATTATTATCATGGGGGATAACAATTTGTAAAATTGCATATGTGATTATGGATAGTTATACCAGTTTAAAAGTGAATGCATTGACTGGTGTGACTGCCTTTATTGTGGTCGGAATTAACGTATTCTTATTTAAAAAATACTACAAAAAGAGAAAAAACGTATTTTGGGGGGGACTGACTTCTGGTATAATTCAATTCGTTATACTTAATTATATATCAAGTAAAAGTATATTTTATTATGCTTCAAAAAGTAATATCAACCTTGGACAAATTGAAGTTTATATGTTAGTCATAGCCGCTGCAATCTGTACTATAACCATCTACTATGTTACTAATTTTCTCGTACTACGGAATGAAGCAGGAAAAACCAACAAAGCCCCCGGTACTATTGGGAATACCTGATGAATTGCCTTTGTTTTATTAAATGTGTATAAGACAAAAGCCCTCTTTGGAGGGCTTTTTGTTCACCAATAAGGAACCTGATATTGATTTGTATATCCAGTTTAATTAGGACAGTTTATAACTCTTTGGATTTTGCTCTCCCTATCTTCCAAAATAAATTAAAATTAAACAGTCAATAATAAATTTTCAATGGAGGACCATGCTCTTTTGGAATATATCGTCTTTACGCCAAGCTTCTTGGATTCTTTTTTTATGTGTTCACATAATCTGTGATTTACGTAATCAATAAAAACTATTACGAGATCAGCATTTTGAGGTATATCAACACATTTATGATTTGCTTTTCTTCCACTTATATGCTTTATAACACAAAAACCTTTGCTGCATAAATGGCAATTTATCATATTAATATTATCTCCTCCGACAATCATTATACCCATAAAGTTCCTCCTCTCTCTCTATTCCATACTATTCATATAAGTATAATATATTTACTGTTGATTATCAATATTAATTTAATTGTTTTTTACAACAAAAAAGGCAGCCGCGGCAGCCTTAGCATAAATCCTTATGAATTTATCGCTTAAAAATATTGTAAATTATTTTGGAATCCATTTCCCATGCAAAAAATGCAGTTTATAACCGCTTATTGAAAATATCCTTTCGGAATACAGGAAGGAATTAATGCGGGGAGAATGCTGAAACTTATCTGGAGACTATCTCAGTGGGTACAATTAAATCTCTGTTTTCTGAATATGCTTTTCTTATTTCAGAGTGATTCGCATCTACATCTGTTAGAAGTCCGGCAATAGCATCAAGCAGTAAGAAATCGTTATGCGTCAACTCATCGTCTTTTAAGTCTATTAGACGCCAAGGCGTCCAGCAGAGGCCTTGGCATATGCGTACAAGATATGGAACAGTTTCAACCTTGTTCAGCGCAGCAAAATCACGAAGCAGCTGGCCTCGTACAAACCAAAGACCATATAGCGAGTCTATACCCCATTCCGGTTTCAGGGGGATGCTTATTCCAAAATTCTCCTGGTCCGTTTGCCCTTCACGGCAGAGCTTCCAGGCCTTTCCGGCAGTTATAAATTCATCCTGCTTTAAATCGCGAGGATTAAAGCTCTTTACTCTATGTATATGCTTATCAGTGACATGATCTGCTTTTAATGACCAGTTAACAACTGAGCTTTGCTGAAACGGATCAAGTTGAGGGTCAGCCATAACCCAGCGGGTGCCATTCCAATATTCGCAAATCCAATGGTCTTCATATTTGCCGTTCCAGCCAAAATAAACCGCAAACCCACAGCGGCTCCGGGCAGGAATTCCTTTAGCCCTAAGCAAGGCACACATCAGTGTGGCAAATTCCCTGCAGCATGCTATTACGCGATCCCTCGGGTGACGCGGAATGGCAAGATTGCTGCTGTCCAATTCAAGCGCCTTGTCAAGCAAGTCTTCCATGTAAGCTGTTTTTTGTGAATACTCATGCGCCTTGATATAGCTTTCCCCATAATGTGAAACCCACATATCATGCAAGATTAGTCCCTGGACAACCTGATAAATCACATTTGGATCATCGGCAAGCCATTTGGTAAAAGCCTTATGTTTTTCCAGACATGTTATTTCTTCCGGTTCACTGTAGTATTTTAATACTTCGGACATCATTTTGATACCTCTCATTTTATTTAATTGGAATTAATAGTTTAAAGCTGTGGATATCGGGATCTTTAAAAAAGTCATCATATACTTCAATATTGTCAAAGAACTCTATTTCACAGCCCAGACTCTTTGCATAACCGATTGTGCCCGCATAGGCATCAGGCGTAGAAATAAAAGAAGGAACACTGGCCTGAATAAATTTTTGTTCCCTGATTAATCTTTTAGTCATGCCCAACGGTGTTTCATACGTTTCGCTTACACCTATTGCAGCCATGTATTTGAAACTGTCGCTACAGCAGGTTTCATGCTCACATATGCCGTACATTGTTGGGGGATTTGATACCCTGTTTATTTCTTCAACTCTTGCTAAAAAATCGCTCCATAGCCTGCCTATTTCTCCGTCACTGTCCCAGGTGCGGGCATTACATTCCATGCCTATAACATAAAAGCCATCTGTATGAAATAAGCTATACTTCATCTGATGAATATCAGCGTCAGGTTCATCAGCAATTAAAGATAATCTTTTAAGCGGAGGCGGGCAAATACTATGGCGATATTTATTGGGGGTTATTCCATATACTTTTGAGAAACTGCGCGTAAACACATCATGTGATTCAAACCCATAATCAAAAGCGATACTGGTTATGGATTTATCGCTGTTTACCAAATCTACAGCCGCCATTGACATCTTCCGTCTCAATATATAAGCACCGACAGTGTCCCCGGTTAATCTCCTGAACAGCCGGTAAAAATGAGGTACTGAAAATCCTGCTTCCCGGGAAATATCGTAAAGGCTTATATTTCGGGTAATGTTTTTATCAATAAAATCCAGGGCTTTTAACATATACTGTTCTTTTGGCATAATCTCACCTCACAACCTAATAAAATTATAGCGTTTTTATTAGGACTTTTCTCGATGAATGTTATCAAACTTTTCGTTATTACATAATTATGTAAATCGGTAAAAATAATGAAAACTTTCTTATTATATATGGTATTAAACGGCCCGAAACAGCATCCCTTAGGGAATTAAAAACGGTAAAGTATAAAAAAGTGCGTAAAATTATAAATACATCTCTGTAGATATTAAGTATAATTTTTAAGCAATAGAAAATGAACAAATTCCGTAATGGCTTAAACTGTAGCTCTTATAAACCAAAGATTAAACAATAAAGGCATGAAAGGATGTGGTAGGTACAAAAGAAATATAACATTTCATTCCAAAATCATTATATGGGAGGGTAATATGCAGAAAAAGTGTAATATATTAAATGTTCTAAAATGTATGCTAGGCAAGACCAAAAGGGAGATAATCAGTGCTTTGTTAGTGGTTGTTATGTTGTTTACTATTTGTTCAGCTTACACTACAGAAGCCTTTGCAGAGGCTGGTGTTACACAATCCATAATAAATGCTACTCCTAATGGGCTGGATTTTAGTGAACAGCCTGATCAATCAATTAATATTACTAATAGCTATCCGTCAGTGGAGGAGAGCTATTTAATGGTTGATAAACTATATTCTTACTCTACTGTGGAAATGAATGTCTTGCAGCAGAATAAGTCAAGTAATAGCGCTGAAGCCATAATAGGCTTGATTAAAGATAACGACAATAAAGTAATTTTCAGTCAAAAGGCAAGTGAAAGGATTAAAACAGTTCTGGATAAGCTTGACCTTACCGGCGATATACTGAACGATGCGGCACATCCCATAATAAAAAGCACTGCTAATGGTTTGGTATTTTCTAAGGAAGGAAACACGCTTAAGCTGTCAAATCCACAACCAGGCAATGTAAAAGAGGAAAGCTATATCAAGTTAGGTGCATTAGCTAATGCAGCAACTATTGATATGGAAGTTTCTGCTCAGGTTAAAAGCGCTTCTTATACGGCAAATGCCTGTATTGATATCAGAACTGCAGATGGTCTGAACAGGCTTATAATAGTTCAGAGAGCAGCAGGAACATATACAATAGAAGTTTTCCAGGGCGGGCAATCAAAAGGGACGACAACACTTGCGGGCAGTGGGATATCTACTCCATATACAATGAGAGTAAGGCTGGCTGATGGTATTTTAAGTTTTTACCGTGTTAAGGATGGAGCTGAAAATAGTTGTGGTACATTTGATGTCAAGCCATACTTTGACCTGACCAAGGCATCGGTCTTAAATAGTTTTTCTGTATTTTGCGGAGCAAGGTTAAATACCGGAGAAAGTGTCAGTATTTCTAAAGCTGAACAATATCAGGAGACCGAAGAATCATGTTATGCAGATATTTATAAAAATGGAGCAAAAGTTTACACAAGGAGTTTTTCGGTTTTCGGAGAAAATCCCCCATATTCCATAAGACTGAAGGTTAATGGCAATACCCTGAATATTTCACGTTTTAAAGCTAATAAGGAAACTTATATAGCAACCATTGACATAAAAGATTATTTTAATTTTCTTGATAATAATATCATTGATGAATTTTCTTTGTATGAAGGTGCAAGGCTTGGGGCAGGCGAAAGTATCAGTGTGTCAAAATTGACCAACACAGCGGAAAGCCCGGAAGCATTACCCGACAAAATCACCTTTAATAAGTTGGTAGATGGAACACTGCACTGCTATGATTCCAATATAGAGCTTCAAAAACTTAACGGCAGTGAGCCTGTTATGAACATCACGACACCGGGTAATAGGGTAACTACAGGTTCAGGTATTGAATTAACCAACGAACAGGCGGATACTCAAGAATCCTATGTTAAATTAGGACCGCTGTTTGCTTATGCAGGACAGGATATGGATGTAGAGCTTCAAAACACTGTTACCGGACAAGCAATTATGATGTTTTATAAGGATGATAACAATAAAATCATTATATCACAGCAAGGCGCTGATTCGGCCACTGATGAATATACCTATACTGTCTACAAAAACGGACAGGTGGTCAATAAAACCACTGTATCCAATACAGCTGTCACCGGACCATATACAATGCGTGTGAGGACAAATGGCCGTTATATTGTTCTCTGGAGGATGGTTAACGGTACACTCAGTTATTTTTCCCCAAGAC
>JAEWJR010000038.1:0-6590 GCA_023386445.1 Bacillota bacterium | reverse complement strand
TCGCAAGTTACTCAATTTTTAGAATCCATTGGATTCTGGAATTTTAAAAGAGTCCTTACAATGTATATCTACGATATACATATACATTTGCATGTATTTGTCACTGTTTACTTTTCAAAGTCCATTTGAAAATAACTTTTTCCACATAAAATTGATATGCTGAACATTTGTTATTTCCGGCACTCAGCAGTGCTGAGCGACTTTTATATATTACCACACTGCCACTTTTGTGTCAACACTTTTTGTAGATTTTTGTTTGTCACAATTTACTATTTAAAGTGTTGTTTTGTTCGTTCGGCGACAGCTTAGTTATAATAGCACAGCTATTTATATCCTGTCAATATTATTTAATAAAAAATTATAATTTATTAAGTTAATTTATTCCACGCTCTCAGATCAATTTATTACTTTGTATCCAATGAAGTTAAAACCTCTTTTAAAATTAATACATCGTTATTATATATATCCTTAAGACTTCTATTATATATAATACTTGCCGGATGATACAGAGGGAATAGCCGGAATTCCTTCTCACCGATGTTACAGGTATGTACGTTCCCATGCATTTCACCAATTGAGGCATTGAAATCATTTGTGACTGCTTTTAATGGGACGTTACCTAAAGTTACAATTATTTTAGGACATAACAGTGTTATTTCCTTGTGAAGCCAGTGTTGATTATTGACTATATCATCCCTGGTTGCAGGACGGTTAATCAGCCTGTTTGTTTTTTCATTTAACTTACCAAGCCTGTATTTAATAGCATTTGTTATAAATACTGATTCACGGGTTATCCCTATAAGGTCCATAAATTCTTTCAAATTTTTCCCGGCTGCCCCCACAAAAGGCTTTCCTTGTGAAACCTCGTCTTTTCCGGGAGCTTCGCCTACTATTATAAGAGAACCTGATATGCAGCCGTCACCAAGTACTATCTGTTCATTTTCAAAGGTTTTTGAATAATTATTATATAACTCGTCAAGTTCCATTCTGATTTTACTTGTTGCCATATCTAATTTTCCTTTACACCTGTTATTGTATGTAATTTGTTCCTTACTTCCCTGATATCCCTGAAAAGCAGGGTTTTCTTGCCCTGGTCCCTGAGCAGCGCCGCAGGGTGAAAAGTTGGCATGATCCAATAACCCTTGCGTTCAATCCATTGTCCTCTTATTTGTGTTATCCTGATATCCTTTGCTATTACATATTTTGCTGCAGTGCTGCCAAGGCACACTATTATTTGAGGCTTTATCAGTGCAACTTGATTTCTGAGATAAGGAAGACATTTTTCAGCCTCCTCATCTGTGGGCACACGATTGTTCGGCGGTCTGCACTTAACAACATTTGCAATATAATATTCATCCGGTTTCAACATCAGTGCTTCAAGCAAAGTGTCCAGAAGCTGACCTGCCGCCCCCACAAAGGGAAGTCCCTGCTTATCCTCCTGTTCACCGGGGCCTTCTCCGACAAACAATATCGGGGCGTTTACATTTCCTCTGCCAACAACTATATTTGTTCTGGTTCTGCCAAGTTCGCAGGCTTGACAATTACTGCAGCTTGAATTTAGCTGTTCCCAATCCAACATATTTTTCCGTTCACCCCTTCATTTTGAAAAATGTTCAATCACTTTTTAGGCCGACTAATCTTAGCCGGCCTAAAATATCTAATCTATTCAAATTTAATCATTTATTATTTATTGTAATAACTAATATTTCTATGCCTTATTACTATTATAACAGTAATTACAGTTTAAGCCTTGTCTTAAATCTTTCAACAGCCGCCTGTGTATTCTCTCTGTTTCCAAAGGCTGTAAGTCTGAAATAGCCTTGTCCGCTAGGTCCAAAGCCTACACCTGGAGTTCCGACAATATTGGCTTCACTTAAAAGCTTATCGAAAAACTGCCATGAATCCATACGGTTCGGTGTTTTCATCCATATATAAGGAGCGTTGACACCGCCGAATACAGTTATGCCTATACTCTCAAGACCACTCTTTATTATAGAAGCATTTGTAAGATAGTACGCTATGGTCTCCTTTACCTGTTTCTGACCTTCCTCGGAATATACTGCTTCGGCTCCGCGCTGTACTATATACGAAACACCGTTAAATTTGGTGGCCTGTCTTCTGTACCACAGTCTGTTCAGTCCGATTTCACTGCCGTCAGCAGCATATGCCTTCAACTCTTTCGGAATAACGACATACGCACATCTTGTCCCGGTAAAACCTGCAGTTTTTGAAAAGCTTCTGAACTCAATAGCAACTTCTTTTGCTCCATCGATTTCATAAATACTGTGAGGAACATCGTTCTGAGTTATAAAAGCCTCATAAGCAGAATCAAATAAAATAATGGATTTATTTTTAGCTGCGTAATCAACCCAAACCTTTAGTTGATCTCTGGTTAAAGTTGTACCTGTTGGATTATTTGGCAGACACAAATAGATAAGGTCAACTTTTTCCTTTGGTAATTCAGGAATAAAACCATTTTCAGATGTACAGGGAAGATAAGTAACATTTGTCCATTTGCCGTCTATATATTCACCTGTTCTGCCTGCCATTACATTACTGTCAACATATACGGGATAAACGGGATCGGTAACAGCTATTCTGCTATTCAAACCAAAAAGCTCCTGAATATTGGCCGTATCGCTTTTTGCCCCGTCACTGACAAAAACCTCATCGTTTCCAATAGTGATACCTCTTTTTTTGTAATCAAATTCAACGATCCTGTTGATAAGGAAATCGTATCCCTCGTACTCGGGATACCCCTTAAAGGTTTCTACCCTGGACATATCGTCAACCGCTTTATGCATTGCCTCAATACAAGCCGTCGGGAGCGGACGTGTAACATCTCCTATTCCAAGTCTTATAACATCGGCAGAAGGATTTTCACTCTTAAAGGTATTAACTCTTTTACCGATTTCAGCAAATAAATAATTGCCTGGTAGTTTTAAATGATTTTCATTTACAAATGCCATTTTTAAATCCTCTCTCATTGTATATTAAATATTTATTTCACCATCGAACACCTTAACAGCCGGTCCAGTCATATATACATGATTATCTTTTTCCGACCATTCTATAAATAAATCTCCTCCAAGCAGTTTGATTGTAGCGGCCCTTTCGGATACATTGTTTAAAACCGACGAAACCAGAACAGCACAAGCTCCGGTACCGCAGGCCAAAGTCTCTCCTGCTCCTCTTTCCCAAACCCTCATTTTAAGAGTAGTTCTATCTATTATTTGAACGAATTCCGAGTTGATCTTTCTGGGGAATAATTTGTTTGTTTCCATCTTAGGTCCTATTTGTGACAAAGGAAAATCAGCTACATTATCAACATATGAAACTGCATGTGGATTTCCCATGGAAACCGCAGTTACTTTAAATTCATAATTATCTATGCTGATCGGTTCTGAAATAAATCTGTCCTTAGCAGAATCAACAGGAATATCTTTAGGTATCAGTATAGGTTCACCCATATCGACCCTGACAAGAACAACCTTTCCGTTCTCCACTGTCAAGGTTAAAATCTTAATACCTGCCAAGGTTTCTATATTAATAGTGCTCTTATCTGTCAGACCGTTGTCGTATACATACTTCCCTACACAACGTATGGCATTTCCGCACATTTCTGATTCAGATCCGTCAGAGTTAAACATTCTCATTCTGAAATCAGCTTTTTGTGATGGAAGTATAAGCACCAACCCATCCGAACCTATTCCAAAATGCCTGTCACTTATTTTTTTTGCAATTACCGACGGATTGTCCAGCGCTTCGTAGGTACAGTCTACATATATATAATCATTTCCCAAACCTTGCATTTTAGTGAATTTCATTTTATAAAGCCCCTTTCAGTGTACAAATCTGATAAAATGGCGGCACAAGGTATGTGACTTGCCTTTTATCCAACTAAACTAATAAACTTGCTAACTTTTTCATATTATAGCATAGCCCGACATGAGCCGCAAGTGCGGCGAAATGTGGCCCAATAATCTTCCTTAACCGTTATTACCGCAAAAAGCTTGGTGCCTTTTCAAGCTTTTAAACTTTTTTTGGCGGATAGCCGTTTGAAATCAGGCTAAACCTGGTATAATCAGGTCAATAATATAATATGGTTAATATTTACATTATTAATTGTAATGTAAATCATACTATATTATAATTATTGTAAAACTTTTCTACAGGCCATGGAGGATAACTTTGAAGGACTTTTTTATTAACAATTTCAAACATATTTCAGATTTTTTTACTAATATAAAGATGCCGGGATTTGCTACAATGATGCTGGGTGTTATCTGTATATCACTGTTGACGATAGGTATATGGTTTTTTATAAGAATAAGAAGTATTAAAAACGGTACATTGATTTTATCTGAGATTGATTTACTTGATACTGAGCAAGAGTCAAAACCTCTGTTTAAACTTTCAAAAAAAGACGTAATAATCATGCTGGCAATGACCATTTTTTATGCCATACCTGCCCTCTATAGTCTCGGAGGCTTCAGCGTTCCTGAAACCAGCTGGGCGCCTTCGGCCAAAGACGACGGTTTTATTGTTGATTTGGGTAAAAAGGTTGAAGTATCAAAAGTAATGATATATCAGGGTTATAACCATGAAAAGTATGACAATGTCAAATATAATATCCTGTATCTTAACGATTATGATAATTATTTAAATTCCGAAGCCATTGACAAAACCGGTTTTTATTCCTGGAAAGTTTCGACCAAAGAGTTTAAAACAACTAAAATCAAATTTATGCCAAATGGTCCGGGAGCAGCAATAAATGAGATAGCTGTATTTGAGAAGGGATCGTCTAAACCTTTGAGCATTAAAAATATTTCCCCTTCAAACCCCGGTTTAAATACTGCAACCATGGAAAGCCCCGATCATAAGCCGTACAAATTGACAAATCTTATTGATGAACAGGATAAAGTGGATTTCTATACCTTATCCGATACCAATACATATTTCGACGAAGTGTTTTATCCCAGGACAGCGCTTGATTTCATTTATGAAATCACACCCTTTGAAAGAACTCATCCCCCTTTGGGTAAATACTTTGTGATGATTGGAATGCTGATTTTTGGAGTAAACCCCTTTGGCTGGAGAATTGTGGGTACGCTGTTTGGTATTGCAATGATACCTATTATGTATCTTTTTGGCTTAAAGGTATTCAGAAAACGTTTCTTCGCTTTTTGTACCGCCTTCCTTATGATGTTTGATTTTATGCATTTTGTTCAGACAAGGATTTCTACTATAGATGTATATGTTACTTTCTTTGTTATATTGATGTATTACTTCATATATGATTATTTTATTAAAAAACCCTATAAGGTTGGTCTGAAAAAATCACTTGTTCCGTTGTTTCTGTGCGGTGTGGTTCTTGGAATAGGTGCTGCTACAAAATGGATTGCAATGTACGGTGCAGTTGGCCTGATGTTGATTTTCATTATTACAAAGCTTGATGAGATAGCCTGTTATACTGCCTATAGGCAATATGGTCTATCCTCCGATTTATTTAATAAATTCTGGAGCAGGTACTTTGTAAAAACAACCCTGGCATGCGTCCTTTTCTTTTTAATTATTCCGGGTATAATTTATTTTGCCTCCTATACATCTATAATGCTGGTACCGGGTAATGGTGTGAAGGAATTCATAAATAATCAGTCATATATGTATAATTTTCATAATGATCTGAATATCAAGCACTCCTACTCCTCTCCCTGGTGGGCATGGCCTATTATGGCCAAACCGATATGGTTTTATGGTTCTAAGGCTCTGGCGGCCGAGAACCTTACTTCCAGCATAATATGTATGGGTAATCCTCTTATCTGGTGGTTTAGTATTCCGGCTCTTATTACAGGAATCGTTCTGGCAATCAGAAGAAAGGACAGATACATGATTGTCCCGATTTTTGGAGCACTGTTCCAGTACATTCCCTGGATGGTAGTACGCCGGATGGCTTTTATTTATCATTACTTCTCAGTTATGCCGTTCCTGATCATTATAATGGTTTATTGTATTAAAATATTTTACGGGTATGGGAAAATGGCCAGAAAAATAGTTTATATCTATCTGATACTGACTGCACTGCTGTTTGTCATGTTCTATCCAATACTTTCGGGAGTTATCGTACCAAAATGGTACGCAAGCCTTCTCCAGTGGTTCCCGGGCTGGAGTTTCAGATATTGATTTGTAAGTAAACAAGCTTAAAAATTTCAATAGCCAATTGATCACGTCATTAAAACCGACAACCGATTGGCTATTTTTTTATTTTTATTTTTAGACAAGCCGGATTTTCGATATCATAGCTAATGCTATATTATTAGTATAACATGACCAAGCTTTTCAAGGAGATTTTGGGATATACCCGTTTATTCCGGGAAAGTAAAAAACCCTGCGCACAGCGTTAATCGCGAATGCACAAGGCTTTGTGGTGGAGGGAGATGGATTCGAACCATCGAAGTCACTGACAACAGATTTACAGTCTGCCCCCTTTGGCCACTCGGGAACCCCTCCATATGGAGCTGGCGGACGGAATTGAACCCCCGACCTGCTGATTACAAGTCAGCTGCTCTACCTGCTGAGCTACACCAGCA
>JAEWJR010000022.1:0-33634 GCA_023386445.1 Bacillota bacterium | reverse complement strand
GACCTCGCGCTGAGATATTTCGGCAATTTTCGAGGAGGATGGATGCAGCCTTGCTGACGCAAGGCAAGGACGACGACAAAGAAAAGTGGCAAAATAGCCGGCGTGAGGCGTGTTATACATTGTCAATAGAGGGTATGCAGTGTTGTGTATATTGAAATGATAACATACTCGCAAAAATTTATACAATGAGGTAGCAGGTCATATTCAATAACTATTTCATCAAGCTTCTTTTGCCCCTAAAATTGAAAGGCTTGGTTCAAAATGTTTTGCAGCCCTCCACTTCAACCCTGGAGGGCATGCAAAATACCCATAATTCTTATTAATAAAGTGAGGTTACTCAAATGGATTTTTTACAAACCGAGTTTAATTTTACCCTGCCCAAAGGATATGTGGATGAGACAGGCACGGTACATAAACAGGGAATCATGAGGCTTGCAACGGCAGCTGACGAAATAATGCCGCTGCGGGATGCAAGAGTGCAGCAAAATCCGGCATATTTGTCCATAATACTGCTCTCCAGAGTTGTAACAAGCCTTGGTTCACTTAAAATGATCACACCAAGGGTAATTGAGGAATTATATACATCTGATTTTTCCTATTTGCAGGAACTATATAACAGGATTAACCAAAACGGTGCAAATATTATCAAAACCAAATGTCCCAAATGTGATCACAGCTTTGAAATAGAGGCCGAGACGCTGGGGGAATAGCCGGCTACCCTCTCGACCGCCTCTACGAGGAGGTAGCCTTTTTGTCCTATTACCTGCACTGGGATTACAAAACGGTAATGGGCCTGGAACACTTTGAGAGAGGACGTTGGTGCAGGGAAGTCGGCCAGATTAACAAGAAACTCAATGGAGATGAGAAGGAAAAAGATTTCTTTGAAGTATAGGAATTTATACAGTTTTAACATGGCTGTAAGTATTGATATTGCATAATTAGAAATAGTACACTAGAAAATTCCAAATAGTTAAATTTCTATACTCGGGGTTTGGAAAGGGGATTTCCCCTTCCCGGTTTAGAGGGGGTGCTCAGGAGCGTAAGCTCCGTCGAAGGGGGGAGTAGTCCCCCATAGCGAACAAGAAAATTTGATCGCTATCTCGTAAAGAAATGAGCACTAAAACAATTGAGCGTATCGAATTTTCTTGAGGTTTAGGAGGTTACCATGGAATATAAAATGGTTAACGTTGAGCAAAGAAGGAACTGGGTTCCTGGAAGCAGGAAGGATCCTTTCCTCGCCTTTAACTTTGTAGTTGAAATAGACGGGGTCACCGTTGGGGGTTTTACTGATGTTTCAGGGTTAAGCATCGAGACCCAGGTTGAACGGAAAACCTTCGGCGGCGAGAATCATAAGGAATATGCATTTCTGACACAGACAAAATACAGTGATATAACGCTGAAGCATGGGGTGACAAGTGACGATTACCTGTGGAACTGGTACCAGCAGGTAATAAACGGAGTAATAACCAGAAAGAATGGTTCCATTTGCCTGCTTGATAATTCGGGCAATCCAAGCATCTGGTGGGATTTTCTGGACGCATGCCCGATAAAGTGGGAGGGGCCGGCTTTCAGTGCAGGCAGCAGTACTGTTGCTGCTGAAAGTATTGTATTGACGCATAATGGAATTCAGATGCACAGATAAAAACCTCCATGAAGAAAATGTATGCTTGCATACATGGATTGTAAGGGTTGGTAAACATGCTGAAAATAAACAAATTAAAGCCGGTAACAATTATATCCGTACGATTAAACAGGCAAATTGACGTATATTTTACACAAAAAATATTTGAAAAATACGGTATCAACAGACTCTGGAAGCAATTCGGCAGTTTAGTCTTCAGGAGGGGTATAAAAGATTATGAGGAACCCGGGGAATTAAAGAAGGATAGTATACCTGAAGTAATCAATAATCACAATTGGTACTTAAGTGAATATAAACCCATTATTAATATTCTAACTGGGAGAAAAGAACCGGTATATCTGAAAACTATTAAGGAAAAGCCGGTGCCCCTTTACATATATTCGGACAAGCTATTGAATAAGCCTGGTTTTTCCGGTGCAAATACCGGAGGAAACAGAACTTCGAACAGAACAGGATATATAAAAAAAAATACCGGTTCAGTTCAAAATGTTAAGGAATTAAAGCTTACAAGGGAAGATATAAATTACCGCACTGTAAATGTAAACCCTGACCTGCCGGCAGCCAATGAGAATACAATACTGTACAATAAAGTATTGCCGGGCAACCGGATATTGCAATTACAAACAACAACTCTACAAAGAAATTCATACCAGCATACCGGGATTACAAAGTCATATTACACAAACTATCCAATATTACACAAATCTTTTCAATACGAAAAGGCAGCACCACCTATTACCGGAGAACTGCCTGCTAAAGAATACAATACAGAAAACGGCAAGGGAACTCCGGATACATATAAAAACAAAGTTGAGCCTTTACTATTAAAACAACAGGGAATGCAGCAGCAAAATGTCACACGTTATGACCAGGTATTTAATTATACGAAGTTCAATGATGTAACCGGATTTTCAAACCATTACAGGATCAGTAAAAATATACTGCTGCAAGCTGAAGAGACGTATCGGAAAGTGCCCGGAAATTCGTTTGAACGGCTGGAGCGCACTAATATCCGAAAGGATACGGTTTCGAAGGAGTTATATTATCAGGCAGCACTGTTAACAAGGTCCTGGGAAAAGCAAAACCGGGAAGTTGCTGATGGTCAGGCTCATATGCCAACACAAAAAAATACGCCCGGGTTTTTACCAAAAAGTAAAGATTCAGGTTTGATACTATATAAACCCAAACGGGAAAAAACCACGGCAGCAGAAAATCAGCTTCCTGAGGAAATACTGCCGGGAAGGAATGAAGTATATACAAAAGCCCTTACCACCTCGGCACGAGGCAACAAAACGGATATTGACAGTCCTGAAGGACTAAATCTGATTGCCGAAAAAGTTTACGGACTGATAGAGAAGAGGCTGGGAATTCAAAAAGATCGGAGGGGTATTAGATAATGGCACAAAAGGCACAAATAATCCCATTGGATTTGGCCGGTGCAGTTCCAATTACAGTAATGTTCAATCCAAATGAATACACTGTTTCCTTTGAAGGAAAGTATACCGGCGAAAATGATAAAAAGCAGTTCATACGTTCGGAGACTCCTGAGTTTAAGGTATCACTATTTTACGACACCTATGAAAGGCGAAGGGATGTAAAGCTTGAAACTGGAAAGCTCACCTCACTGCTGGATCCGAAAGTACCGGGTAAAAACACAAAAAAACCGACGGTATGTCTGTTTATATGGGGAAAGTTTACATACCGGGGTGTTCTCAGTAAAATTGATCAGAAGTTTACAATGTTTTTAGAAGACGGAACTCCTGTAAGGTCACTGCTGGATGTCACATTCATATCGGATGAATCCGAAAAGAAAGTTGAGATAGCAGAAGGCAGGGAGGCCTGCAGAAAGCTGTGGATAGTCAAAAGCGGTGACAGGCTGGACCTGATTGCAAATGAAGCTCTCAAGGATCCCATGAAATGGCGTATAATCGCTGAGGTCAATAAAATAATCAATCCGCTTGGTTTTCCGGATAAGAACGATTTTGGAAGGACTCTGGTTATACCGGATTAAGGTGATGCAGTTATGGGCAGTGTAGCGAACTACAAAATAAAGTTAAATGGTACTGATTTTTCAAGTGATCTGTTGAGCGCTGTAGAAGGAGTAACTGTGGAAGATGAGATAAACCTGCCTGCAATGTTCTCTATAAAGCTGAATATGGTAGACAGCAAAGACGGAAAATGGCGAGGTATCGATCTGAAAACCTTTAAGCCCGGGGACAAACTGACTTTATCAATGGGTCTTGACAAGGTGGAGCCCATGGTCAGCGGCGAAATTACATCACTGGAACTCAACCTGTGCAACCACTCTATTTTGGAAATAAGGGGTTACGATATGCTTCACAGGCTTAGAATGGGTACCAGGAACAAGGTTTTTACAAAGAAAAAAGACAGTGATATAGCAAGTGAGATAGCCAAGGAACACGGATTATCACCACAGGTTGATGATTCCAAAACGGTTTACCCCTATATTTTTCAAAATAATCTGAGCAACTACGAGTTTTTGCTAAAGAGGGCTGCATATCTGGATTACGAGTTATATGCCGACGATAAGAAAATGTATTTTGTAAAATCACGTGCGGCAAAAGCGCCTGAACTTCCGGAATTCAATTATAGGAAGGATTTTGAGGAGCTGACGCTGGAGCTGAGGACATTGACCCGGGGAAGCCAGGTAGTGGTCCGGGGCTGGGATATAAAAGAAAAGAAGGAAATAGAAGCAACCGCCAAAAAAGGTGATGAAACAACAAAAATGGATGGGAAGGAATCCGGCTTTGATATTTCATCAACAGCCATCGAAGAGTCACCGGTAGCTGTTTGGGTTGAAAATCTCATTGATCTGAATGAGGCGCAGAGTGCAGCAAAAGCGGCGTATAACAGCCTGCTGAAAGAGTTTATATCCGGCCATGGCAAATGTTATGGCAATCCCCTGGTCAGGGCCGGAAAGTCGGTCAAGCTGTTGGGAATAGATGAACGCTTCAGCGGAAGCTATTATATTGTTTCATCTATTCATAACATACATAAAACGGGGTATTTGACTACATTCAAAGAAAAGAGGACTGGAATATGAGTGAGAGCATTAGTATTTCAAATTTTACTGATTATATAAAAAGTGAAGAGAAGATTTTCGGCGTTATGATTGGTGTTGTTGTAAAAAATGACTCGGCCAATGATTCGGAAAAACCCGGACCAGGCCTGGTAAAGGTTAAGATACCTCTATTGGGTATGCAGGAATCAAATTGGGCAAGAATTGTTTCGTTCATGGCAGGGAAGGAAAGAGGTGCTTTTTTCCTTCCGGAAGTAGGAGATGAAGTTCTTGTGGCATTTGAAAACGGAGATGTAAACCGGCCCTTTATAATAGGTGCCTTATGGAATGGAAAAGATGCCCCGCCTGATACCAACAGTGACGGAAAAAACAACACCAGAGTAATCAAATCACGGAACGGTCACATTTTACAGTTTTCCGACAAGCAGAACGAGGAAAAGATAACGCTTAAATCCTGTAAAGGACATATCCTTGAACTGGATGACAAAAATGGTGAAGAAAATATAAAGGTTATTGACAAGTCAGGCAATAACAAAATAGTTATCAACACAAAGGAGAACAAAATAACCGTAAACTCTGACAAGGACATTGAGTTTTCGGCCAAGGGCAAATTCTCCGTGAGCGCAAAGGAAATTGAGATGAAATCTTCAGCAGCAACGAAGTTCGAGGCTTCCTCTTCAATGGATGTCAAGGCATCGTCAAACATGACCATAAAAGGTGCTACGGTTAATATCAATTAACCTGTGCGTTATAAAAATCCGACTGTGAGGAAAGGAGAAGGATTTATGGGACAACCGGCGGCAAAACAGGGCGACCAGGTTAACGCAACAGACATACATATTGTAATGATACCGGTAGGTTCCGGCAAAGTGCCGGTCCCTCTGCCCCACCCATTTACAGGTATTATAGACGGAGCTCTCAGCAGCAATGTGAATATAATGGGGAAACCGGCTGCTACGGTGGACTCTACGGCAACAAATACACCGTCACATACCCCCAAGGGAGACAGCTTTCAGAAATCTCCAAGCAATAAGGGAACCATAAATATGGGAAGTGCCACCGTAAAAATAAACGGGAAAATGGCAGCCAGAAACGGGGACACTGCCATGACCTGCAATGACCCCTCCGACCTGCCGGTTGGCAAGGTCATTGCGGCAGGAACCGTACTTATAGGAGGTTAAAAGAGTTAATTATGAAGCTTATTTTTCTTTATATCCTTTTACAGGTTAAGCGATAAATCAATAAAAATAAATTTAACCCCATAAAAAAGTGTTGAAAATACTTTTGGGTGCCCAATAGGACAATTCATTCGGCACAATGGGGACATGGAGGTTATATGGAGGTTATAGATTTCTTAGGGAAGGGTCCAAAATATCCCTTGTCTGTAAAAAAAGCTAAAATGCGTACATCGGCGGGAGAAGAATCAATAAAAGAATCTATTATGCTCATATTAGGTACCGCCAGGGGAGAGCGCGTAATGAGGCCGGATTTTGGGTGCAGGCTGAATGAGATGGTGTTTGCCTCCAACGATTTGAATACTGCAACTCTGATCCAGACTTATGTGGATGAAGCACTTCTTAACTGGGAGCCCAGAATAGAGGTACAATCTGTAACGGCCACCATGAGCCGTCAGGAACCGGTAATAGAAATCAACATCGAGTATATTATCAAATCCAGTAATAGCAAGGGAAATCTGGTATATCCATTTTATCTTGAAAGTGTGGGAAAATAATGACTACTATTTTACCGAAAATTGACCAACGAAGCCAGGAAGAGCTGGCAAATGAAGTAAGACGACTGCTGATGTATCATTGTCCTGAATTTGAAGGTATTGAGGAAATCAAATCGGACAAGCAGGCAGATGCATTGATCAATATATTTGCAAATATGATGGGCCATGTGACCGGAGCATTAAATAACGCACCTGAAAAGAATTTCACGGCTTTTCTGAATTTAATAGGAGTCAGTCCGATTTCTCCAAAGGTTGCTAAGGCAGCTCTGGTGTTTAAACTAAAGGATGACTGGGAGAAAAACGGCTTTATTCCTGCTGGTACAAAAATTTCAGCGCAGCCAGAAAATCAGGTGGAAGTAGTTTTTGAAACTGAAAATGATCTGACCGTAATCCGCCCCGGTCTTGCAAAGGCAGCAGGAATAGATCCATCAAAGGACAAATGGAGTGATTTGGATTTCCTGCTGTCGGCCGAAACTAACGAAGATAAAGCTAAACTGTTTAGCGGAGTAACACCCGTTCTGCACCGTGTCTACATAGGTCACAATGCTCTTTTAAGTTTAAAGGATGCGGTAATCAACCTGAATATGAATATCAAGCAGAACGAAAGTGTAAATACTTCGGCAGATATTGAATGGTTCTATTTTAATGATAAAGGTGAAGCCGTTCCGTTAAAGGTGAAAACAGGCCTTCGGCAGTCGGCTTTATCTGCCAGCGGGGATATCTCCTTTTCAAAAGCCGAAGGGATTTCTCAAAAAACCATTTCAGGGTATGACAAAAATAATCAAATAAAAGATTGGACATATTATTGGATATTTGCCGAATTGAAATCTCCTCTTCTGGATGCCGATTCCATTCCCGATATAGAAAACTTTAAAATAAGTGCTGACATTAAGGTGACCGGGTTGAGATCAAAGTCAGCTGTATTAAATTATGCTCCAATAGATATGACTAAAGATTTTTATCCATTTGGTGAACGGCCTTCATTTAATGATGCCTTTTATATATCCTGTAAAGATGCATTTTCAAAAGAAAATGCCCAAATAGCCGTCAATTTGAAACTATCGGAAGGAGTAGCCTCTCCACAGGCCTCAGGCTTAATTATTGCATTGGAACACTGGGATGGGGTCAAGTGGACCCAATTCGGCAAAATTGGAAATACAGGAGAAAAGGGTAATATTACCAGAGATGAAACAGAAGCATTCACCAAAAGCGGAAAGCTGGAATTCAAGTGCCCTAAAACAGTTCTGTATAATTTGAACGGTGAGGAGGATTACTGGATACGGTTCAGAATAATATCAGGAAATTATGGGACCGACAGTACAATAAATTATGACACCAGGCCGGTTACAATACAAAATGAAGAAGTAAATCTCTCTCAGGTAGTGTATACCCAGGCCAGTTTTCTTCCCCCTTCAATAAAAGAAATATTATTTGACTACATATATACATCCAGTGCTGAATGCCCCCAAGCCGTAATCACTGAAAACAATTTCCTGTTTGTTAACAGAACAAATGAGTGTTCGACCGATGGGAAAACCTTTAAACTGTTTTCAACCTGTCCAGACACTGATCCGGCTTTATACCTGGGATTTGACAGGGATATAAGCAACTTGCCGCTGTCACTGTTTTTCCCGCTTACCGGTGATCAGGTAGGGAATAATCCTGTGGTAGCCTGGGAGTACTGGAACGGGAGAAAATGGCTTACATTGAGTGTCAATGATACAATCAGGGATTTTACAAGAAGAGAAATACAGCAATTGGTTATACCTGCGGACATAGAAAAGACTCCGCTTTTTGGAGCCCAACAGTATTGGATACGTGCAAGGCTTGAAGAGGGTTCTTTTGAATCACCTCCTGAAATAAACACCATATATTCAAATGCTGTATGGGGGGCGAATGCAAGTACGCTTAAGAGTGAGATAATCGGTTCAAGCAACGGTGAACCTGATCAGATTTTCCAGTTTACCCGTACACCGGTTCTGCCCGGACAGGAGGTAAAAGTGCGTGAAACATTGGGACAAAGCGATCCGGTAAGCTGGGAGGAAGTGCAAAGTTTCTCGCTTTCAGGACCGGCTAGCAGACATTATATGCTTGATTCCGGCAGTGGAACTCTGACTTTCGGAGACGGCAAAACCGGCATGATACCCCCTGCGGGGAAGGAAAATATAATTTCCGACTACAGGTATGGCGGCGGAGCTCGAGGCAACGTACAGGCAAATACCATTAAAAAGATGTGGGATAATTTTGCCGAAATAGATTCCTTAACAAATCCCCTGGCTGCCGATGGAGGCTTTGATCAGGAGGAAAACGGGGATTCAAAAATACGTGGGCCGCACACCTTGAAAAGCTGGGACCGCGGGATAACCTGTGAAGATGTTGAATGGCTGGTGCGTGAAGCCGCCCCTCAGATTGCATTGGTTAAATGCTTTCCAACCATGGACCGGGAACTGGATTTTACACCGGGTAAAGCAACGGTAATTGTGGTTCCGGAATATAACGATCCAAAGCCTGTTCCAAGCCAGGAATTGCTTAATGAAATTGACAGGTATCTTTCGGAGAGGATTGCTGCTGTACTGAACACTGCCAATTACCCCCGGCTGGACGTAATTGGCCCCGACTATATACGTATAGGGGTTGAGGCTGCAGTAAAATATTTCAATTCCGAATCGTCAAAAATGATAGAGGGACAGATTATTGATAATCTCAAAGAATTTTTAAATCCTCTGCGCGGCGGGCAGGAGAAAACAGGCTGGACACTTGGTAAGAATTTGTATATATCCGAAGTTTGTTCAGTAATCAAGAATACACCCGGTGTTGACTATATTTCGGATATTACCGTTAAAGCCTCGGTTCAATGCTATACGCTCAATCTGGAACAGCTCAAAGACGGGCCGTATAAACCTGGAATTCCATACCCCACATATAGTGCTGTAAAAAGTAAGGATAACAGGATAATATTTGCTCTCGCACAAAAGCTGGAACCGGGCAAGCCTGTGAAGACTCTGCTGGTTAAAGGGTTCAGAGAGGGACATAAAATAGAATTGAAGTGCAGAAACTATCCTACTGAAAAGTTGATTATAAAATCTGTTGACGGAGATATCCTTGAATGTGTCACATATGAAGGAGGTCCTTTAACATCCGACTACCCTGTAGGCAGTGATATTGAAGTAGCCGTAACACAGGATATGACTATTCGCTCTTTCATATTAAATGAAATAAAGGGCGGACAGGAGACCTTCTTTATCAAAATGGCCGTTCTGGAGCCCAGGGATATTGTTTACTTAAGCCGTAATGACGAATATACAAATACAGTGCCTTTAAAGATAACCGAAGTACTGTCTGGCGATGTTTTCCTGGAAGAGGATGAAATTGTTTTCAGCGGTGTTCATCTCATAAACAAAAAGCCAGACCTTCAATTCCCTTATCTTTTAAACGGGGATACAGGAATAATTCATGATGTCAGCAATATAACCAATGAGTGTCACATAACGGAAATTCTTAAAGAGGACAGAAGGTATCTTGAAAAATTAAGTGATGTGACAGATGCGGAAACCTGCAGCTACTGCATTACTTCTCAGGGGTACAACAAAATAGTTAAAGTATGAGCAACCGGTAAATACATGTAAGTAAAATAAAAAAATAATGTGAAAGGAGGTAGAAAAATGTCGCTGCCATTACAAAACCTGGATGAGATCACCTTTGAAGAACTGGTGAAGGAAGCAAAATCCCTGATCCCGGTATATACGTCCGAATGGACAAATCACAATCCATCTGATCCCGGCATAACACTGGTTGAATTGTTTGCATGGTTATGTGAAATGATTATCTACCGTATTGACCAGATTCCGGAAAAAAACTATCTGCGCTTCCTGAATTTACTTGGGATACAGCTTGCCGAAGGTGAGGAACTGACTTCAGGGATCCGGCGCGGTGTCCAGCAGCTTTCGGAACGCACCAGAGCAGTTACGGTTGAAGATTATGAAATGCTGGCATACAGGGCATTGATGGAGAAACCTGGTATTAAGGAGACTTTTCCCGATATATCTGCAAGAACCATATGTCTTGCCAACAGAGATATGGAAAACAAAAAATCCGAAGATTCCGAACAGTTTGGACATGTTTCTGTAATTCTCATCGTTTCTACTCAGAATCAGACTGATTTGATGAAGGAGACATATAATATCAAACAGTATGTAAAGCAATACCTTTCGGAGAGAAAGGTTCTTACAAACCGTGTTCATGTGGTGGATCCCGATTATCAGGATATCAAAATAAACATGCTGGTAGCTGCCAGGGATAAGAAGCTGGCTGATACCATACGAAGTGTGATAGAAACACATATAGATCCCATTCAGGGCGGAGAAGGAAAGAAAGGCTGGCCTCTTGGACGAAATCTCTATAAATCGGACTTATATTATCTTGTGGAGCGGATTCCGGGGATTGATCATGTAAAGCAGATAGAATTGGAGGCTCCGGCTCTCAAACCCCACCAGCTCATTAAATTAAAAGAATTAAATATCGAGGTGGAAGCATGAGTTATGAGGAATACAGCAAATACACCCAATACCTCCCCAGAATATTCCAAAAGGGAAACACCCAGACGGATGATACTTATTTTCTTGGACGGTTTCTAAAAGCTTTTGAACAAATTCTGGCAGGGGGAACAGAAATACAGGAAACTGCAGGTATAGAGGAACTGTTGGACAGGTTTGACAAATATCTTGATCCGGCCCAGACTCCTCCGCAGTTTCTGGAGTGGCTTGCCGGATGGGTGGCGCTTGAACTGGAGGATGCGGCGGAATTTTACGGGGCAGAGGACAAGGAACAGAAAAACTCCCTGCCTACTCAGCTTCTTCCGCTGGAACAGATACGTTCAACAATAAACAGGAATATGATTAGTGCCATTGTCCAGCTGTATAAGAAGCGAGGAACCTGTAACGGTCTGCTGGAATATCTCCAGCTTTATGCAGGAGATGAAACTACAATTTTGATTGATGAGTTTCACGAAACTGCCAGAATAGGGAACTCCAGAGAAATAGGACAAAATACAATGGTCGGCAACTCATCACCCTGCTTCTTTTCAGTAAATGCTATCATTCCGGCGCACAGCAGGAGCATGCTGAATAATAAGGTGGCTTTGATGCGCAGGGTCATAGAAAGTGAAAAGCCTTTTTACACAAATTACAAGCTTAATGTCGAAATACCTTCGATGAGAATAGGCATCTACTCAAAAGTGGGAAAAGAAACCCTTGTCGGAGGAATGATAGAAGATTAGGACAATAAGCAGGTCAAAAACATTATGAATATCCGGAGGAAGTGGCAATGGGTAAAGAATTAAAAAGAATGCGCTATTTTGACGGACTCCTGTTGGATGCAGAGGACTATAAACTGGATCAGGAATATCAGATGAGACTTCAGCAGCTCCACAACCGGTATCTGCATACGTGGGGCGTTGTAGCAGGTCTTGAGGTTGAGCCGTCGGTAGAATACTTGAAAGTTGTTGTCAAAGAAGGAATCGCTATGAATCAGGTTCTGGCGGAAAATGGTGAAAGTACCAGCCAGTTTATTTACATTACTGACAATCGCCCCGACAGTGTTATAGATTTTTCAAACTGTAGCGCCGGAGATGATTACTTTATTTACGTAAGTTATGAAGAGGAGTTAAAGGACAAGGATGATCTTGAAAAAAGCAATGGAAGAGAAATCCATGTATCGGAAGGCGGGCGTATAAAAGTTGATAAGGTCAGGCCGGTTGATGAGAAGGCAAATGTAATTCTCGCCAGAGTACGTTTGAAGATAGTCGACGATAAAAAATATCTGGGGAAAGACTGTATATATGATTTAGATGCTGACGAAAATGTGCTCAGAAGGTCTGCAGGCCCGGCAGGAAGTGTAATGGCCCTGGAAAAAATAATATTTAAATCAAGTGAGGATATAGCCGGAATGCCCTTTATAAAAGCCTTGGACCGGGGCGATGCGGGCATAGGACTCGAGGTTAATGCTCCAAAGGCCAATTTTACCGGTTCAGTCAATGTTATAGGTGATATCATAGTTAACGGAAAACTGCAAAATGATGACGCCAAGGAAAATGAACTTCTGGTTTCAAATTGCTTTGTCCAGGTTAACAGCAGGCCGTCAGAAGGTGAATGGACAAGACAGGATGGCGGACTGGAGGTCTACAGAGGTGATTCCACCGATTACCCTGATGCAAGGCTGTTGTGGTCTGAAGCTTCGAAACATTGGAAGATAGGATATGGTAACGATATTTGGGATATAGCCTATGGACCTATATGGGATAGGCTGATAAAAAATGATATGGCTGATGATCTTCACAGGCATTCGGTACTGAGCTATGAGGGAGGAAATGCGCTGGAGTCGGACAGCCACGGAAATTTATCAGTTAAGGGAAATCTCTGCCTTAACGATAAGGACATATTGCTGAGAGCCTCGGATAATACTGCTCATGGGCTGGGCTGGTTCGGCAGTGATAAACTGTTTGCCGGGATAAATGTTAACGGCCCGGTTCTATATGGGTTACAGGGTGGAGTACTGGGAACTACTGAGGGCGGGCAAAAGCCTGTAATATCGTGGAACAGTCAGGGAAATGTGGGTATTGACACTCAAAGTCCAAAGGATGACAAACTTGAGGTTACGGGAAGTCTGCGTATCTTAAGCCAATCTAACCCTCTAAGGTTTACATCCATATGGTCTGGGCTGCCTGACAATAATAAAAACTGTGCCGAGATAAGCAATGATACAAACTATCATAAGGCTTTGATGATAGTAGGAAACCAGTCGGCCGGACAGGGCAGAAAGGTGGCTATATGGGACAGGCTGGATGTAAACGGATTCTTATATGTAAACGGCAATATGCAGCTGTCACAGGCGCTGACACCAAGCGCGGGAAGCGGCAACAACGGCATTATATTCCCAAATGATCCAGGAGGGGGATCAGGTGATACAGCGTGGTTAAAATATTATGCCCGGAGCGGGGAAGCATGCACTCTTGAAATAGGGACCTCCAATGATGCAAACGATAATATTGCTCTTATGGCATCCGGCAACGTAGGCATCGGTACCCTGAATCCAAATGATAAATTGGATGTAAACGGATGGATGCGGGTTCTGAGCGGATCCAATCCGCTGCGTTTCACTTCCGCCTGGAGCGGGTTCCCGGATCAGGCCGCAAATCAGGCAGAGATAAGTAATGATACATTAAATTATAAATCTCTGATGATCGTCGGTAACAGATCGAGCGGAACCAGGAAGGTATCCATATGGGACAGGTTGGATGTGAACGGAAATATTCAGGTCAACGGGGATGTTCAGTCGATGTGTGCTATTATTCCCAGCGTAGGCAAAGAGGATAATAAAGGAATAAGTTTCCCCAAAGACTATTACGGAGGCAGCGGAGATGCGGCATGGATCAAATATTATTCGGATACCAGCCGGGGCGGCGGAGAGAACATGACCCTTGAAATAGGCATTTCCAACGATGTGGGAACAGGCGGGTACTATGGAGGAGGAGACCGCATAAGGCTATATGCCAGCGGAGGAGTTTATGTCGACGGCTACTTCTATTACAGTTCCTCGCGTAATCTCAAGGAAAATATTGCAACCCTTTCAACTAAAAAGGCCAAGGAGATTCTTGAGGGAATGAATCCTGTCAGCTTTAATTTCAAGGGAGATCAAGAGAAAACAACCCTTGGCTTTATTGCTGAGGAGATGCCAAATGCTGTGGCGGCCAATGATCAGAAGGCTATCTGTCCCATGGAAATCATCGCTGTTCTCACAAGTGTGGTAAAGGATCAAAAGAAAGTCATAACCAAGTTGCAGCAGGATCTGGAACAGATAACTGCTCAGAGAAAATAAATAAAGGAGGGCTAGCAGATGAAAGAGCAAATCGAGTTGAGAATCAATGAACTGAAAGCTGAGCTTGAGGCCGGACAGAAGGTAATGGAAGACCTGGAAATTCAGCGTTCAAATATTACATACACGCTACTCAGAATAAACGGAGCAATACAGGTGCTTGAGGAAATGATACAAAAAGAAGAAGCCTCTGCTTCCTGATAATTGGCTTTATGCAGAGTATTTTTCAGTATTATGAGTATCCGGAGGAAGAGGCAAATGGGAAAAGAATTAAAAAGAATGAACTACTTTGACGGACTCCTTTTAAAAGCAGAGGACTACAGACAGGATAAGGATTATATAAGAAGGCTCCAGGGATTCCATAACCGCTATCTTCACACATGGGGAATAATATGCGGCCTTGAAGTCAAGCCGGTAATCGACAGCAGCATGGAAGTACTTGTGACAGAGGGAGCTGCACTGGATTTAGTTGATGAGAAAAGCGGGGCAAACGTTGAAGAAAGTACAAGCAGACAGATATTGATATATGAGGGGCACCCGGACAATCCTCTTGATCTTTCCGAATATGGTGCAGGTGACAATATATACATAAGCGTCAGTTATTGTGAGACAGGAGCCGACAGGGACAACGAAAAAGGTCAGGGTGAGGAGATACATATATGGGAGCGCGGACAACTTAGTCATAGCAGCACAAAGCCGACGGACATTAAAAAAAATGTCCTGCTGGCAAGAGCTGTACCTAAAATTGTGCAAAGAGAGACTAAAAACACGGATGGTTCAAGTGTCCTTTATAATGAAGTGATTATAGACAGTACATGTATTTTTGATACCGATGTGGACGGTACTTCTCTGCGGGTGTATGCAGGACCCTATGCGCGGGTACTTGAACTGAAGCAGTTTATATTCAAATTAGGTGAAGAAATAAAAGGTATGCCTTTTGTAAGTGCGTCCAAACAGGTTACGTCAAATGAAAGCCAGCTGGATATAGTCTCGGATTCGGTAAAGTTCAGCGGAGAAGTTGAAATAAACAATGATTTATGGTTTCAGGGACAACTGGTTTCCAAAAAAGACGGCAAACCCACACCGGAATTTCAAACAGAGGAAAACATTCTGCAGGTTAACAGTATAAACGTTGACAAACCGGAATTGTGGAGAATGAGAGACGGAGGTCTTGAGGTCTTCCGCGGGGGAAGCATGGACGAACCCGATGCCAGGATAGTCTGGTCTGACAAGGAAGTACGGTGGCTGGCCGGGGTAGGACTTGATTTAAGCCCTATAGCTCATGGGCAAAACTGGGATAAAATGATAGATAAATCCTTTGCTGATACACACGGCCACAGCAGGCTGTTTTCATCAAAGGGAGTGGTTTTGAATGTAGAAAGCTCGGGAGCAGTATCAAGCAGAGCCGGCTTATCAATACCTCAAAAAATATTGATTTCTCCCGATAATTCCATTGAAGCGCTGGCATGGTATGGCAAGGAAAGAAAATACCAGAACGCCGATATGGATGGCCCTGCATTATCCGGCTTCAAAGGCGGTCTGCTGGGTACAACGGAAAATGGGCAAAAGGCGGTTTTGTCATGGAACTCAGATAAAAACGTAGGGATAGGAACAGTAAATACGGCTGCCGATAAGCTGGATGTTGCAGGAAGTGTCAGGCTGCTGAGCAAATCGAATCCCGTAAGACTCACTTCAGAATGGACCGCTTTCCCTGATCTTACTACAAATCAGGCCGAAATATGCAATGATACCACGTACCATAAAGCACTGATGATAGTTGGTAATCAATCAGCCGGGCAGGGCAGGAAAGTTGCAATGTGGGACAGGCTGGACGTAAACGGACTTCTCTACGTTAATGGAAACATGCAGTTGTCACAGGCTCTGAATGTGACAGCAGGAGCAGGAAACAGCAACGGTATTGCATTTCCCAATGATCCGGGGGGAGGGTCGGGGGATTCGGCCTGGATCAAATATTATCCCAGATCCGGCGAAGCCTGTACTCTGGAAATCGGTATTTCCAATGACGGAGATGACAATATTTCCATCATGTCAACAGGTGGTATGGGAATCGGGAAAACAACGGCCGGGGATAGCCTGGATGCTTATGGTTATACACGTATAATGAGCAATTTCAATCCCTTGAGGTTTACTCCGGCCTGGAGCGGTTTTACCGAGTTGTCTTCCAGAAATGCCGAAATATCCAACGATACAGGCAGCTACAAAACACTGATGATAGTAGGAAACAGGTCTGCCGGACAGGAAAGAAAAGTCTCGGTTTGGGACTATCTGGATGTCAACGGACCTCTTAAAGTTACCGGGGATATTGTAGTGAAAGGTGCTATCATACCCGGAGTAGGAAATTGTGATATCAAAGGAATAATGTGGCCAAGAGACCCAAAAGGCGGCGGAGGAGATGCCGCATGGATAAGGTACTATTCGGACACCCTGCGGGGCGGCGGGGAAAACATGACTCTTGAAATAGGCATAGCAAACGATACCAACCTGGTCACATATACAACAACCGAGTTCGTAAGTACCTGTAGTGTAAGAGGTGGCTGCGGATATTACAGGACAATCAGTTATTCATATTATGGAACCGGCGGAGACAGACTTCGTTTGTATGCAAGCGGAGGTACCTATGTGGACGGAAATCTGTACTATACTTCCACAAAGGAATGTAAGGAGAATATTGCCCAACTGTCAAAAACATCGGCACAGTCTGCACTTGAGGGCCTTAATCCGGTTGAATTCAATTTCAAGGGTGATCTCCGGAGAAAATCCATGGGCTTCATTGCGGAGGAAGTGCCTGAAGTGTTTGCAGCCAGCGACAAAAAAGCCGTAAGTCCTCTTGAAATCATTGCGGTTTTAGTAAGTGAAGTAAAAGAACAGGAAAAGCTTCTGAATAAATTAAAGAAAAAGGTTGCCGCCCTTAAGGGCTGATAAAAATTTAAAATTACGATTGGAGGAGTTGAAAATGAAAGACAAGTTGGAGGAACGTCTTAATGAATTGAAAAGCGAATTTGAAAACGGAAGAAAGGTTCTGGAGGAACTGGACGTAAAGCGCGCCAATCTGACACAGACACTTTTGAGAATAAGCGGAGCAATACAGGCTTTAGAGGACCTGATGCCAAAAGAGGAAGTAAGTAATTAACTGAAACATAAGGTGCAGGTTTCATAAATTTGAGAATTCGGAGGAACGAAAAATGTCAAACGAAATCAAGCGTATGAAGTATTTTAACGGTTTGTTGCTGAAAGAAGAGGACCTTGCTCTTGAGCAGGAATACCACATGAAACTTCAGCGTCTTCATAACAGATTTTTTCACGACTGGGGAGTTGTAGACGGCTTGACCGTCAACCCGGTGGGAGGCTACCCTAAGGTCACTATATCCCAGGGGCTTGCGCTCAATAGAATAGCAAAAGATGATACAAATGAGAAGTTCAGCCAGGAAATCTGGATTTGTGATACCCATCCCGACAATCCGGTTGATTTATCTGAGTATGATGTAAATACCGACATATACATTATGGCAGTATATGAAGAAGCCGATGCTGACAAAGACAGCAAAAAAGGCGGGGATAAGGAAATACATATATGGGAACGCAGCAGGATAAAACACAGCGGCAAGATGCCTGATGATCCCAGCAAAGAAATAGTTTTAGCCAGAGTAAGGCTTATCCCTGCCAATTCGGGCAGCAAGGCAATAGGTGAAATTTCAGAAAAAGAAGCCGACGGTATAACCCAGGTTCGTAAATATGCTGTTACTCAGGGTACGGCACAGGAATTTGCCAAGATATACATAGGTGAAAAAGACAAACTGAACCTGCCCAGCATAGGAGGACTTATTGACAGGACTCTCGGTCAGAATGACGGACTCGAAGTACGTTCACCATACACAAAGTTTTCCGGCAAGGTAATCAGCGGTGATTTAAAAACAAACGGCAATGTTAATGTTAACGGGTCACTGTCGGTTAATGCAAATAACAGTGAAGTTTTTAAAATTGATACAAGCGGAGCCGTAAATATTGTAAAAAATGCAGCTGTAAAAGGAACTCTTTCTACAGCCGGAGGCTTGAATGTAAGCGGTGAAAACACAACATTGAACACTACAAATGTTGTTATGACCGGCAATATACTCACTGTTAACAAGTATACTCCAAAACAGGATGAATTCGAGCCCAGGGTGCAGAGCAGCGGCGTTGAGATATTCAGAGGAGGAAATGTACCCAATGCAAAGCTTCTGTGGGATGAAAACAAGGGGACCTGGAGAGCCGGTGTTGACGCCGGCGGAAATGAAGCCGGAAGCGGAATATATGATTTAGCCTATGGCCCTGATTGGGAGAAGTTACATAATAGCTCAAATGCAGATACCCTTCACGTACACAGCACTATCAGCGGCTTGGACAGTCAACCTGTTCTGACTGCCGACGACAAGGGAAATGTAAATATTAAGAACAAAATTATAGTTAATGGAAGTGTAGTAGCTAAAAGCGGTATTGAAGTTCCCAGTGAGAAGGACAGTGCAAAGCTGGTGTGGAATGAAACCGACAAGCACTGGCAGATAGGACTGGGAGCCGAAATGTACAATATCCCCTATGGACAGTCCTGGCAGGACTTGACCACAGGAACAAATGCCGATATGCTTCATAACCACAGTGAATTTTATAACAGCGACAAGTACCTGGTAATGGGTGCCACTCCTACAGGAGACGTGAAAGTCTATTCCGATCTCTCAGTGGCAAAGAATCTCATTGTAGAAGGAGAATTAATTGCTTTAAAGGGTAAGCAATACCAGGAGATTGAACAGGTTGTAACAAAAAACGTCATATTGGTAAACAAGCCTGATAACAATCAGCCATCTGCTTTTGAAGGCGGTTTGGAGGTTTATCGCGGAGAGGATTTGCCAAATGCAAGACTGATATGGGATGAGGGCAGTGACAGCTGGAAGATTGGAACAGGCAGCAGCATGTCTGTCATACCGAGCGGAATTGAACTGGAATATCTTACACATGGTCAGAATGCGGATCAGCTGCACAGGCACGGAAGTCTTATAGATGAAGAAGGTATTGCGGTAGTTGATATAGATAGCACTGGAAATGTGAGCGTAGTCAGCGATTTGGCTGTAGCAGGTGACATTGCCATCGGGAACAATGCATCAATAAAGGGTGATGTTTCCCTTGACGGTTCGGTTATAGTAAAAGGAAATCTTCAGGTTGATGGAATCAAAACCATAAAGAATGTAGAAACTATTCAGGTTGATGACAATGTAATTGTTGTAAACAGATATTCCGGCAGGAGCCAGCCCAAAAATAATGAAGGAGGCCTGGAAGTTTACCGGGGCGGGGATAATCCCAATGCCAAAATAATCTGGAATGAGACAGAGAAAAAGTGGAAGATCGGCACTGGGGATAATATGAAGGATTTGCCATACGGGGATAAATGGGATACTCTAACCAAAATGTCTTCAGCCGATACACTTCATACTCACAGTGTAATAAGCGACAAAAAAGGTGCTCCTGTAATAAATGTAAATTCAAGCGGTGACATAAGTATAAATAAGAATACAAAAGTTACCGGAACATTGGCTGTAAGCGGTCCAATGACCATATCCGGCGATCTTGAAGTGCTGGGAAACCTGAGTTCGGTAGACAATGTAATTAGAAAGATAGACAGTGAGGTTGATGGAAATACATTGATCCTGAATAAGTTTACCGGGGAAAATCCCCCGCTGAATGAGAGCGGTATTGAAATATTCCGGGGAGAGACCAATCCAAAGGCGAGAATGATCTGGGATGAGGCTGCGGGAATTTGGAAAATGGGTTTGGGTGACGATTTGAGGGAAGTTCCCTCAGGAAAGTCATGGGAAAAGCTTACGACACAAAAAAATGCCGATTCCCTGCACAGCCATGGTCAGATCTACAATGAAAAAGGGGATATACTTGCCTTAAGTACACGGGTTTCCGGCAATATAGATATAGCCCATGATCTCACTGTAGGACAGGATCTGGCTGTTCTTGGAAATCTGGACGTTAAAGGCGGTTTGACCAGATTTAACAGCGCAAATGTCGAAGTTGTAGGCAACTCTTTAACCCTGAACAGGTTTGACACAGGAGAGCTGAAAAAAGTTGACAGTACGATTTCAGTTTACAGGGGTAATACTGAAAACAGTGCCATACTGGCCTGGGATGAAAGCAACGGCAACTGGAAGATTGGTATGGCCAACAGTCCGCAGCTCTTGAGGATAAATCAGGATGGAAGTATACACTCCACTGCTGCAGCCATTGACGGTGAAATAAGTGCAGGAAGTGCTTACATAAATGGCAGTCTTACCGTCAAAGACGGTATTCAGATTGACAGGGGAGAAGAACCGAAACCTGTGATAAAATGGATCACAGATACAAACCAATGGGTTATAGGTATTGGGCAGGAAGGTTTCATATATACCGACAGTTATGGTAAGGTCGGTATTGGAAACCAGTCGCCTCAGGAAAAACTTGATGTTTCAGGAAATGCAATTGTAAGCGGCAGCATGGATGTTAAAGGTAATTCGAATGTCACCGGCAGTTTAACCGCGGGAAGTGCTGAAATTACCGGAACCCTCAAGATAAATGGCGGGTTCTCTCTGAAAAACGGAATAGAAGTGGACAGGGGGGAAAGTGGTGGTACTAAACGTGACCCTGCAAGAATTTTATGGAAGGAAGAAACACAAAAGTGGTTATTCGGTGTTGGAGATAATCTCAACGAGATTGTAGTGAATAACACTCATACACACAGCAACCTTTATTCCACGGATGAAAAAACGGTTTCGGTTTTATCTGATAGCCGCGGTAATGTATGTATTGGTACGGAGCAACCTAAGGCAAAACTGGATGTATCGGGGGATACAATCATTAATGGTAAAATAACCGTTAAGAAGACTGTGGAAACATCCGGAGGTGCTGTGTTCGGAGGAAAGGTCACAGCAATGGAATGCTACGAAGTGTACAGAGCTCCGGGGGCAGAGGCCGCAAAATTATATTGGAATGAAGACAGCGATACCTGGCAGGCAGGTACGGAAAAGGATCTTAAGAACATATCATTGGCCGGCCATACTCATAACAGTTTGTATTCAGGAAGTTCGGCTGTAGTGAATGTTGATAGCAGCGGAAATGTTGCGGTAGGAAAAACGACAGCAGATGCAAAACTTGATGTCGGTGGGAACTTAAGGGCCGTAGGAATAGCCTCATCAGGTTCAATAACCGCAGAGGCAACTTTAAAGGGTGCTGATGCTGATATCAGCGGTGTTATGAAGGCCGGTAACGGAATGATAACAAACAACCTGACAATCGGCGGAAATCTTACCGTAAACGGAGAGCTTGTTACAGTAAATACCACCAATCTTGATGTGGAAGATAACATTATAACAATAAACAAATATGCTCCGCAGAACGAACCTGCCGATAAAAATGCCGGTATCGAAGTTTTCCGCGGAGGTACGGCTTCAAGTGCACAAATCATATGGAATGAGAAGGATGATGTCTGGCAGGCCGGTACTACAACAGATATGAAAACACTGGGCTTCAGAGATCATCAGCATGATGAGCTGACGGCAATAACTGGAGTTATGACTGTAAAAGACAGCAAAATAGGGATCGGTACGGCTTCACCTGCTGAAAAGCTGGATGTTGCCGGAAATGCTAAAATCAGCGCAAAGGTAACGGCCGGAGAATTCTATACCACCGGAAAAATAACGGCAGGAGAATTCAATACTGCCGGCAGAACCTCAGCAGGAGAGTTTTACACAACCGGTAAAATTTCCGGAGCTGAAGCAGCTATAACAGGAATTCTTGGAACAACTGAATTGAATGCGGAAAATGTCAATGTGAGCGGAACGCTCAATGTTGGCAGCGGTATTGAGTTGACACGTGCGGACAATGAAAAGAAAGCACAGATCATCTGGAGCGAAACAGATAAAAAATGGAGGGCCGGAATTGACGGAGATATGAAGAACATCTCCCTTGAAGGGCATACCCACTCTGAAATTACCAATATTACCGGTGTTATGACGGTTAAGGGAGGCAATATCGGAATAGGCAACGCCAATCCTCTTAAAAAGCTGGACGTAACCGGTGATACGGGTATAAGCGGGAAACTCACAGCAGCCAATGCAGATATAAACGGAACTCTTTCAGCAGGAAGTCTGACTGCAGGAACAGCTACGGCAACAACTCTAACGGCAACAAGTCTCACTGCAGCCAACCTGACGGTGAGCAGCGGCAAGCTGAAAGCCGGCGCAACCGACATAACAGGTATCCTTACACTGAGCAGCGGAATTGAAACTGCTGATGCCAAAGGCAAGATCAGCTGGGACGGCACGGAAAAGAGATGGATGGCAGGAACCTCCGAGGAGTTGAGGCCTGTAGAATTTGTTGGACACAAACATCCGATCCTCTATTCCGACACCAATGTTGAAGCTATTAAAATAACTTCAGCAGGAGCTGTGGGCATCGGCAAGACCCCGGATGAAGGAATCAAACTGGATGTTGACGGTGTTATCAAAGCGGCAGGTGTCACACAGACCTCTTCAGCAATTTACAAGGAAAATATCGAGGAGCTGCCTGTAAAAACAGCTCTGGAACTACTCAAAAAATTGAATCCGGTTACTTTCGACTATAAGAATAACTATCTGAAAAAGCATAATATGGGATTTATTGCCGAAGATGTGCCAGGAATATTTACAACCTCGGATAACCAGGCTATTTCAATAATGGATATAGTAGCGGTACTGACCTCGGTAGTTAAAAAACAGCAGACAGAAACCGCTGCCATGAAAAAACAGCTGAATACATTGCAAAAGCAGGTTGCCGAATTAACAGGTGCCTGATATATCACTCCATTGCATGGAAACAAAGAGGCCCGTGATTTTTATCACGGGCCTCTTTGTGAATTTAATAGGGGTAAAACCAACCACATAAGGGTTTATACGAATTTTGGATAATTTCTTATTTGTCTTCACTAAAGGTTATATTCATAGTAATTTCTTTACCGTCTCTTGAGACTACGGCACTTACAGTATCACCGGCCTTATGGCTTTTTTTGACCGCATCCAGATCCGACATGGATGTTATCTTTGTGCCGGCAAGTTTCACGAGGACATCACCTTTTTGCATGCCAGCCGTTTCAGCAGCCCCTCCCTGTGTTACATCCAAAATATAAACACCGACAGGGAGATCATACATTCTGGATATTTCTGCCGAAACCGCCTGTGCGGATATTCCTATCAAGGGCTTTCCTTTTACATATCCATAGGCCTTTAACTGATCAACTATAGGTTTTGCAGTGTTCATAGGGATTGCAAATCCAAGTCCCTCTACGCCTTCAACTGAAATTTTCGCCGAATTTATTCCAATTACCTGGCCTTTTTTATTTACAAGAGCACCACCGCTGTTGCCGGGATTTATGGCAGCATCAGTCTGTATAAGGGTCAAACTGTTATCTCCGGTATTCAGCTGCCTGTTCAGGGCACTTATTACTCCATAGGTAACTGAACCGGCAAATTCCATACCCAGCGGATTGCCGATAGCAACTGCGGGATCTCCAACTTCCACCTCTGACGAATCACCCAGCTCTGCAGCAGGAAGATTTGTCAAATCAATTTTGATAACTGCAAGATCATTTTCACTGTCACCGCCGATAAATTTGGCCTTTGCTTCCCTTTTATCCGGAAGATAAACTGTCAGCGCGGTGTTAGCTGCACCGTTCTTGGGGTCGGCATATTGAACTACATGATAATTTGTTATTATATAGCCGTCTTCGGTAAAAATAATTCCTGAACCTTCAGAGTCGGAGGTTGAGGGCCTGCTGCTGTAAAAAGTTGACTGTCTGTTGCTTTGAACCGACATCTTAATTCCCACAATTGACGGTCCGACTTTTTTTGCTATCTGTGCCACAGTCAAATCACCTGTGCCTGTACTGAACAAATTTGTAACCTTTGCACTGTCGGCTGCCGTTGAAAGCTTTGTAGGTGTTGAACTTCCGTCATTTGAGGTTTGGGTGGCAGAAATTTGTTTAAGTGAGTTTACCTGACTGTCCAGCTGCTGTGAAAACTTTGAATACATCACACCGCCCACTGCAAAGCTGGTTACCAGTGAAGTTACCAGAACCAGTGAAAGATAGGTAATAAATCTGCCGCCTCTTTTTTTTCTGGGTTGTACGATTATTTCTTTATAGGATCCCTGATTTTCATAATTAAAGTTATATTGACTTTGATTGTTCCAGTCATCATTGTTAAAATTACTATTCATAACTGACTCCCTTCTGCGCCTTTTGAACGCTTATAAGTATTTAATAATAAACATTATGTTTTTTGTGATTTACCTTATGTTTATATGATAGCTATAAATTATGTACATTTTACGAAGAATTAATTAATAATTTGTTATAAAATTTAGAACAAATTGTTAACGAATGGCAAAGAATAAGAACAGGTATTTTACTTCAGACAATAAATAAGGCAGGTAATGGATCACCTGCCCTCTATATCTTTCTTTAATTTACCGCTTTTGGGACAATATCTTTCATTAACAAAGGTAAAATCACAAGGTATTTCTTCACTGAAAATCTCAAATAATGATTTACTGGCATTTTCATCAACATCAACAAGTACGTGCTCCTCAAGCACTGCGATAACCTTACCGTAGCCGATAAACTTATCATCACGGGTTATGGCTATCAGGTCGTCCTGCAGAATAAATTCCTTTCTTTCACACTGAATTATCATAAATTCACCCGGCGGTTATTAAACTCACTTTCTCATTGGAATTAATGGTTCAATTGTGGAGAGAATGCTGCGAAGTATGAAAGTGGCATTATTATTTATACCCCCACAAAGGTAGATTTATACCAATTTAAAGAGGTTATTTCACCATATAAGGCCAGTAAAAAAGGTATGCAAAAAAATCTCCAAAACTACCTATCTAATATTCATTTTGTAGATATATAATTAAATATTAGAAATACTAAAAAGACAATCATCAGATTTATAATAAATAACGGAGGCTTATATGGGGTTTGTTGAATTTAAAAATGTAATCAAGCGGTATAAAATGGGGGAGGTTACCATTAATGCCGCAAACGGGATAAACTTTGAGATAAAGGAAGGGGAATTTGTGGTTATCGTGGGACCGAGCGGTGCGGGAAAAACCACTGTACTCAATATTCTTGGAGGTATGGATACCTGTGATGAAGGTGAGATAATTGTTGACGGTCAAAGGATAAATGAATATAAATCCAAGCAGCTCATAACGTACAGAAGGTACGATATAGGTTTCGTATTCCAGTTTTACAACCTCATTCAGAATCTTACTGCAAAAGAAAATGTTGAATTGGCTTCACAAATTTGCAAGGATCCCATGAATGCTG
Source organism: Bacillota bacterium (assembly GCA_023386445.1). GTDB lineage: Bacteria > Bacillota > Clostridia > Acetivibrionales > DSM-1351 > Ruminiclostridium. Next base: position 7,953 of record JAEWJR010000022.1, on the reverse strand, counting down.
AGCACATTCTTATAGAGGTGGGTCTGGGGGAGAGAATGGTAAATTTTCCTGCCCAGCTTTCAGGCGGTGAGCAGCAGCGTGTCGCCATAGCCAGAGCACTTGCCAAGAGACCCAAGCTTCTGTTGTGTGATGAACCCACGGGAGCACTGGATTATACAACCGGCAAGAGTATTCTCAAGCTGCTGCAGGACACTTGCAGGCAGAATGGGATGACCGTTGTAGTAATTACCCACAATCTGGCTATAGCTCCTATGGCTGACAGGGTCATAAAAATAAAAAACAGCAAGGTTGAGAGTATGGTTTTAAATGATAATCCAGTCAATGTTGAAGGTATAGAATGGTAACAAGTATACCCATGGAGGACAGTTTGAAAGACATAGTCCGGAAAGCTGATAACCGCCGGGGATTATGGAGGTTGTATGAAAAACGCTCATTTAAAGGATACATTTAGAGAACTATGGAGGACAAGAAGCAGGTTTATAGCCATATTTGCCATAATTGCACTTGGTACCGGTTTCTTTGCGGGGGTCAAGGTCACTTGTCCAGACATGCAGCTGACAGCCGACAAATATTTTGAAGAATACAGGTTGATGGATCTCAGGATGGTATCTACATATGGTTTTAACAAGGATGATGTGGAGGCGGTAAAAAACAGTAAGGCTGTCAAGGAAATAATGCCAGCTTACAGCATTGATGCAATAATAAAGGCAGGCAATGAGGACAAAGTCGCCAAGCTGCATTCTATTCCGCTGGATAAGCTAAAGCAAGGGACTGAGGGATATGTGAACAGGTATAGGTTGATCGAAGGAAGACTGCCGGAAAGGCCGGGGGAATGTGCGGTTGAAAAAGGTAAAATCGGGGGCGTAAATATTGCAATTGGAGAAGAAATATCTTTGAATTCCGGCAGGGAAGACAGGGCAATAACGGATTATATAAACCAGTCAACCTACAAGGTTGTGGGGCAGATTGAAACACCCTATTACCTGACGTTCGAAAAAGGAACTTCAAGCCTCGGTAACGGAACAGTGGCACTGTATGCAATCATTCCTGAAGAAGACTTTAATATGGAGTTCTACACAGATTTAAATATTACGCTGCAGGGCGCAAAGGGGCTTTCTGCGTTTGGGGATGCTTACAGGGAAGCGGTGAAGACAGGCAGGGAAAAGTTTGAAGATATTGCCGGAATCCGTGAGGAACAACGTTACAATGAAGTATACGGAGAGGCCGGGCAAAAGCTTGAGGCTTCCCAAAAAGAGCTCGCAGAAGGTGAAAAGGAACAAAAGGTAAAATTGTCGGAAGCCCTGGATAACCTTAAAAAGGGTGAGACCGGTATAAAAAGCGGAAAGCTTGAGCTTGAAAGTCAGAGGAAAATATACAATCAGAAGATTACAGCATCGGAAGCTGAGCTTGAAAAGGCTGAAAACAGGCTCCAAAGCGGGGAAATCTTGTATTCTGCAAAATCTAAGCTTTTTGAACAAAACAGGAACGGAATGCCTGCTCCTCAAGCAGCTGCAACTGAAGCCGAATTACAAAAAAACAGATTGGAACTTGATGCGGGAGCGAAAGAACTTGTAAAACAAAAGGCACTTTTTGAAAAACAAAGAAGAGAAGGCGCCGGAAAACTTAAAGCAGCAGCGCTTAGCCTGGAACGGTCTGAGAAAACGCTGGAAGAGGGACGTGCCGAATATGAAAAACAAAAAAATGAATCCGATAAGAAACTTGAGGATGCAAGAAAAGAGATTGCCGAAGCAGAACTGAAGGTCAAAGATATAAAGAAACCCGAGTGGTATATAATGGACAGGAATAATAATCCCGGCTACACATCTTATTCCGAAGATACAAAAAGAATTGATGCCATAGCAAAAATATTTCCCGTGTTCTTCTTTTTCGTTGCAGCTTTTGTATGCCTGACCACAATGACCAGGATGGTTGAAGAGCAGAGAATTCAGATTGGCACTCTTAAGGCCATGGGCTACAGTAGCTTCGCCATTGCATCCAAGTACCTTGTTTATGCTGCAATTGCAAGCATAGCCGGAAGTGTTGCAGGCCTGTCAATAGGTCTCAAGCTGTTTCCGTTTGTCATAACAAATGCTTACAGTATGCTTTACCGGCTGCCGCCCACTATCATGCCCTTCAGAATTGATTACACATTCTGGATAACTCTGGGAGCGTTGGCCTGTACTTCGCTGGCGGTATATTTAGCCTGTTACAGGGAACTTACTGAACAGCCGTCTGCTTTGATGAGGCCAAAAGCACCCAGAATGGGAAAAAGAGTGTTTCTGGAAAGAGTGCCTTTTATATGGAACAGGTTGAATTTTTTCAGCAAAGTAACCATCAGAAATTTATTCAGATATAAAAAGAGATTGTTTATGACGCTGCTGGGGGTAGCAGGGTGTACATCTCTGATGCTGGCGGGTTTTGGATTGAGGGATGCCATTTCCAGTATTGTTCCAAGACAGTACGGTGAGGTTTTCAAATTCAATGCAATGATTATTATAGATGAAGATGCAAATAAACAGGAAAAACTGGAGGTAGTCAACGCTCTGCAGGCCAACAGCAATGTGGAGAAAATGCTGAATGTCCGTCTTAAAAATTTTGATGCAGGCTATCAGGAGGATTGGCAGAAGATCAATCTCATAATACCGGAGGACAATGGAAAATTGGGCCAGTTTATTTCAGTTCACAGGATGCAGGGGAAAGAGCCGCTGAAACTTAGCGACGACGGTGTCATAATAGGGGAAAAGCTTGCAAAGGTCTTGGAGCTTAAGGTTGGAGACAGGATGACAATAAAGGATGGGGACTTTAAGAGTGTGGAGGTAAAGATTGCGGCAATAAATGAAAATTACACTTTACATTATGTATATATGACAAGAGTACTATATGAAAAGGAATTTGGCGAAAAACCCATATACAACAGTATATTGGTAAAAGAGAAAAATGTGTCCCAGGAGGCGGACGATCAGATAAGCTCCCAGCTTGTAAGCAAGGCAGCGGTACTTCAAATGAACTTCAACAGGACCAATGAACAAAATTTCAGCGATATGGTGGGGAATTTGAACAGCATAGTGTTTGTAATGATCTTTTCTGCCGGAGCTCTTGCTTTTGTGGTGTTATACAATCTGACAAACATAAATATAACTGAAAGGGTCAGAGAAATTGCAAGTATCAAGGTCCTGGGCTTCTATGACCTGGAGGTGTCGGAATATGTGTTCCGGGAAAATATTATTCTGACCCTTATAAATATCATCATAGGTCTCCTGGGAGGAATTGTGCTGAACAGATTTGTGCTGGAAACCTCTGAAATTGATGTTGTAATGTTCGGAAGGGAAATATACTGGTACAGTTACCTTATGGCAGCCATACTCACTGTGGTGTTTGCTGTTTTGGTGAATATTGTAATGCATTATAAACTGAAGAAGATCAGTATGATAGAATCCTTGAAATCGGTTGAATAAAGCGCCTATACGGGCGCTTTATTCCTACATTTACTACAAGTGATGGCACATTGTATTTCCATTCACCAATGCATAAGGTTTCCATATTATATAGCAGCAGTATTTTTATAAGAGTCTTTTTCAAGTACTATTATGTTTTGCAGCGAGGTGAGGTTGACTTGAAAGATTTTGGGAGGTCAGTATGTATTATACCGAAAGATTTGATCAACTGAATAATGACACTAATATAATTGCAGGAGCATATGGGGATGTCAACGGGGATAACATAAGGGACTATGTATATCTTACCGGTACGAGAACACCTAACAGCGGCTATATTCAAAACATTACCCTTGTAATACGGGACGGCAGGACCGGGATCAAGCAGAAAGCCCGACTTAAATCCGATTCGGGCTATTCTCCTACGGTTACTTTACAGGATTTCACCGGAGATAAAATAAAAGATATTATGATTGGAATAGCCTCCGGCGGAAGTGGAGGCATAATGTTTTACTATGTGTTTTCAGATGTGAATAACCGCTTGAACCAGCTTTTTGACTATGAGGAATATAACCAGCGCTACAATTATAAAGTTGAATTTGCCGATTATTATAAGGCAACTGTTACCAATGAAAAAACAGGCATGGTATTTGTAATTGATCTAAGCTATAAGGGAAAGGAATATCTTAATGAGATATATACTCCGGAAGGTATCCTGAAACAGCCCATAGAAGGCTGGGTTGATCCGTTGGGCGGTTTGTATCCCGTTGACTTTGACGGTAACGGAATATATGAATTGCTGGGATACCAGAGTATAGCCGGCAGGTATCATGCAGATTCTCTGGGTTATGTGCAAAGTGTCCTGAAGTGGAATGGTAAAAAATTCTACCTTATGGACCAGTATGTAGGCGTATTCGGGGGAAATCCCGAACAGGCGCAGGATTCATAAAGTGCGATGAATTGTGGGGGTAAAAAATATACAATAATATCTTTTTAACCTGATAAAATTTTTAATAATTTTCACATATACATATAAGCTGTATTCATATAAAATTTGTATTGTGAAAACAATCCATTCTGGCTGGTGGATTTAATCCACCGGCTGGTCTTAAAATATATTCCTCCTGAAAATTGTAGGTCCTTATGTTAATTAAAACATGAGGATTTTTTGTTTCATTTTATTATTTAACATTACCTGCGTTTGGGGTTATAATAATTATTAAAGCTTGCTACCCTCTATTGACAATGTACAGTACGTTTTTGAGTGGTTAATTTGCCCTGCGGCTGCGTTGAAGCCGCTTACAAGGCACAAAGCCTTACTGCACGCCTTTGCCTTGCCGCGAGCCAAGGACGACGACAAAGAAAAGTGGCAAAATAGCCGGCGTGAGGCGTGTTATACATTGTCAATAGAGGGTATATTTCTATAGTTATTAATAGGAGGTCAAAATGTTTATTGATAAAAAAAGTCCGGTACCTGCTTACTATCAACTTAAAAATATTATTCTTGATAAAATAAAATCCGGTGAATATCCTGCAGGCAGCCTGATACCTTCTGAAAGAGAACTGTCCGAGAATCTTGGAATAAGCCGTATGACTGCCAGACAGGCAATAAATCAGCTTGCCTCTGAAAACTATCTGGTCCGTGAAAAAGGCAAGGGAACCTTTGTCAATAAAATCAAGTTTGAGCAGCGGAATATTATGAGCTTTTCGGAAACTGTAAAAAGACTGGGAATGGTTCCAAAAACCCGTGTACTGGAGTTTTCGGAGGAAAAGGAATACTTTGATGTGAAGCTTGCCCTTGAGCTTGAGCCCGCTCAAAAGCTCTACCGGATTAAAAGATTAAGACTTGCTGATGATACGCCTATTGCAATTGAAGAAGTATTTATTCCAGAGAGGCTTTGTCCTGATATAAACAAACTGGATCTCACCAAGTCACTTTATGACCAGCTTAAAAATATATATTCCATTGAAATAAGCCATATAGACAATAATATCGAAGCCATAAAGGCGGACCGGGAGAACAGAAAGCTGCTGATGCTTGAAGCAGGTATACCGGTACTTAATATTTCAGGGATAAGTTATACGAGAGAAGGGAAAAAACTATTTTACGAAAGAGATATTTATCGTGCGGATAAATACAAGTATAGTGTGAGGATCTATATGAATCATGAATAGCAATTTTTCATTTGGAGATTGCAATTTATATAATGCAGGTATACAATATAGGTATAGTGGTATATACAACTATACCTATGATCAAATTAATAATTAAATGAGGTGTAAACATGACTAAGATGTGGGAAGAAATAATGGAGCAGCCCCTGGTTCTGAAAAAGACAATTGAAACCAACAGCAAGATTATTGATGAGTTGATAAAAGAACTTCAAACAAGAGAAATTTCTACTGTAATAATAGCTGCAAGAGGAACCTCAGATCACGCTGCAGTATATGCCAAATATGCAATTGAGACTCTTGTAGGTATTCCGGTTTCATTAGCAGCACCTTCAGTTGTCACAATGTACAATAAACGGATTAATATGAAAAACTGTTTTGTCATGGGAATTTCACAATCAGGAAAGGCGGCTGACGTAATTGAGGTTGTAAAGTCGGCAGCTGAGCAGGGAGCAGTTACCATGAGCGTAACAAATTTTGTTGATTCACCGCTGGCTGAAGCTTCAAAGTTTCATTTGTTCTGCGACACAGGAGTGGAGAAGAGCGTAGCAGCCACAAAGACCTTTACTTCTACAGTTTACCTTTTGATCAACTTTATTGCAAAATGGGCACAAAATACAGAGCTCCAGGAAGAACTGAAAAGTGTTCCAGATATCATGAACCGGTTATTTGATAAGGCTGACCATTTGGATGAAATAGTAACAAAGTACAGATTTATGCAGGAATGCTTTGTGCTGGCCAGAGGGATCAACTATTCCATTGCTTTGGAGGCAGCGCTTAAAATACAGGAGACAACTTATATACGTGCTAAAGCCTTTGCTACTTCGGACTTTCACCACGGCCCCTTTGCAATGTTGGAGAGAGATATGCCCGTGATCGTTTATGCGCCGGCCGGACCTTCACTCAAAGATATTACTGAAATGGTCAATAAGGTAAAGGACAGCGAAGCTGATATTCTGATTGTATCAAATAATAAGGAACTGCTTGGCATGGGTAACAGCAGTATTGAGATACCGGAGAATTTAAGTGACTACGTATCACCTCTCATAAACGTGGTAGTGGCGCAAATGTTTGCCGGCAAGCTTTCAGTGCTGAAGGGCTTGAACCCCGACAGCCCGAGAGGTTTGAACAAAGTTACAATTACAAGATAAATTTTGTTATCGCTTTGTTAGGAGGATGTATATGAAACTAAATAATAAAAATGCCGAATGGTTTATTCCGGACGGAGAAAAGATTGAAACTGCACTGCAAAGAACTACTCATTTGGCTATCTCAGCGCATCAGGATGATATTGAAATAATGGCTTATGACGGTATAGTCAAATGCTTTGGAAACGATAAAAAATGGTTTGGCGCAGTAGTCGTCACCAACGGGGCGGGTAGTTCCAGAAACGGTATTTATTCGGATTATACCGATGAAGAGATGCAAAAAATCAGGAAGGTGGAGCAGAAAAAAGCTGCATATATAGGTGAGTATTCTGCGCTGGCGCTTTTGGATTACACAAGCGCACAGGTGAAGTCGGCCAGTTCGAGAGAAGTGATTGAGGAGCTGAAAGAAATTATAGGCAAGGCCGGAGCAGAGGTAGTATATACGCATAACCTGGCCGACAAACACGATACGCATCTGGGCGTAGTCACAAAAGTAATTTATGCAATTCGTGAGTTGCCAAAGGAGCAAAGGCCCAAGAAATTATACGGCTGTGAGGTGTGGAGAAATCTTGACTGGGTTTTGGATTCGCAGAAGGTGGTATTTGACGTATCACAGCATCCAAACCTGTCGGCTGCCCTGGTAGGTGTTTTTGATTCACAGATTGCGGGAGGGAAACGGTACGATCTCGCCACTACAGGAAGAAGACTTGCCAATGCCACCTACGCGGAATCCCACAGTGTTGACCAGTCCGACTCTCTGAGTTATGCTATAGATCTGACTCCTCTGATAGAGGATGACAACATGTCAATTGTGGAATTTATCAGGAACTATATCAGAAGCTTTGAGGATGATGTAGCAGGCAATTTGGGAAAGGTGCTGCAGTCATAGAAGACCGGTTGAAATAATGTAAAGCATTAAAATTATCACGCTGTGCTGTTTAGTTGATCTCAAGCAATGGATTGCACATAAAGTGCCGTCCATTGCCTGAAGTTGTACCTATTAATAGACGGTATGAACCGGTTAATTTGTTCCATTATCTGCCTTTTAGGCAGTCCAAAAAAAATATAAATTCCTATTGACATAAAGGACAGTTGTTATGTATAATGTAAAAGCACGTTAACGAACGGCAGACATAAATGGCGGCGTAGCTCAGTTGGCCAGAGCATCCGGTTCATACCCGGCAGGTCGTAGGTTCAAA
>JAEWJR010000163.1:0-22481 GCA_023386445.1 Bacillota bacterium | reverse complement strand
AAATATCTCAGCGCGAGGTCGGTGATTTTTGAGTGAGATATTTTGGCTTGCGGCAAGGCAAATTAACCACTCAAAAACGTATTGTACATTGTCAATAGAGGGTATTGTCTTTAAGGTATAATTCTCTCATATCGGAAGAAGTATATCAAGAGAACAAATGACTTCTACTGCAGCTACGCTAATTAACTTAACACGTTTTGCTAGTTTAAAAGCGCAGGTACTTTCCATAAGAATAAGCTGCCGCCTCACCGGAAGCAACTTTAAAGAACTGTGCTTCAATAGTGCGCGAGAACGTATCCACCAATGAGAAGCCTGATTAGAAGAGCTTGCCTGATGAAAGTTTTTATATCTGTACTTGCAAAAACCTTGATTTCAACTGTTTTTAAAAGTGAATATTAACTGTATAAACTGTAAATAATACGCTATGAAATAGAAATTCAACAGAAAGTGCAAGGCTTTATGAGGAGTTCATTTATGGATAATGTTCAAGGAATTACAAATCACTATGAAAACGTGAAAAGAGTATTATTTCTTTTTACAGGCTGGATATCCGCTGTTTTGTCCCTATTCTATTATCCCTTTGTATTTGGCATGATTGGTGTTATTTCAGGAATTCTCGCAACAAAAAATAATAAAAGCAGGCTTGGAGTTTTCCTTGTAGTAACTTCAATTGTTCTTATGGGATTGGGGCTGGCTTTTAGCAGTAAGTTTCTTGGTTTGGCCAAAGATGTATTAAATATATAAAAAAAGAAAATTAATAAGTATTGAAATTATTTTTATTCAAAGTGGAGGAAAATAATGAGTGAGCTTGTTAACGGGAACTTATTGATTATCGGAGGGGCGGAGGACAAGTGGGGCCAGAGCAGTGTTCTTAAGCATGCTATAGAAATGTGCGGGGGACCCGATGCCAAAATAACGGTTTTAACAACTGCAACACAAAAGCCCCAGGAGGTTGGCGAAGAGTATAGAGCCGTATTTTCCAGGCTTGGTGTACAGGATATAGATGTTTTAAATATTGATAATAGGAGCGATGCAAATGACAACTCTGTAGCACAAAGGATATCAGGTGCAGCAGGAGTTTTTTTTACGGGAGGAGATCAGCTAAGAATAACAAGCATATTAGGCGGAACAAAAACCTTTGGTATACTTTTGGATTTATATAAAAAAGGAGTACCGATTATCGGAACCAGCGCAGGTGCATCTGCCATGAGCAGTGTTATGATTGTCGACGGAAACAGTAATTCGGCTGCAAGAAAATGTACACTTGGGATGTCTCCGGGACTTGGTCTGATGGAACAGATTATAATAGATCAGCACTTTGAACAGAGAGGAAGACTGGGGAGACTTCTTGTAGGTGTGGCTCAGAATCCGTCTGTTCTTGGCATTGGCATTGACGAGGATACTGCAATCAAGGTTCATGCCAACGCTTCCTTTGAAGTTGTGGGAACCAACTGCGTAACGGTTATTGACGGCAGAACCATTCAAAACTCAAATGTTTCGGAATTAAACCCCGAGGATATAATAGCACTGTCAAATGTTACAATTCATGTACTGCCCAATGGTTATGGTTTTGACCTTGGCCGGAGGTGTGTTCAAAAGAAAAATTCATAACTGAAAACTGACAAAATGAATCGTATTCATATTGCATAGTAACAATATTAGGAGGTTTTTACGGTGCAAATTCAAAGCATTTATTGCTTTCAAGGCAGAAATATATATAGTCACAAACCCGTGGTAAGAATGATTGTCGACATAGGAATTTTCGAGTCAGGGCCAACAAAGGATATACCGGGCTTTAATGAAAAACTGTTAAAAAATTTTCCTGAATTAGCTGAACACACTTGCGGAGTAGGCTATGTGGGCGGCTTTGGTGAACGTCTGACCGAAGGCACTTATATGGGCCATGTTGCAGAACACTTGATTATAGAGCTGCAAAATAAGCTCGGGTATAGTGTGAATCACGGAAAGACCAGGCAGATCGGTACGACATCCAGGTACTATATCATATATGAATATATGAATGAAACACTCGCCGTAGAATGCGGCAGAAGGGCCATCCAAATTCTGAAGGCATTTGCTGAAGGAAAAAATATTGATATCAATAAAATAATGAATGCTCTGAAGAAACTTTCTCTGGAAACCGATATGGGGCCAAGTACCAAAGCCATTTATACTGCCGCCGTAAACAGAGGTATTCCGGTTGTCAGGCTAGGCAACGGCAGTATGCTGAGGATGGGCTATGGAAAGGGCATCAGAACAATACAGGCATCACTCACCGATAATGCCAGCTGTATATCGGTAGATATGGTTTCGGACAAACAGCTTACCAAGAAAATACTAACCGACAGCAATATTCCGGTACCATATGGAGTAGTAACCCAGAGTATTGAGGAAGTGATGGAAGCGGCGCAGAAGGTAGGTTATCCGCTGGTGTTAAAACCTCTGGATTCCAATCAGGGTAAAGGCGTCACTGTGAATATAGTATCTTCTGATCAGCTCGAAGAGGCATTTTCAGAAGCAAAAAAATTCTCAAAGAAAGTTATGGTGGAAAGACATATAAACGGAAAGGATTACAGAGTACTTGTGGTGGGAGGCCGTGTAAGTGCCGTGGCCGAGAGAAGGCCTCCTGAAGTTGCCGGAGATGGCAGAAGTACGGTAGAACAGCTTGTAGAACTGGAAAATCAGAATCCGTTAAGAGGAGAGGATCACGAAAAACCGCTGACCTATATAAAACTGGATGATATCGCAGAAAGGTGTCTGAAGGCACAGGGATTAACTCCGAAAAGCATTCCGGAGGCGGGAAGGCTTGTCAAATTGAGACAGAATGGCAACCTTAGTACCGGAGGAACTGCCAGAAACTGCACTGAAGATATCCACCCGAAGAATGCAAAATATGCAATATCGGCAGCACGTGCTGTAGGACTTGATATTGCAGGTATAGATTTTGCCTCTGAAGATATCTCCATACCTTTGGATATGAATGCCGGTGCAATCATTGAGGTAAATGCAGCTCCCGGGCTTAGGATGCACCTGTATCCCTCAGAGGGGAAACCTGTGGATGTTGCAAATGATATCATCAATATGATGTATCCCGACAGCCGTTGGAGCATTCCCATAGCGGCAATTACAGGAACAAACGGCAAGACTACCACGACCAGGCTGATCAGGCACACTCTTGCGTTGACAGGATTAACAGTAGGCATGACCTGTACCAGTGGAATCTATATAGGAAATGAATGTATTCAGAAAGGCGATACTACCGGTCCGGTAAGTGCCAATGTGGTACTGGCCAACAAAAAAGTTGAAGCTGCTGTTCTGGAAACAGCCAGAGGCGGGATTATCAGAAAAGGGCTGGGGTATGATTTGGCTGATGTGGCGGTATTGGTAAATATTAGTGACGATCACCTTGGTATTGACGGAATCAATACTCTGGAGGATCTTGCAAAAACCAAGGCATTGGTAATAGAAGCGGTCAAACCGGAAGGCTATGCGATTCTTAATGCCGATGACAGCATGACTCCCTTAGTATTAAACAGAGTAAGGAGCAAGGTAATATTGTTTGGGAGGACCATGTCAAACCCGCTTATAAAGAAACACAGCAAATATCCTGAAAATATAGCGGTGTTTGTGAGAGATAATTATATCTGGATACTCAGGAACGGAAAAAGGGAACCTGTTATCAGTCTTGAGGATATTCCCATAACCTACGGAGGGCTGGTGGACTGCAATATAGAAAACTCTCTGGCTGCGGTATCCGCCCTCATAGGGCTTAATGTATCAATTGATGTAATAAAAAAAGGTATGAGTACATTCAGGCCTGATGTTGAATTAAACCCGGGCAGATTTAACATATTTGACATGGGCACCTTCAAGGTAATGATAGACTACAGCCACAATATAGCAGGTTATTCGGCGGTTATTAAATTTATGCAGAAAACAAAGGCAAAGCGGCTGGTGGGAATTGTGGGAATGCCCGGAGACAGAATGGATGCAAATATAAAAGAAGTAGGAGAACTGTGCGGAAGATCCTTTGACAAAATTTATATCAAGGAGGATAAGGATTTAAGAGGCAGGAAAAAAGGAGAAATTGCGGCAATATTTGAGTCCGGCATATTAAGTATGGGCTTTAAAAAAGAAAATATAGAAATAATATTAAGCGAAACAGGTGCACTTGAAAAGGCAATGCTGGATGGTCAGCCCGGTGATTTGATAGCACTGTTTTACGAGGAGTTTGATCCGGCTGTGCAAATGATAACTAAATTCCAGAAAGAACAGGAAGAAGTGAATCAAGTGCTTGAGAACAGTCTTAAGGATATGACAAATGACAAGACGGAGGTTTCTCCAATAATCTTGAACAGTATTTTGACAAAACCCGATATGGTAGAATTCAGAGAATTGTAATATAATGAAAGAAACGATGAGACTGATTCAGAACTAAAACAAATGAAATACATGTGAAAGATATTGTAATAGTGTTCCACACTAACTTCAATAAATGGTTGCTCAAATCGGCTTCCATTTATTGAAGTTGTAATCGTGCACTATAATAAATAGTAATGCATGTATTGCCGTTGTCCAATTTTGGTACGGCTCCTAAGTGGGCGCGAAGTGGTTTTGCGAAGCAAATTTCTTGTAAAATATTTCTTTTGAATTTATTCATGGGGTGTGTTAATGGTAGAGGTCTATTATTATGTCAGGACAGAAAATGTGTCGAATATATTGAATTGCGGATTAAAATTATCTGCTTACCATAACAGGGAAGTTCTAATGGACGGTGAGAAGGTAATGTGCTTCTCGGGGCTGCTGAATCCGAAAGACAACCTGGAATTATACAGATCCTCCGACTTTACATGTCTTAAAATACAGGTAAAAAGTGAGAAGTGTTTTATAGCGGATAGATTTATATTTGAAAATGCATCAGATGCGGATTACAATATGGATTTGTATTACAAATCCATCATACCTATAAAAAAATATATATTTGGGACCTACAGGCTGCCGGAATGCCTGATAACCACCACAATCCTCCCCGGGGAGGCGGCGATACTCGATAAAAGGATGGATTCGCCGGTTATTTATACAAATTCGGAAGAACTATATATAAACAATATTTTGCAGGAATTAAGAGAGAAACTTGCAGAATCTGACGATTTTCTACTGTATTACTTCTTTGATAAACTTGTGGAAGAGAATTATCTGGAGAAGCTGGAGAACCCTCAAAAGGGAACGGCGGTGTTTAGAACTCAAGCAGGGAAAACATATTGTATAAAAAGGCCTGATTTATTGTTAAATAAATGGGGATGGTGACTGGTAAGTTGAAAAATCTTATTTTACATAGGCTTAAAGAAAATCGGGAATACATTTCGGGTGAGGAGCTCAGCAATAGCCTGGGGGTTTCACGCACTGCGGTATGGAAGCATATAAATGAACTCAGAAAAGAAGGCTATAACATAGAATCTTCTTCAAGAAAAGGGTATAGGCTTATTGAATTACCCGATATACTTGATGAAAGAGAGATATGTATATCTGAAGGTCAGCATATCGGAAGAAAATTGATACATTTTGATGAAATAGATTCTACCAGCAATCATGCAAAAAAAATCGCCAACGATGGTTGTCCGCATGGAACAGTGGTTATTGCTGAAAGACAAACCCTTGGAAGAGGGCGAGTGGGAAGACTCTGGCAATCGGATAGCAATCAGGGACTTTGGTTTTCAATTATTCTCAGACCTGATCTGGAGCCTGAGCAGGTTCAGATAATAACCCTTGCGGCATCTGTTGCTGTTGTGGAGGGAATATCCCGTGATCTGGGAATAAATTGCGGAATCAAATGGCCTAATGATATAATATTAGAGAACAATAAACTGTGCGGAATACTCACTGAGCTGAGTGCAGAGCCCGGTCATGTAAATTTTGTAGTAGTGGGGATCGGTATTAATGTAAATCAGACCTTCGGCGAATTCGATGCTGAAATTCAGAACAAAGCTACATCACTGCAGATACATACAGGCGGAAAGATTTCAAGAGTAAGGCTGCTTGGAAGTATTCTGAGCTGCTTTGAAGAAATGTATAATAAAGTACTGGAGAAGAATACCGGAGAAATTATTGACAGGTGGAATAAATATTCTGTTACTCTTGGCAGGGAAGTAAAGATTGTGAGCAGAGAAATAGAATATATTGGTATTGCTCAATCCGTTGCCCCGGATGGCAAACTTGTTGTAAAATGTAAGGATGGGACGGTAAGGGAAATTTCAGCGGGAGAGGTTCAGGTCAGAGGTCTGCTGGGATATGTATAGAATAAATTAATCAAACATTATTGTTCAAATGCCTTTTCTCTCGCTCAAAAATCACCGACCTCGCGCCGAGATATTTTGGCAATTTTTAATGAGGATGGATGCAGCCTTGCTGACGCAAGCCAGGAACGACGACAAAGAAAAGTGGCAAAATAGCCGGCGTGAGGCGTGTTGCACATTGTCAATAGAGGGTATATGTGCTATGATAACAAAAGCTGGATTATATTTTAAAATCTGATTATGTTTAGTAGTCTGTAACATCTAAAACGTATATTGTCCGGTGAGGAAAATTTTTTCAGGACAAGGCGGAGGAGGGCGGAATAATCGCTTTATTTCAACCAACGACAACGCAGTTCTGGAGAAATTTAACCGCCGGCAATGTATGAATTTAGATGCTACAGACTACTAATTGCAAAGAAAGTGTAGGAGGAATATAAAGTGGTTAAAAAGAATGATTACCCAAGAAAAAACTTTTCAAAGGATGGAGTTCAGACAGGTGGGTCTGCCAATACAAATTCACAGCAGAAATCCTTTCAAAAGGATTCAGATGCATCTCACAAGGAAAACCATATAAGAAACAACAGGCCTCCAAGAGATAATCAGCAGAGGGAAAATAATAACCAAAGAGATTTTAACCAGCAAAGAGATGCACAGAGAAGAGAAAACCGGGACAATCAGGCCAGGGAAAACTCTTCACGTGAAAACGGACCAAACCAACACAAGGAAAATTATCAGAGGAATTTTCATAGAGACAATCAAAACAGGGATAGCGGCAAAGAAAACAGAGAAAACACAAGGCAGCATTTCCAGAGACCGGCTATAAAGCCCCGTGCCGAAGAAACAGTCGCGGATATTGCCGCAGATATAACCAGAATAGAAAAAGAAATTGAGCTGGAATTAAAAGAAATTCGCAGTATGAGACTTGGGGTATAGCATATTGGGATATTTCGAGTTAAGAATGGTGGAGGAATATGATTCTAGTAGTAGATGTTGGGAATACACATATAGTGCTGGGTGTTTACGGTCAAACAGAACTTCTGGCGAGCTGGCGGCTGAATACCGACAAGGAGAGAACCGCAGATGAATTGGGAATGTTTATGCTCAATTTATTTGATCATGCAGGTTTAAAAGCCGGTGAAATTGAAGCCGTTATCATAGCATCCGTTGTTCCGCCCATAATGTATACTTTGGAGCACTCTATCAAAAAGTATTTCAAACTGGACCCCATGATTATCGGTCCGGGTACAAAAACAGGGATAAACATCAGGTATCAGAATCCAAAGGAAGTAGGGACCGACAGGATAGTAAACGCTGTTGCAGGTTTTGAATTATACGGCGGACCGTTGATAATAGTGGATATGGGAACTGCTACCACCTTCTGCGCCGTATCGGCCAGGGGAGAATACCTGGGCGGTGTTATCTGCCCGGGAGTCAAGATCAGTTTGGAGGCATTATTCCAAAAGGCGGCCAAACTCCCAAGAATAGACTTGATAAAGCCGGACGGCGTTATCGGTAAAAACACTGTGTCCAGTATGCAGTCGGGTATATTTTACGGATATATAGGACAGGTTGATTATATCGTAAAACGCATGAAACAGGAAATGCAGGAAGACAATATAAAGGTAATAGCAACAGGAGGCCTGGCAAGATTCATTTCGGAGGAATCCAGGACAATTGATCACGTAAATCCGACCCTGACTCTGGAAGGATTAAGAATAGTATACGAAAGAAATCGTAATTAATTAACTTCAATCAATAGATTGCTCACAAAACACATGCCTGAAATGTATACAGCTATCACAATTGATATGCTTACATTTCAGGCATGTACTTTTTATTGGCCGGCAGAATTGATCAACTAACCTGCACTTCAGGTTAATTTCTTAACAAAGTTATAAATATTCATCTTGTTAAATTTTACTCAATCCGTCTCAAACCTGCATGTTATGTATATATATGGTCTCAAAAGAAAACATTGTATACAAGACAATTGTAAATGTATAAAAACCTGAGATTAAGCTACAATATGAAATGTAATCTTAAAAATCGGCTTTTTTTGCTAAGAAAATAATAGAAATTCATGATATTTATGTTTGTAAGTTAATACAAGTTGTGTTACGCTAATAGCAATTGCGAAAAAAATGGAGGGAATTTGTATGGGATATAAAGTAGCTATAATTGGCGCGGGATTCGTTGGAGCTTCAGCAGCTTATGCGATGTCTATTAACAATTTGGTATCTGAGTTGGTTTTAATTGACGTAAACAAGGAAAAAGCTTACGGAGAAGCTCTCGATATTAGCCATGGTTTATCATTTGCAGGTCATATGAATGTTTATTCAGGTGATTATGCCGATGTTAAGGATTGTGATGTAATTGTTGTAACTGCAGGTGCTGCAAGAAAGCCAGGTGAAACACGTCTGGATCTTGCGAAGAAAAACACTGCAATAATGAAGAGTATCGTAACTGAACTTATGAAATACTACAACAAGGGTGTAATTGTCAGTGTATCAAATCCTGTTGATGTATTAGCATATATGACACAAAAGTGGTCAGGTTTGCCTGCAAGCAAGGTTATCGGTTCAGGTACTGTTCTTGACAGTGCCAGATTCAGAACACACATAAGCCAGGCGTTGAATGTTGACATTGCTAACGTTCACGGTTATATCATGGGTGAGCACGGAGATTCACAGCTTCCTGTATGGAGCCAGACTCATATTGCAGGAACACAATTCGACGATTATGTAAAGGCTAACGGCTTAAGCATAAATAAGGCCGAGTTGTTTAGTGAAGTAAAGGCAGCCGGTGCTACAATCATTAAAAACAAGGGAGCAACTTATTATGGTATAGCTCTTTCAATCAACAGAATAGTTGAATCAATACTGAAGGATTTCAACACAATAATGCCTGTTGGTACTGTTCTTGACGGACAATACGGTGTCAAGGATGTTTTGTTGAACGTTCCGACAATTGTTGGTGGCAGCGGAGCTGAAAAGGTTCTTGAATTGAACATTACAGATGCTGAATTACAACTTTTGAGAGATTCTGCTGAAAAGGTAAGAGCGGTTATAAATGAAGTAAAAGATATCTAATTTGTAAAAAAATAGGATAAGCCTAAATTTTTATATCGAAATTTAAAAAATAGGTTGTGAAAGATTTCACAATAGTGTAGAATAGATAAGGAACAAATAAACAGTAAATCCGGCGGAGGCTGGGAATTATTGGTTGTTTGTTCCTTATGGCAATAAGAAAAAATCGATTAAATTAACGTTTGGAGGATTATCAAATGGGAACTATTTATGAAGATTCACTTAAGGCACACGAAGAGTGGGCAGGCAAAATAGAAGTAATATGCAAAGCTCCTTTAAAGGACAAGAGAGATCTTTCATTAGCTTATTCACCTGGAGTAGCTCAACCATGTCTTGAAATACAGAAAGACGTTGAGAATTCATACAAATACACAAGAAGACACAACATGGTAGCAGTTATCACCGACGGTACAGCTGTTCTTGGTTTGGGTGATATCGGTCCTGAAGCAGGTATGCCTGTTATGGAAGGAAAATGCTGCCTTTTCAAAACTTTCGGTGATGTTGATGCATTCCCGCTTTGTATCAAATCAAAGGATGTTGACACCATAGTTGAAACTGTCAAGTTGCTCTCCGGCAGCTTCGGTGGTGTAAATCTGGAAGATATAGCTGCTCCAAGATGCTTTGAAATAGAAGAAAGATTAAAGAAGGAAACAGATATTCCAATATTCCACGATGACCAGCATGGTACTGCAATAGTTACAGCTGCAGGTCTTATCAATGCATTAAAGGTTGTTGGAAAGAAAATGGAAGACATTTCAATAGTCGTTAACGGTGCAGGTGCAGCCGCTATAGCTATAACAAAGCTTCTCTTCTCAATGGGTCTCAGAAAAGTTGTTCTCTGTGATACAAAGGGTGTTATATATGAAGGCAGAGACAACCTCAATCCTATCAAGGCCGAAATGGCAAAGATTACTAACCTTGAAGGCAAGAGAGGTTTATTAAAGGATGTTATGGTTGGTGCCGACGTATTCATAGGAGTTTCAGCTGCAAACCAGGTTACAAAGGAAATGGTTAAGTCAATGGCAAAAGATCCTATTATATTTGCTCAGGCTAACCCAACACCTGAAATCATGCCTGAAGAAGCTCTTGAAGCTGGTGCTGCTGTTGTTGGAACAGGCCGTTCAGACTATCCAAACCAGGTTAACAACGTTCTTGCATTCCCTGGTATCTTCAGAGGTACTTTTGATGTAGGAGCACGTGAAATAAATGACGAAATGAAAATAGCTGCTGCTTATGCAATAGCCGGCCTTGTTGGTGATGCTGAAAGAAACGCTGAGTATGTTATCCCGGCTCCATTCGATCCTAGAGTGGCAAAAACAGTTGCCGAGGCAGTTGCCGAAGCAGCTAGAAAGTCCGGAGTTGCAAGAAAGTAATCTTTTAAAGTTTAGATAATATTATAATTTCGGTTTAAACAAGCTGACAATGTTTTATGAACAGGGTCAGCTTGTTTTTTTCTTGATTTGCATATTGCATTGAAAAAAGAGGTATGATACAATAAATTCATAGAAATAAAGAACATAGTTCTATATTATAGAACAAGGGGGTGTGCTAATAGTGTACGATACTAGTGAAGTTAAGATCAAAAGCCTCAGTAAAGCAATTGAGGTATTGAACTGCTTTGTGAAAAAACCTAATCTGGGTGTTACCGAGATAAGTGAAATGCTTGGCCTTTATAAAAGCAATGTTCATAATATATTGGATACATTCAAGCAAATGGGGTATGTAGAACAGGATGAAGAGACTGGAAAATACAGTCTGGGTATCGGTATTTTTAACCTGAGCAGGGCTCTGGGTGATACCTTTGCCATTACGAAAATAGCCCAGCCCTACATGCAGGAACTGGCTAACATTACAAACGAAAATATTTACCTTGCAGTTCCGCACCGTGGAGAGGTGCTTTATCTTGAGGCTACCTATCCGGCGCAGGCAACTCATTTAATGCGTTCTCTTTTTGGTGAACGGGCCGGCATGTACTGCACAGGGATTGGCAAGGCAATGCTTGCCAGCATGCCCGAGGAATTTATTTCAAGCTACCTGAAACAGGATTTCGTACCGTTTACCGAAAATACCATAGTGGACAAAAAGACTTTGAGGGAAGAATTGCAGATCACAAAAGTCAGAGGGTATGCCATAGATAACATGGAACATGAATTCGGAGTTAAGTGCGTGGCATTACCCATATTCGACTCCAAGCGCCAGGTAGCGGCTGCCATGAGTGTAAGCGGAGCTTCTTTGAAATTTACCGAGAGCTTCATTCAGGAGGTAGCTGAGCTTGTAAAGAGATACATTCAGAGGATTGAAATAAGGATTTGATAAAATTAAAATTATAATATTTTGCTTTTATAAAACTTAGGTAAGCATATCTAAGTTTTCCTTAAAATCACAATTAAGAACAGAGTTCTATAATGTGGAACGAAATGACTGATTGGCATATATTATGCAAAAATGGAGAGAAGCTATAGTGGTAAATTAATTTTCGGTTGGGGTCTGGCTGGTCATGCTGACTTCATGCAATGAAAAGCAAAAAAATGACTGCAATGCGCAAATTATGAAAAAGTTGGCGCGGAGGATCATGGACTTATAGAGGGTTAAATCCTCTTTAAGAAATATAAATAATAATTTTTGGAGGGAATAATATGTTATTGAAAAAGCTTTTGCCAGTACTTATTTGTATCACAATGCTTTTGACATTGGTAACAGGATGCGGTTCAAACAACACGGTATCAAACGAAAGCCAGGGAAGCACTAAAGAATCGACAGCATCGGCAGGCAACTCATCTTCTCCAATCAAAATCACCTATTATGGTGGATGGACTGGACCTGACCTTGACAGAATGAAAGCGCTCGTTGACAAATTTAATTCGGAGCAAAGTAAGATACAGGTCGAATTTACATCATTGCAATGGACTCAGATGTTTGCAAAATTTTTAACAGATTTTAAAGCAGGTACTCCTGCTGATATTTTAGCCATGCATACATTTGAAATCGGGCAGTTCGCCGATATGGGGGTGCTTGACAGTGATGCCATAGCCGGACTTAAGCTGAATGGAGCCGACTATATCGATAAAGCCTGGAAAAATTCCAGCTATAAGGGAGTGCAGTACGCCATACCCATCGGACTGAATATGCAGACCTTGTTTTACAACAAAGACCTGTTTGCAAAGCAGGGTATTACTGCTGCGCCTAAAACAGGTGAAGAATTAATCACTGCAGGTCAGAAGCTGACTCTGGATTCAAACGGCAAGCACCCTAATGAAACAGGTTTTGACGAAAATAATATCGTTCAGTACGGACTTGGTTTTTCAATGAACCACCATATATTCTATCAATTCTATGGACTTATGAATCAACAGGATGCAAATACGTTTACGGAAGACATGACTGAACTTAAGCTTGATGAGCAAAAAGCGGCGGATGCTTTCAGCTTTATTCAGGATGAGATATATAAATATAAAATGGTTCCAAATGGCGAAAAATCAGCAATAGATGATTTCAAGGCAGGCAAGGTAGCGATGATAATAGACGGCTGCTGGCAGATATCAGGTCTTGAGTCAACAAATCTTAACTGGGACACTGCCGAATATCCAAAAATATTTAACAATAGCAAGGTTTGGGGTTCCTCCGAAGTAGTGACCTTACCACTGAATAAAAATGCTGATGATGCCAAAAAGGCAGCTGCAGCTGAGTTTGTAAAATGGCTGTCAAATAACTCCGCTTCATGGGGAGAATCAGGACAATTGCCGGCGCTTAAATCTGCTTTTGAAACTGTAAAAGGGCTTAAAGGAAGGCAGGCACTCATAAATGATCTGGATAATGTAACATTTATTCCTGCACATCCATTGGCTACTCAGATATTCTCAAGTACTGCTCCAAGTCCGATATTGACTGCTGCACAGGATACTGTTCTTAACAAAAAAGATACCGGAGCAGTTGTTAAGAAACTTATACAGGATATGAATGCCATATTGTCTCAAAAGTAAAATATATGCAATATTGTCTGCAAATACGGTGGTATTGATTTACCACTGTATTTACAGATGAACACAGGAAAAAATTATATGAAGGGTTGTATAAATATGAAAAGGTCTCAAGGAAAAATTGCAGCACTATTCTTATTACCCTATTTATTAATATTTTTTATCTTCCGGGTTATTCCAAGTGCAGGCGGGCTGGTAATGAGTTTGTTTAAGTGGAACATAGTCGGAACTGCAAAGTTTAATGGCATAAATAACTTTACCCGAATGGTTAAAGATCCATATTTTGCAATTTCCTTAAAAAATACTTTTATGTTCTTCATTATGACACTTCCGGCATTAATAATCGTTAGCCTGCTTTTGGCTATATTAATGAATCAAAAAGTAAGATATACACATGGGGTAAGAACAGTATCCATAATACCGTATGTATTGATACCGGCAGTAGTGGGTATAATCTGGAACTGGTTATATGACAACAATTTCGGTATTCTGAACTATTACCTCAAAGGTGTGGGCTTTAAGCCTCTGGCATGGCTGACCAATGAGAATCTGGCTTTGTTTTCTGTAGCAATAGTTACAGTGTGGTCTTATCTCGGCTATAACATGATATTATATCTTGCCGGATTGCAGGATATATCGCCCGAACTTTATGAGGCCAGCAAGATAGACGGTGCCACCGGATTAAAAACGTTTACAAAAATAACTCTTCCGCTCTTAATGCCCATCACTTCCATGGTTATAACCCTGACTCTAATAAATGTAATTCAGATATTTGATCAGATATTTGTAATGACAAACGGGGGGCCCGGAACAGCAACCCTGACAATTGTACAATATCTGTACAGCTCGGCTTTCCAGAATTATGACATTGGGTATGGTTCAACGCTCGGGGTGGCGGTTCTGGTGATTCTGGTTGTACTAATACAAATAAAATCAAAATTAATTAAAGATGACTACTAGGAGGGAGTAAATCGTGAGTACTTCAATAAAAAAAATAATTACCTATGTACTGTTAATATTCACAGGAGTAATTTTTCTGTTCCCCCTGCTGTGGTCATTGATATCCTCGATAAAGCCTGAAAATGACATTGTATCATATCCTCCCAGGTGGATACCTGCTAATGTTACTTTGGACAATTATGTTCAGGTGTTGGAAAAGTACCCGTTTTTAAAATGGGGGCTGAACAGCATTATTACAACAATAAGTGCTACTCTCTTGATTCTTGTCATATCGTCCATGGCTGCATACGCTTTTGGCAGATTGAATTTCCGCGGAAAAAAAGTTCTCTTTACAGTTGTGCTGTCGATGCTTCTAATACCTATGCAGGCATATATAGTCCCTTTGTTTTTTATGATGTCAACTATAAAACTGCTTAATTCATATTTTTCACTTATATTGGTGGCTGGTGCAAATGTAACGAGTGTATTTATACTTACCAGCTTTTTTAAAGGTATCCCCAATGAGCTTGAGGAAGCGGCGAGAATAGACGGGTGTAACGAATTTACAATCTTTGCGAGAATAATGCTCCCCTTGTCCAAGGCGGCATTATCAACAGTTGCAATATTGACATTTATAGCCAACTGGAACAATTTCCTGTGGCCGTTGATTGCAATAAGGGACAACGGACTTAAGACATTGCCGGTTGGAATCGCTCAATTTATGGGTTCTGCAGGGTCAAATGCACAATTCCAGTATGGCCCGTCTCTTGCAGGTGCGTGTATGGCAATTATTCCTTCCATAATAGTTTTTCTCTCCCTGCAGAGATACTTTGTTGAAGGAATTGCAAATTCTGGTATCAAGGGCTAAAGTTCTGAGCCGTATAAAATAAATGATAAGAGGTGAAAACATGATCACAGAGGCCAAAAAGGAATTAATATTTCAGGAAAGCAAATATTTTGAAGCCTGCCATGCATCAACGATAACTGTTTTAAAAAACGGCAGCATCATGGCGGCATGGTTTGCAGGGTCGGCTGAAGGTGCCGATGATGTTGCAATATGGGCTGCTTTCAGAAATAATGGTGTTTGGAGCGAACCGCGGAAATTGGCTGACGATCACGGACAGCCCAACTGGAATCCTGTTCTTTTTAGTTTGGACAATGGAAATGTAATAATGTTTTATAAAGCAGGACGGAATATAAGCAACTGGGTTACAAAGGTCATCATGACCGAGGATGGAGGAAGAACCTGGAGTGAAGCCAGGGAACTTGTACCAGGTGATTCAAGCGGTGGTCGGGGACCTGTAAGAAACAAAGTCATAAAACTTTCAAATGGCAATTTACTGGCACCGGCTTCAACTGAAAATGGCATATGGAAATGTTTTGCAGACATTTACTGTCCTACGTCCGGTGTCTGGACAAAAAGTGAAGAAATTCAGATTCAAAATCTTGACTATGAAAATATTCAAAAGGTTAAAAGCAATATAGCGGTATCACAGCAGTCTTTCAAAGGAAAGGGAGTTATACAGCCAACTCTTTGGGAATCTGCGCCCGGAGTTGTTCACATGCTTATGAGGAGCAGCGAAGGAAGGATATACAGGTCTGACTCACAGGACGGTGGAAGAACCTGGAGCGATGCATATGCAACGGAATTGCCGAATAACAACAGCGGTATAGATGTTGCAAGGCTTGAAAACGGTAAGCTTGCTCTTGTGTATAATCCCGTGGGAATAAATTGGGGAGAACGTACTCCCATAATGCTGAGCATATCACATGATAATGGTCTGTCCTGGAGTGAAGATTTTATTCTTGACAAAGGGGATGGAGAATACTCTTACCCTGCTATTATAGCCCAAGATGGCAAATTATTTATCACATATACATTTAATAGGAAAAGCATTGCGTTTTGGAATATAACGCTAAAATAAATATCAGCCGCAAGGTGGTGAACCGTCAATATTATGATTTCAGATAAATTAAGCAATATGGCACGATATAAGCACCTGCTGCCTCAGCTGCCTCAGGTGGAGGGATTTATTCGCAATCACCGGAATGAAGAAAATATGCCGTGCCGCCAATACTCAATAGACGGCAATGAGGTATTTGCCCTGGTGCAGGAGTATATTACCAGAGAAAGCAAAGAAATTAAATGGGAGGCTCACAGAAATTATATTGATGTGCAGTTTATTTTCCGAGGTAAGGAGTCTATAGGTTATGCCCCTTTAGAAGAATTGACACTTGCAGAGGATTATTCCGGCCAAAACGATATAGCATTTTACAATGGACCGGAAAATTTTACAAATATTTCTCTTTCAGAAGATATGTTTGTCATCTTCTTTCCGGGAGAAGGGCATTTGCCATGCTGTATAAATGAAGTTGCAACCAATGTAAAAAAAATAGTGTTTAAAATAAAAAATAAATAGATTACAAATTAATGGTGAAATAGGAGTATAAATTATGAATAAAAGTTTTCCCGGTGGAGTTTGGCCCACAATGATAACACCGTACAAGCCGGACGGAGGCGTTGATTATGACGCATTGAAAAAGATGATAGATTGGTATATACAGAATAAGGTACAGGGTTTATTTGCAGTCTGCCAGTCAAGTGAAATGTTTTTTCTATCTCTTGAGGAAAGAGCTGAGGTTTCTAAATTTGTTAAGACATACGTAAATGGCAGAGTCCCGGTAATTGCATCAGGGCACATATCAGAGAATATAAGCGATCAGATAACCGAATTGAATAAAATTGCTGAAACAGGTGTGGATGCAGTTATACTAATAACTAACAGATTAGCGGCCGAAAATGAACCTGACAGTATTTTTATAAATAATCTTGAGAAAATACTGAGTTCTCTTCCCAAAGATATTCCACTGGGCTTTTATGAATGTCCATATCCTTATAAAAGGCTTATTTCTCCACGAATCATTGAGTACTGTCTCAAAACTGGCAGGTTCTATTTTATAAAAGATACAAGCTGTGACGTGGCTAACATAAAAGAAAAAATGCAGCTAGTAAAAAACACTCAAATGAAGCTTTACAATGCAAATTCCGCCACACTTCTTGATACACTGCCGTTGGGTGTTGAAGGCTACTGCGGTGTAATGGCAAACTTTCATCCCGCCCTTTACGACTGGCTTCTGAGGAATTGGCAAAACGAAGCACAAAAGTCCAGAAAGCTCATGAATTTCCTGAGCCTGGCATCTCAGATAGAAAGACAGCTTTATCCTGTAAACGCAAAGTATCATTTCAATCTTGAGGGGATTGAAATGCGGGATTTCAGCCGTTCTAAGGATTCAAGAACCTTTACTTCTGCCAATAGGCTTGAGGTTGAGCAATTGCATGAATTGGCAAATTCTGTGTCTTCCTGCCTGGAGTTGTAAACGAGTTTTGCTGTATGGATGAAAAAATAAATTAAGGAGGTACGGCCCTTGCCATTACTTTTATGGCATATTGCACGGAATGCGGGCTTGGAATAAATATGGATAAATCAAACGATAGTACTGTTATGGACATGTTTGGACTCAGAAACAAGGTCGCAATTGTCACGGGAGGAGCCCGTACGCTGGGGTATAATATGGCATTGTCGCTGGCTCAGGCCGGAGCCGACCTTGCAATAACAAGCCGTGATCTTGCACACTCGGAAAGTGCTGCTGAAAAAATATCTTTACTCACTGGACGCAAGGTTTTGCCTGTAGCACTTGATGTAAAGAGCGAAGCTGATGTTGAAAAAATGGTGGACACAGTTCTTTCAGAATTCAAGCATATTGACATTTTAGTAAATAATGCAGGAAATGTAACAAGTACCCCCAAAAATGCTCCCTTTGAGGTTCGACCACTGGAATTGTGGAAGGATGTAATAGACGTCAATCTTACAGGCCTTTTCTTGTGCTCGAAGCATGTAGTTGCAAAGGCTATGAAACCTGCCGGTTCGGGCTGCATTATAAACCTGGGCTCTGTTGCAGGAATCACAGGAAAGGACAGGCGGGTATATGCCGGTACAGAAATAGGAGGATCAACTCTGGACTACCATGCGGCTAAAGGGGGAGTAATAAATATGACCCGTGATATGGCCGTATATCTGGCTCCATATGGAATAAGGGTAAACTGCCTTAGTCCGGGGGTTTTTTGGAGGAACCAGGACGAAAAATTTATAAAAGCATACAGTGACCATATTCCTATGGGACGCTTCGGCCGGGAGGATAAAGAATTGAACGGTGCGGTTGTCTATCTGGCATCGGAAGCAGCTTCATATGTTACAGGGCACAATCTTGTCGTAGATGGAGGGCTTACGGTATGGTAGCAGTAAGGTACTGATATAAAGATGATTTTGGAGTAAAGGAGGGTGTTAAAATTTGAAAACCTCAAAGATATTGGTAGTGGGAAGCTTTGTAATGGATCTGATATACAGTACTTCAAAGGTTCCCGGTGAGGGAGAGACTGTAAACGACGGTATTTCATTTGCTTCGGCACCTGGAGGGAAAGGTGCAAATCAGGCCGTCCAGGCCGCCAGGCTTGGCATCGATGTAACGATGGTAGGTAAACTGGGACAGGACCTGTTTGGGGATGAGCTTCTAAAAGCTGTTGAAAGTGCCGGTATAAACGCTGAAAATGTAATCAGAGACGCTTCCTGTTCATCGGCTGTAAGTAATGTGGTATTGGAAGTGGTACCGGGAAAAAAAGCTAAAAACCGGATAATTGTAGTACCCGGTGCTAATATGGCGCTGACTGTAAGTGACGTGGAATTTTTAAAGGATAAGATTTCAAAGTACGATATGGTAATCCTGCAATTGGAAATACCCTTGGAGGTAAATAGGAAGATCATTGATTATGCATATGAAAAAGGAGTTCCGGTAATGCTCAACTCTGCTCCCTATCAGCCTCTGGACGATGATCTTCTCTCCAAATTGACATATATTTCGCCCAATGAGCATGAGGCGTATGGTTTGACAGGTATAAAGACCACTGCTGAGGATGGAGAGGTAGATATAAATAAAGTGGGTGCAGCAGCCAAAGAACTGCTCAACAAAGGCGTTAAAAATGTAATAATAACGCTGGGCAGCAATGGTGTTGCATTTATGAACAGCGAAGTGTTCATTGTCAAACCCTGTGTAGACATAGTCAAGGTAGTTGACCCCACAGCGGCGGGAGATTCATTTACCGGAGCTTTTTGCTCTGCGGTGTGTATGGGCATGACGGTGGAAGAAGCTCTTGACTTTGCCAATTATACTGCGACTATTACAGTTTCAAGAATGGGAGCAATAACCTCCCTCCCGACTCTTCAGGAGGTCAGGGATTTAATGAAAAAGGATAATTACACTGGAAGATAGAGGGGTCAGATTATGAACCAAACATTGGACGACGTATTAAAAAATTTTGTTGACATTTCTATAAATGAGATAGAAGCCTTAAAGAAGGATATAAGTCTTGATGTCTATAAAAAGGCTATGAAATTGATTATGGATGCCGAAGAGCACGGGAGCAGAGTGCATATTACAGGGATCGGAAAGCCTGGGCATGTGGCTGGCTATATAGCCTCCCTGCTGTCATCAACAGGTACGCCGACATATGAGCTTCACGGTACTGAAGCCGTTCATGGCTCGTCAGGGCAGGTAAGATCAGGAGATGTTGTGATTGCTATATCAAACAGCGGTGAAACCTCTGAACTTAAAGCTACGGTGATGACTTTGAAAAACAATGGGGCAAAAATTATTGCGGTTACAGGTAAAAGGGAATCCTGGCTGGCCCAAAATGCCGATGCATTTCTATACGCAGGTGTTGAAAATGAAGGCGATCCTCTGAACAGAGCTCCCAGGGCATCTATACTTGCAGAGGTGTTCGTGCTTCAGATATTGAGCCTGCTTTTGCAGTGCGAAAAAAATATTACGCCCCAGCAGTATGTGAAGTGGCATCCGGGAGGATCTCTGGGAGCGTTGAGGGAAAATGAAAAGGATAAATAAAGGAGCAGACCATGCTTAAAACAGCTTGTATAAATCCGGAACTGACAGGGCTTCTTGCGGCATGCGGACATGGGGATAAAATTTTGATAGCGGATGGAAACTATCCAATTGGATCAAACACGGGGGAAAATACCCAAAAAGTATATATTGGCTTAACACACGGTGTGCCCACGGTCACACAGGTTTTAGAGGTTATTGATAAAACCCTTTCGATTGAAGCCGCAGAGGTAATGGTTCCAGGGTCGGGAGAGGAACAGGAGATATTCGGCGAGTTCAGGAGTATCCTTCCTGAAAATGTTGTACTGGGAAAGCTTAACCGGTATGAATTTTACGAAGCATGCAAACAGGATAATGTGAAAATAGCAGTCTCTACAGGCGAAAAGAGAGTATTTGCGAATATTCTGATCACTGTAGGTGTTGCGTAAATAAGATAAACTTTGTTTATAGTATTCCCGGCTGATTATTTGAGTTAACTGCCGGGAATACTGCTGTTAAAGCTGATACTTAAATTGTTTTAAACTAAAAAACAACAAAAAGTTTTTTATTCATAGAACTGCAGCCAGGCAAGGTCGATGCTGTTGCCGGGAAGGAAAATCAGGGATACCGTCTTTTTACCGGTAACCGTTTCTCCCAGTGGAAATACTGCGGTTGTGTAATCCTCAGAACCATTTGCAAATATCACTTTTTGAATTTTTTCTTCTTCACCGGTAAATACAATTTGAATGGAATTGCTTGGTAATTCCGATCTCCAGCTCAGGGCGACACTGTTTGCGCCGGTATCGCCAAAGTCCATATTTTCATATATAATAGAAACATTGTTTCCGATATTCTCAATTGTACCGGCATTGACCTTGAAAGAATCCCCGTAAATAGTATTGTATTCCGCGGCAGAAAGTTTTTGAAAAGCTTTTATGTACTTTTTAAAGGAAAAGCCCTTGATATGGACCTTTTCTCTGAATACCAGACACAGGGTGGCTACGTCCCGCAAACGCCTGGGAAGGTTATAAGTTACTTCCTGGTATGTGTTCCAGACAGAACCCTTGTCGTAAGCGGCCGTATAAAGCAGTTCGCCGCCTTCCGAAGGCATTCCTTCCCATATTTCAAAATTAAAAGGCTCTTTCCCGAGCGGAAACAGCGGTAAAGTGATTTCGTCCGAGCCGTAATCCCCAAAGTCCACATCTTTGAAGCCCACGTGACTTTCACCGCTGCGCAGGGTCGCAATACCACGCTCGTTGCCGTTGGTGAGTTCGGCATTGCTGCAGTTGCACAACCCTGCCGACACAAAGCCGTAAGGGTCCAGGAATGCTTTACCCATACCTGTAATATTGATCACCTGCTGTGATATTATTGACACATGTCCGCGCCCGTTCTTGGCAGCGCAGCGTACATAAACCCTGCCGTCGCCCTTTGGAATTACTGTTGCGCTTTTGCCGTCCCCGGCAGCCTTGAGGGTGGCCAAAGGACTGTCTATACCACCAACATCGGTCAATCGCCAGTACAGGTCGCCGAATGTTGCATTCTCAGGGAAAATCCGTGCAGAAACAGTGTAGTCATGTACCGACAGTTCGATCTTCCGTATGGGGATATCATTGTCATCCATTGCCGCTGTAATGTGGGGTGGATTGTCGCTTTCACACTTCACGACGGCCAGAAGCCTACCGTTAAACAGCCGCCTGCTGTCCGTGCGGTATTGGTCGTAATCTGTGGAGTCGCCGTTGTCCAGAGTCAGAAGTTTTCCTCCCTTTACCGAGATGCGGACCCTGCAGTTGGCATTCTCCACACAGTTACAGTTACTGTCTGCAGCCACAATGGTTATAAATTCAAGCTCTCCAAACCTTTCACGCTGGATTCGAAGACTTTCCGCGTCACCAAAGGAGCTCCTGCACTCTTCTGCAATTACATTGCCCTGTTCGTCATAGGCCACCGCCCGTAAGGTTGCAGGCTGGTAAGCTATTTGCCAGCTGGCTGAAAAACGGTCTTTGAGGGTTACCGCACCCAGACTTGCATTGTTGAAAAACAGCTCGGTCTCCGGTGCATTTGAGTAAACCTGTACATCTATGATTTGCCCCGGTGAAAAATCCCAATAGGGGAAGAGATGTACCATGGGCGCTTCCTTATAGTCGGTCCAGGCTGCTTGAAATAAATAATAGGAATCCTTGGGGAACCCTGCCGTGTCAATGTGTCCAAGGTAAGAGTTCTTTGTGTGATATGGAGTGGGCTCGCCGAGATGG
>JAEWJR010000148.1:0-4842 GCA_023386445.1 Bacillota bacterium | reverse complement strand
AGCAAATTTCCTTCCATTTTTCCGCCTCCCGAATATATTCATTATATTGTTGCGTATTTAATTGACTTGATACAAGTATAAGCCTATAA
Source organism: Bacillota bacterium (assembly GCA_023386445.1). Classification (GTDB taxonomy): domain Bacteria; phylum Bacillota; class Clostridia; order Acetivibrionales; family DSM-1351; genus Ruminiclostridium. The sequence continues at coordinate 4,753 of JAEWJR010000148.1, read as the reverse complement.
TTATATTAAATGAATGCATAGTTTTGCCGTTTATATATACAATATTGCTGTTTATATAAATGGCAACACAGTTAATTACAGGAATTAGAGGTGCTTGGTATACGGTTTTGATAGAAAAGCGCCGAATCCGAGATGCGGGAGGAAATAAGCTTATGATTGATATCTCAGGCCATTTGAGAGATTATAAACAGGAATGCGGATTTGAAGATAAAGATAACTTTCTTACTGTGAATTGCTGTGGATTTCAGAAGTTTATAACCAAAAATTTCGCCAGACATCGCGAAAAGGGCCGGCTGGACTACCAGGCAATATATATTATAAAGGGCAGGGGCTGCTACAAGGTTGACGGTGATTTCGTAAATGTTGAAGAGGGGAATGTCATTATATACAAACCCGAAGAGGAACAGCACTACATATATGACTTTACCGATTGTCCCGAGGTATACTGGGTTCACTTTACAGGGTCCGGAGCGGCTTCATGTCTCGAAAATACCGGTCTTACCGGAAAAAAGGTCTATAATATAGGCTTAAGCAATACCTGCATTGAGCTCTATAAAAAAATGATCAACGAGCTCCAGGTAAAAAGATCCCTGTTTGATCAGATTTCAAATGGGATGTTAATTGAGCTGCTGTCACAGATGGGAAGACGGCACAGGGAATTGTCAAACGGTACAAACCGCCTGAAGGATGCCAGCCTGCAAAAAGTCATAGAAAATATGCACTCCAGCTATAATCTGCAATGGACGGTCAAGGACTTTGCCAGGGAATGCAATCTGAGTACCTACAGGTTTATTCACAATTTCAAGGAGTACACCGGAATGTCTCCCATCGAATACCTCACAAAAATAAGAATAGACAAGGCCAGGGAATTGCTCCTGGACTCGTCTCTCAATATAAGTGAAATATCAAATGTTATAGGTTATGAAAACCCGCTTTACTTCAGCCGTGTTTTTAAAAATTCTACTGGGCTGCCTCCCAGCAATTTCAGAAAAGGAGTCCATTTATAGTAGTATTATAAAATCAAATGCATATACGGAATGGGCCTTAAGCACAAATTGCGTGCCTTCCGCTTTACTTGTTTCAGGCTTGATGCTTTCGGTATCCAGAGCATGGTTGATGTCTCTGTAATGCTCTCCTGTCAATTCCCACATTTCAACCTCTTTACCGGAGTTAAAACCGTTCAGCTCAATATGGACCTCCACATCCTCGAGGCTCCTGTTGACCGCAAACAGTGTCAGTATGGTTCCAGCTCTGTTCAGACAGGCCACAGAATCAATTATTGGCAGGTCTGTCAATTCCATATTGTTACCTTTGACCTCTACCGAATATTTTTCGCAATTAATATCTGTGTCAACCATATAAGCAATTTCTTTTTGGGCATATATTTGTAAAATGTAATAAGCGGGAGTGCCATAAACAACAGAATCTTTTCCGCTCCAGCCCGGGACTCTTCCCTTCGATTGGTCGGAACAGCTGTCTCCCACCCTGATACAGCCTCCGGTCCAGCCGTTTACCAAGTCGGAAAAATTGGTTATGGCCACCATGCTGCTGTTTCTTATAAACTCATTCAGATTTGCTGCTACAGCTACCCCTGCCTCAAGGGTATGCTCATCCGGCAAACCTTTGCGGATTGTATTGGGCAAATACATTGTGTTGTATTCCGTTATGGCATATTTGATATGCTGATACTTCGGATTGCTGTTTATAATATCTGTTGTAGCGTTGAGGATATGCCTTGTCACCTCGGGGAAGGAAACAATGCCTTTAAATTTCTCCTCATCACTTGAGCTCTTGTTCATGCCCAGCCGCCCATAACCGTGGTATATGTGTATTGCCACAAAATCAAGATATTCTCCTGCTTTTTCAAGCAAGATACCGTTCCATTCAGGCACAACATCACCACAGCCTATAAGCAGTATGCCGGGGTCGGCTTCTTTCATTGCCCTGGAGAATTCAGCACACCTTTTTCCGTATTCATCGGCGTTACAGTGTCCAACCTGCCATTCCCCGAATATTTCATTTCCAACCTGCCAATATTGCACATTGTATGGTTTCACGTGTCCGTTTTTGGCTCTGAGGGCTCCCATCGGAGTATTGCTGTCTCCGTTGCAGTACTCTATCCATTGCACAGCTTCTTCGGGTGTTCCCGATCCTGCATTGATACATATCATAGGTTCTGCATCCAGCTTCCTGCACAATTCAATAAATTCATCGGTGCCGAAATACTTGTTGGACATGCCTCCCCATGCTTCATTGTACATGTTCGGTCTCTGATAAAAAGGCCCGACTCCGTATTTCCAGTGATATGCGCTTATTACGTTCCCGCCGAAGCGGAGCATACGCGGATTTAAAGCCTCGATGTATTCATACACCTCTTTTTTCACATATGCCACATTGTCGGCAGGAAGCATTGATACGTGATCAATCCAAAGCATGCCGGTGGATACTGAATCCCGCCACGGATATTCCTCCGAGTCCACACCAACCCTGAATTCGGCATTACTGCAGTCTTCTGATATTTCCAGCCTGCATTCACATTCCTGCCAGTCATGGCAGGGCAGTTGAACTACAGTTCCTGCAAGCCTTTTATTTTTTTCACAATCAAATATTTCAATGTTAATATTGTTCAGCTCGGGAGAGGACCTGGCATACATTTTAATACTGTATTCAACATTTCCTTTTACCGAAATTCTCTGAGCTATTCCCGAGTAAGCGCAATCATAGCTGACCATGCTGATTTTCTGGCTGTTGCCCGAGTGAAGATAAGCCGCAGGTTCCAGTGCATACTTTGTACTTTTGCCGTTGGTTACGGGATACCAGGAGCCCGAAACACCTCTATGGCATATGTCTTCTTCCTCAAAGTCCATATCCTTCAGAACATATGCCAGCATGCCATCCATAAAATCCCTTATATCCTCGATGAAATGTGAAAATATGTACGGGCTTATTTTATTATTCGCTTTTTTTGAGCTGTTAACTTTTATTATTGTATTTTTTAGTATTTTTATCATCCCCTGTTTTTAATTAATGTTTTATCTTTTAGGATATAGCCTGTCTCTTTCCCATTCCATGGGAATAACTGCAGGTCTGGCATAGAAAGGTGCAAAGCTGTCATTAACCGGATTTCCAAACATAGTAGCATAAAATGTGCCGTCTTTTCCGGTAAAAAAGCTGTTATGGCCTCCTCCTGTAATTGACGTATATCTTTTACCGTATGGTCCGTAAATATTATCGGCTGTGGCTATAACACAATCGTAGCTGAGCTTTTGCCGGACGCTTCCAGGGAAGTATCCTACCTGTCCGTTCTCCAGCATTGTCCATATTGCTAGAGCCATGTGATATTTGTTATTATGCTTGAAAATAAATACTCCCTCGCAATAGGGTTCGGGGTCAAAATGCTGCTGGATCACTCTGCGGGGATCCTCAGCGAATCCCGACATATCCTTTTTCAGCTTTGCAATACGGCCATCCTGCCATACATAATATACATCACCATTGTCATCAGTAAAAATACTTGAGTCTATGCGCTTTGTCAGCGGGCCGTTACATGCATCCACATATGGTCCCTCGGCACTTCCTGTCGCACTTTTCAGTAAAAATGTGCAGCTGCCTTCTTCCCCTTCGTTTTGAGGTTCCCAGTTTATGCTTGCCGTTATATAAAAATTTCCGTTTATATGATAAATTTCCGGAGCATATAACGCCCTGCAGCCTGTATTCCGGGATTCCTCCCTCCAATTGCCGTGCTTTACATAGAATTTGTTTTGCCAGGTGCCGTCCTTTTCAAAGCTCCAAACCAAACCCATACTCTCCCAGGCTTTCAGGTCTTCCGAACGCCAGAGCTGAATACCGTCATTCCACCTGAACGCAGCCTCTTCACCTTCGGCTCTGGTGGTACCGGTACAATAATAGTACCCATCTTCCGCCAGAGTAATGTGTGTATCCCTGATCCAGGCATCAAACAGCGGAACCGTATTATCGGGTATCAAGGTTTTGGGATTGGCAAACGCCAGCAGCAGTTCTTTGTTTTTTTGGTTCATTGTCCAGTCTCCGTTGTTATTTATTTTATTAATAATTCAATAGCCGGTATCTACTGCATATTTAACTGATTATCTCTACACCTTCCGGGGCATTTATAGTGAAACTGCCGTTTTCACACTTCACTGCAATATTACCCTGCGGTATGGGACATTCTATGTGGTAGTCCATGCCTATATTTTTAGGTTTAAGCTTTATCTTCATACAACCGGGTTCCATTATTTGCAGGCCGATGGTATTTTGTATCATAAACTGGGCAGGCCCCGCAGACCACGCATGAGATATGGTACGCATAACACTGGTATAATATCCAAGCCTCCAGCTTCCGTTCATTCCCCATTCCTCAAAGGTGGAGGCCGCACCCCTGTCGACCATCCATGCACACCAGCGTTCATGGATAATTCTATACGCAAGGTTGTGGTGACCGGCAAGATCAAGTGCCCTGAGTGTAAATGTGGTTGCAAAAGGTTCTGCCATGGTAAAATCCTGTTTCTTTTCTACAAATAGGTGTTTAATGACAGCGTCCGCCTCATCTCCCGTACACAGACCCCAAAGTATGGCAGCCATGTTTGAATGCTCACTTACACGCCGGGACAAGCGTCCATTAAAATTGGCATCCACATAGCAGCCCTTCTCATTGTCAAAGAATCTGGAATTAAAGGCTGCCTTTATACCTGCACGTATATCCTTAAGTACTCCTGACATATGTGTGTCGTTC
>JAEWJR010000119.1:0-27214 GCA_023386445.1 Bacillota bacterium | reverse complement strand
GTATTACGGAGCCGAGTACGGATTGTCTGTAAGAAGCACCAGGGGGACCGGTACAAAAGTAACCATTATAATTCCGTTTAAGAAAATAGCAGAAAATTATTAAAAGCCGGGAGGATTTGTCATGTTGAAAATGCTGATTGCAGATGATGAGCAGATCATTGTTGAGGGGATCAGGGAGAGCATAGATTGGAAAAGCTTTGATATCTGTGTTGCCGGAACTGCAAAAAACGGGGTTGAAGCCCTGGATATGGCAATAAAACTGCACCCGGAGATAATAATTACCGACATAAAAATGCCGGGTCTGAACGGACTTGAGCTTGTAAAGGAAGTCAGAAAGCTGATCCCCTGTGTAAAAATAATCCTTATCAGTGCTTACGAGCATTTTGATTTTGCCAGGGAGGCCATCGAGCTTGGAGTCTGCTCGTATATAACAAAGCCGCTTAAAAAACAGAAAATCATCGAAGAAGTAATCAAGCTCCGTGACCTGATTATTCAGGAGAAAACAGAAAAAGAAAAAAACAATGAATATGAGGAATTATATCTTTCAAACCTCCCCATTCTCAGGGAACATTACCTGAACAGTCTCATAATGGGGAAAACAAGACTTACGGGAGATTATAAAAAACAATTCATAACCTACGATATAGACATAAATGAAAATGATGCGGGAGTATTTGTCTGTTCAATTGACAATATAGAGGAAACCTCCGAGGAATTCTTTGAAAAAAGTGTACAGATAATTCATCTCAGAATATCTGAAATGATACAGGAACTCATACCTCCGGAATACAGGATAATTACATTTCAGAGCTATAATAACGAAGTTGTTACCATATTCAATGCAGCCGCAGACCAGGCCGCAACCATAAAGGATATTGCGCTGACAGCCGAGACTATAAAGAACACTCTAAAGAGGGAAATAGATATATCGGTCAGTGCCGGTATAGGAAGGATTTATCCGCTGCTGAAAGATGCTGTGCAATCCTATCAGGAGGCGGTTAGAGCTCTCAACTACAGGCTGGTATACGGTAATAATGCTGTTTTGTACATAGACAGTGTTGAAATAAAAAATACAAAACGGGAATACATGATTCCGGATTTAAGTGATATCCTGACCTCAGTCCAGAATATTCTGTGGACCGGCAAGGAGGAAGAGGTCCGGAAACTTATCAGTTACAGGATAGACAGCCTGCTGAAAGGAAAAGGCATCCCTTATTACTATGTTCAACAGGTATACTGCCATCTTCTTTCCACATTGCTGAGAACCACCTATGAAATCAATATTCTGCCGGAGCAGCTTTACGGCACCCCCGTGCATTTGTATGGAGAACTCTTTAAAAAGCAGACAATGGAAGAGATTAAGGATTGGTACTGTGATCTTGCCGCAAGAGTTTGCAGCATAATTAACGAGAGAAAAACAGCCAGATCGGGACATGTCATCAATATGGCTGTTGACTATATTAAAAGGCACTGCAACAAGGATATTTCCCTGGGAGAGGTGGCGGAGCACGTAAATCTGAATCCATCCTACCTGAGCAGAATATTCAAGGAAGAAACAGGAACCCAGTTTGTGGAATATGTGCGGAAAGTTAAGATGGAAATGGCAAAGGAACTGCTTAAAAACACAAACAAAAAAATATACGGAATATGCGAGGAGCTGGGCTATCAAAACGTACAGTATTTCTCAACAATTTTCAAGAATACCACAGGAATGACGCCGCTGGAATTCAAAAAGACGGGAAAGTGTCAGGAATTGTAGGTGTCAGAGAATAGAAAGCGGTGGTGAGGTTATGAGATTGGGTGTCAGGGCACATGATTTCGGAAAGCAGCCGGTTGAAGAGCTTGCAAAAAAAATAGGTGGCAAGGGCTTTAACAGTATACAACTGGCGTTGAACAAAGCAATAGACGGAATGGATTATGATTACGGCAGGCTTAGTCCCGGGCTGGCTAATCACATTTGCAGGGCTTTTGACAGGTATGATATTCAAATCGCGGTACTGGGATGCTACATAAACCCGGTACATCCTGACTCTGAAATCCGCAGAAATCAGCTGGACAGGTTCAAGGAGCATATAAGATATGCGAGGGACTTCGGCTGCAGTATTGTTGCAACCGAGACAGGTTCACTGAATGCGGATTTTTCCTACAACCCTGAAAACCATGGGGAGAGGGCTTTTAAAATTCTGTTGGAAAGCCTGAAGGAACTGGCGGAGGAAGCGGAGAAATCCGGTGTAATAGTGGGGCTGGAAGGTGTAAGCCGTTATACCATGAACGATCCTGAAAAAATCAGAAGGACACTGGACGAACTTGGCTCAAACAACGTACAGATAGTATTTGATCCGGTCAACCTCCTGACAGTTGATAATTATCACAGGCAGGAGGAAGTGGTGAAGGAGGCCTTCCGGCTTTTCGGGGACCGGATGGCAGCCTTTCATGCCAAGGACTTCGTTGTAGAAGGTGACAAACTGAAGACTGTCCAGGCAGGTGAAGGTTCTTTCAACTTTGAGTATACTTTTACACTTCTAAAAGAAAGAAAGCCGTTTATTGATATCCTCATGGAAAATGCAAGGGTGGATATTATGGACAGGGGAATTGAGTTTTTAAGGAAAAAGTATGCAGAAGCATGACTATATCGGCTTTCCGTCGGCATATATATCTGCTGCAGCCTGTTTAACCAGCGAAGGCTGGCTGTAATTATCAAGCCTGCAGTTTGAAAAGGCTACCTGTTCTGCTGAGTTCAGCCGGTAGACAGGACCTTCAACTCCTTTTACCGATACATTATTAAAGCTTATATTTTTTACGTTGGCACAAAATATTCCCATTTTTAAGGTTTCTCCTATACCCTTCATCATGGCAGGTACTCCGGGAACGGCATTTTCCGCCATGGATATGCTGATACTGTCAAAGCTTATATCCTCTATGGGCATTTCGGGAAGCCCGTACAGGAAGGCGGCGGCAGCATGGGCATTTACAGCAGTGATGCCGTTAAAGTGAATACTCCTGAAAGCGGGAGTCTCCGCTGTAACAGGATAGCTTTCCCTGTCCCGTACTTTTTTCTCCTTGCCGCCTTCTCCGCAAAAGTAGAACTGATGCATTACTATGGGACACATGACATCCTTCATTATCAGGTTGCTTATCCTGACATCGCAGACAGTTCCTCCGCGGCCCCTGCGCGTTTTTAACCGGATACCGCGGTCGGTTCCCTCAAATATACAATTCGATATAACAACATTTCTGACACCCCCGCTCATTTCACTTCCGATGACGACACCGCCGTGGCCGTGGAGCAGTGTGCAGTTGGTCACGCAGATGTTTTCACAGGGTATGAGATACCTGCCGGTCTCAACACCGGATTTTATGGTAATGCAGTCATCCCCTACATCCACCTGGCAGTTTGAAATCCGAACATTTTTGCAGGAATCGGGGTTTATTCCATCGGTGTTTGGGGAATTTGGAGGATTTATTATTGAGATATTATCTATGGTAATGTTTCGGCACCGAACAGGGTTAACCGTCCAGGCAGGGGAATTGATCAACTGCACCTTTTCCAGAAGAACCCTGCTGCAGTTTTCAAAATATAAAAGGCGCGGACGGGAATATGCAAGTTTTCCCTCCAGATGACTTTTCCACCAGAATTCTCCTTGCCCGTCTATTGTTCCGGTGCCAGTTATACAAATGTTTTCAGCAGACCGGACATAAATCATAGGCATATAGCCGGGTTGTTCGGTGCCCTCCCATCTGACCTCCTTCAAAGGGTAGTCCTCTGTTCTGTCGCTGAATAATACTCTCGCACTGGCCTCGAGATGAAGGGTTACATTGCTTTTTAATTCAATGGGGCCGGTCAGAAAGGTTCCGGAAGGGACATATACCGTACCTCCGCCCTGTTCCGTACATTTTTCAACGGCGGCAATAAATGCGTTTGTACACAACTCCGTACCGCCTGGCACGGCACCAAAGTCAACAATATTAAAAAAAGCGGCCGGGTTTATCATAGCAGACCTTTCCTCCTTAGCTTTTCCATTTCTGTTGCGGCCAGCATCAAGGGGCCATAGCCTTTGTAGTCGTTTTCGACGACAGGCTCGCTGATATAATAGGCAAAGGAGCCGTCTCTGTAGGGATTGCCTCCCAAGCCTGCAACACTGCAAACATTTTTAAGGTTTATACAGCCATTTTCATCGATATACGTCAAATGCTCAAGTATACCCTGGTAGGTCTTTAGCAGAAGCGTCTTGAAGGTGCTGTCCAAATAGCCGTAATGGATGCTCTTTGCATATGAATATGCAAACATGCAAGAGGCGGAGGCTTCCAGGTAGTTTCCTTTTCGGTCAGGTAAATCGACTACCTGATACCATAAGCCTGTTTCCTTATCCTGAAATTTAGCAAGGGCCGTAAGTAAATTTTTAAGGATATCTGTAATTTCACCACGTTTTGGATGAGTTGAGGGGAAATAGTCCAGAATATCCGCTACAGCCATCGCATACCAGCCCATGGCACGGCCCCAGAAATGAGGTGAGCAGCCTGTTATATCACTTGACCACTTCATACCTTTACTCTCATCCCAGGCATGGTATAGCAGGCCGGTTGCAGGATCCTTCGCGTTGGTAGCCAGCAGGATGACCTGATTTGCAATATCGTCAAAAGCCGGGGCCTCGTCAAAAAGCTGGGCATATTGAGCATAAAAGGGTGAGCTCATGTATACGCCGTCTAGCCACATCTGATGAGGATACGCAGCTTTATGCCAGAAACCTCCCTGACGGTTCCGGGGTTGTCTGCCCAGCTGCTTTCTCAGGGTGCCGGCAGCTGTTTTATATCTGGTGTCCGAGGTTTCGTTATACAGCAGCAGCAGTATTTTTCCGGGATTGACCATATCAAGGTTCAACTCATTGATATCGTATTCAATTATTGTGCCTTTGTCATTGATAAATTTATCAACCGAATATTTTATGAATTCGAGGTATTCCCTCTTGCCTGTGAGTCTCCATACCCCTTCGACAGCCTTAAGTATAAGGCCGAATTCATAACACCATTTATCAAGATATTTTGAAGGCTTGGACATTATGGATTTTGCCGCTATTTCAGGCAAATCCTTCTCAAAAGTTTTGATTTGCATACGGATCCCCCATTCTAAACCGGTTTGTATGTTGCCATTGTATTATTTCTATCTTGTGTTACAGGCCACTAGGATAATTATAGTCTTTCGGATTGACAGTATCTGCGCAAATACGGTTGCTATTTATGTAAATATAGCATTTATTGCCCTCGAAGCTTATAATGGTAATAGAGTAGTATTACAGGCGGCAATTAGGACGATGCAAGGCAGCTTTATTAATCAATAGTAGGACAGGGAGTGTTTTATGGATATACGGGACTTTACAAGTGTAGATGGCAATTTTTCAATATCAAGCTCAAGGGTGAAGGGGTACTTTTCCATGCCTTCAAAGCATTTTCACGACAAGTACGAAATATATTACCTCAGAGCAGGTGAGAGATATTATTTTGTAAAGGATAAGGTTTTTCATATTAAGAAAGGCCATCTGGTTTTGATAAAGGAAGGAGAGCTCCATAAGACCACCGATGCCGAAAAACCGGATCACGAAAGACTGTTGATATATTTTAGGAAACCATTTATAGAAACTTCGAACAAATCCACAGACAGAGTTCTGAACCTGCTGAACAGCAAAAGTTACTGTGTTATGGAACTGTCATTAAAGGAGCGGCAGGAGGTTGAAAGGATATTTTCGGAGATGTTTCAGGAGACAGACGCGCAGGAAGAGTGCTATGAAATATGTCTGCAGGGCCTGCTGATGAAACTGCTGGTGTATATAGGAAGATATATCCGGCAGACAGATACGAATGCGTTTCTTTCAAGCAGTCCCAAGCATGAAAAGGTTTCTGAAATAGTAAAGTATATTAATGAACATTACTCAGAAGAATTGTCCATACCGGGGATAGCCAGGCTGTTCTTTATCAGCCCCTACTATCTGAGCAGGATATTCAAGGAAACAACGGGTTTTACTCTCCTGGAATATATTAATACCGTGAGGATAAGGGCAGCCCAGGAACTTCTGATAAATAAGAAGTTTAAGGTTATTGAAATTGCCGAAAAGTCGGGTTTCGGAAGTGTTTCCCAATTCAACAGGGTATTCAGGCAGATAGCAGGCTATTCTCCTTTGAGTTACAGGAGGAGTTTGGTTAACTAGTGGCCTGTAACACCTAAAAGGCACATATTGCCCCGTCGGTTAAATTTCAGCAATTTCTGCATATCTTTTTGCAATATACGCCAAGAAATAAGCAATTATTTTTAATAAAATAAGATTAGATTATGAATAAAAACAGTTTATTTTGGGGAGGCATATATGGAGAATTTAAGCAGAAAACTTATTGAGGAAAAAGGCAAAGCTCTTATAAATATACCAACCGGTCCAGCGGAAAAATATCCAGAGAAAGTACTTCAGTTTGGGGAAGGCAATTTTTTGAGAGGGTTTGTGGACTGGATGATCAATACCTTAAACTCAAAAGGGCTTTTTAAAGGCAATGTTGTTGTGGTTCAGCCTATCAGAAGCGGCCTGGTAGATAAAATAAACGACCAGGGGGGAGCTTATACTCTTATACTCAGAGGTGTCCAGAACGGCAGGATAATAAACAGCAAGGAGATCATAACGGCCATCAGCCGCGGGATAGACTTATATGCGTATTATGATGAATATATGAAAATGGCTGAAAGCGATGAGCTGAGATTTATAATTTCAAACACTACCGAAGCAGGAATATGCCATAATCCTGAGGACAGCCTGCAGGATGAGCCTCCTGTATCCTATCCAGGTAAACTGACAGCATTTCTTTACAAGAGATTTAAAGCTTTTGGAGGAGACATTAAAAAAGGCTTGATCATAATCCCCTGCGAACTTATTGACAGAAACGGTGACAATCTGAAGAGAATCGTTTTGCAGCTTGCAGAGGAATGGAGTCTGGGAGAGGAATTCATAAGCTGGGTAAGGGAAGCAAATCACTTCCTGAATACACTGGTGGACAGAATAGTAACGGGTTATCCAAAAGAAGAGGCCGGGACTCTTGAAGAAGAATTGGGTTACAGGGACGGTTTGATTGACACCGGAGAAATATTCCACCTGTGGGTTATAGAAGGCGACAGCAGACTGGCCGAAGAGATTCCCTTTGCCAAAGCGGGGCTCAACGTTGTTTGGACGGATAATATGAAACCGTATCGAGACCGGAAGGTAAGAATTCTCAACGGCGCTCATACAATGACAGTTCTGGCTGCATACCTGTATGGTCTGGACACTGTCAAGGAATGTATGGATGACAAGCTTATCAGTACTTATATGAAGAAGGGGATATTCGACGAGATAATTCCAACATTGGAACTGAAAGAGGATGAATTGGTCAAATTTGCTCGGGACGTTCTTGAAAGATTTTCAAACCCCTTTATCAAGCATTATCTATTAAGTATTTCACTTAATTCCGTATCGAAGTTCAAAGCACGTGTACTGCCGTCATTGCTGGAATACATCGAAAGAAAGGGAAAACTGCCTGAAATACTTACATTTTCTCTGGCCGGCCTTATAGGCTTTTATAAAGGGAAAGAGATAAAGGACAATTACCTTTTGGGTGAAAGAAACGGTAAGGAATATAAAATCTGTGACGATATGCACATTCTTGAAGCTTTCAGGGACTGTTGGGATAAATTTAACGGTACCAGGAAGGAAGTTGATGCCATAGTAACATGTATACTCTCAAAATCAGACTGGTGGGGCAGTGATTTGAATAAAGTGCCTGGATTGCCGGAGAAAATTGCAGAACAGGTTTACTCCATAACGGCAAACGGTGTGGAAGCTGCAATAAAAAAACTGTTGTAGGATACCGGGACAGAGCAACTATTTGAAGATCGGAGAGGGATAATGAGCCAGCTAAAAGCTTTGAAGATTCATGCAAGGGATAATGTAGCCGTTTTGCTTCAAGATGTTGAAAAGGGTGGAACCATCGAACTTGGCGGGCTGGTAATATTGGCAGCCGAAGCTGTTCCGGCCGGACATAAGATAGCTGTAGCCGATATTCCGGAGAGGGAGAACATAATCAAGTACGGTTATCCCATAGGTCATGCAACCATACCCATAAAGTCAGGAAAGCATGTTCATACCCATAACCTGACCACCAATCTGGGAGAGCTGCTGGAATACTCCTATAAGCCTCAGCTTTCAAATACCGGTACCGGCAGCGCAGCTGAAAGCTTTTGGGGCTTTGAGAGACAGGACGGCAAGGTTGGTATCAGAAATGAAATATGGATCGTAAACACAGTGGGCTGTGTAAATAAAACCTCTGAGATGCTTGCCGCAGAAGCAAATGACAGGTATAAAGGAATTGTTGACGGAGTGTATGCATTTCCCCATCCCTATGGCTGTTCCCAAATGGGTGAGGATCAGGAAAGTACGCAGAAGATCCTTGCCGGAATGGTGGGACATCCCAATGCAGGCGGGGTACTGGTGCTGGGGCTGGGCTGTGAAAATAACAATGTGGATGTGTTTAAAAAAGTATTGGGGCAATATGACAGCAGCAGGGTGAAATTTCTTGTAACCCAGGAAGCCGGGGACGAAATAGAGGAGGGTTTGAAGCTGCTCGGGGAACTGGCCCAATATGCCGGCAGCTTCAGGAGGACCTTGCAGCCGGTTTCGAAACTGACGGTCGGTTTGAAATGCGGAGGTTCCGATGCATTTTCAGGGATAACCGCAAATCCGCTTGCGGGAATGTTTTCCGACAGACTGCTGAGCCAGGGAGGTACTACTATACTCACCGAAGTACCTGAAATGTTTGGTGCCGAAACCTTGCTTATGAACAGGTGCATCAATGAAGGTGTCTTTAACCAAACAGTCAGTCTTATAAACGACTTTAAGGAATATTACATCAAGCATGATCAGGTTATATACGATAACCCGTCTCCCGGAAATAAAAAGGGCGGAATATCTACGCTTGAAGAAAAATCACTGGGCTGTACCCAAAAAGGCGGTACTGCAAATGTAACCAGCGTACTGAATTACGGAGAGCAGGTCAGAGAACCGGGTTTGAATCTTCTCCAGGGTCCGGGCAATGATATTGTTGCCGGAACTGCGCTAATGGCGGCAGGAGCGCAGATAATACTGTTTACTACCGGAAGGGGAACTCCTCTCGGGGCTCCGGTACCAACTGTCAAGATATCGACAAATACGGCACTTTCAGAGAAAAAAAAGAACTGGATTGATTTTGACGCAGGAAGGATACTCAACGGCAGTCCAATGGCTGAAGTAACTGCAGAGCTGTTTGAATATATTATCGGGCTTGCGTCAGGTGAAATAAATACCAGGAACGAAGAAAACGGATATAGAGAGATTGCCATATTTAAAAACGGAGTGACCTTGTAACATCTAATTTATTTGTAAGCTAAACAGACAAACATGTATTCTCAGCACTCCCGCGCAAAACAAAACAATGTGTCGCACACAAAAAATATTAGAGGAATCCGTTAGCAGGCTTCCAGAATATAAAAAGATAAGGGAAAAGCTTATTTGGGGGGCTTTCCCTTATCTTTTCAGTGTATAGGGATCTATAACTTTTTAGTAAGATTCTAACTACCGTTAACTTAAGTTTGGAACCATGTACCATAAAGCTCCAATTAAATAAATCCCTATACGCAGGGGTTGGAAAGGGGACTCCCCTTTCCGGTACAGAGGGGCGCTCAGGAGAGTTAGCTCCGTCGAAGGGGGGAGTAGTCCCCCCTGGCGAAAGAAAATTTGCTAAAAACAAATGAGCACTTAAAACCAGGTATTGCAAATTTCTTTACCATATTACCATGCTTCAATTTTGACATATTTTGTACTTGCATACAAAAACTCACATAACTTATTATAGCTTATTAATCAGGAGATACTGCATTTTGATTTGCAGCTGCATCGTCAGGCCTCTATTCCGAAGTACCTGGCTGCATTGTTATAGCTGATGTCCCTGACCATTTGACCCAAAAGCTCCGGGTCATTTGGAATCTCGCCCTTTTCAGCCCAATTGCCGAGTATGTTGCAGAGGATTCTTCTGAAATATTCATGCCTTATGTAGGATAAAAAGCTTCTGGAATCTGTAAGCATACCCACGAATCTGCTGAGTAACCCCAGGTTGGCCAGAGCTAACATCTGTTTTTCCATACCATCCTTTTGATCATTGAACCACCAGGCTGAGCCGAACTGGATTTTACCGGGGAGCTTGCCGCTCTGGAAGCAGCCGGTTATTGTTCCGAGAACCTCGTTCTCTCTTGGATTCAAGTGGTATAAAATTGTTTTAGGAAGCTCATCGGTCTGATCCAATGTATCCAGCAGCGCCGACAGGGAGGAAGCAAAGTTCCAGTCTCCAATGGAATCAAAGCCTGTATCCGGCCCCAGAGCCTGCAGCATTCTCGTATTGTTGTTACGCATTGTTCCCATGTGGAACTGCATTACCCAGCCAAGTCTTGCGTATTGTTTTCCAAGGAAAACAAGTACCTGGGATTTGTAGGTTTCAACTTCAGCCTGTGTCAGTACCTTGCCAGACAACGCTTTTTGCAGTATCATTGAGGCTTCTTCCTCTGTACCTTTCCGGAAAGCTAAAGGATCAAGACCATGGTCGGATATTCTGCAGCCGGCCTGGTGGAAAAATTCCAGCCTTGAAACAAAAGCATTTTTTAAATCCTGAAAGGTTCCTATTTTGGTACCTGTTGCTTTTTCCAGCTTTAAAAGCCACGGAATAAAACCATCTTTATCGATATTGATGCCTTTGTCAGGGCGGAAGGCAGGAAGAACTTTAACATCAAAGGATTTATCTTCTGCAATTGCCTTATGGTATTCAAGAGAATCAACAGGGTCATCGGTCGTACAAACAACTTTTACATTGGAGCGTTTTATCAAATTTTTTGCAGTAAACCCGTCCTGCTGCAGCATAGTATTGCAGCGTTCCCAAATACTTTCCGCAGTTGAGGGAGAAAGAAGTTCATTTATTCCGAAGTAACGTCTTAATTCCAAATGTGTCCAATGGTAAAGCGGATTGCCGATGCAGTTGGGCATTGTTTCAGCCCACTTCAGGAACTTAACCTTGTCATCTCCGTCTCCTGTTACATACTTTTCTTCTACCCCATTACTTCTTATGGCCCTCCATTTGTAATGATCGCCCCCAAGCCAAAGCTCTGTGATGTTGCGGTATTTTTTATTTTCTGCTATTTCTTTGGGACTCAAATGGCAGTGATAATCAAAAATGGGCATTTTCTCTGCATACTCGTGATATAGTTTAACAGCTGTTTCATTGTCCAACAAAAAGTCTTCATTCATAAATTCTTTCATGGCACGTCTCCTTGTAAGATTTATTGTAAATTTAATTTAACATAACTTGAATTCTGCGGCCATTGGGTTCATAATACAATTATAATACTGCTTATTTGCCATAAACATATCATATATTGCTGGTTTTAATGCAAAAATTGCTCTATAATTTGCCCACTAAATACCCACGGGCAATAAAAGACTGAGCGATGGGAGTACATAATGGAACATAAGTTTACCTCAAGACAGTACATGGTGAAAAATGATTTTGAGTTCTTTCATACCAGGGAAGAACTGCCTCCGAATGTTGAGTATCATAATCATGATTTTTACGAAATTTTCTTCTATATTTCAGGAAAAGTGACTTATATTATTGAAGGCAAATCCTATAGATTAAAACCGGGAGATATAATTCTTATTAATAACAGAGAACTTCACAGAACGATTATTGAGAGCGGTGAAGACTATGAGAGGATAGTCATATGGATCAAGCCGGACTATATAACCAATCTCAATACCGACAGTACCGATCTGACTATGTGCTTTGAGTCCTCTGCAAAGAAAAAGTATAACCTGCTGAGACCGGATACCGAGACTTTGGCATATCTTAAATCCATTGTTCAGAAACTCGAAAAAGCTTATTATAACAGCGGGTTTGGCTGTGAGGTTCTTAAGAATGCATATATCAATGAGCTTGTAGTGTACCTGAACAAGGCCTATTTATACACCAAGGACGAAGAAATTGAAGAGGATATAGAGTATAACCAAAAAATAAGCAATATTATAAAATACATCAATGCCAATCTGGACAGCGAATTATCCCTTGAAAATATCTCTGCGCAATTCTACATCAGCAAATATCATTTATTAAGGGAATTCAAGAAATACACCGGATTTACCATTCATAGATTTATTCAGAAAAAAAGACTCATAATGGCAAGAATGTTGCTGAAAGAAGACGTCAAAGTAAGTGAAGTCAGTATGATATGCGGGTTCGGAGATTATTCAAACTTTATCAGGACTTTTAAGAGGGAATATGGTATATCACCAAAGGTTTTTGCCAGGGAAATAATTCAGGAGAGGGGTGTTTGATTGACCCAATCCCTTTTTTCCAAAATAAATAGCGATCCTGTAAAATCAATAGGGGTACCTTCAGGAGTTTTTCTAAAGGAGGCAATTCCTTCATGTGTCTTTTTAAAACCCAGTTTGTTTAGCAGATTGTATGACGGGTAATTTTTGTTGGCAGTTCCGCTTGTAATTTTTTTCAATTCCAATACCGAAAAAGCATATTCAATAACTGCCGTACAGGCCTCTGTGGCATATCCCTTACGTTGAAAGGGTGAATAAATGCAAAATCCCATATCCATTTCCCCGGGAGCAGTTCCATTAAGAGAAACAAAGCCAATGATCCTACAGGCGGTTATTTCATAAACAGCAAGATAATTGCTGGCGCCTGCAAACCATTTGGTAACTTCTTGTATCTCCTGATCTGATATTGGGAACTCATAATCATAAATGGCATACTCAGATGCCTCCTTATCAATTACTATATCCTGCAGATCTTTCCAATCCTCAAAGGAAAAATTCCGTATAATAAGCCGCCCGGTTTGTAAGTTTACCATTCCTTTAACCTCCCTGACCAGAGGTCTGTATCTCTGCCGGAATTTAACCGTCGGCAATATGTGACTTTTAGGTGCTGCAGACCTCTAGACCTGTATCCATATTAGCAGTAACATTCTTTTAAGCTAATAATATTATTTTGAGGTTTAAAAGTCAATAATTGTAATCAAGAGTTCGAAACTATAAATTACATTATGGAATATTCCTGGCAGTTTAGGCAAATAATACAGATAGAACTAAAAGATAGCAATAAAGGAATAAAAATGAATATAGGATGGAACATTGAAACTTATATAACTATAACAGCCTTGATAATAACCCTGATACTACTGTTCTTATTAATAAAAATCGATTGGAAAAGTTATGGTCTATTATTTTTAATAAGCTCTGCGGCAGGTGTAATATTATGTTATATTTTTATCGGTCTCAATCTATATGAATTCCCTTATAGACTTTTTCCCGCAATATCAAAAATACCTTTTACAGTTATTTTAACTGTATTTCCCTATTATGTTTTACTTGGAGTGCGCTACAGTCCGGCAGAATGGCGCAGGAAGATCTGTTTTTACTGGGTTCTGATTCATATCGGCATGTTTGGCGAAGTCCTCGCCGAAACCCGGACACAGCTGATCAAATACCTGTCCGGATGGGATGTATGGGATTCCTATACCTGGTGGTGGATATACCTGCTGGTATTTGAGTGGGTGGGGGGAATGATTATCCCAGCCGACAAAAGAAAGCCTCTGACAACAGATATATTAAGTTTTGGTAAAATCGGATGGTTTATAATGCATTTTATTCTGATCGTTACTATTTTCCTGGCAGGTGTATATACTGGAATGTCTCTGAAATAATTTGAACCTGCCACACAGCGATGTTCTCTGAATCATATTAAAGTCCGTTAAAATAGCCAGAGCCTGCAAACTTTAAAAGCTTACAGGCTCTGGCTATAAATTTGGCGCGCCCGGCAGAGATCGAATCCACAACCTTTTGGTCCGTAGCCAAACGTAAGCACTAAAAATAATAATTCTTGTAAGCTTACGAAATTGTTTGAATTGTGCTTCAACACTGATTTTTGGCTATATATTTGCTTACCTAAACTTCAGGAAAGCGTATGCAAGTTTTGGGAATCGTGCGGTGTCAACGCGGTGTCAGATAGATATATATTTAGTTTTTCAATTTCCATGTTACTGTTTTTAATTTTATCCAAGTGAGTATAAACATTGAGGGTAATATCAGCTGAAGCGTGTCCCATTAAATACTGAGCTTCCTTGATGCCAACTTTTGAATAATACAACATTGTGGCAAACGTATGCCTTAATTCATGCGGTGTAAAATTTTCAATAGCTTTAATTTTATGAGTTCCCCCAGCGGCATAGTTGATTTTTCTCATGATGCAAGCCCACATGCTTCTAAACGCCGTTTCAGTCATAACTCCTCCTGATTTCTCTGGCTGAAACAAGTGTATCCCCTTTACACCTTTGGAATAGCTTTCTATAAAGCTTTTAATTTTAATAATTAATGGGATATCTCTTAATCCTGCTGATGACTTTGGGTGTGGCTTTATTTCGCCTTTGTTTTTGTTGAAAACTACAGTTTTACGAACCTTAACAACTCCATCCTTAATATCACTTTTTGTTAATGCCAACGTTTCTCCCCGTCTTAAGCCTGCGTACAAGCACAAATATATAAAGGCTCGTTCTTTTTTGGTTAAGTCGGCGCTTTCAATTAATTGTAGTTCACTAGAATTTAAGAATTTTTTCTCTTTTTTTTCTTTGGAAGGGAGTTCGATCTTTTTGGCAGGATTTTTTATCATTAGTTCGTTCTCTATGGCCTGTTCAAACATTTGATTAAAAGTAAGTTTTATATTTGTTAATGTTTTGGTTAAACCTTGTTTGTGACGAGAATTAATTAATCCTTGAATGTGGAATGGTTTTATGTCTAAAAGTCTTAAGTGCCCCAATTCTTTAAATATATGATTTCTTAATACATTGTCATACATTTGCCAAGTATTGAGTTCTTTGCCGGCCTTATAGGATTCCAACCATTGTTTGCCCCAGTCTTGAACCGTCATTTTATCATTTTCTATAAATTCACCTTTAGCAAGCTGGATTTTTAAATTTAATAACTTTTTTTCTAGTTCTTTTTCGGTATTCGCAAATACATACTTTCGATTTTCATCCCCATTAGGCTTATATCCCAAGAACACATACGCTTGATATCTTCCGTCGCTGCGGCGCTTCCTTTTAGGCATACCTATTCTCCTTTATAGCTATATTTATGTTTAATGAATTCCATAAAGGTGTCTATTTCTTTCTGAGCTTTTTCCGGGAGCTCTGACCGCATAGTATCATAATTTGTTTCAGATTCTTTTAATGTAAATTTGTTTTGCAATTCTTTAGTAAGCTCATAAAAAATACTGGGGTCTTGTTCTAAAATGTCTTTTACGGCTTGTTTCTTATCATCGCTAGACATGTCTTCAATGGCGCTAAAGTCTGATATCTTTAATAACTCATTGGTAATTTCCTCTGTTTTCGTCGTCGTTTTTTTGTGTAGCAAGTCAGCTGGAACGCCTAATGCGTTTGCTATTTTATCAACTAATTTTGTTGTTGGATTTTTCTTTTCTCCACGTTCTATAGCGCTTAAATAACTTGCGTTTATTCCTGCCAGCTTAGCTAACTGGTTAACTCCCAAGCCCTTGCTTTCGCGAACTTTTCTTATGTTATTGCCTATCATAATATTCTTTTACCCTCCAAAACTATGTGCTGTTAGCGTTTATTATATTCTATCAGAACATAAAAAGCAATAGTAATTTTACGGGTTTTATCGGAAATCAAAGAAAACTAAAGATATTTTCAGTAAATCGTGTGCTATTGGCACATATTCAAATTGTGTGTCCTGTGGGAACATGGTACTATGTTCTCGTAGGACACAGATGGAAGTGAGGTGAATAATATTTGGTTGAATACATATCGGTAAAGCAAATGGCAGAGTTACTTAATATAAGCCTTGATACGGCGTATGAGTATACTCACATACAAGGCTTTCCAGTTTGCAGGATAGGTAGGACTGTAAGGATACCTAAAGACAAATTAGAAAAATGGCTCGAAAAAAGAATGATACAAAAATAATCCAACCAATAGAAAGGAGAACAAGACTATGGATTACAAATCAGTAATCGAGGGACAAATCAATAAGCTGAAGGAGGTACAAAAAACAATAATCGAAAAATCAGATGTACATATTGCACCGGACGTTTGCAGGATAGCAGAGACAATAGCTAATTTGTGTTACTGGGGGCCTCAAATGATCAGAGAAAATGGGTCGGACGAATCCAACCCACAGCCAGAAGAAACTACAGTTTCGGGGGAAATTGGTTCTTCTTCAGATTGTCAAGACCAAGCTTACTTTTCAGATTCGGATCTTTGCGAAGGTCAAGCGGTTTCAAACCAACAGGTTGAGCGCTATTTTGGAGACCTTGAGGCTTCAAATTCAGGGCCAGTGGAACAGTACTAAATTTTCTGTCAAGCCAATCAATTGAACCTTGAGATATCCGCCCAGCCCCGCGATTGCTTATAGTCGTTATGTAATATTCATCGTCAGCATCAACTACCGATCGAATTAAGTCATTCAATTTTTGTAATGGTAGTGGGGAATCTATTAACCAGAATGATTCAAGCGGATGAATGCAATTATTTAACTTCTTTAAACAATCTATAAGCGGCGCATAATTCTTAATTTTATGCAAGTCATAAGTAATCAAATAAACCAATTTTATCACCTCCCTTCTACGGGAATTATACCACAAAAATTTACAAGAAAGGATATTTTATGAACGAATTAACAACCTTCAATAAAATGACTTCAATGGAAATAGCAGAAATCACCGGGAAAAGACACGATCATATTTTAAGAGACATTTTAGACGAAATTGAAAAGCTTGAAAATGGTGGCGTTGACACTGACCCCAAATTTGGGTTGAGTGAAAGGCAAGATTCAACCGGCCGCACTATCCCGTACTACATATTAACCAAAGAAGGTGTCTTACAGTTGGCCGCCAGATATGACGCAGTAGTCAGGGCGAAATTGATTGAACTGGCTATAAGGCAAGACAAACCTCAGTCAATCGAAGATTTAATTATAATGCAAGCCCAGTCAGTAAAAGAACTTAAGCAGCAGGTCAGCACACTTCAAATAACCACCCAAACAATAAAAGACACAGTAATATCAACCCCGGACAACTGGCGAGAAGATATAAACCGCATGCTTAACAAAATAGTCAAAGTTGTTGGGAATAAGGAGTACCAAGAACTGCGGGCAGAGAGCTATAAACTACTTGAAGAACGTGCACACGTGAACTTGCTCCGCAGACTCGACAATCAATGCGACAGGATGAAGCGCGAAGGAG
Organism: Bacillota bacterium; assembly: GCA_023386445.1. GTDB lineage: Bacteria > Bacillota > Clostridia > Acetivibrionales > DSM-1351 > Ruminiclostridium. The sequence continues at coordinate 9,859 of JAEWJR010000119.1, read as the reverse complement.
CGAGCAAAACCGCAATATTAAAACTCAACCGGATGGACATTATAGAAGCCGATCCAAAGCTGAAAGAAATTTATTCGGCGATAGTCAAGGAATACACCATTAAATATGTAGCGTAGAAAGGAGTAGCCATGGGAAACATACCTTGCAATGAGTACATATCGCAATTAATCATGGAGAACGAGAGTCTTAAAAAACAAGTCCATGAATTATCCCAAAATGTAATGAACCAAAAGAACTGGTCTGCTATCAGGGAAGGCGTATTGCTACCGAAGTTAATTAAAACATACGGTCATATTGGCCCCTGTGGAAGCCACATAATAACTCCGGTTTTCGGGATAATCAAAGAGATGTTAGACGTTAAAAAAACATCTGAAATAAATGCCAGTAACTTTGATGTAGCCAAAGAAATCGCGGCTAAGATAATGGATATTATCTGCGAGTACGAATGGAAAGAAATAGCCAGGTTGCAGCAGTGCTGGGACAAATACAAATAAGGAAAGGAGACCACATATCATGAGAAAAATCAAAAGGGACATACTCAAGAACCAAATTGGCAGCAACAGGATAGGCCATACATGGAGAAGCCGCCAGATCAAGAAATATGGTAGAAGTTTCTGGCTGGCAATGTATAGGGCTTGCGTAGGCAAGTTAGCAAAGAACGAAATTTATTATTGATTGGAGGAGCTAAAACATGTTATTTCGTAAAAAACCAGTAGTTATTGAGGCATTCCAGTATGATGGAGATTTGCAGGCAAGTGATGGGCATTATTACGTGCCACAATGGGCGGTAGATGCCCATAAATCGGGGGTTATGTATTGCGGTTTAGTATCAGGAAAATTATATATAAGAACACTGGAAGGAATTTACAACGTGTCGGTGGGTGATTATGTTATCCAAGGGGTTACAGGAGAAATTTATCCCTGCAAACCGGACATATTCGAAAAGACCTACGAACCACTAAAGGAGGTCGAATAAATGTTTAAACGCTTAGAGAATAAATGCCGTGAATCAAACGAATTTGCCTGGGGTTTAACGGCAGCCGGCATTGTACTAATGATAATTATATATAAGTTGTAGGAGGTAGTACATATGCAGATACTTAGTCAAGACAAGGATATCATATTCAATTTTAACCGGCTGTCAACGGTCTATTCAAAAGACATCTATCACAATCAAAAATACTACGGAACAAATGTATACGGCAAATCTTTATTTAAAAACCACATGTTAGGCACATACGAAGAAGGCGAAGCAGAGCAGGTAATTGAAGAGATATACCGCTTGTTAAAGACTAAGGCTAAATTTTACACAATGCCGGAAGTGGCGTTGGATCTATCAGAATTATTTTGAAAGGAGTGATTATATGGAAGAATTAAAGCCGTGCCCATTCTGTGGTAGTACAAATATTATTATTAAAGATAGCGAAAATGGCGTAGACGAGAAAGCTTGGTGCATTGGTTGCTATGCTAATATCCCAAGATTTAAGGGAAGGAGACAAGAATTGATAGAGACTTGGAACAAAAGGAGTGATACCGAGTGACTTACTTGGAGAAGGGGAAAGAGTTAGAACTAAATAAAATTTATAATATGGATTGCTTGGAGGGGACAAAGCTTTTAAGACCTAAAAGCATAGGTATGGTTCTGTCAGATTTACCATTTGGCGAAACTCAGAACTATTGGGATAAGCCGATTCCTTTTACTCCAATGTGGGAACAGATAAACAGGGCCAAGAAAGCAAATGCTGCAGTATGTTTGTTCGCAAAAGGAAAGTTTTTAGGTCAGCTTATGTGTAGTAACCTTGATGCTTACCGTTACAAGATAGCCTGTAAAAAAAGACAACCCAAAGGACATTTAAACGCAAGGAAAATGCCAATGAAAGCCCATGAAGATGTATTAGTGTTCTATGATAACTTGCCAATCTACAATCCTCAAAAGACATACGGCCACACGCCGGTACATAAATACACCAAGCACCAGACGGACGGTAGTAATTACGGAGCCACCAAAACAGGAATAAGCGGCGGCGGCAGCACTGAGCGATACCCTATAGATGTACTGGAATTTGCGTGGGATACTCATCCGTTGCACCCAACTCAAAAGCCTGTTTTGTTATGTGAGTGGTTCATAAAAACCTTCAGCAACGAGGGAGATACGGTGCTTGACTTAACAACCGGGTATGGTTCCATACCATTGGCAGCTGCGTTAAACAACAGAAATTACATAGGTTTTGATAATGGCGTTTGTGAGAAAAAAGGCAAGTGTTTTGGGATGTTTTGGGCAGATCTGGCGAGTAAAAGAATTCACGCAGGAACAGTTAATAGAATGATAAGTTTATAAAATTATTTGAAATGCCGGGAGGTAAAAGGATGAGATTAATTGATGCAGACACTTACAGGGAGCAGCTTTGGGATTTATGCGAAGTAATATTTGCTGACAGGCCAACAAATGACGAATTTAATACAATGTTGGATTTATTGGATTCTCAACCGGAGGTGAAAGACTTATGACCATAAAAGAAAAACGCAGAGTAGCAACACAGTTAAACCTTGATCCAAACATGTGGGTAATGATAGAGGAGGCAACGAGTTACATAAAGTACCAGCATGCTAAAACGGGTGAGGTAAAGAAGTTTTATTACGGAGGGGAGACTCGATGACAAAGCTAAGCAAGTCGCAGTTTGTTAACAAAATGAGGTTTGATTTATCCCGGTTTAATACCGCCGCGAGGGAACGGCAAAAAGAATACATAATGAAAGACTATGAAAGCCATATCTGCCGTAATGGCTGGAAACAAAAACAAACAGGGGAGAGAAGGAGAGATAGAGTATGAGGTCAACAGGTTGTGTAAGAAAAATAGATAGACTTGGGAGGATTGTACTGCCAATAGAATTAAGAAACATTTACGAATTGCCAGAGGGAGCCCCGATGGAGGTGTTTACAGAAGGTGAAAGGATTATCCTTAGAAAGTATCAGCCCGGATGCATATTTTGTGATTCAGTGACAGATGTAAGCTACATAAAAGGCAAGCCGGTCTGCCAAAAGTGCAGAGACGAGGTTAAAGGCGTATGATCTGGGACGGGTTAATAGTATTTGTTTTTATCTTTTTGATAATGGCAGCGGCACATAGGTTCCACAAGCTGACATTAGGGCTCAAATCTGAATTTCAAGATATTCAGCCCCGGGTAGAAGTCTATAAAAAGAAAAGGCCCTCTATAAAGAAGGCAATAACAAATTTCCTAAAACGATTATATAGCAGAAAGGAGAATATGTAAAGATGCGAAGTTTTAAAGACAAAAATGGGATGCTGTGGGTTGCTTGTTCAGAATGTGAACGGGGAGGCAATGGCAGTGATAAAGATAAATGCTCTTGCGGTTGGAAGTGTAAGAAATTTAATGGAACAGGTTGCTTTTGTGGGAACTTAATGGAGAAATACGAAAGCGAGGTAGCCCATGGATAACACTATACGTCGCCCGCTTAATATGATTTTGACCGAAATAAATACACTCATAGACGAACTTGCCGCCCGGCACATCAACATACAAGACTATGAAAATCCAGAGTGGCGCGTTTCAAAGGTTGAATACGTAGAAGAACAGGACACGGTATGGTTTAGAGCGGAGGAAATCAAATGAGTTGGAATGAAGAAATTAAAAAGATAGCCGACACTATAGCTTATCTTGAAAAGCGTAATAAAGAACTTGAAGAACAGCGTGAAATGGATATTGAGTTATTTATCGGTTATCAAAATAAAATACGGTATCTTGAATCTGAGAACAGAGTTTTAAAAGATTTGATACCACATCAGGTGGATGAAAGGGGCTGAGTATGGAATGTCGTTATTTGAAAAGATGTTTAATGTCATGAATGAGTCAGAAGCCATTGAGAAAAGCATGGAAGTTGGAACCGGTAAAAATTCATACAAAGCAGTTTCAGAAGCAGCAATACTTAACATGATAAAGCCTTTGTTTAAAAAGTATAAACTGATTATTTTCCCTGTAAGCGGAGATATAAAAGACCATTGTATGGTATGGGATAAAACAGATTATGACGGCAAAACTGCTCAAACTATCAGGGCAATTACAGAGTTAAAGGTCACATACAGGATAATGGATACTGAAACAAACGAATTTCAGGACGTTGTAGGGTTTGGGAACGGTTCTGACCCGCAGGACAAAGGCTCAGGGAAAGCATCAACATATAGTTTTAAAAACGTGCTCTCAAAAACATTTATGCTGTTCAGCGGTGAGGATACAGACACCGATCATTCTGACGGGAACAAGGCTGAACCAGATGCTCCAAGATGCACGCACGAACAAGTAAAGGAATTGTTTTTAGAAGCGAACAATAAAAAAAGTAAGGTGCCCGGATATGATTTTATACGAACTCTGGAATCAATGCTATACGAGGGCCGCATAACAACAAAATTCCCGTATGCCGATCCCAGTAAAAAGGTAATTAACTGGACTATTGATGATTACAAAACAATCAAAACCGAACTTGAGCTACCGTTTTAAAGGGGGGCTGATAGAATGATGTACCCTAAACCGCCAAAGAAAACCAAAAAATATACCAAAAGAAATCCGGTACCAACAGAGAACAGTAAGTGCGAGGTATGCGGCGCTGGATACGCTGAAACTCATGAAATTTTCTATGGGCCAGGGAATCGCAAGCTATCTATAAAATACGGGTTACAAGCTTTATTGTGTGCAGAACATCATAGGGGCATGGAAGGCCCGCACAACAACCGAAAGCGCGACTTGGAATTGAAACGGCGGGAGCAGAGAGCATTTGAACAGTGGCACGGACGAAGCGAGTTCTTACGGATTTTTGGTCGTAACTATTTGGATGATTGAACAAAATTTAAGGACTTAATCGGCAGAAAGACGAGGAATTTTCATGAAAAGAATTATTATATTTTTGACAATTGCACTGATGGTTTGTTGTTGAACAAAAGAACTTTAAAAATGTTGACAGATACAAATACACTTTGAATTACAATCCTAAAATGTGGATACCTATTGGCGCTGAAAATATTGATTAAATAAGCGAGGTAACACATGAAAACAACAGCATCAAGAAAGGATGTGATTAAGTGGCAAAATTAACTGATGATTGGTGGCACGCTTTTAGAGGAAGTTTTGAGACTCAAGAAGATGTTATTGAATTTATTTTTGAAAACATTAATACCAATGGGTGGGAAACAAGTTACATAGATGCTGCTGGCTACGGAGAACCCAACGAAATGTTTAAACAAACACCCGAAGATAAAAAGAACTTATTGTATGATTTCATGATGGAATTAGTAAAGGAATAGCTATGAAAACTACAGCATCAAAAATCGGCTTAAATTACGATGAAAAAGGCTGTCCTATATTGTTGCTATCCCTAACGGATAAAAGTAGCTTAAACGAGCTACAGGAGTTAAAGAAGGCTATTGAAAACGGTAAGCAATTATCAGTAGAGATAAAACAGTATAGGCAGAAGCGTAGCCTGGACGCGAACAGCTATTGCTGGGTACTTTGCCAGAAAATAGCCGAAGTAATCCGCTCCACAAAAGAGCTGGTGTATCAAAGTGCCATCAGGGACGTAGGACAATTTGAAATGTTGGCAGTGAAAGAAGACGCATCAGAACAATTTATATCGGTATGGAACAGCCGGGGGTTAGGCTGGTATGCAGAAGAAATGGACAGCAAAATTCCCGGTTGCAAGAAAATAGTTGCTTACTACGGTTCCAGTTGTTACGACACACATGCTATGAGTGTGTTGATCGATTATATTGTGTCGGAGGCTAAGAATATAGGCGTAGAAGTGCTTACGCCGCAAGAACTATCTATTTTAAAACAGGATTGGGGGAAATGACAATGAATTCAGTATCATTAATTGGTCGGTTATCTAAAGAGCCTGACACAAGATATACCAGCGGGAGCAATACTGCTGTAACAAGCTTTTCAATAGCTGTAAACAGGGATTTTAAGAAAGAAGGTCAGCCTGATGCAGATTTTCTTAATATTGTAACCTGGGGCAAAACTGCTGAGTTTGCTGGTAAATATTTCACAAAAGGACTACAAGTCGGGGTGTTAGGCAGATTGCAAGTAAGGACATATGACGACAACCAAGGCAAGAAGCATTACATAACAGAGGTTGTAGCAGATCGCGTTTATTTTGCGGATGGCAAGAAAAATACTACACAACGGCAGGTGCAATCAGATGCAAGTGATAACGGATTTTACCCGATGGACGATGATCCGGATTCGTTGCCGTTTTGATGGGCCGCAAAAGAAAAAGATAGCGAACCAAAAATAATAAAAATATCGGAGTAATACTAGTTAATTAAGTGTGCGCACACCTCCAGACGTGGAGGCAAGAAATGAAAATATTAATAGCATGTGAATATAGCGGAGTTGTCCGGGATGCATTCCGCAAACTGGGGCATGATGCATGGAGCTGTGACATAATCCCGACAGATGCTGACCCGGCATACCACATCCAGGGAGATGTACTTGAAATAATTGACCAAGGTTGGGAGATGATGATTGCCCACCCGCCTTGTACATATCTTAGTAACGCAGGCGCAAAGCATTTATACCTGGGAGGTACATTGAATATAGATCGGTATCATAAAGGGTTAGTGGCAAAAGAATTCTTCCTTAAGCTATTAAATGCCAATATCCCCAAAATAGCAGTTGAAAATCCAATGTTGAGTAAAGTATTTGAAATGCCGGCACATACGCAAGAAATACAGCCTTATCAGTTCGGGCACCCAGTTACTAAAAAAACAAGACTATGGCTCAAAAACCTGCCTCTATTGCAACCGACAAACATCGTTGAACCCAATATAAACTGTCATGATGCAGGTACGTGGTTCATGAAAGGCGGTAAGGACCGGCAGAAAAATAGGGCAAAAACATTTCAAGGAATCGCTGATGCAATGGCTCAGCAATGGGGTATGGGAGAAGGTGAAAAATGAACACAGTATTAAAGTATCCGGGAAGTAAGTGGAGTATGACAGATTGGATAATAGGGAACTTTCCTGCAGGATATGAAAAAATGACTTATATGGAGCCTTTTGCCGGATCGCTTGCGGTGTTGTTTAATAAAAACCGCAGTGAAATAGAGACTATAAACGATTTAGACGGGAATGTAGTGAATCTTTTTAAAGTAATAAGGGAAAGGCCGGAAGAGTTTAAAAGATCAATAAAGTATACTCCATGGGCCAGGCAGGAATACAAATTAAGCTATGAAATGACTGGAGATAGCCTGGAGGATGCAAGGCGTTTTTTAGTAAGGTGTTGGCAAGCCATTGGCACTAAAACGAGCGACATTTCCGGATGGAGCAATAATATAAAGCCAGGTGATTCCGGCATATCCAGGTGGACTCGGTTAGACAAAAGTATAGATGAAGCGGCGAAGAGGTTACAGAATTATAAAAAACACCTTGTACAAATCGAAAACATGCCAGCGGTAGGCTTGATTAAAAGATATAACCGTCCGTATGTGTTTATATACTGTGACCCTCCTTACATACTCAGCACCAGGAGCAAAAGGATATACAAATGCGAAATGACTGATAGTGACCACACTGAACTGCTTGAAACGCTTTTAAACCACACAGGGCCGGTGATGATATCGGGATACATGAGCGATATGTATAATCAAATGTTAAAAGGATGGACGGTACAAAAAAATAGGTCAAATTGCGAAATGGGAAAGGCGGCAACGGAAGTTATTTGGATGAATTATGAGCCGCCACAACAGCAACTTGATTTATTTGAAAGGGGTGAATGTATTTGAACACAGCAGTAATGTTTAGCAGCGCAACGGATCTTTGGAGTACGCCGCAATGGCTATTCGATCAACTTAATGAGGAGTTTTGTTTTGAGGTAGATGTATGTGCTGACAGCTCAAACAATAAATGCAACATATATTTCAGCCAGGAAGAAGATGGATTAAGGCAGGTGTGGCACCAATTTAAATCCTGTTGGATGAATCCTCCTTATGGTAGAGAGATTGGAAAATGGGTTGGGAAAGCTTATGAATCCAGCAAAAATGGAACTACCGTTGTGTGCCTCCTGCCTGCAAGGACAGACACAAAATGGTTTCATGATTACATATTAGGCAAAGCTGAGATCCGTTTCTTAAAGGGACGGTTGAAATTCGGGGGTAGCAAATGGAATGCACCGTTTCCGAACATGATTGTTATTTTTAAGGAGGTAACAGGATGAAAAGAGTTTATGTAGCACACCCATACGGGGGTAACGAAGAAAACAAATTAAAGGTTGAGGACCTTGTCAGGAAGATGGTTAAGAACGACTCGGACATATTGTACATATCTCCTATTCATTCTACAGGTTATTTATACAATGACGTTGAGTATGAAAAGGGCATGGAATACTGTTTTGAACTTCTTAGTATTTGTGATGAACTCCTATTGTGTGAAGGTTGGGAGAATAGCCGGGGCTGCAAAATGGAAAAGGCATATGCGGAGAAGTACGGGATCCCAATTAATCTAGTAATTACATATTAATGTCGCAATATAGCGGGAATACGAGGTAAGAGTATGAAATGTAAATGTGAGTTTTATCGCGAAACGGAAGACGGTTACAGCGTTTGTGAGCATCCAGATATTAAGAGACAACCCGGTTTATACTACGGGCTGTACTTTAGAGGCGCAAAGCCAAAACGCTGCCCCGAGAAAAACGAAAGGAACAACGAAGATGCCTAAAATACTATGCAAGATTGAAGAAAAAGCACAAGAAGGTGGATGCCCACAAGGCTTGCAAATTTGTTGTGTGTCATGTATTAGTAAATGCGATTTGATTTGTGACGATGTTAATGACTTAGGTTGCCAGTATAAGCAAAGGAGTGAGGGCGTTGAAATGCAAAAACGGAGTTAAGGACTGCATTGACATACATAACCCGGATGGGGTTTGCGATAAGTGTATGAGGGGAGCGAGTGAACTGAATAACATACTCAAAGAAGCTGTTAAACGATACGGCGTAGCACAATTAGATATGTGTATAGAGGAAATGTCTGAGCTTACAAAAGAAATCTGCAAGTTCAAGCGCGATAAACTTGATAGGAACCACATCATTGAGGAAATTGTAGATGTTGAAATTATGCTTGAGCAGTTAAAATTTATGCTGCATGTTGAAGGCTACGAACTGGACAATTTCAGAGAATCTAAAATCAATAGACTTGCAGACAAACTAGGCGTTGAAAGGATGGTGTAAAGGATGAGGCTGAAAAGGAGACTAAAGTCAAAAATAAAAAGGTTAAGATTTAAACTCATAATTAATCAAAGGATTTTAAAGTGCAGAGGGGAGCCAGCCTATAGCAATAATTACGTAAATTGTTGCAGATGTAGATACACTCAAAGATGTTACAAAAAGTATCTGCATCGGGTTAGGTGGGTTATATAGGCAATATAAGTCAAATATGATTCGGATAAGAACACAGAAAGGATGATGTGAAGGATGATTGATAAAGAAAAGACTACTGTAACAATGCCTTTGAAAGATTATGAGGAATTAATCTCTTTCAAGAAAGCTTATGAGTTTATGAGACAGGAGCTAAAAGAGCTTACATATATTGATTCCGAGACATCGGATGAAATAGTTGTTGTTATTAAGAAACAGGCAACTGAGGATTACATTGCACCAATGGCAGCATCGGATTGTGAGCTTGACGGTTACCCTGATGGTGTAATAGTGATCTGGAAATAGCTCAGTAAATAAGTCAATTACGACGAAAGAGAGGAATGTGTGTATATGAGTGAGGTTGAAGAAAAATATGAAGCATTGGCGAGGTATATAAAAGCTTATGATTTAGATACTCTTCCAACGTTGATGTTTCCGAAAG
>JAEWJR010000108.1:0-34903 GCA_023386445.1 Bacillota bacterium | reverse complement strand
AAATTTATGATGGTAACTATGATCCGAATACACAGATAAATCAGGTTGAAACAATGATTTCAGACGGTGTGGATGCTATCATTCTGAATCCTCAGGATGCAAAGGCCTGTGCAGTTGCGGTTGATAAAGCGGCAGCGGCAAATATACCGGTTATTGGAGTCAACACCCGTGTTGACAGCGATAAACTTACAAGCTATGTCGGTTCAAAAGACGTATATGCCGGTGAACTGGAAATGCAGGCTATAGCTGATAAGCTCGGAGGCAAAGGCAATATCGTCATACTTGACGGACCTCTCGGACAATCAGCCCAGTTGGAACGCAGCCAGGGAATCCAGAATGTACTTAAGAAGTATCCCGATATTAAGGTCCTTGCAGAAAAAACAGCCAACTGGTCACGTTCTGAGGCTATGACAGTTATGGAAAACTGGCTGCAGGCTTTTGACAAAATAGATGCTGTTGTAGGTGAAAATGATGAAATGGCACTGGGTGCCAGACAGGCAATCGAAGCAAAAAAACTGGATATTCCTACCATAGGTGTTGACGGTATAACAGATGCTTTGAATGCAGTCGAAAAGGGAACTTTGATAGCATCAATATTCCAGGATGGTGCAGGACAGGGAAGCAAGGCTCTGGAAATTGCGGTTGCAAAAGCCAAGGGCGAAAACATTGACAAAGAATACTGGATCGATTTTGAACCTGTTACAAAGGATAATGTAGCAGAATTCAAGCAGAGAGCACAATAATTTTTTACTGATTTGATTATAAGGAAGGGGAGATGGCTCCCTTTCTTTATAGTCACAGATATTAAAGATAAACAAAAAGAGTTATGGGGGGCTAATTATGTTAGAGTACTGCGGAGCAGATTTAAATTTTTCGTTGCAGGGCAGGACGGCAATAATAACAGGAGGTGCAGCAGGAATTGGGCTGGCTACGGCGCGCTTTTTTTCAGAAAAAGGTGTTAACTGTGTTTTAGCTGATCTCAACCCGGAAGCAGATAAAATAGCTAACCAGTTAGGTCAAAATTGCATAGGGGTTGCCGGTGACATTACAAAAGCAGATTACAGACAGTCTGTTATTGCTGCGGCAGTAAAGAGATTCGGCAGTGTTGATATTTTAGTTAACTGTGCCGGAATAGTAGCTCTGGACAATGCTGAAACTTTGAATGACGATATGTGGGATAAAACAATAAACATAAACCTGACAGCCTCATTTAAGATGGCTCAGGCGGTTGGAAAATATATGATTGCTGCAGGTAAAAAAGGTTCTATCGTTAATATGGCTTCACAGGCGGGTGTAATTGCACTGGATAAGCATGTAGCCTATTGTGCAAGCAAGGGCGGTATCATAGCAATGACAAAGGTAATGGCATATGAGTGGGGAAAATATGGCATCAGAGTAAATGCGGTATCACCTACGGTAGTACTAACGGATTTAGGCAAAAAAGCCTGGGAAGGACCCGTAGGAGATGCCTTTAAAAAGGAAATGCCTTCGGAACGTTTCGCCGAGCCGGATGAAATTGCAGGCTCAATAGCTTTTCTTTGCAGTGGTGCAGCCGGCATGATTACCGGACACAACCTGCTTATAGACGGTGGTTTTACAATAAAATAGAAGAGGTTGGGAATAGCTGCTTTAGCAGTTCAAAGGCAAAAAGTAGGGGGAATTAACAATGTACTTGTTTAAAAATTTGAAAATTTCTCAAAAGCTATTATCCTGTTTTATTTTAGTCGCAGTTCTTATAGGCATTGTAGGATATATCGGCATTTCAGAAATGCAAAAGATCAACCTGCGGGGAAATGCCATGTATGAAATAAATTTACTCGGAGTTAATCACTTAAGAAATCTGAAGGAAAATCTTTTAAAAATACAGGTAGATATTTTACGGCTGCTTTATGATAAGGACATAAAACGGATCGGTTCTCTGGAGAAAGAGATTGAACTGATAGATACTGAAAATGACAAACTCATAGCAGACTATAAAAAAACAGGTTTAACAAACAAAGAGTTATATACACAGTTTGAAAATCTATTAAGTAAGTATGAAAACGCCAGAAAAGAAATTATTAAGTTAGTCCATGAAGGAGATTATTCAAAGGCTGAAGCACTATATCCCCACGTGTTTTCCATACGGGATGAAATATCGGATATCCTGGATAGAGACATATCACTGACCGTTGAGCTGGCCAAAAAGGATCAACAGAACAACACTGCAAGTTTTGATAAATCCTTCAAAGTTATTTTATCCATTGTCATTATAGGGTTTTTAATTGCAATATTATCAGGGCTTTTGATCGCTAAAAGCATTTTAAAAGGAATAAACAAAGTTTTAAGTTTTAGTGAAGCCTTTGGAAGCGGGGATTTGACAAAAAGCATTACAATTGACTCGAAAGATGAAATCGGCAGACTTGCATATGCGCTCAATAAAGCCACAGACAACACAAGGCACCTGATTTCTGAAATTATCAGAAATACGACTGAAATAAATTCATCAAGCGAAGAATTATCCGCCACCATAGAAGAAGTAACCTCCACTATGGAGAGCATAAATGAGTCAACAAAAGAAATATCCAGAGGAACCGGGGAGTTGAGTGTTTCTGTTGAAGAAGTCTCAGCTTCAACGGAAGAAATTATTGCAGGCACAAATATACTGGTAGACAAAGCAAACAGCGGTTATTCGTCTGCAAAAGACATCCGGTTCTCTGCGGAGAATATTAAGGAAAAAGGTTCATTGGCAATAGAGGTTGCGAAAGAGCTGTATGTTGAAAAACATACTAAAGTCGTCAACGCAATCGAAGAGGGAAAAGTAGTGGAGGAAGTTGTGCAGATGACTGATACAATCAGACAGATTGCTTCACAAACCAATCTGCTTGCTTTAAATGCAACTATAGAAGCTGCAAGAGCGGGAGAGAAGGGCAAAGGTTTTGCTGTCGTAGCCGAAGAAATCCGTAAGCTGGCTGAAGAATCCACCTCGGCTGCCGAACACATCAACAAGGTAATAAATAAAGTAAAAACCTCGTTTATCAATTTGTCCGATAATACTCGAGAGATTCTAGGATATATAGAAAACAATGTAATGAAAAATTATCAATTACTGATTGAAACGGGTGAAAATTATGGGCAGGATGCAAAATCCATTCATAAAATGTCCGAGGAAATCGTTTCATCTGCCAGATTAATAATGGAAACTTTAAATCAGGTTGGTTTGGTAATACAGAATGTGTCCGGTACTGCACAACAATCATACTCATATTCGGAAAACATTTCAAATAATGTGAATGAAACGGCTATAGCACTTGAACAGGTTGCAAAATCCGCACAGGCTCAGGCCGAACTGGCAGAAGGACTCAGCATGCTGGTTAATAGATTCAAAATATAACGCAACATATGCATTCAAAAAGCTATTCAGTCTTAATGAGTGTAAAAATAAATATTCAAACCATTAATAGAGGAGTGAAGCAGATGTCTATAGCAATAGGATGTGATGAAGCAGGATTTCAATTCAAGGAAGTAATAAAAGGTCTTTTAACAGAGAAAGGCATAGTATTTGAAGATTTCGGAGTTTATAATACCGATCCGGTTTTATATCCTGACATTGCTGTTGCCGTTGCAAGATCAATATCCGAAGGAAAACACGAAAGAGGCATATTGATCTGCGGTACAGGAATCGGCATGGCAATTGCCGCCAACAAGGTACCCGGAATAAGAGCGGCTGTTTGCCATGATCCTTTCTCGGCTGAACGTTCCAGAAAGAGCAATAACGCACAGATCATGACTCTTGGAGCACGCGTAATAGGAATAGAGCTGGGAAAGCTTTTAGTTAATTTATGGCTCAAATGTGAATTCGAAGGCGGCGGTTCGGAAGCAAAAGTTAACAAAATTTCCGAATATGAAAGTTAATACTTAAAAAGCTGCTGATAAACATTAAAAAAGAAAAAGAGGGGAGAGGTTTTATATGCAGAGAATTATCAATGATCCATTCAATTGTGTAGAAGATATGCTGGAAGGTTTCCTCAAAACCCATACAGACATAGTTGTAAAAACAGACAATCCAAGAACAATCAAGTATAAAAATGCTCCTGTTCCCGGTAAAGTAGGTATTGTTACCGGAGGAGGTTCGGGGCATAAACCGGCATTTATAGGTTACTGCGGAAGGAACATGGTTGATGCCGTTGCAGTGGGAGAGATATTTGCATCGCCTACCGCCAAAGCATTCCTGGATGCAATGAGAGAGGCCGACTCAGGGCAGGGTGTGGCTTGTCTCTACGGTAACTATGCCGGAGATAATATGAATGTCAAGATGGCAACAACTTTTGCTGAAGAAGAAGGTATAGCAGTTAAAACCGTTGTTGCAAATGATGATGTTGCCTCTGCGCCTAAGTCCGAAAGAGAAAAAAGACGCGGTGTTGCCGGAGAAATATTAATGTGGAAGGTTGGGGGAGCTAAGGCTGCAAAGGGAGGCACCCTTGATGAAGTTATAGCGGCAGCACAGAAAGCAATAGACAATACAAGAAGCGTTGGTATTGGGCTTACTTCCTGCACCATACCGGCTGTGGGACATTCCAACTTTAAAATAGAGCCGGGGACCATGGAAGTAGGTATCGGGCATCACGGTGAACCCGGAATAAAGGTTTCCGAGCTCAAGTCAGCCGATGAAATGGCTCAGATGATGCTTGATGTTATTCTTCCGGATTATCCCTTTGTAGAAGGGGATGAGGTTGTTGCTCTTGTTTCGGGTCTTGGAGCTACTCCTGTAATGGAGCTTTATATACTCTACAATAAGGTTGAAGCAATACTTGCCGAAAAAGGAATCAAAGTACACAGGTCTTATGTGGGGAATTACTTTACCTCACTTGAAATGATGGGAGCTACAGTTACATTAATGAAAGTTGATGAAGAGCTCAAGGAACTTGTGGATGAAGAAGTGGACACAGTTGGAATGAAACAGTTTAAATAAATCTTTTTGAAAGGAGTTCAACTATGAGCAGCTTTAAAAATTCAGGCGCATCTTCAGTAGTATACAATGTTATAAATACAATTATTGATAATTGGGTTTATTTAAGTGAGGTTGATGGATTGATAGGTGACGGGGACCATGGAGTCAATATGAACAAGGGTTTTACCCTCACCAAAAACAAATTGGGCGGCAAAGAAGTAAGCCTGAGCGAAGGTTTTAATGTACTTGGTAAAACACTGATACTTGAAATCGGCGGTTCAATGGGTCCACTTTATGGAACCTTCTTCACGGAATTTTCAAAAGGTTTCAAGGAGGTTGAAGATATAGACAGGGAAGCTTTTGGAGCTGCACTGGAGGGGGCGCTCAAAGGCATGCAGGCTTTCGATAAAGCAAAAGTCGGGGATAAAACTCTTATGGATACTCTGGTTCCGGCTATTGACGCATATAAAGCGGCTTTGGCCGAAGGAAAAGACTTCAAGGCAGCATTGCAGGACATGAAAGTGGAAGCTGAAAAGGGAAAGGAATCCACAAAGGATATGGTGGCTAAAATAGGAAGAGCTGCCAGACTCGGCGAGAGATCAAGGGGAGTCCTTGATGCGGGAGCCACTTCATGCAACTTTATTTTACAGTCAATGGCAGATGCTATTGCAGCGTTATTATAGAATTCTCCTAAAACTTTTGACAGGCTGCTGATATCCACAAAATATCAGCAGCCTTTTTTTTAACATATAGGAAGTTGTATATTTTAAACCTATGCTCACGGTTTTCTCATATTAAGGATTATGACTTTAAGGATTAAAAATTTATATTGTAAATGCTGGAAAAGTATGTTAATTTTTTAATTAGAGTTGTTAAATAAAAAGGAATTATTTATGAAAAAGATTTCTGTCATGTTAATATGTTTAAGTTTTATTTTCATTTTTATTGGTTGCAGCAGTAATAAAAACGAAGAAAAATATACATCAACTGCTGCCGGACAAAGTAGTGTTGACGATAAAAAAGAAAAGGATAATGAACAGGCTGTGAAGGATGAAAGCAAAGCCCCGCAAAATAAAGATAAAGTAATTGGCAAAGTTAAGTTATTTGATGGCGTTTATTATGATGACAGGCGTATCGGAGATAATATTTTAAAAGATTATTGTGAAGTTGAAATATCCAACATAACCGATACTTCTTTTGATTTCACTGTTTATGAAGTTAATGTGTCAGAGGGAGAAAAAAATAAAAAGGTTATTTTCCGTACCAATACGGCAGTTTTTACAGGCGATGGTATGAAAGCGGCTTTTTACGGGAAGAAATATACCCTTCAATTCACTTTCCCCAATTATCATAACGCAGAACCGATTGCAACAGACATAGAGATATCAGGTTTCGAGCCATTAGAAGGTAAGACCTATGCCAATAATGGGATCCCGGGACATGAATTCAGCTAAAATACATAACTCACTCATTAAAAAACTCCTTTTTGGGCAAAGCTTGAATTCTTTACCCAAAAGGAGTTTTAAAGTGCTCCACCTTTAAAACTTATTATGGACTCACTTTGAATTTATTAACTGATAAGTGCAATAAATGTGGAACTGTCGCATATTCCGTTGGCAGTTAAGCCATTGGCACTTTTAAATGAATTTATCGCTGCTGTCAGTCCTGAACCGAATGTCCCCGGATACTCTACACCATTTGGATTATATCCCCGCAGCATTACCAGAATTTCAGCCGCGGTAACCATGTATTGAGTTTCTCCTTTGGTAACGTAATGGTTTCCCAGAGCATTTCTTGATGCAGTACCCCAGATTCCATCGACAACAAGACCTGCATTATAATCTAAAATCATAGCAGTTTGTAAAACTTTAATGCCTGCCTTTATTGTTTCAGATCCTCTAATGCCATCTGTAGCAATGCTGGAACCGGTAAAGTTGTTTGCATGAACTTGTCCGGCTTGTATAATTGTGTTAACACCTCCGGGGGGCGTACTACCCTCGTTATATCTGAGAATGCAATCCCAGGGGCTGTTATAATAACTTCTGATACAAATTTCTTTTCCTGTTTGATCCCCTGCTTGTCCTCCTGTTGTAGTACCTTTTTCATTTATACTCGCATGTACGATTTGCCCGTTTCCGATAAACATTGCAGTATGTGAAGATGAATTTAGTAGTACATCACCACGCACCAGGCCGGAACCGCTTGATAATACTACCGATGATATTACATTAGAAAAACCGGAGTTTAGAAAAACATTCTTCATATTACCGGTATAAGTAGCACCATTGCTTTTTACAGGTACACCGGCAGTCTGCCAGGCTGTGATGATTGCAGAAGAACAATCATAATCGCCACGCTCTCCCCACCTATATGTTTGATCATACCCGTGACTGTTATCATTTGCCAGGTCAATCATCCATTGTGTTGCAGTTTCAATCTTTCCCATAGTAATCCTCCTAAATGATTAATATTGAAAAAATAAATGAATGGGACAGCAGTTTGCAAAGAATTTATCCCCAATCCTATGCGACTGAATTCAATTATGCTTTCAATATATCAGGTGTATAAAATCCATGATTAACAACTTATAAATAGGGAAATCAGGAATAATACATTACTTTTTTATTAAATAATTATTTTTTAGCTATAAACATGAAAAAAATTTTTGCATAAATTTAGACCGATGGCATATGCCCTCGGTCTATTTATGATGAGCTATTAATTTTTATTAATATATTATTATACTATTTTCACATCATACTCACCGAACCAGTAATTCAGCTGCAGCAGCCAGGCTATGAGCTGCGGGCGGCCCATAAGCTGTCCGAACCAGGTTATGTTGCTGCCTGAACGAAGCAGTGTCAGAGCATCCTGATGAAGAATATCCCGCAGCACGGAATTGGAGTCGGCCAGCACCTGTTCAAATATGCGGGTCACGATCCTCTCATATTCAGGATTATGAGTTTTTGGATATGGGCTCTTCTTTCTGTTAAGAATTTTGTCCGGCAGGTATTCCGCCATAGAATTCCTCAGCAGGGATTTCTCGACCTTGTTTTTGAACTTGATGCTCCAGGGTACATTATATACGTATTCTAAAATTCTATGGTCGGAGAAGGGCACCCTGACCTCAAGGCCGCTGGCCATGGACATTCTGTCCTTACGTTCCAAAAGGCTAACCATAAACCAGTTAACTGACAGCCAGGTAGCTATCCTGCTGGTTTTCATTTCCTCGGATTCGTTTGGGGCCAGCGGACAGGCATTTTTACTGTCCAGATAAATTTGTTTTACAAATTCGAAACCTTCCCTGGGTTTGGCAAAATCCGGGTGAAACAGGAACACTCTTGATTCAGGATCATGTATCCATGGAAAAAAGTCTCTGTGCAGCATTTCAGGTCTATAGAACCATGGATAACCGCCGAAGATTTCATCGGCACATTCGCCGCTCAGAGCAACAGTATGTCTTTTTTTGACTTCCCGGCAGTAATAGAGCAGTGAGGAATCAATATCAGCCATGCCGGGATAATCTCTGTATTTTACGGCATCATACAACAGAGTGGCGATATCCTGCTGGGTTACGGTAAGTATTGTGTGGTCTGTTTTCAGATATGCAGCAAGCCATGCAGCGTAGGCATCATCACTTTCGGGCTGGAAGCTTGTGGCTTCAAAATGCTGCTGATTGCCTTCATATTCAAAAGAGTAGGTGGAGAGGGTATCTCCGTTTTTTTTGTCCGTTTTTGCAACAGAAGTTACAATGGAGGAATCAAGCCCGCCTGACAGGAAAGTACATAAAGGCACATCTGAAACAAGCTGTCTCTTGATGGCATCTGTCAAATAGAACCGGGTTTTTTCAAGAATTGTGTCTTCATCGTCTTCCAGCTCATAGGCCTCAAGAGACCAATATCTGCTGAGACTGAGACCATCTATATCAAAAGTACCGTGATATCCCGGGGCAATTTCATATATATTCTTAAAGATACCGTTATTGGAAGGTCTCATGGGTGACAGGTAAAGCATTTGCCAGATTCCCTCGCTGGCCAGCTCGGCTCTTATCTTCGGATGTTTTAAAATGGCCTTGACCTCGGAAGAAAAAATAAGAGTGTTACCCAGTTGGGTATAGAAAAAAGGTTTTACTCCCATCCTGTCTCTGGAAAGATAAACCCTTTTATTATCGTCATCATATACCGCAAAGGCATATATACCGTTAAACTTTTCCGAACAGCCGCGGCCCCAGATTATGTATGAATACAATACAACTTCGGTATCACAGTGCGTACTGAACTTAACACCGGAAGAAGCAAGTTCCTTCCGCAATTCATCCGCATTATAAATTTCACCGTTATAAACAATAGTATAGCTTTTTCCTTCAAAAACGACAGTCATGGGCTGAAGGCCGTTTTCAACATCAATGACAGCCAGCCTGTTATGTGCAAAACAAACATATTCACTGCGGTAGAAGCCATTTTGATCCGGCCCTCTATGAACGGTCGTTTTTCTCATTTCATTCAAAACAGTCTGGGTTATATCTGAAGTAGAATCTTTAAAGTTTATTATACCAAGAATTGAACACATAAATTTTCCTCCAAAGTCAGATACAGGATTTTTAATCAAAACCAAAATAAAAGGACAAAAATCATATTCAAGTCAATTAATATAGTATTAACCGACCAGACGTCATTGTCCCTTACGTCAGGTAAAAAGTAAGAAGTTAAGAAACGTAGTGCAGGATAACTTTTTACTTTATTCAGTATATGGGATTTGGAGGATATTAGTGCATAAATGGTGTAAATTTTCAGATAATTATATCAATTCCTACGACACCTATAATATCACCGGAGGCATTCCTCACAGGTGATGAAACGGTAACACATGGATTTCTTGTTATGGCTGAAATGTACACCGATGAAATGAAATCTACACCCTGAATGCTATGCTTAAACCATTCTCTTACGTTAGCGTTTGCTATACCGGCCTTTGGTATGGAACATATAAATCTGCCCTTGCGGTCATTGGTCCAGGCCGCCTCAACAAAACCATATTTCTTCATAAAGCTGCTTAAAATAGCTTCATGAGTATTGCTGTCTTTGGAATTAATTATTTCTGCTTTAGCGCAAAGCTCATCTTTTATAATGGAAAGAGAATTTTTTGCTTTATCCATTGCTTCGTTGCCAAGATTCTCCATAGTTTCAGCTTCGTTGGAAAATAGCTTTGCAAGGGAGGAAGAGGCTTCATTCAGACGGGTGCCCAGTGAGGAGATATCTTCCATATTTTGCTTCTGCTGCTGAACTGAGGCACAAACATCATCAACTGATTTAGAAGTCTGTAACATTACTTCCTCAACCTCTTTAATCTGGTCTCCGACATTCTGGGCGATTTGAACCTCCTGTTTGGAAAGCTGGCTTATCTGATCCATCATTCCGAATACATCATTAAAGGAAGAGTCGATCCTTCCGAGGTTTTCTTCAATATTTTTGGTAGCGGATATTCCATTATCCACGCGAAGGGCATTTTCTTTTACATCCGAATATACACTCTCAACTTCGGTTTGGATAGCCTTTATTAGTGAATTAATATCTCCGACGGACTTGTTGGTGTCATCTGCAAGCTTGTGAATTTCAGAGGCAACTACTGCAAAGCCTTTTCCATGCTCGCCTGCACGTGCGGATTCAATTGTGGCATTAAGTGCGAGCAGCTGGGTTTGTTTTGAGATATTGCTGACTGTTTCAAGAATATGTACAATTTCTTTCGAAGTTTTTTGAAGCTGCTCCATATTGGTCAGGGTCTTGTCGGAGGACTCGTGTATGCCGTTAATTGTTTGAACTATCTGCAGTATTTCTTCCAGGCTGAGCTTGACCGTGTCTTTGGAAATTAAACTCTTATTCAGCATATCAACGGTTATTCCGTCTGCGTTGTCAAGCAGTTCCATAATACTTCTGACTTCAGCCAGGGTGTTGGTAATGCTGGAATTTACTTCTTGATTATTGCCGGCCATCTCTCTCACTTTATCATATACATACTTTGCAAATTCATTATTTTCGTCACTGGTTACAGCAATGCTTTCAGATACTGATGATATCTGACTTGATGTAACCTGCACTTCAAAGTTGAATTTTCTTAGATCGTCTTTAAGTTTTTTTATTTTATCGGTGTACTGTCCGCCGTTTTTTGTGAATAAACGCCAGATAAAAATGAAATATCCCATAAAGAAAACAATATTCAGTGCCAACGCCAGGAGATTCCATCCCGAAACTGCCGCAAGAACAGTGGAGCATGTGAGAAGTGCACCTGAAGCAACCAGGTAGGAAATGTTTTTCATTGTATCCCCATTTCCGGCATGAGTCAAATAAATATCCCATGCCGAAATGGGATATTTATTTGACTCGTGCCAATAATTTTTCGCCAATTCATATTTGCTTACTTAAAAAGGCAACGGTGCAGGCCGGTATTGCCGGCGGCGCGGGAGCGTCTTTGCACCATTGCCTTTTAGATTTAAATTAATTAAACATTAAAGAGAAGATCTGCATAAGTCGGGAATGGATACAAATCCTTGGGAAGAATAGCTTCCAACTTATCCGCATCAGTTCTTAAAGCTTCCATTGCAGGAATAACTGTCTTGCTGAAGGTGTCAGCCTGCTTTAATGCACTGCTGGTTTCAGCACCTGCTTTTTCAAGTGTCTTCTTCAATGCTGTCAGGTTTGAGGCAAAGGAACTGAGAACAGGTGAGAGTTCCTTCAGTACAGAGGACTGAGCTGAAACCTCAACTGACATTCCTGTTGCTTTAACTGAATTGATGGTATCTGACAGTTCCTTGCTGAACTTGAAGGCAGCAGGCAATATTTCAGTCTTGGCCATGTTGATCATAGTCAATGCTTCAATATTGATTGTCTTAACATAGTTTTCAAGGAGTATTTCATATCTTGATTCGATTTCTGATTTGCTTAATACACCATGTTTAACGAATACGGCAACATTCTTATCCTTGATAAAGGTAGGAATACACTCAACGGTTGATTTCATGTTGAGCAAACCTCTGCTTTCAGCTTCGGCAACCCATTCTTCCGAATAGCCGTTTCCGTTGAATACGATTCTCTTATGATTCTTTACCGTTTCTGAAAGCAAGGTTGCAATAGCAGCATTTAAATCGCCGGCAGCTTCCAGCTGATCAGCGAACTTTTGCAAAATTTCAGCAACAATTGTATTAAGAACAAAGTTGGCACCTGCAATTGAAGCAGAAGAACCAAGCATTCTGAATTCAAATTTGTTACCGGTAAATGCAAATGGTGAAGTTCTGTTACGGTCTGTTGTATCCTTGGGAAGCTTTGGCAAGCTCGCAACGCCTGTTTCAAGGATATTGTTGTAAATTTTTCCTTTTGCTTTTCCGTTTTCAAGCTGATTGATAATATCAGTGAGCTGATCTCCAAGGAATACTGAAACAATAGCAGGTGGAGCTTCGTTGGCACCAAGTCTGTGGTCGTTTCCAGCCGTAGCAACAGATAGACGCAGCAAATCCTGATATTCATCCACTGCTTTGATTACGGCGGCCAGGAAGATAAGGAACTGAACATTGTCATGCGGTGTTGAACCGGGTTCCAAGAGGTTCTGTCCATCGTTGGTTGACATTGACCAGTTGTTGTGCTTACCTGAACCGTTGACACCGGCAAATGGCTTTTCATGCAGCAGGCATGCAAGACCATGTCTTAAAGCAACCTTCTGCATCAGTTCCATTGTAAGCTGGTTGTGATCTGTAGCTACGTTTGATGTATTGAATATTGGTGCTAATTCGTGCTGGGCAGGAGCTACTTCGTTATGCTTTGTTTTAGCTGAAATGCCAAGTTTCCAGAGCTCAGTATCAAGATCCTTCATATATGAGGAAACTCTGTCCTTGATATTACCGAAGTAGTGATCTTCCAATTCCTGACCCTTTGGAGGTTTGACACCAAACAGAGTTCTTCCAGTGAAGATCAAATCCTTACGTTGTTTGAACAGTTCTCTGTCAACGAGGAAGTATTCCTGTTCAGGTCCTACAGTTGTTGTTACTCTTGTAGCTGTGGTGTTGCCCAAAATCTTTAAAATTCTTAAAGCCTGTTTGTTGAGAGCTTCCATTGAACGGAGCAATGGAGTTTTCTTGTCAAGGATTTCTCCCGTATATGAGCAGAAAGCAGTTGGAATATAGAGTGTGCCATCTTTTGTAAATGCAGGTGAAGTACAATCCCAGGCTGTATATCCTCTTGCTTCATAAGTAGCTCTAAGTCCGCCTGATGGGAAAGAAGACGCATCAGGTTCACCCTTTATAAGTTCCTTACCTGAGAATTCCAATATTACTTTTCCGTCTGCAGTGGGAGAGATAAATGCATCATGCTTTTCAGCTGTAATACCGGTCATCGGGTGGAACCAGTGGGTAAAGTGAGTCGCACCTTTTTCTATCGCCCAATCCTTCATTACATTTGCAACTACATCGGCAACCGACTCATCCAGAGCCAAACCAAGATCAATAGTCTTTTTCAGAGACTTATAAGTTGCTTTTGGAAGACGCTCACGCATTGTTGCGTCATTAAATACACTGCTTCCGAAAATTTCTGTTACATTTGCCATACTAAGTAACCCCCTTAATAATTTAATGTGAATTTTTTTGTTTTTGAATTTTATAAAAAAAGGCATTCCACTCCCTTGTTTAAAGAAGGAGTGAAACGCCTTTGTTTCACAGATAAATTTAATTGTAATTGAGACCCCGTTTTATCCCTTTAATTTGTTCAGTTCGCTTCTCAGGACTTCCTGTACAACCTTGGGATTTCCTCTCCCGGCCAATGCTCTGGAGCACTGCCCCATTAAGAAACCAAAGGTTTTTTCCTTACCTTCCAGATACTCGGCAACGGCTTTTTCATTATTGGCAAGTATCTCTTTAACTGTATTTTCAACTTCACCGGTATCATTTATGACCTTGTAGCCCTTTTCAGTTACTATGGCCTCGGGGTCCTTACCGGTTTCAAACATTTCAGCCAGAACCTTTTTAGCGTTGGCCGCGGTTATTTCTTCGTTTTCAACCATCTTTAACAGGCGGCCCAATACAACACCACCAAAAGGAATATCCTCTGCAGAAAGTCCGGTATCATTCAATTTTCTTAAAACCTCAACTATTATAAAGTTTGATGCTGCTTTGGGGTTTCCGCATTCTTTTGCAGTACTTTCAAAGAAATCCGAAAGGCTGACCGAGGTCAGCAGCAAGTTTGCATCAACTTCACTCAAAGCAAATTCACCGGTATATCTGGCAAATCTTTTGTTGGGAAGCTCCGGCAAGGCATTGCGGAAAGCTTCGATTTCTTCCTTTTTAAAGGATATGGGTACCACATCGGGTTCAGGAAAGTATCTGTAATCATGAGCATCTTCCTTGCTTCTCATGGATTTGCTTTCACCCTTGTTATCATCCCATCTTCTGGTTTCCTGAGTGATTTTTTTACCTTCGTCCAAAAGCTCTGACTGCCTTTCAATTTCAGCATCTATTGATCTTGCTATACCTCTGATTGAGTTGATGTTTTTCATTTCTGTTCTGGTTCCAAGTTCTTCTGTCCCCTGAGGTCTGATTGAGACATTTACGTCTGCTCTCAGTGAACCTTCCTCCATCCGGCAGTCGGAAACGCCGGAGTAGAGCAGCATAAGACGTACTTTTTCAACAAACTCCCTGGCCTCTTCAGAGGAGGACAAATCAGGTTTTGTTACTATTTCTATAAGTGGTACGCCACAGCGGTTGTAATCTGCCAGACTGTAATTGTCATAACTGTCGTGCAGGAGTTTTCCGGCATCCTCTTCAAGGTGTATCCTCTCGATGCGGATAAATTTCTCACCCTCGGGAGTATTGATAGTAATTCCTCCGTTTTTGCAAATGGGCAGGTCAAACTGTGAAATCTGATATGCCTTTGGCAAATCAGGATAAAAATAATTTTTTCTGTCAAGCTTTGAAAACTCATTTATTTCACAATTCAAGGCCAGTCCTGCTTTGACCGTATATTCAACAGCAGTTTTATTTAAGACAGGCAAGGTACCCGGAAGGCCTATGCACACCGGACAGCATCTTGTATTTGGCTCTCCGCCAAAGCTTACGGGGCAGTCACAGAATATTTTTGATTTGGTGGATAACTCCGCATGTATTTCTAAACCTATGGTTGGAATATATTTCATTATATTAACCTCCATGAGCCGCAATAGCGGCCACAAAATTGTAATGAAATCCTTTACTCCTCATTCGATATAATGCAAATAAAGGAGGTTAATTGGCCATGTGCGCTATCAAAGAATTGAAAATACTTTGAATATTTCGCACGGCCATAAATTCACAGGTTGGCTTGGAAGACGAGCTGTAGCGAAGTCTTTCAAGCTAACCTCCTATAATACGGGCACTCTGAACTCTGGGGCAAAATCTGCCTCAAAAGCTGCAGCGGCTCTAAGTATTTCGCGTTCTCCAAGCGGCTTTCCTGTGAAGGACAAGCCTATAGGAAGTCCATTTGAATCATATCCGCAAGGAAGCGATATTGACGGAAGACCTGCAATATTTGCAGAAACAGTATATATATCAGCCAAATACATGCTTAGCGGATCATCTGTATTTTGTCCAAGCTTGAACGCTGTTTCGGGAGTTGTAGGATGCAATACCGCATCATATTTTGCGAAGGCCTCATCGAAGCCATTGCTTATTAAAGTTCTGAGTTTCAGTGCTTTTTTATAGTAGGCATCATAATAACCTGAAGCAAGGGCGTAGGTCCCAAGTAAAATCCTTCTTTTTACTTCACTGCCGAAACCTTCGGCTCTGGATCTGCCTATCATCTCATTGTAAGACCGGCAGTTTTCAGCCCTGTATCCATACTTTACACCGTCATATCTTGACAGGTTTGAACTTGCTTCTGCAGATGACATCAGGTAATAAGCCGGAACAGCATGCTTCAAACTTGGCATGGAAAACTCTTCGACCTTTGCGCCAAGATTTTCCAGGGTTTCAATGGATCTATACAAAGCATCTCTGACTTCACTGCTCAAGCCTTCGGTTATATACTCTTTCGGAAGTCCGATCCTATAGCCTTTAATACCGCCTGAAACAGAAGATGCATATGATGTTTCAGGTTTATAATTCAATGAGGTTCCATCCCTGGTATCCTGACCGCAAATCCCGTCCAATAATATGGCACAATCCTCAACCGTCTTGCCTATGGGACCAATCTGGTCAAGAGAGGAGGCAAAGGCCACCAAACCATATCTTGATACAAGACCGTATGTAGGCTTCATACCAACTACACCGCAAAATGCAGACGGCTGCCTGACAGAACCTCCGGTGTCCGAACCAAGTGATCCCAATGCCAGGGAGGCTGAAACCGATGCCGCCGATCCTCCGGAGGAACCGCCGGGCACTCTTGTCAGATCAAAAGGATTTTTTGTTTTCTTAAAAGCGGAATTCTCGGTTGAACCGCCCATTGCGAATTCATCAAGATTTACCTTTCCAAGTATTACCGCATTTTGAGTTTGGAGTTTGTTTACTGCAGTAGCTGTATAGGGAGGTATGAAATCTTCAAGCATTTTTGAAGCGCAGGTGGTTTTAGTACCCTCTATACAAATATTATCCTTAATACTTAAAGGAATACCGCATAACATATCGCCGTTTCCGCCGTCAATTTTCTTCTGGGCTTCGGCAGCCTGCTGCAAAGCTGTTTCCTCGCACACAGACAAATAAGAATCTACTTTGCTGTCAAGAGATTTTATTCTGTCAATATATATATTAGTAAGCTCAACAGCACTTATTTTCTTTGAATCAAGAAGAGTGCGGGCTTCTTTTATAGTTAATTTAGTAATTTCCATTATAGGCTCTATAACCTCCTATTCAATCATTTTGGGTATGGAAAAACAATTTTCCATAGCATGTTTGGAATTGGAAAGAATTTTCTCGGTATCAAATGGATTGCCCGCTTCGTCTTCCCTCATATTATTGGTAATTCTGGATATATGCTCGGTTGCACCAATACTGTCTGTATCCAGATCTTTTATTGTATCCATCAAACCGATTATATCCTGCATATCTCCAGCTAATGACTGCATCTCATCATCATCCAATGAGAGTTTGGCCAAGCCTGCTATATATTTAATGTAGTCATTTGAATCAGCCATATAATCCTCCAGATAATTGTTTTTTCCTATATATAAGGTAAATGAATACCTTGCGGGATTGCACATTATTAGTATTATACCAAAAAAATAAAAAAAGCTGTACCAATCAAAAATAATTTTTTGACTGACACAGCGCCTTTGCTGTAAATTATTATTAATTTACAATCATTATAATATATGCCCTGCAAAAAATCAATACTTTTTATTAAAGATTTAAGGGACGGGCAAACCATTAAAAATAGGCATATATGTAGGTACACGAGATTTTTTTTCGAAATTAG
Organism: Bacillota bacterium; assembly: GCA_023386445.1. Taxonomy (GTDB): domain Bacteria; phylum Bacillota; class Clostridia; order Acetivibrionales; family DSM-1351; genus Ruminiclostridium. The sequence continues at coordinate 17,551 of JAEWJR010000108.1, read as the reverse complement.
GATTTGGTATACAAAATTGACCAGATGATTTTTGCAGGATTGGAGATGTTGAATTGCAAAAAAATACTTGACTGAATTGAAAATAATTAGTAAAATTATTTTGATAATTAAATTTTGATGATTAATTTAATAAGGTATCTGGCGGAAACAAAGGCGTTTCTCATAATATTATATGCAATTATGAGTTTCGCTTTTTTTATTTACTGTATTTATTGTTATTTCTAATAATAATAATAAGACTGTAAATAATAAATCAATATCCGCTGAATAGCATATATTAAACTGTTATATACACAAAAAACATAATTGTGTAAAATATAAATAAATTTAACTATAAAAGAGAGAGGTGGGGGAAAATGGCTTCCAAAAATGATCTACTAAAGTTTGTAGAACAGAATGATGTTAAGTTTATTAGGCTTCAATTTGCAGATATTTTTGGTAATATGAAGAACATTGCAATAACCGACCAGCAGCTTGAAAGAGCCCTTGATGAAGGGGTTATGTTTGATGCCTCAGCTATTGCAGGGTTTTCAGAAGTTGAACAGTCTGATATGCTTCTATTCCCTGATCCGGATACATTCCAACTTATTCCATGGAGACCGCAGCACGGCAAGGTGGCAAGATTCATCTGCGATATCAGGAACTATGACGGATCACAATTCCTGGGCGATCCAAGGTATATATTGAAAAGGTCCGAAGCAAAGGCAAAACAGCTTGGCTACACATTTAATATCGGTCCTGAGTGTGAATTTTTCCTGTTCCACACCGATGCAGAAGGAAGGCCCACAAACAAGACTCATGATGCAGCCGGTTATTGTGATCTGGCTCCGTCCGACCTGGGAGAGAACTGCAGAAGAGAGATTTGCATGGTACTTGAGGATATGGGTTTTGAAATAGAAGCTTCACATCATGAGAATGCGGCCGGACAGCATGAGATTGATTTTAAATACAGTGATGTTATGACAGCTGCCGACAGAATCATGACCTTTAGAATGGTAGTAAAAACCGTTGCACAGAGAAACGGCCTACACGCTACATTTATGCCAAAACCAATCTATAATTCATATGGTTCGGGTATGCATATCAATATGTCTCTTTCACAGAATGGAAAAAATCTGTTCAATGCGGGAGAAAACAGCATGGATATATCCGAGGTGGCTAAAATGTTCGGAGCCGGAATACTTCAGCATGCAAAAGGTATAACAGCCATAGCCAATCCGCTGGTAAACTCCTACAAGAGATTTGTACCCGGTTTTGAGGCTCCTGTTCATATAGCATGGTCACATATGAACAGAAGTTTGCTGATGAGAATTCCCGCGCCAAAGGGAGAAGCTACAAGAATCGAATTGAGGAGTCCCGACCCGTCCTGCAATCCATATCTCACATTGGCATTGCTGCTGGAAGCCGGGTTGGAAGGTTTGCAGAAAAAGCTGGTGATACCCGCTCCTGTTGATATCAATACCTACAATCTTGCACCTGACAGGGAAAAAGAGCTTGGTATTCAAAGACTCCCTTCAAATCTTTTATTTGCTTTGGAGGAAATGAAAAATGATCCTTATATAAAGGACGTTTTAGGCGAGCACATCTTTACAAAATATATTTCGGCCAAGGAAGCAGAATGGGCTTCATATAACAATATTGTGCATTCCTGGGAGATTGACCGTTATCTATCAGCATATTAATCAGGAATCCGCTGCTGTGCAGCAACGCATAAAATAGAAATGACGCGTGCGGCTTTTTTAAGCGTGAAATGAACGATATTTCACTAAATGTTTTTTCACGCTTTTCCCGCTCAGATGGAGGTGATTGCCAGTGAGTGCAGGAGGGATTCTAATTGTATGCAGCAGGCCTGATTTGATAAAAGATCTTCGAACCCTCATGCTTCAACAGGGATATTCGGCGGCGGAATACTCTTTATCTGCAAATGAGGCCAGGCGCAAACTTGATATGTTCGAACCCGAATTAATTCTGATAAATGCGCCTTTACAGGATGAATTAGGTATTGAACTTGTTTTGGATATAGCCGATAAAACCGATGCTGGCATAATCGTTTTAGCTAAACATGAGCATCTGGAGGAAATGCAGTATAAGCTCGAAAAGGTTGGTGCACTTATACTTCCGAAGCCTATAAATAAAACGATATTACTGCAAACGGCTAAATTTGCTGCTAGTTCCCGCAAATCGCTGAGAGGCTTAAAGCTTCAAAATGATGATTTGGAAAAGCGGATTAACGACAGAAAAGTTATTGAGAAGGCGAAATGGCTGCTGGTTGAAAAAATGAATATGACTGAACCACAGGCACACAGGTATATTCAAAAGAGGGCAATGGATACAAGAGTATCTCAGATTAAAGTTGCGGAAGAAATACTGTCGAGCTATTAACCGGTTGTATACTTAAAAAGTTTTAACTTTTAATTAACGTACTTAGTTTTTGATTATATAAATATAGAGAAAATATAAGGGTGCAGAGAAAAACCTCCTGTTGATTGAACTGATTAGCAGGAGGTTTTATGTCCCGAAATAAGCACCAATACTGAGTAGAGCGGATTTTCTTGCAAAGTATTGACACCTAAAACTTCCTGTGCTACACTATTAGCAATTAATAAGTTCTACAGCGATGGTGCTGCTTGGTTGATTGCTTTTTGCAATTGGCTGGGTGGCTTTTTCAGTTTTATGGGAAACTTTTTATCGCTGTCAGAAGATATTATGCCTTATCTCTATAACTGTAAAAATACCGGTTTAAAAGGATCGGTCAGATATGACACAATGGTGTGTTTGGAGAGTTTGTTTCGTCTCCGGGCACGCTTTTTTTATGGTTATGGCAATAAAACTTAATCAGAATATAAAGAGAATTGATTAAGCGGCAAAAAGAGTAAAAGATAATAACACGGAGGGTTAATTATGGCAACTATTAACGCAGGAGATACAGCTTTTGTGCTGATCTCAGCAGCACTTGTATTTTTCATGACACCTGGCCTTGCATTGTTTTATGGTGGTATGGTAAAACGTAAGAACGTATTAAGTACTATTATGGCTTCATTTTTTATAGCAGGACTTGCATCCGTTCTATGGGTACTTGTAGGCTATTCACTTTCCTTTGGAGGTGACATCGGAGGCATAATAGGAAATTTAAACTGGGCACTTTTCAATAACGTAGGCGGCGCTCCAAATCCCGACTATGCAGCCACAATTCCTCATACTCTATTTGCAGCATTTCAAATGATGTTTGCAATCATTACACCCGCTCTTATTACCGGATCTCTAGTTGAGAGAATGAAATTTTCAGCACTGTTCGTATTTATAGGTTTATGGTCACTGATTGTCTACTATCCTATGGCACACATGATGTGGGGAGTTGGCGGTATTCTCAGAGACCTGGGGGCTGTTGACTTCGCAGGCGGAAATGTTGTTCACATAAGTTCAGGTATATCAGGACTTATTGCCTGTATAATGCTTGGAAAGAGAAAGGGTTATGGTATTGCTTCACATCAGCCGCATAATATTCCTTTGGTGTTCATCGGATCGGCAGTGCTCTGGTTCGGGTGGTTCGGCTTTAATGCAGGCAGTGCTTTGGGAAGCGGAGAACTGGCAGTTCATGCCTTCCTGACAACAAATACTTCAGCAGCGACGGCATTACTTTCATGGATGCTTGTTGAAAAAATTACAAGAGGAAAGCCTACCATGCTTGGCGCAGCTACAGGTGCGGTCGTCGGTTTGGTCGCAATCACTCCCGGAGCAGGTTTTGTACCGGTATGGGCTTCACTTATTATTGGAGCGGTAGTAAGCCCAATATGTTACTTTGCAATGAGTGTAATCAAGTCAAAATTCGGATATGATGATGCCCTGGATGCCTTCGGATGTCATGGAATAGGTGGCATTTGGGGAGGAATAGCAACAGGCTTGTTCGCCAAAAACTCAATTAACTCTGTTGCACAATGGGATGGATTGGTATTTGGCGATACCAGATTGTTTGTAGCTCAAATTATCAGCATTGCCGCGACTATTGCACTGGCAGTAGTAGGAACAGCAGTTATCATGTTCGTACTCAAGCTGTTTATGAAAGACCTCAGAGTTTCATCAAGGGAAGAATCGGAAGGACTGGATATTTCACAGCACGGTGAGTCGGCATATCCTTCATTCTCAGGGATGGATTGAGCTTTTATAAATAAAATTTGTGAAGAAAAGGGGGGCTAAATTATGAAGAAAATAGAGGCAATTATAAGACCGGCCAAGCTGGAAGAACTTAAGGAAGCTTTGCTGGCTATAGATTTGGATGGTATAACAATATCACAGGTAATGGGTGCGGGTAAACAGCTTGGATGGAAGGAATATTACAGAGGTCAGGAGGTCTCCTTGAACGTATTGCCCAAAGTCAAACTTGAGCTTGTCTGCACCGATGAAAAGGTTGATCTTATAACAGACGCAATAGTTTCTCACACCCAGACCGGAGAGGTTGGAGACGGTAAAATATTTATTTCGGAAATCCAGGATTGCATCAGAATCCGTACAAAAGAAAGAGGAAATGCTGCAATTTAGTAATAAGAATTTTAAAAATGAAAACTTATAAAATATAAAAATATATAGAAAACTAAGAAATGCTTAATTAACTTTATTTTATTTGGGGATTTATCAAAGTGTCAGCAAAACAATAACATTAAACCACAAAAGAGCAGTTTTGCCGATCATTGGCAGAACTGCTCTTTTGGTAACAATCGAATATTTATATCAACTTTGTTATACGGACATGGCAAGGAGGACTTCCCTCAACACCTTGCAGGCCAATGCGGTTGAAGCGCCGCTGTGGTCATAATGCGGTGACAGTTCAACAATATCTGCGCCGATTATGTTGAGCTTTGATACGGTTTTTAAAGCAGTAATCAATTCGGTAAAACTGACACCGCCGGCTTCGGGCGTGCCTGTTCCGGGAAAGTTTGAAGGATCCAGCACGTCCAGATCTATTGTCAGATAGACTGGTGAATCGCCGATTTCCCTGACAGCGGTGCCAAGGGTATCAAAGTTGTGCAGGCACATTGAGGTGTGCCCCTCTTTGGACCAGTAGAATTCCTCACGGGTTCCGCTGCGGATACCAAACTGCCAGATCCTGTTGTCACCGAGGATATCCCAGGCACGCCTGATTACAGAAGAGTGCGATAGAGTTTCTCCCAGATAGTCCTCACGCAGGTCGGTATGTGCATCAAAGTGTATGATTTTTAAGCCGGGATATTTTTTCGCTGCCTGTTCGATTGCCGGTAGTGAAACCAGGTGTTCCCCTCCGATCATCAAAGGCTTTTTATTACTTGAGAAAATAAACTCTGCAGTTTCCGATATCATGCATAATGCTTTTTGCGGTGAACCAAAGGGTAAATCAAGATCCCCAAAATCGTTGACGGTAAAATCAGTTATATCGGCGTCAAAATATGGACTGTAGGTTTCGATTCCTATGGAATCCATTCTCATGGTGGAAGGTGCAAATCTTGTTCCGGGTCTGAAAGTAGTTGTTCCGTCGTAGGGTGCTCCGAATATGATAATTTCAGCAGACGAAAAATTACTGTCGCATCCAAGGAATTTAGTAGATAAAATATTATTATTCATATAATTTATAACCTGCTTTCTGGTTTACAATCTGGGATGAAATATATTTTACCATTAATATTCCAAATTACAATAGTTATTATTTCTGTACGACTCCAAAAAAATTTAGTATACTATAATATGTTAAAAGTATACAATCCAGCTGAAAAGGCAAACATAGCAAAAGAATTTATTATCTCATCAGCAAATGATTTTATTAGCATTAAGGAATCCGGAAGTACAAGGAGGAAATATGACATTTGTACCTGAAATTGAAGGAACACTGAGAAAGCACATGGTTAAGATTCCAGAAGTAATTAACCGCGTAGGCGGAATAAATATTTTTGGGAAGAATATCAAATCGCTTATGTTCACAACCGATGTAGCTATTATAAAAAATTGCAATGCAAACGCCGTAATTGCAGTGTATCCGTTTACACCTCAGCCGGTCATAACACACTCAATAATAAGTGCATCGGACATTCCTGTTTTCTGCGGAGTAGGAGGAGGTACGACTACCGGAAAAAGGGTGATTAATATTGCGATGGATGCTGAATTTCAGGGAGCTATAGGCGTTGTAGTCAACGCGCCAACAAAAAACGAACTTATAAAAGCCTTGTATTCCAAAATAGATATTCCGATAGTAGTAACGGTAACCTCTGAAAATACGGATATTCAAGCCAGATTGAATGCGGGAGCTGAAATATTGAATGTCTCCTGTGCCGCCAGGACACCGGAAGTGGTCAGGGCAATACGGAAAAATTTTCCTCAGGTTCCGATTATCGCAACCGGAGGACCAACAAACGAGAGCATTTTGGAAACAATAGAAGCCGGAGCAAATACCATTACATATACTCCGCCGTCGAGTGCTGAATTGTTTAAACAACTGATGAATAAGTACAGGGAAGAACTATAAGTTACCAGTAGTCTGCAAAATTAAATGGTGCATTGCCGGGCGGGAAAAGTTAACCGCCGGCAATATATGATTTAGGATGTTACAGACTACCAGGGATTTTGGGGGAAAAATGATAAAGCAGATAATTTTTGATCTTGATGGGACCTTGGTTGATTCATTGCAAACCTTTATAAAAATAGGAAATGAAATGGCTGAAAAGTATGGGTATCAGCCGGTGAGTCAGGAAAGAATCAAGGAGCTGTTGAAGCTTCCCATGAAGAAAAGGATTAAAGAACTGAAAATTCCGGTATTCAAGCTTCCGAAAATGGGCGTGGAACTTCTGAACAACTTTCATTCCTATGCTGAAGAAGTAAGTCCTGTCGAGGGTGTCGGTGAAATGCTTGAAAAGCTTTATTCTACAGGTTATGGCCTGAGCATTGTATCATCAAATTCGGTCCATAATATTGAGGCATTTTTAAAATATAATAACATGGAGATGTTTGACAATATTCAATCCTCAAAAGGGCTGTTTGCAAAACACGTAACCATAGGAAGGCTGATTTCCAAGCTGGGCGTCGAAAAGGATGAGGTAATATATGTGGGAGATGAGCAGCGGGATGTGGAGGCTTGCAGGAAAATCGGAATAAAAGTGATTTCGGTTATATGGGGATTTGACTCGCTGGAACTGCTTAAAAGAGCAAAACCGGACTTTATCGCTCTAAAACCTGATGAAATTGTTGAGATCGTTGCAGCTATCAAATAACTTGTGTCATTGGAGGAAAAAATGTTATTAGCAGATGAATGGAAAGATTATGAGCTTATAGAAACAGGTGGAGGGGAAAAGCTTGAAAGATGGGGCGATGTCATATTGAGGAGACCCGATCCCCAAATTATATGGCCGGTAAAAAGTATGAAGATATGGGAGCGTGCCGACGCTCATTATCATAGAAGTCAGAGCGGAGGCGGACAATGGGAGTACAAAAAGAAGCTTCCGCAAAGATGGACCATCAGTTTTGAAAATTTGAAATTCTATATTGAACCCACAGGGTTTAAGCACACTGGACTTTTTCCCGAGCAGGCCGTTAACTGGAAATGGATGATAAACAATATTCAGAAAGCCAATCGTCCCATAAAGGTATTAAACCTGTTTGCGTATACCGGAGGAGCCACTGTTGCAGCGGCTTATGCCGGTGCTGAAGTATGCCATGTCGATGCAGCAAAAGGAATGGTCAACTGGGCAAAGGAAAATGTAGCTCTGTCGGGGTTGGCCGATAAGCCTGTAAGATTTATTACCGATGATTGTATGAAATTTGTCCAGAGGGAGATGAGAAGAGGCAAAAAATATGATGGTGTAATTATGGATCCGCCCTCTTATGGCAGAGGCCCCAATGGGGAGATATGGAAAATAGAGGATTCGCTCTATGATTTTGTTGAACAGTGTATGGGGCTGCTTTCCGATAATCCGCTGTTTTTCCTTATAAATTCATATACAACCGGCTTTTCTCCAACCGTTTTAAGCAATATCCTCAAACAGACCATAGGAAGCCGGTTCAAGGGTGTTCATAGCTGCGGAGAAGTCGGACTTCCTGTAAGCCAGTCCGGAATGGTGCTCCCCTGCGGGATATACGGAAGGTGGGAGAAGCGGTGAGACCTTCTGTAATATATGAAGATAATCATTTGCTTGTTGTGGAAAAGCCGGTCAATATTCCTGTTCAGGCTGATAATACCAGGGATATGGATTTACTGACGGTTTTGAAGCAATATGTCAAGGAGACCTATAATAAGCCCGGGGAAGTATATCTTGGGCTTGTTCACAGATTGGACAGACCTGTCGGCGGAATCATGGTTTTTGCCAGAACCTCAAAAGCGGCTGCCAGACTGTCCGACCAAATCAGGACAAGGACCTTCAAAAAGACTTATCTTGCAGTTGTGAGAGGGATACCCGCAAAAACTAAAGCTACTCTTAGGGATTTTCTTCTAAAGAATGAAGTCACAAATATGGTGTCGGTGGTGGAGGAGGGAACGAAAGAGGCAAAGGAAGCCATATTGGACTATGAGGTATTAAAGTCGGCAGAAGAATTGAGTCTTCTGAGAATTAACCTGCATACCGGAAGACCGCATCAGATAAGAGTGCAGCTGTCGCATGCAGGATATATCCTTTATGGAGACCAGCGCTACGGTTCCAGGGTAAACAAGGCTGGGCAGCAAATAGCCTTATGGGCTCACCAGGTAAACTTTGAACACCCTACAAAAAAAGAGATGCTTTCTTTTAGCTGTGATACTCCCAAAACAGAACCATGGCTCATTTTTGAATAATAAATAAATACAATATAATTTTATAAGTATGATATAATTATATTGTATTAAGTTCGAAAGGAGGTTTAAATGGTCAAAAACAAAAATATTATTGGAATACTGATAATTTTATGTCTATTTTTACAAATAATATTTATCGGTATCAACTTTAATATTGACTCTGGAAATAAACACAGGTATAGTCATAGCCTTTTAAAGGTCAAATCACTTGGCAGTAAAGTGTTTCACCTGGCAAGAGAAAATTTAAAAACTCCCGGTAAGACAGCCCAGAACAAGCAGGTCAATCCAAATGTAAGCTACGGCTCATACAAGGATTTTCTGCCAAGGGATTATTCAAATATCAATAAGCTCATTGATTTCAGAAAATACATAAGGCAAGCTATTCCTCACTATTTTAACGGCAGTAATTATAAAAATAATTACTTACGCTTTTCGTGATTCTAAACATGTAGAATAGTGAGGTGGAAGTATGACTAGAAAGAACCAGATCAAAAGAGAGATAAACAGATATGTATTTCTTTTTATAGGGTCAATATTAGCAGCAATAGGATTGGAAATATTTCTTATTCCCAATAACATTATTGATGGTGGAATAGTCGGTATATCAATAATTTCAAGTTATTTATCGAAACTGCCTCTGAGTTTGTTTATATTTGTCCTGAATTTGCCATTTTTATTCCTTGGATATAAACAAATAGGTAAAACCTTTGTTTTTTCTTCACTCTTTTCAATAGTATCCCTATCGGTATGGGTTCAGGTATTTCACCCCATACCCGGTCTTACAAGCGATGTTTTGCTTGCTACTGTTTTTGGTGGGATAATACTTGGAGTTGGTGTTGGAATAATTATTCGATCCGGCGGGTCACTTGACGGAACCGAAATGGTTGCAATAATTATTAACAAAAAAACAGCTTTCTCGGTAGGTGAGATGGTTATGCTTTTTAATGTATTTATTTTGAGCAGTGCAGGTTTGGTATTCGGCTGGGATAGGGCTATGTATTCGCTTATAGCTTACTTTATTGCTTACAAGGTAATTGATATTACAATTGAAGGCCTTGACGAAGCAAAGGCAGCATTCATAATTTCAGATAAAGCTGAAGAGATTGCAGAAGCTATAACAGCCCGTTTGGGTAGAGGCGTGACCTTTATAGACGGAAAAGGCGGTTTTTCCAAGGATGAAAAAACTATTCTCTATTCAGTTATCACCCGTTTGGAGATATCAAAATTAAAATCCATCATTTATGACAAAGATGAGAATGCATTTGTTACAATAAATGATGTTTCGGATGTAATGGGAGGAAAGCACAAGAAACGTGCAATTCACTAATATTTAAAAGTATATCGCTTTATATAATTGAGTAAAAAAAGACGCCAACACCATAATTTAACCGGTGTTGGCGTTTAAAATATAAGGGTGTTACTTAGTACGCAATTCCATGGGCATACATTGCATTAGCTACTTTTAAGAAACCTGCAATGTTTGCACCGGCTACGAGGTTATCCTCCATACCGTATTCCTTTGCTGCAGCACTTGCATTCCTGTAGATATTTACCATAATGTCTTTTAATTTAGCATCAACTTCTTCGAAAGTCCAGGAATAACGCATGCTGTTCTGACTCATTTCGAGGGCTGAGGTTGCGACACCGCCTGCATTTGCAGCTTTTGCAGGACCGTAAATAATCTTATTATTCAAGTATATATGAACTGCTTCAGGTGTTGAAGGCATATTTGCACCTTCACCAACTGCATAGCAGCCGTTTTTAACCAATAAATCCGCCGACTTGCCATCTATTTCATTTTGAGTAGCGCAGGGGAGAGCTATATCACATTTAATACTCCAGATGCCGGAGCAGCCTTCGGTATAGATTGCATTTTTATGTATCTTAACGTACTCACTGATACGCTTTCTTTCAACTTCCTTCAGCTGCTTTACCGTGTCAAGCTTGATACCTTCGGGATCATATATGTATCCGCCGGAGTCGCTTAATGCAACAACCTTTCCACCCAGCTGATGAACTTTTTCAGTTGCATAAATGGCAACATTTCCTGAACCGGAAACTACAACGGTGGCTCCTTTAAAGGATTTTCCCTTTGCTTTCAAGGCTTCATCCATAAAGTAGCATAAACCGTAACCTGTTGCCTCTGTTCTTACAAGACTGCCGCCCCAAGTGAGGCCTTTTCCCGTTAAAACTCCGGTATACTCGTTTCTGAGCCTCTTGTACTGGCCATACATATAACCGATTTCTCTTGCACCGGTTCCGATATCACCTGCAGGAACGTCTGTATCAGCACCGATATGCTTTGATAACTCAGTCATAAAGCTTTGGCAGAATCTCATAACTTCATAGTCCGACTTACCTTTAGGATCAAAATCACTGCCGCCCTTACCGCCCCCGATAGGAAGACCTGTCAGGGAATTCTTGAATATTTGCTCAAAACCGAGAAATTTAAGAATACTTGCATTAACTGAAGGATGAAGTCGCAATCCGCCCTTATAAGGACCGATTGCGCTATTGAACTGAATTCTGAAACCACGGTTTACATGTACATTACCGTTATCATCAACCCAGGGTACTCTAAAGATGATCTGTCTTTCAGGCTCAACGATTCTGTCGAATACACCGCCTTTAACCCATTCGGGGTGCTTTTTCGCAACTACTTCGAGAGATTCAAGAACTTCTGCTACTGCTTGATGAAACTCCGGTTCACCGGGATTTCTTTTAATAACCTGATCCATGATACCTTGCAAAATTTCCATTAAAAAACCCTCCTGCACTAAAATATAATTAAGTCAATTAATATTTTGGCGTAAGGGTCTCATCTTAAAAAACAATAAACCTAATAAAGCTCTAATGGTTACTATTAGAACCAACTCAGCATACCCCATTGTACGCCAATATTTACTTTTATTTTCCCCTAAATTATACTATTAAGTAAAAATAATTGCAAGCAGAAATATAGTAACTTTCATTTATTTTTTCAAATTAATACTAAATGACATACGGAAATCCTTTGAATTGCTGGATTGTTAGATATTTTAGCTTTTTATAAATGATTTAATGAGATAATATAGTAAACTGCAAATAATGGATAATTGCAAGCTGTTTATTTTATAGCGTCATTTATATTTTACATATTTGTAAGTAACTCCAAATATTTATATTTTATATCTTTGCTCTGCTTCAGTGAATTAATCCAGACCTATTTTAATTTGCCATATTGGTAATAATTTGTTGTTATAAACTGCTTACAAGGTTATAATAGTAGTACTTATCCAAATAATAGATATGACAGTTGTTTGCCCTCTATTGTACATTATCAATAGAGGGTAATGATGTTAAATATATAGTTGAAAGGCAGATTCATGAGTAAATTTGAACTAATAGCAACATCAGCCTTCGGTATTGAGGCTGTTACAGCACGAGAATTGAAAAAACTGGGCTACCTCGATCAGAAAGTCGAAAATGGAAAGGTTACGTTTTCCGGAGATGAAATGGCCATTTGCAGGACCAATCTCTGGTTAAGAACAGCCGACAGAGTACTTTTAAAAATGGGTGAATTTAAGGCGTTAAGCTTTGAAGAACTTTTTGAGCAGACAAAAGCCCTTCCCTGGGATGAAATTATACCTGCCGACGCAGAGTTTCCGGTAGAGGGAAAGTCCATTGATTCCAAGCTTTTTAGCGTTCCTGACTGCCAGGCAATTGTAAAAAAGGCCATAGTAGAGAAGCTCAAACTGCGTCACAAATGTGAATGGTTTGAGGAAACCGGATCCAGATACAGAATCGAAGTAGCCCTTCTAAAGGATACAGCCACTCTTACAATCGATACAAGCGGAGCGGGACTGCACAAAAGAGGCTATAGGAAACTTGTGGGCGGAGCACCTTTGAAGGAGACCCTGGCAAGTGCCATGATACTGATCAGTCATTGGAATAAGGACAGGGTTTTGCTGGATCCTTTCTGCGGCAGCGGTACAATTCCCATAGAGGCGGCCCTTATTGGAAAGAATATAGCCCCTGGTCTGGGAAGGGAATTTGACGCCGAAAACTGGAATATTATTGACTCTGGATTTTGGGATCAGGCAAGAGATGAGGCTTATGATGTAATGGTGGAAGACAGGGAACTGAGAATCCATGGTTCGGATATTGATGAAGAAGCTATGAGCCTGGCACGGTATCATGCGAAAAAGGCGGGAGTTGAGGATGCCATTCATCTGCAGAGACTGCCGGTTTCAGACATAAGTTCCAGATACAAATACGGTATTATAATATGTAACCCGCCTTACGGTGAACGTTTGGGGGAAAAGGAATATGTTGATGAGCTCTACATGGAAATGGGTACGGTTTTTAAAAAGCTGGACTCGTGGTCCTATTATGTTATTACCTCCAACCTTGAGTTTGAAAAGCTGTTTGGAAGAAGGGCCGATAAAAAAAGAAAACTCTATAATGGAAAATTACTTTGTAATTATTTTCAATATTTTGGGCCTCCACCCCCGAAACTTACAGGCAACGGTACCTGATTGCTGGATAAAACAGGCAAAAAAATTGACGAATCCCTGCTGTTATAATAACATAGTATTGGTAGCATATTGCAGCATGGTCTTATTAAATGGTCTTATTTGATCTTATTAAAAGGATTGAAATTTTTTGAAAAAATAGGTAATATGGTAGGTGGAAAAAATGATATTAAGAGTAAAACCTTCTGAGGTTTCCGGGATAGTTAATATTCCAGGGTCAAAATCTCATACTATAAGGTCGATGTTTTTTGCAGGGCTTGCAGATGGACGGAGTATCATCAGGAATCCGCTGATTTCCAGCGACTCCATCTCAGCTGTTGATTTATGCAGAGCTTTTGGGGCATCCTATGAACTGGATGCAAACTGCTATACTGTAGACGGATTAAGCGGCAGGCCGCAGATCCCTGAGAACATAATAGACGTCGGAAATTCAGGGACCAGCTTAAGGCTGGGGTTGATGACGGCTGCACTTGTTCCGGGCTATACTGTTTTTACAGGTGATTATCAAATACGAAGAAGACAAATAGGTCCCCTGGTCAAAGCTATTAATAATCTTGGCGGGGAGGCCTACACCACACGAGGCAATGAGTCCGCTCCGGTTGTAGTAAAAGGAAGGGCTAAAGGTGGATTTACAACATTAGACGCTGTTACATCGCAATACTTATCATCAATTCTACTTAACGCTCCTCTTCTTGAAAACGATACTCATATAGAGGTTACAAGACTCAACGAAGTACCTTATGTTGAAATAACCCTCTGGTGGCTTGATAAATTCGGTATAAAGTACAAACATAATAATATGAAGGAATTTTTTATACAGGGGCAGCAGAAATATCCACAATTTGAATGTACTATTCCGGGAGATTTCTCTTCGGCAACATTCTTTATGGTATTGGCTGCAATAACAGGGCAGGAATTTACGATGACGAACCTTGATATGACAGATCCCCAGGGTGACAAGCTGGTGCTTTCAATATTGGAAGATATGGGTGCGAAGGTTTCCTTCGATACCAACAGTGTGACTGTTGAAGGACAGAATTTACGTGGAAGGACCATTGATATGAACTCCATACCGGATGCTTTGCCCGCCATGGCTGTGGCAGGGTGTTTTGCACAGGGGGAGACCAGGCTTGTGAATGTTCCTCAGGCAAGGTTGAAGGAAACTGACAGAATAAGTGTTATGTGCAAGGAACTCACCAAAATGGGTGCCGGCATTGAAGAGCTTCCTGATGGGCTGATAATACGTGAAAGCAGCCTGAAGGGCTGCAGGGTAAACGGACATGATGATCACAGGGTGGTTATGTCGCTTGCGGTTGCTGGTTTGAAGGCTGCAGGGGAAACAGTAATTGAAACTGCCGAGGCAATGAGTGTTACATTCCCTGATTTTGTTGACTGTATAAAGGGCTGCGGTGGTAATATCCGGCTTTGTGAGGAATAATCGTTATTTTAGTAAAATAAACTAAAATATATTTATTCTCATAATTTAATTGATAATAAATTTTTTTAAATATATGGAGGCAGCAATGGTTGGTAATTCATTTGGACGGGTATTCCGCGTGACAACGAGCGGAGAATCTTACTCAGGCGCTTTCAGAAAAAGCGAAAATGTTCCTCCCGAGCTTTGGGGAGGGCTGGTAGTCATAGTGGATGGTGTCCCGGCAGGGATAAAAATAACATCTGAAATCATACAGGAGGAACTGGAAAAGCGGAGACCTGGGCAGTCAAAGCTGCATACGCCCAGATCGGAAGCCGACAAGATATATATTTTTTCGGGCGTAATGCAGGATGATACCACAACCGGCGCCCCTGTGGCAATGCTTATTCCAAGCAGTGATATAGGTGACAGGCATATTGAGCAGCACAGAGGCAACAAGGATCTGCTGAGACCGGGACAGGCAGCATATACCTATTACAAAAAGTACGGCGAACATGCAGACTATCTTGGCGCCGGCAGAGCGGCGGCCCGCGAAACGGCAGCAAGAGTTGCAGGGGGGGCGGTTGCAAAGCAGGTATTGGATCGGATGGGTATAGATGTTATCGCATATACCGTCGAATCCCACGGTATTAAAGCGGGCCCGTTTACTTATGAGCAGGCTAAGCAGAATTACAGGACAAATGAAATAAACTGCCCTGACCCTGCGGCAGCGGCATTAATGACGGAAGACTTGTTACAGGTAATCAAGGAGGGCGATTCCTGCGGCGGTGTAATTGAGATAATTGCAAAAGGAGTTCCCGCAGGATTGGGAGAGCCTGTTTTTGACAAATTAAGTGCAACTATTGCTCATGGATTAATGTCCATTGGCGGAGTCAAGGGCATAGAAATAGGTGAAGGCTTCGGAGTGGCAACAAAAAAAGGTTCGGAGATGAATGACACCCCTTATTACCATGAGGAAACAGGCAGAATAAGGTTTAAAACCAACAGAGCCGGCGGTATGCTGGGGGGAATATCCAATGGTGAAGAGATCCGTATCCGTGTGGCTGTCAAGCCCACTCCGACCATTTTGCAGGATCAGCTTACGGTAAATGTTCAGACCCTTGAACCTGTGACACACAAGTTTGCATCAAGGAGCGACCCGTCGCTGGTACCAAGAGTTTATTCCATTTGTGAAGCAATGGTAAGGATAGCTCTGGTGGATAGTATCATAATGTCGTCAGGCTTGAGAAGCATTACAGAGATGGATTCCAGGTGGGATGGGCTATGAGGGGCAATATGAGTGACGGTAATATAATCCTGATAGGTATGCCTGGAACAGGCAAAACCACAGTGGGAAAGTTATTGAGTGAAATTTTGGAATATAGCTTTATTGATACCGATATTCTTGTAACCGATAAAACCGGCAAAACGCCTAGACAGCTTGTAGAAGAACATGGGCGGGAATATTTTATTCGGGTTCAGGATGAGGTAGTGTTGGATATCCATTCCAGCAATTGTGTAATTTCAACGGGAGGTGGTTTGGTTCACAGCGATATTTCCATGAATCACTTAAAGGAAATCGGGAAAGTTATCTTTTTGAACACGAGTTATCAGGTTATTAAAGAGAGAATGGATGCTTCAAGAAAATTGGTGAGAACAGGTGGGAATCTAAAAGATTTATATGATGAAAGGACACCTTTGTATATCAAATATGCTGATAAGATTATTGAATGTGACAACAGTGAACCCAATATTATATGTCAGAAGATAATCGGATTTTTTAGAGATTTAAAGATAGCTGGGAAGTTTAGCTGATGTATTGAATCAGCCATAAATTTATGAAAAGGGTTAAAGAGAAACAATGAGTAAAATAAGGGTTTTGATAGTGGATGATAATTTATTAACTGCAAAGGCATTATGTGATAAGTTGAGTGAGTGCCAGGAATTTGATATGCTGAAAATAGCAAAAGACGGTCTCGAAGCAATAGAACAGATTGACAGGGAAAAACCCGATGTTGTATTGCTGGATATTATAATGCCCAAATTGGACGGTATCGGTGTACTGGAGTATGCCAAAGTCAACAATGCCGGGAAATCACCTGTTTACATAGTTTATTCCGCCGTGAGCCATGAAAATTATGTTTCCAGGGCTATGAATCTGGGGGCCAACTATTACATAATAAAGCCTTTCGACGAGAATGTCCTGGCCTTAAGAATCAAACAGCTTTATATGGATTCCAATATCAAACAGTATACCATGCAAAATTATAGTTCAACGATTGGTCAAAAGCCCAAAAACCGGTATGATGATGAGCTGAAGGTACTGGCAACCAAGTATATGCGCGAATATGGCCTGAAGGCCCATATGACGGGTTATGCATATATAAGGGACATTGTTACCCGTTCATTTGACGGCTATTGTCAGAGCGGCTCTCTTCCGAAGGGCATATACAGAGAAATAGCTGTAAAGAACAATGTTACAATACAAAAAGTTGAGAGGGCAATCAGAAACTGTATCGAAAATGTCATATCTGAAGAAGATAAGCAAAAAAAGCCAACAAATTCCCAGGTGATTTGTCAGCTGATAGAAAAAATAAGAACCAATAATTAAGACCAAATAAAATTCATAATAAAATACAAAAAGCCCTGAAGTTTATTCAGGGCTTTTATGTAGTGTACCCATAAGGGTGCATTAGCCATATTAAGCGTTAACATTATCCTTCAAAACCTTACCAGCTTTGAATACTGGAGCTTTTGATGCAGGAATAGTAATTTCTTTCTTAGTCTGTGGGTTTCTACCCTTTCTAGCAGCTCTTTCTCTTACTTCGAAGGTTCCGAAAC
>JAEWJR010000102.1:0-21113 GCA_023386445.1 Bacillota bacterium | reverse complement strand
ACATAAAAAAAACCCCCCCCCCCCCCAACATAAACCCCAAGGACAGGATAAATGCAGGTCTTACTCTGAATTTATCCTGTCCTGCAGCCGGGTAAGTGAGTGTCTGGTGTAAAATAAAAGTAGAAATATGGAGGATATTAACAATATTAG
The DNA here is from genome assembly GCA_023386445.1 of Bacillota bacterium. Classification (GTDB taxonomy): domain Bacteria; phylum Bacillota; class Clostridia; order Acetivibrionales; family DSM-1351; genus Ruminiclostridium. The sequence continues at coordinate 20,963 of JAEWJR010000102.1, read as the reverse complement.
TAGAATAATAAAAATATTACTTCATTTAGAAGGATAATTTTAGAATCGGAGGTAGATGAATTGAAAAAAGTTTTACTATTGTTAATAGCTTTTACCATGCTGCTGGTTCAATCACCAATGGCAGCTATTGCAGAAACAACAGACACAAAGACGGAAAAGGTCACTTATGACGGGTATGCGGACATAACTTTAACAACTGATGATAAAAAGTTCGTTGTCCATTCGCTTACAAAAAGTTTCAGCACAGCTCCGTTCAATAACCAGGGGCAGCTTTTTGTCCAAATTGATCAAATATTGCCATGGCTGGGATATAAAGTTGATTATGACAATAAGACAGGATTAATGACTGCGACAAACGGAACTAAAAGTTTATCACTGAAGGATAAAAGTCTGCAATACAAAGTAAACGGAAAGGCACTTAAGTTTACAAAAGCACCGAAGATAGTATCGAACAAACTTACTGCTTCTGTTAATGATGTTTTTAAGGCTCTTGGATATGAAATTTCATATAATTCCAAGACTAAAGCAACAAAAATCCTGAAGTACACAGATCTTAAAATAGGGGAGTTCGCTTTGTTTAACAAGCAGGTGAATTTACCCAACTTTTTTACCATTGACAAGAAAGGAATATACGGAGATATATTCAGCGATACTGAAATTAAGGATATTTACAGTCAGGATGGTGTAGTCATTTTATATGTTTACGACCAGCTGTTAAGACAAAATAAACTTGTTAAACGGGAAAATGGAAAATTTGTTGAGCTAAAGCAGAATTTTGACATTGTTAATACATACATATTCGGCGGCTGCAGGGTTTTTTACGGGTATGATAACAAGGATAAGAAATATAAGCTTTACAGGTTTACCGGGAACAATCTCTCTCTGGTAGTGGGGGACTGTTACAGTTCGGTACAGGTCAACTTTAAGGACAGTATAATACTTAATAAATATGACAGCAACAGAAACTATACTATTGTGAAGATTGACCCCAAATGGAATGTAACCCAGTTATACACAAATATGACCATGACCGAGTATTACATCACAGACGACTGGCTGTATATGAAAACCCGGCCGCAGGAGGGTACAAAACAATACCTTCTGGTTTCAAACGGAGCTTCAATCATGATGGTAACCTGCACCGACAGTAATGCAAAGGAACTGTATAATATTGATTTTGATGATGTCAGAGTGTGCGGCGGAAAAGTCTATGCAATTCTTCAGGATGACAAAAAGATGAGAAAGCCTTATCAGCTCGATGTTGACAAGGCTAAAAAGGTAACTGCCGATCCGTATAATTTGAATGTGGAGGTTATGGAATCATACAATGGAAAGCTTTATCTTTTCGGAACAGATTCCAGTAAACAAAAATTAAACCGTATAGTTGAGTATACTCCCGGAGGCAGCTATTCAACAGTTAATTACGGTAAATTATCCGGCAAGAATGTGAAGATTGCAAAAACCATGGTGATAAATAATACCATGATATTGCTTGGTAAACAGGCAGCAGGTGTAGAAGCTCCGAAAGAAGAAGTACTTTATACATTTAAAACAGGAACGTGGAACTATACACTTGACGTTAAAAGTATAGATTCCTATGTAGTAACTGAAAAGGGAGTCTATCTGAAAGTTAAGGATTTTGACAGAGCGTCGGTGAAATCCACAACAAGAAATTCTGTATTATTTGTAAACAAATCAGGAAGCATCAGCAATGCGGCAATAGATTTTAACATTACCAATCAGTCGGTTATTGGTGATTCCCTGATATTCGCGGGTGCCAATAACATAACAAACCGGTATGACATAAGCAGCCATGATTCGAAATACAGAGAACTTGTCACAGGCTTTACGGTAAAGTATTGGAATATGGTTTCAGATCAGGTATTTACAGGGGGAACACAGGATAAAATACAGACTTTATACAGCTTGACCCCAAGTACCTCAAAACTTGTAAAAAAGAACTTTGAGGTAAAATCCGTCCTGGACACCAGGGTTCCGGATATCTATCTGATTTATGGCATTGAAGGTGACAAAACGTCCATATATAGCGGAAGTAAGGTGCTTTACGCATACAATATGAAGACAAATGCTTTTATATTATTAACTGCCGGAAAAGACATTGAAAAGATAATTCCATATTAACCTCCATGAGCCACATTGGTGGCCACAAAGTGCATGCCTGAAGTTTGTGAGGCTCATCACAAGTATTTCTGCCGACGCAGAACACTCAACACCCTGTTTCAGGTGTCAATGTGACAGCAGAAACACTTGTGTTTAACCTGCAATTTCAGGCATGTATTTTTAATAGGACTTCTGATATCTACAAATGGGAAATTAGTCCTATGACTATTAAGCTGTTATTTTCCAAGACCATTTGATTTCATGAGTATAAAATAATTGAAATTATTAACCTTAACTATATTGTTTAGCATTTTATAATAAATGTTAGCATATTCTGTCAAATGTTACTAATTTATGTTGAATAGTTAAAAATATTATGTTAATATTTAATTACCATATGATACATATAATTACATATAAAGAAAATAAATTTAAAAATATAAAAATGCGACACAATTTACTACTAAATTGTGACCGTGGAACCATATACAAAATATGGTATTATATAGAATAATATATATGAGGTGGAAAATATGGCAGGAATAGCACAAAAAGGTATTGAAGATATACTTCTTGAAGAAGGCCTGATAAATATGGGTCAATTAAAGGAAGCCTGGAGTCTTAATATTACATTAAACAAGCCCATTCTTGATATTTTAATCGAACATGGCGCGATAAATGAGAAACAAGCAATATCCGTCAAGGCTAAAAGTATGAACATTGAACTTGTGGATCTAGAAGATTTCGAGTTCGAAGATATGAATATACCTAAGATAATTCCTGAAACTGTGGCTAGAAAACATTGTGCGATACCTTACAAGCTGGATGAGAACAATGTTTATATTGCAATGAAAGATCCGTCGGATCTGTTTGCTTTGGATGACCTGACACTTTCCACCAAGTATCAGATCAATCCGGTATTCGGCAGTGAAAAAGAGATTGAAAGACTTATTGAAAAAGTATTTAAAAAGGAGAGCTCAAAAGCAAAACATGACAGGAATGTAAAAGTATGTCTGACTGAAGAGGATATTGCCAATCTGGACAAGGACAAAATCCGCAAGGTTTTGGAAGCCCAGAATCAGAATAATTCTCCTATTTTCAAGAGTCAGCTGGGAGTCCTTTTGGTAAGCAGCGGAATCCTTGCCGAAGAAAAGCTCGAGGAAGCTTTGAAAATTCAGTCCGAAAGAGGCGGCAAAATAGGTGAAATACTTGTCGCCGAGGATTTTATCAAGGAGGATGTACTGTATAAGTTCCTGGAAGTTCAGATGAATACAACTTATGTAGATTTAACACAAATTGATATACCCGACGGGGCGTTAAATTTAGTCAAGGATAATCTGGCCAGAAGATACAATTTGATTCCGGTCGAATCGGAGGGGGATATTTTAAAGGTTGCCATGGCAGATCCCCTGGATGTATTTGCTCTGGACGACTTGAGACTGTCGACAGGTCTGGAAATTGTTCCTCTGCTGGCGAAGGAAGAGCTGATAGCAGAAAAGATAGACAAACATTATGGAAAAGCAGTCCAGCCAAAGCCTGCGCCAATAAGCTCCGAACCCATTCAAAATACTGCGCCCGACAGCAGCAGCTTCGTTTTCAATGGCGACCTGGATGAGGAAATGAAGAAAATAAATGAAGAAATCGCCGTTGAAATTCAATCTGTTCAGCAGGATGAGGATCTGAATGATTTAAGCGACGTATCAAACGCACCCATAGTAAAAATGGTTAATATAATCTTTCAAAAGGCTGTTACTCAGAGAGCCAGTGATATACATATTGAGCCCTATGAAGACTGTATAGTTGTCCGTTACAGGGTTGACGGACAGCTATTGGAAATAATGCGGCATGATAAAAAAATATTGTCGTCCATGGTGGCAAGAATAAAAATAATAAGTGCATTAAATATAGCCGAAAAGAGAATACCGCAGGATGGAAGGATAACTGTAACGATCAATAAAAAGAACTATGACATGCGTGTATCGATTCTTCCTACAGTGCATGGAGAAAAGGTTGTTATCAGAATTGCAGACAAGGAAGCCTTCAATGTTTCAAAAAAAGACCTGGGACTCTTTGAGGACGATTTGGAGAAATTTAACGATATCATGGACAACCCTCACGGGATCGTACTGGTTACCGGTCCTACAGGAAGCGGTAAATCCACAACCCTGTACACTGCACTCAGAGAGTTAAGCAAGCCGAATGTAAACATTCTTACAGTCGAAGATCCAGTTGAGTCTACCATCAGAGGCATAAACCAGGTGCAGGTAAATTCAAAGGCCGGACTTTCCTTTAGTTCGGCATTGAGGGCATTCCTGAGACAGGATCCTGACATAATCATGGTAGGAGAGATCCGCGACGGTGAAACCGCTGAAATTGCAACCAGAGCTGCTATTACAGGACATCTTGTTCTAAGTACCCTGCATACAAATGATGCGGCAAGTTCAATTACAAGAATAATAGATATGGGTATAGAGCCGTTTATCATTTCGTCTTCCGTTGTCGGAGTTATTGCCCAAAGACTTGTGAGGCGCTTATGCCCCGAATGCAAATCCGAACATACTCTTGATGAAAATGAAAAGCTCTTGCTGAAACTGGATCCGGAGGAGGAGGTAAAAATCTATGAGCCTAAGGGCTGCACTGCTTGCAATGATTCAGGTTATAGAGGACGAATAGCGATTTATGAGATTATGAAAATTACCAGAAAACACAGGGAGTTGATAGCTAAAAATGTAACCTCCGACCAATTGAAAGAGCTTTCCACAAGCCTGGGGATGCATACTTTGAGAGACAGCTGTATAAGGCTGGTAAAGGAAGGCACAACCTCCATGGATGAAATGTTGAGAGTTACTTACAGCAAGGATTAATATATTAATTGATAAATTTTTGTTAAGGTGATGTTTATGGATTTGAATGAGATATTAAGTGAATGTTTTATAAGGAAAGCGTCCGATGTACATATAACAACCGGTATACCGGTTGTTTACAGAATTCATGGAGAACTGCTTTACAGAGACAACCGCAATCTTACCGCCGAGGATTGTGAGGATCTGGCCAGACAGTGCGTAGGCGATAAGGCATACAACGTTTTTAACAGTCACGGTGAAATGGATACCTCCTATGCGCTGTCCAGTACGGGAAGATTCAGGGTAAATCTGTTTAAGCAGCGTGACTCGGTGGCTATTGCCCTGCGTAGTATAGCATTTGAAATTCCAAGGATAGAAACGCTGGGACTTCCCCCGATAGTATACCAGTTTGCTACAAAGCACAGAGGGCTGGTGCTGGTAACCGGTCCAACAGGAAGCGGTAAATCCACTTCCCTTGCAGCCATGATAGATTACATAAATACAAACAGAAAATGCCATATCCTCACAATCGAGGACCCTATCGAATATATGCACAGGCATAAAAAAAGTGTTGTCAACCAGAGAGAGATAGGCAACGATACCGTTTCATATTCAAAAGCACTGAGAGCGGCGTTAAGAGAGGATCCGGATGTAATACTTATCGGAGAAATGCGTGACCTGGAGACCATATCCATAGCTCTGACTGCGGCTGAAACAGGCCATCTGGTATTTTCAACCTTGCATACCATAGGTGCGGCGAAAACCATCGACAGAATTGTCGACGTATTTCCACCCCATCAGCAGCCGCAGGTAAGGAATCAGCTGTCCACGGTTTTGCAGGGAATAATATCACAACAGCTGATTGTTAACAGTGATGGTCACGGGCGCTGTGTTGCCACAGAGGTTATGACATTAACCTCTGCAACATCAAATTTGATAAGGGAAGCCAAAACACCTCAGATAAACAGCTGTATATATAACGGTGCTCAGCACGGGATGCATTCAATGGACACCAGTCTGGCCAACCTGTATAGAAGCGGAAAGATAAGTTATGAATCTGCGTGTCAATGTGCCATTGACGCGGACAATTTAAAAAAGATATTAATAGTTTAAAAATAGCTTATTTTATTTGATAAATTCGTTAGGGGGGATTGCAGTGGCATTTTCGTTTTTTAATAATTACTTTTTAACCATCGACATAGGATTCAAATTAATTAAGGTTTTACAGGTACGTAAGAAGGAAGATGATGCTATTGAAGTTGTCAACTTCGGCATCGGAAACACTCCCAGGGATTGCATCAAAAATGGTGCGATAAGGAACAAAGCCCGCGTTATAGAAGAAATAAAAAGATTGATGCGGGAAAATAACATTACTGCCAAGGAGGCAAAAATAGTAATGTCGGGAACAAATATCATTACAAGAATAATAATGATTGACGATGTACCCGAAGCTGAACTCGAAAATAGGGTAATGGCTGAAATCGAAAGTTTTATGCCCATAAACATGAAAGAGCACAGAGTGGATTTCAAAATACTTGATTATTTTTATGAGGGCGGTGTAAAAAAACACAGAGTATTTGTAACTGCGGTCAAGCAAAGTATTATTAACAGCTATGTTGAAATATTGAACAGTCTCAATCTTAAGCCTGTGGCCGTAGATACTCCTGCCAACAGCATTGCAAAGCTGTTCAACAACGAAATATGGCTGAAGAAAACCGACGACAGAATAAGCGTCCAGCGAAATCAAAGGTTTGATACAGGTACCGTGGCAGTGCTGGATTTCGGGTCTGAAACCACAATAGTTAATATTTTGAGAAACAAGGTCATTGAATTCAACAGGGTAATTCTCATTGGCAGCAGCAATATTGACAAGGAAATTTTCGATAAGATTATCATTGATAAATTGAAGTCAGATTTTGCCGAAATGTATAAAAAGAAATACGGTATTATACTGAACCGTGATTATAATAACGATCTGGAATGGAATTGCAGTGAAATCACAAAGGGTGTTGTAAATGAAATAATTAAAAATCTCAATGTATGTTTTGACTTTTACACAACCAGATGCGGAGGTGACAAGGTAACCAAAATACTTATTACCGGAGGAGGATCGCAGCTTACACATCTCAATGAGTATCTGGAGAGTATCTTCAAGGTGCCCTGCTATCTGATAAACTCAGTTGATATTCCGGGTGTGGAGTTTGCTGTAAACCTGGATGTAAACAGGATAAACTATTTGACAAACGCACTTGGCATAGCGTTATAACCGCAGTCCGAATCCGGTCCCGCATAATAGAACTAATTCTCTCAAAGGAGGAAGATATGCCTACATATGAATTTAAGGCAAAAAATCCGGAAAACAAGATCATTGAAGGAAGAAGCAAATTCAAAAGCAAGGAAAGCCTGAACGAGCAGTTGGAGCTTAAAGGATACACCCTGGTAGAGGCCAAGGAGCTGAATGCAATTACAGACATATCGCAGATATCGATCTTTAAGGCAAAGGTAAGGGTAAAGGATCTGGCCGTATTTTGCAGGCAGTTTGCCATAATACTTGAGGCCGGTGTTCCAATAGCCACGGCACTGGATGTGTTAAGGGAGCAAACCTCAAACGCTACCTTAAAAGAATGTATTTCCGATATATATGAGGATATACAAAAAGGAACGGCACTGTCGGTAGCCATGAAAAAACATGATGACCTTTTCCCGGAAGTACTGATTTACATGGTTGAGGCAGGTGAACTCAGCGGTATGCTGGATAAAACCTTTTCCAGGATGGCCGAGCATTTTGAAAAGGAAAACAAGCTGCACCAGAAGATAAAAAGCTCAATGACCTATCCTGTTATAGTACTTCTGGTTGCCGTGGGAGTAATATTTGTACTGATGGTAAAAGTGGTGCCGTCATTTTCCGGTATTCTGGGAGGCTTTGGCGTGGAACTCCCGGTGTTTACAAAAGTACTCATAAGCATAAGTGAATTTTTTCAAGCCTTTTGGTGGGTTATTCTGGCAATAATAACAGGGATAGTCATCGGTTTCGCCCGGTTCAAAAAAACGACTCCCGGAAGACACTTTTTCGGCAGCCTTGCCATAAAACTGCCGGTTATGAAACAGGTTACAAAGAATGTCATAACCGCCCGCTTTTCCAGGACAATGGGTACGCTTATGGCATCGGGAGTACTTATAATCCAGGCACTGGAGGTAGTCCAGAAGCTGCTTGGAAATATCGTAATAGAAGAGAAGATAGAAGCGGTCATAAATGATATAAAGCAGGGTAAGGGTTTATCCCAGCCGCTGGCCGCAATGAAATATTTCCCGCCCATGATGGTTTCCATGATCCGTATAGGAGAAGAATCAGGAAATCTCGACTATTCACTTGACAAGGCTGCCGACTTTTACGACGAAGAGGTTGAAACCTCGGTCCAGCAGCTCACAGCTCTAATTGAACCAATCATTGTAATCTTTCTCGCAGTAATCGTTGCATTCGTTATTTTAAGCATCCTCTATCCCATGATGAGTATCTATCAGACAATGTCGGCTTAATGTCAGCTCTTATATTTTTCTGCTAATGTTCAACTCAAAATTGTATAGAATGCGTTTAGTTAATGCTAACCGCTTTTTATAATACCAAAAAACAAGCAATAGAAAGGAGTTTAACATTATGAACAGCGTTGTATTATCAACATCACAGAAAATTAAAGGAGGTGAAAAATTGAAAAAGCTTAAAAACAATAAGGGTTTCTCACTGGTGGAGCTTCTCATAGTTATAGCCATAATGGGCGTATTGGCAGTTATAGCCTTCAATATGTTCGGAGGAGTTCTCACCAGCAGCAAGAAGAAGGCCGACGACCAGATGGCGCAGAACATATCAAAAAGCATACTTACATACTGTATTGATTCCAATGACTGGAAAGTAGCAAAACTCGGTGGTAATGGTGCAGATCCGATGGCTTTTATTTTAGCCCTTGGAGGACAAGTAACAGGGGATGACGGTAAAGAGTACGGCCCTTACATTAATTTGAAATATCCCGGAGCAACTGCTGATACTGAGGTAAAGGCAAATAAAGCCGCTTTATCTCCCCAGTGGAATACAAGCGCGGGGGGAGATTATGAAGGCTGGGAAATTAAGGTGTATCCTAAATTGCAAAATGTAACATGCAAACCGAGTGAGACTGCTGTAAATGTTATTGTAGTTGATGGCGAAGGAGCCGGAACCGGAGACTAAAACCGGCAGCAACAAATAACAATGTAACACACTTGATTCACCTATAGATTATGACGGCTGTCAAATGCATGAATAATCTATAGGTGAATAAAAAAACAAAGTAATATGGATCAGCCATTTTAATACGGGAGTTGATCGAAAATGAAAACATCCAACAACAGGGGTTTTACCCTTATAGAAATGCTGCTTGTACTGGCCATAATATGCATAATGCTGCCCCTCATATACCAGCTGTATATTTTCGGGCAGGAAACATTTACCTATAACAGCAGACTGATTGCCCAGCAGTATACCGTGACCAATGTCATGTCACACATCCGTGGGGACATAAGAAAGGCGGCAGTTGTTTCGGTCACAAACGAGAACACGGATGCTGAACACAGCTCGGGTTATCCCAAAATAATAACACTGAAGCTTGGATATATAGATACAGATCCTGGTTCCCCGGCACAACCGGATATATATAAAATAAAATACTGGAGGTTCTACTGTGAAAAAGAAGGAGACGAGGGAGTGCTCCAGTACAGCGGAGAAAAAGCCCCCGGCGATGCTGTGACTGACGGTGACTATAACACCGTTGTGACAGGCCTTGATATAATGAACTGCAAATTTGAGAGATTAACGGAATCCAGCCCGGAATGCGATTATCTGACAGTCCAGATAAAGCCGCTGGAAACAAATACAGGCAAAGCAAATGCCAGAAATGTGAGAGAGCCAATAAAAACGGAAATTTCTGTTTTATATAAAGATGAATTATAAATTTTTAATTTGCCGTATAGGAGGAGAACAATGAAGGATATAAACCTTATACCGGAAGAAGCAAAAACCAATACCGTAATAAAGGCTGATGATGAGAAGAAAAGTTTATCGGTTAAGTCGGTATTACTTGCTGTAATCATACTCGCGGTTGCCGCCGCCGGTATCATAAGTCCCAAGCTGTATGTTAAAACACTTGAAATCCGGGCTGAGTCTGTACGCGATGAGCTGGCAGGCGAAAAATATGCTGAAGTAAAAAAGGTAAATGATCAGATTACTGCCGCCCAGGATGAAATTTCGTCAAAAAAGACAGTTATAGAAAATATATCCCAAAGCACGGTTCGGATATCCGAACTGCTTGATTATGTGACAAAATCGGCTCCGGTGGGTTTATCGGTTAACTCAATGCAGCACGCAAACGGGAAATTGACCATTAGGGGATTTTCCAAAGACAGCACTGCCGTAGCCGAATATATGGCAAACCTGACAATGGTTGATCTTCTTACCGGCTACACCTCAAGTGCTAGATTTAATTACCAAAAAGCCAATGCAAACCTGGAGTATACGCTTGAATTTACCAATAAATCAACAAAAGCCAAGTAGGAGGAGCAGACTATGAAATTTGCACTTAAAAGAAAAGAAATCATGCTTATAAGTTTTCTTGCCTTATTAGTATACGCATTTGTGTTTTATAAATTTGTATGGACGCCTGTAATACCTGAAATTGCTTCTCAAAATGAGGAGATGGGCAGGCTTCAGAGTGAAAAGGCCGCATTGGATTTAAATTTGCAGGAATTGGAGTCCAATAAGGCAAAGGTCCTTTCCATAAAAAGCGGGAGTGAAAGGCTGGACGGCTATCTGAGCAGCGAAGCCAATGTTATGGATTGCATAGAATACATGGATAAGCTGGCGAAGATTGCGGGAACCGATATTACCAATATAAATGTAGCGGCTCCGCAAAAAAAAGAGGCCGGTAAAGCCGTCTATTATGAAATTAATATTGACTTTACTACCACGCAGGATATAAAAGGTATCAGGGATATAGTGGATTTTATTGAAAACAGCTCAAAGCTCATAAATATAAGCAGATTTGAAATAAAGCCCGAAAAGGAAAAGGCAAAAACCGGCACTCCTGTAACAGCTGTTAAAACTCCGGTAACCGCAGTTAAAACACCGGCTTCCGCCGGAACGCCCGCAAATCAGGTAAATACAAATGCCAAAGCCGGTGAGACGCCCAAAGAAAATTATGTAGCCAATATGAGCATAAGCATGTATGCCCTGAAGCTTGAATCTGCCGATAAATTCTATGAATACGCCAGGCATAAATTCAACAGATATCAGTACGGCAGTATTTCGCCACTGGAGCTTACAGCTATCGATGTGCTCTCGGGAAAAGCAAATAATATAACGCTGGGGACAAATACGGCAGCGTCCGATTCGGATACAAAGGATTTCGAAATAAATCTGAACAGCTTCCTTTCAGCCGGAGACAATTTTACGGTATTCGGCACAGACAAGCAAAGGGATAAGTACAGCAGCAAGACAAACAAGTATATAACCATGTCGGTTAATATAAACAAATCCTCCTATACGGTAGCAATCACCGACGCCGCGGGCGTGTCTTCCAGCTTCAGCGGTGCCGCACCCGACAGGGATCTGAATATGACCATCAGCACTAATCTTTCTCTGATACCGGAAAATAAAGGACTTGGTTTGAAAATTAAAATTTTTAATAATTCCGGCAACAAACTCAATATAGTGAAAAATGATGTGACAAAAAAAGTAATCCTGACCGACCGTAACGCAAAGGAAATCAAGAACGGCAACAATCAGGAAAAAGTCCTTATTAAATAAACCGGGTGCATGGACATAATTATGTGCAAAATGGGGAAGGAATTTGATATGGGTAAAATATTGAAAAATATCAAGGGAATGACCTTGACCGAGGTTATAATCGCGTTGGCGGTATTAGGCATTATTTCAGTTCCTCTGATTGCAGTTTTTTCAAACTCGGTATTGATTACTCAACTGACCAGAAATCAGCTGGAAACTAATGCGGTGATACAGATAGTAAAGGTTGAGGTCACCCAAGCCGTAAAAAACGGCAGTCTTATTAAGGATTTTGAGGAGTCTGATGATATTTCCAAGTCAGTTGATATCAGTCCCAGGAGTGTGGGGGCCGAATCTTTGTACCTGGAGCCGGGGAATGAGACAAAGTTTTTGCGTATAGATAACAGCAATCTCACCGGCAGGTATAAGTATAAGGTCAGATATATGGATAAGGCGGGGGCTACGCTGGATACCTTACAGCCCGAGCCCGATACGGTGGAATTGCTTATAATGCTGTATTCGGCCGGTGAAAAACATTTAAAGAATCTGAAGGTAGATATACATTATTAATAAATAAGCGGGATAAGGTTCAATCCGTTCAAGCCATGAGGAAGGAAAGAGGGGTGAAGCGGTAATAAATGAGAAATAGAATAAGGAATCAGAAGGGCTCGATAATGATAACAGTTATTGTGATTCTGGCAATACTGGTTGTCCTGGGAGTAGCTCTTATAGACAGTTCCACCAAAGGGTTCGGAATCAGCAAGCATGAGGAAACCACCGATATGGCATATAATGCGGCTGAATCGGCCATAGAAAAATGCTTTGCTTATATTGATTTTTACTGCGGTAATCCGGACAATACCAAGGATATTGACTTCGACAGCGAAGAAGATTTTGCACAAAAAGTTATATTATTAAAAATAAAGCCTTCACTGATGGGATATACAGCACCAAAGTACGGTACCGCTCCGGACAGGATAGCTTATAAAATACAACTCGGCGGCTCAGGCTCAAACGAAGCTACTGTTGAGATTAACGACATCAGATATCTGGGGTGGGAGGAAATCCCGGGTGAAAAGGACAAAATAAATGTAACTATAGGAGTTACGGCAATTTCGGACTTCAACAGAGCCGGTGACCGCACTGTGAACAAGGAGATATTTTCAAAAAGAAAATTTGCAATGACAATACCGAGAGGGTTTGAGCTTAAGGCCGCGATATATTCCATAGGAGATCTGATGGTTGAAAACATCAATGCACAGGTTGAGGGAGATGTCTTAGCCTTTGGCACTTCGCCCGAATATACAAAACAAACCGAGCAATATTATTACGGGGGTATTTATTCTAAGAACAGAGGCCATTTGTCGGTACGCGGGAATGCGTATACCAGAGGGCTTATCAGAACAGGGATGTACACAAGGGAAGACGGTAATCAGGACAACAGTTATATATACATATATAAGGATGCAATTGCGAATGGTATTCATATTTTTGGAAGGGGAGATAAAATCTTCGTTGGCAGAAATGCCTACACCTTTGATGACCTTGAAATGAATGGGGTAGATTCGGTTATTGCCGTAAACGGAAGCTTTGTGGGACTTTCCAACAACCTGGCAGCCTCCAACCATGATGAGAGCAGCGCAATTGTAAACAGTGCCGTCATACATCACTCAGGCTCTTTGCTTTCGGAAAAGTCACGGATAGTTATAAACGGAGATGCCATAGTCAACGGAGGAACCTTCAGGGTAGATCCGGCCTCGGGAAATACCGATATACATTTTCCACAGATAGAGGATGCATCTATTATTTCCAGAGCCAGCAATTCAGCGCCTATGTACAGGGAATTTATGGACGGAATCCAAACGGGAAGCATTACCATACCTGATGGCATTGCTGAGGCCAGCTACTATCACCAATGGCTGTATGAGAACAGGGGAGCGGCAATAGGTTTTGCAAACCTTATACAGTGCTGGAAACCGGCAAATTTTACCGACGATGCCGGTATCGGATCCTGGATGGCCAGTATTGACGGTGCAAGGAAAGAGGGCTTTAATGATCCGGCATTTTATGATCCGGCTGCAGATAACGGAAGAATATCAGGTTTCTGTAACTATGAATTCGGTGCGAATGACAGAATATATTTCATGAATAAGGGTATCAATGAAATCAGTAAAGTGCAGTTCATCAACAACAATTTTATACTTGACAATATCGATGAAAAACCGGATATAAGCGATTGGACTGACTTCTGGAGGGATTTGCCGAGTGCTGAAGATTCCGGATATAAATCGTTCTTTACCGAAAAACTGGCAGAATTGAAGGAGTTGCTTGTGCCTAAGACCCAGATATTCTCTTCCAGGGAATATACATATTCTGCATTGGGCAACTCCCCTATTAATAACACCCTGAATCAGGCACCGGGAGGCTCTTCCTCGGATAATTTGTTTATGTATATCAATGATATGCTCAATGACAAGTATCCGGGCGGAGATACCGAAGCTACCGACAGATTTGTGTTTAATCTGAGTGAAGAAACTGGTTCAGCTGTTTATCTTAATGATGTAATAAAAGAAAGGGCTGAATCCTATGGACTTTTGCCTGATGATGAATACTATAAAAGCTACTTTTTAATTTATAACTCAAATCCCGGAATTACCATACATGTCAATACAAAATTAAATGGCATTATTTTTTCCGTGGGCCAGGTTGTAGTTGAGAAAGATGCCGATGTCACAGGCTCAATTCTTGCAGCCGGAAAAGGTTTTAGTAAGGATGCTTCAGGCTATTTGCTTGATAATGAGTCTATGGCACATAAGAGTATGGATCCGGATATTCCGAATTATCTTCCCGTTGTTTTAAAGGAAGGTGAAAATCTGACGCAATTGGATGACGGAAAGTATGCGGGAGTATTTTTTAAAGGTACGTCAAACAGCGAAACCGCAAGAGTGACATTTCCGGGCAAGGATGAACTATTGGGAGAATTTAATAAGCAGGGAATGGATTTATATTCAATATTCGATTTTTAGAGGTGATGGAATGAATAAAAAATTAGCAATAATATTAACAGGATGTTTAATTGCAGCAGTAATGATGTCGGGCTGCAGCTCATCAGGAGACGTGCAGGTGGCCGCAAACAGCAGTCAGAGCAGCAGTACTCCAAAGGTTTCCCAAACTGCGGTGAGCCGGCAGGAGGATAGTGAGATCAAAGAACTGATATCCGATTATTTTGTAAAATTGTATTCGGGATATGCCTTAAACTATCAGAAAAATCTGGCGACAGGCAGCATTCCCGAAGATTTGAAAAGCTTTTTAGCCAAACGTGCAGTAGAGGAGGGGAACAACAATACCGAAGTCGGATTGAATTTCCCGAGATTTGTGGGCATGAACGGGATTACAATGGTTTCTTACAAAATGCTTACAGATGATAAAGAGCCTCAGATTGATTCCACATTTATTGAAAATGCGGATGGTACGGTATTGTATTTCGTAAAAGTCAATCTGCTGGCAAGCTGTGTACCGGACAGTACCTTTGATGCTCATTTCACGCTGGATCCAAATACCAATACATACCAGAAAACATCAGATATTGCTGCCGACCAGGTGGACTCAATCAAGGTGCAGGCAAAATATGATGTGGAGCTAGTAAAGGAAAAGGAAGGCAGCGGATATAAAATAATCAGAGCCAGGGAATCGGCTTACAAACACGGTGCAAAAAACAGACTGTTCAGATACAATAATGATTTTATTACCAGGCTGCCTTATTTGAATCTGGAGCAATCGGACGACAAGACAGGGGCTGCAAACAAGGAAGACAGTGAAACCTACAAAGGTGAATGCACCGTTATAACCTCCTTCCTTGACAATATTTTAAGCATGGACGGCGAAAGAAGAACACTTTTGGGCGGAAGCTGGGACGACAGCTATTCAAAATTCAGTTTGCTGGCCGAAACCATCGGCATAGACAAAGATAAGGACAAAAATGATATCCTGCTGATTAACGACAGATATAAGGAGCTGTTTCCAAAAGAGGCATTGCTGCTGCAAAGTGACATAATGAGCATCAAGAAAAAAGGTGATTATACCATAACCATGCATCCTGCCTATTCAAAACTGAACAGGTGGTACATAGTGTCATTCAACGGAACAATAAAAAAATCCATCGGTTCGGCTTATGCCCAGGAGTATTCGTTTGACTTCTTCATCAAGCTGACGGCGGGTAAAACTACAAAGGTGTCAAATGTCAAATTAAATAAAATGGCCCCCGTTGTAAAAACAGAAAGCAATGAAGCCTCCGGCGGCAACTCATCCACAAAAACTGCTGCAGCTTCGGACAGCACGACAGCCTCCGATTCTGCTGAAAATTCCGTTGATGTGCAGTAGTAAAATTCCAACCCGGCCAGATTATGTATATTGAATATTACATGGCATTGATTAACTCGTGGGAGGTAGTTGTTTGGCTTTATTTATAACTTATTTATATGTAGCTTTAATAGGGTTAATTATAGGGTCTTTCCTGAATGTGTGTATATACAGGATACCCAGAGGGGAGTCCATAGTAACGGAACCCTCACATTGCACCGGCTGCGGGAAAAAGCTGGGAGCATTAAATCTGATCCCGGTGTTGAGTTATCTTTGCCAACGTGGGAGGTGCACCGGCTGCGGAGAAAAAATATCCCCCAGGTATATGCTGGTGGAAATTATGACAGCCGTACTGTATACGGGGATGCTGTATAAATACGGTATAAGTGTTGAATTTTTCTCAGCCGTATTTTTATCTTCTATATTAATAGTAGTTTTTTTTATTGATCTGGAGCATGGGATAATTCCTGACGGTGTTGTCATAACAGCGATAATTGGTGGCTTTGTATTTTTTGTAATCAATTTTTTCATCCCATCTGATATTTATGGGGATGGCAATTGGTGGAATCCCCTGTTAGGAGCAATATCAGGCAGCGGTATTTTGCTGCTGGTTTCAATTGTGGGTTCCAAGCTTTATAAATCCGAGGAAGTTATGGGAGGCGGAGATATAAAAATTCTGTTTCCCATTGGGTTGCTCCTTGGATGGAGACTGATGCTGACCTCACTGTTCTTGTCAATTCTGACAGCGGCAGCAGTGAGTGTCTTACTGATGATCTTTAAAATAATAGACAGGAAAGCTACTGTTCCCTTCGGGCCTTTTATAGCCATAGGTACGGTGCTTGCAATTACTTTCGGCTGGCAGCTTCTCGGAATATATTTCCGTTAAGATAGTGTTAAATTTAAAGAGTCCAGTGAAAAATTTATGGAGGTGTGTAATGAATACTCAAATTAAGAAAAGAAGAAAGGTGTATTGTCTGGTATTAGCGGTAATATTATTTGCAACAGCGTTGCTGCCGCTCCCAGGCAATGTAGTCCAGGCAGCCAATCCTCCCCCGGTAAAAATACTTGAAATTCAACCTTCAACGTCCTTTGATATCACAAGCACGATCAAATCCACGTTGAAGAGTGAGTTAGGCAGGGAGATCGAAGTAACGACAATGCCTATGCCCTTGTTCATATCAAAGGCGGAAGATGTAAACGGCTGTTACGATATTGTGTACATAGGAAACAATACCGCAACCACCGACAAGTACAACAGTAACTACAAGGGAAATGTATACGGCAGATTTGGACCCCAGGTAGCGAATAATTGGTTTTATGCTAAAACAGTGGCGAATAACAAGGAATTTTATGCCGGTAATGACATATCGGACATTGCTGCTTTAAAGCTTAAGAATTTTATTGAAGCGGGACAGCTGATGATATTTGATAGTGGTATTTTCAGTTCCGGTATGAAAGACACCAAGCTATATAAAAATTTTATCAATTATAAAAATAATAGTAGCGCATACAAAAATGTAAAGGGTGATAATACCCAATCTTTGCTGGAGAAACTCAAAGAATACAAAAATTCCGGAATAAAAAAGAGGCCCACACTTGTACTGACACAAAAACCGGTGGAATACAACGGAAATAACATTGCTGAGAATGCCGGTCTTATCAGCTTTGCCATGAATCTGAGAAACAATAACAGTGCGGCAAAGATGTCAATTAATCTTTATATTGACCAAAATGGAGACGGAGTTTATAAAAGTGATGAAATAACATCCACATACAAAGATATAGGAAGTATGGACAACTACTCTGTCAATTGCCATCTTCCCAGCAAGTTTACCGGTTTAGTTCCCTGGAAAATAGAAGTGATTGATGATTCAGGAGCAAAAGCTTATGAAACTGGGTTTACAGCGGTTAAAGGCGATGAACAGAAAATCAGGGTTCTCCAATTGCTTCCGAATAATAATGATAATTCTGCTACGCTAAAGCTTTCTACACTGAGTAATTTTGATAGTCAGAATCTTCTGTATAAACAGGGTGAGTACAATATTATTGTTACCGAGATGAAAATCGGTGATTTTAACACAAATTACGGAAATCAAGTCAATGGTAACCCTACAACTCTTAACGGGAATTATGATATGGTAATATTCGGTTTTGAGGACTCATATATCGGTGATCTGTCGGGTAAGGCACTTAATGACATGATAG
The DNA here is from genome assembly GCA_023386445.1 of Bacillota bacterium. Taxonomy (GTDB): domain Bacteria; phylum Bacillota; class Clostridia; order Acetivibrionales; family DSM-1351; genus Ruminiclostridium. The sequence goes on along the minus strand of JAEWJR010000102.1, from coordinate 2,630 downwards.
CATTTGCCGACTCAGATCAGGCAATAATGTTTACACATGATACAATAGGCTTTACAAGCAGTGAAACAAATCTTACCAAGTATTTCAGAGACAGGCTCGGAATGAATGCTTTTGCAACAGACGCAAGCAAACCCTCCGGTGTAACTGTTTCAACTGGCTTGACAAGGCTGGCCAATTTCTATCAAAATGGAGCCCCAAGGTTTCCGGATACAATAAAAACAAGTAAAATCAATGAAAGTAATCTCACAAAGTACCCGTATATCCTGGGCGATATAACTGTTTCGCCCACGCATCTGCAGTACTTGAGACTTGATCCAGAAGACCCCGATATTGTAACTGCATTTACTTACAGAAATGAATATGTATACAAGCATGGTACCAGGACGGCCACACTGGTTACACCTGTATCAAATGAGGATATGTATCATGAGTATGACGGTCTCAACGACTATTATACATATTTTAAAGGAAATCTTACCTTCTCGGGTACAGGTCATAGTTCTATTAAATCATTAGAAGAGGTAAAGATGTTTGTAAACACAATGCTTAAGGCATCTGTGGGTGCAAACCATGCACCTTCGGTAGAAATATTGGGTTTGAATGACGGACAGGATATTGCAAACACTCTTGAAAAACTGAATTTCAGTTTGCTTGCAAAAGATCCGGATATGGATGATAAGAAATTGAATTGTAAAGTGTACATTGACAATGATGGTGACGGAAAATATGAAACAGGCGAGAGTGTACTGACTTTGGAAGGTGCCAATGCCCTGGAGAATGAATTGGTAAAGGCTGTGGAAATGGCAAAGAATGTAAATAATAAAGTTGCGCAATTTAAAATAAAAGCTGTTGTTACAGACCAGCACGGAGCACAGGGCTCTAAAGAAATAACAATAAACAATAAAGATGTTCCTGTATTGAACCTCGGACACAATACGGTAAACCGTCTTGTTGGAGACAGGGCTGATTTGAATCTGACGGTGACTGCTCAAGCTACCAAATTCAGTACGACTTACAGTAATCTCTTACTTCAAATGAAGCTGAATACTTCAGCATTTAAAGACATAGCTGCTGTGGGAGGCGGTTCCGTTGATGGTACCGGGAACTATTCCAGGACACTTAGTTCGGTAATATTCAATCCGGCGGCAAACATTGCATCACAGAATGGACAGCTTCAGTTTGTTTGCAAAACAGAAGGAGCATTCTCTTCAACCGCAAAACTTTCATATAAAGATGCTCAAAATACGGCAAGGGCAGCTGAGGATCCTATCACTATAAATGTTAAGACAGGAACTGTCAATGTGGAACTGAAGGACAATTTCGGAGCTGCCATAGGCGGCCATGCAGTAAAATTGCAAAAGTATTCCGGAGATTCTGACACAGTTGACACCGGTTTTGCCGCTCTGACTGCGGTAACTGATGAAACAGGTATAGCCAGGTTCACTTCGGTGCCCACCGGATATTACGGTGCCACAATCGAATTGCCTAAGGGCTACATGCCTGTAGATAACAGCAATAAAGGTAACAATGTTACCAAAAAAGGCGGGTCCCAGCTGAACTATGATAATAATTCAATAGTTATTACTTTTCCGGCATTGTACCGTGTTCCGGTAATAACTATCGAAGGAAAACCTGGCATGGATATCTGGACAAAACAGCAGCTGACATCAATGATAAAGCCGTCAGAGTTATACGGTGGCTGGCAGGTAAAATGGCAGGTGGCTCCTGCTTCGGAAAATCCCGGGGATGCGGTTATAGATCCTGATACGGGTATTTTAACGGCAAAGAAGCTTGGCAATGTTGTTGTAACCTGTAATTCTGTCAATACTGATCCGGGTGGAAATAAAGCCGGTGCTCAATATCAGGTACACATTGACGAGAATAATGTAGATATCAACTGATTACTATTTTTATAATCCTCTTTGTGATCAGAGGGCGTGCTGTTCAATACAGTGCGCTCTTTGCAATTTGTTAAGGACACAGTTTGTGAAAAAAATGAGATGCAATTCATATTGGTAATATACAAGTATATTTATATAGTAGAAAAGGGAATTTATTAGTAAGAAATAATTTATATTGTTATAAGTTTAAAAGCGTTAAATTAACTCGTTGTGCCAGTTAATTTAACGCTCAGCATTATAGTTAATTTGTTATAGAATATACCGATACGCGAGTGCAACTTCAAGCAATGGACAGCACGGTAAATAATCAGAACAGTTCTTACTGGTAATATTGATTAACCAGTTAACACAACGCGTTAATTATTAAAAGGAGAATTTTAAAAAAAGTCCTTGCAAAAGTGTTCAACATGTAGTAAAATATTGAATGTTGTGGCGAAGGCATACGATGACGCCGGAGATTGCTATCCAGGGACTGAAGTCCCTTTGGAACCAAGGTTCCAGGACTTGAAAAATCAAGTTCGCAAGAGGTAGGTAACTTCTGCTGAGAATGTCCGATTCAAGAAACCGGGCGACAAGTCACTGTACATTTTGCGTTATATATTTTTGCTGTGTAATATAATCGCTTTAAATGCCCAGGTTAAGTTTGTCCATTAGGATAAGAACGATCCTGGGTTTTTATATAAAACGTTATGAAACACCCGGCATAGTGTACAGACAAGAACTTGTTGT
>JAEWJR010000049.1:0-22862 GCA_023386445.1 Bacillota bacterium | reverse complement strand
GCATTCGTCCTCCAAGCCAACCTGTGAATTTATGGCCGTGCGAAATATTCAAAGTATTTGCCAATACTTTGAAAGCGCACATGGCCAATTAACCTCCTTTATTCGCCACATTGCGATAAAGGATATTATTTTCATTACATTTTGTGGCCACAAATGTGGCTCATGGAGGTTAATGTATGAGCATTGACAGTATAAATTCAAATACCAAAAGTTCTGTTGACAGTGCTCAAACCTATAGAGCGACATCAAATGACGGTGATTTTGAGAAAAGATTGAAGGCCGCAGCCGAAAAAGGCGATGATGCACAGCTTAAACAGGTTTGTAAGGAATTTGAAGGTATCTTTCTGAATATGATGTACAAACAGATGAAAGCTACAGTACCAAAATCAGGTTATCTGGAAAGTGACTATGGTACCGAAATGTACAATACCATGATGGATGAGACTCTGGTTGAGACAATGTCCCAAAAGGGAATCGGCCTGGGAGATTACATGTACAGGCAGTTATCAAAACAGTATTTGAACACTGGCAGTTCTGAAACAGCTGCCGGAGGAGTTGTAGATGAAAAAAAATAATCTGAAAATGATTATAATTACAATAACGTTGTTAACATTGTCCTGCATTATCTTTTATGTAGGGCAATTTTTATTTTTTAACAGGGATATACCTGCGGCAGCGGTAAATACCGGCTCATCGGACGCTTCACAGACAGGAACGGTACCTGCTGTTGAAACCAGGCCGTTTCCCATAGAGTACAAGCATATATCCACTGAAATAAACGGCTATAAACAGGAGATATTCACGCTGGAATTCGACCCTATGGATGAGCGCGTAGAATTCAAACCCGTTTTATCCTTTGATAATGTTTTCGGATTTGAAAAGCTTTCTGAAATATCGGCAAGGACCGGTGCATATGCAGCCGTAAACGGGGGCTTTTTCTATGAATACGGTGACCCTGTGGGAATGGCGGCCATAGACGGAAAGCTTTATATGTCTGCCACCGGTTATGATCCTGTTTTTATAATGGATGATAAGGGCCCACGCTTTGAAAAAATCATATCCGAGATATATTTTACATATAAAAATAAAAGGATAGATATCAACATGCTTAACCGTACGGGGAAAAACGGAAACATTATACTGTACACCAACGAATATGGTTCTTCCAACCGGGCTGAAATAAGCAATACGTCAATAAGGATAGAAAACAATGTTGTGACGGCAGTGTATAAAAATGTCACGGGAGTATCAATTAAAAAGGACAGTCAGCTCATCAGCTTTTACGGAAATAAAGCCTCTCTTCCGGATGAATTGGGAATAAAAGAGGGTGATACTTTAAATATTGAGATCAAGCCCAGCTACGGTAAAGGATATCAGGCATACAGCTGCGGCAGTATGCTGGTCAGCAGCGGAAAATCTGTTGTTCCCCACCGGGACAGGTGGGCGGGTACGCTGCTGAACCGTGATCCAAGGACCGCAATAGGGATAAAAGCAGATGGTAAAATGGTGCTCATAGTAGTTGACGGACGGCAGCCGGGTTACAGCTCAGGCCTGACAGGCAAAGAACTTGCGGATTATCTTATACAGCTTGGTGTAAAGGAGGCTGCCATGCTGGACGGCGGGGCAACCTCGCAGATACTTGTGGAAGGCAGTTTGAAAAACAGGCCCTCCGACAGGGGCATGGAGCGTCCGGTTGCCGGGGCGTTCATAGTAAAGCTTAAAGGTACATAACCCTCTATTGACAATGTACAACACGCCTCACGTCGGCTATTTTGCCACTTTTCTTTGTTGTCGTCCTTGCCTTGCGTCAGCAAGGCTGCGTCCATCCTCCTCGAAAATTGCCAAAATATCTCGACGTGAGGTCGGTGATTTTTGAGCGAGAGAATTTGGCTTGCGACAAGGCAAAGACGCGCAGAAAGGCTTTGTGCCTTGCAAGCGGCTTCAACGCAGTCGCAGGGCAAATTCACCGCTCAAAAACGTATTGTACATTGTTAATAGAGGGTAAAATAATTTGCGGCAAAAAAGGAATTTTCTTTAGCGCTGTAGAATATATTACCTGGTCATAATTAATATATATTGGACAGAGGTTAACAGACAGTTTGAATAAATATTTTAAGAGGTGTTTAAATGCTTACTATTAAAGAAATAAAAGAAATCCTTCCACACAGATATCCACTTTTGCTGGTAGATAAAATCATTGAGCTGGAACCCGGAAAAAAAGCCGTAGGAATAAAAAATGTGACAGCTAACGAACCTTTTTTTCAGGGGCATTTTCCGGAGTATCCCATAATGCCGGGAGTGCTTATTGTTGAGGCACTTGCCCAGACAGCCGGGATAGCTGTTGCGGTATTGGAGGAGAACAAGGGTAAGCTTGGCGTATTTGCAAGCATAGAAGCCATGAAATTCAAGTATCAGGTACAGCCCGGAGATGTCCTTAGACTGGAAACTGAAATACTGATGACCAAGATGGGTGTGACAAAGGCAAAGGTAAAAGCAACGGTAAATGACAAGGTTGCTGCCGAGGGTGAAATCAAACTTGCCATGACCAGGGCTTGAGTAAAATTGATATGAACTCTAAAAAATAAAAATAAATCCAAAGTCATAGTGTTCCCGGCCTGTACCCATCAATTGCCTGCCCACGAAGTTCTTGCCTTAAATAATATGGCTTACTCCAGGCACCTTTTAGCCGTCGCAGCGACTCGATCATCCGGGTCTCGCATGCTGCTCAAATTGACCTCCTGTCAATTTGCCGGCACAAAGTACTTTGAGTAAGCCTGTAAATTTCAAGCAAGCGCTTGTAACCGGACACCAATTGGTGGATACAGGCCTCGCACACTATTATTATTTTATATTCATGCTTGAAATCTATATTTATTTTGGAGTATTTCATAACAATTTTAAACTGCATCCTGTACCGGGTATTGGACAAGTAACAACAATTTTACTTATTCGCCCTGAGGTTCAGAAACATTTCTCCGCACCTTACGATGTCTCCTGCGCCCATTGTCAGTATCAGATCGCCTGGCTGTGCATTTTTATCAAGATACCTTGCAATTTCCTGAAAATCGTCCATATAGACGGCGTTGCCGCCCTGAAGGGAAATTCTCTCGGCCAGCATACTGGAATGAATGTCGCCGGGATCCTTTTCACGTGCGGCATAAATATCTGTAACTATGATATTGTCAGCATTTGCAAAGGCCTTTGAAAATTGATCGATAAAGGCTTTTGTCCTGGTATAGGTATGAGGCTGGAATACACACCAGATTTTCTTGTGAATGGTATTGGCAGCGGCATTCAGTGTTGCTTTCACCTCCGAGGGGTGATGCGCGTAGTCGTCGATAACCTTGATACCGTCAACAAGGCCCTTCAATTCAAACCTTTTATGGCTGCCGCCAAATTTCATCAATCCGGAAACTATGCTCTCCATGCTGCAGCCGCAGGTGTAGCAGGCTGAAACAGCAGCAAGAGCATTGCTGACATTGTGGGGTCCCGGCACAGAAAGAGCAACCGAGCCCAGCTTCTCTCCCATTTTGTATACCTCGAAAGAGGCGCAGCCCAGGTCATTATATGCTATGTTCCTTGCTGTCCACATGGCATCGGGATTTTTTATGCCATAGGTTATTTTATTACAGTTTTTATCGCTTATTACCGAAAGTGTATTTTCATCATCTGCGCAAGCGATGATATAACCGTTTGACGGAACCAGGGAAATGAATTGCCTGAAGGTATCCTTTATATGCTGCAGATCCCTGAAGTAGTCAACATGATCAACCTCCACATTGAGAATGACGGCCATAAACGGAAAAAACTTAAGGAAGCTGCCATAATATTCGCAGGCTTCTGTAATGAAATATTCGGAATTTCCGATTCTTGTATTGCCGCCAATTGAGTCCAGCTCTCCTCCGATATGTGCGGTAGGATCGGTGCCGGCCTCAAGCATTATGGTGGTGATCATTGAGGTAGTAGTGGTTTTTCCATGAGTTCCGGAGATCGCTATTCCAAAAGAATGCCTTTTCATAATCAGTCCAAGAAGTTCTGCCCTGTCAATTACCGGCACATTCAATTGCCTCGAACGAACCATTTCCGGATTATCTTCCTTGACGGCCACGGTGTAAACCACCAGATCAGGGTCTGAGACGTTTTCCGCGCTGTGTCCGATAAAGACTTCAGCACCGAGGTTTTCCAGTTTCTGTGTTGCTTTTGAGGATTTTATATCCGAACCCGACACTTTGTAGCCCTGGCTTAAAAGTATTTCTGCCAGACCGCTCATACTTGAGCCGCCTATGCCTATAAAATGAACATATTTAATTTCTTCCGAATCTAAAAGGTTTGAATTATTAATCAAAAGAAAACACTCCTTTGTGATAATACTATATATTATTAAACTCAATTCAAGAGAGTTCACTGCTTCATAAAAAATTAATTCAGGTTAAATTCCCGAACATAAAAATAATACATTATTTTCATGCAAATGTAAAAGGAATAAAAAAATGAGGCATAGGAAAAATATTTACATATATTTAATATTTTATGATACCTTTAGGACAATTATTTTTACTTAATCCTTTACAATATAATTTTTCCGAATTATAATAGCAATTTGAGTTTTATTATTCAATAATTTATTGTATAATGATTATTAATGTAAACAATAATGTGGGGAGATAACATGGATAAAATCCAAAGAAATGAAAGACTTGCCGTAATTATTAAAACCTTGTGCGATCACCCAAATAAGGTTTTTACTCTGGGGCATTTTTCTGAAATGTTCGGTTCAGCTAAATCTACTATCAGTGAAGATCTTGACCTTTTACAAAAAACATTTGAAAAAAACAATATGGGAAATATATGTACTATTCCGGGTGCTTCCGGTGGAGTAAAATACGTACCCTATATGAGCGAAGCCGAAATTCAGGTAACTCTCCAGGAATTATCAAAGGAGTTATCAAATCCTGAAAGAGTTCTGCCCGGCGGATATCTGTACATGCTGGATATCATATATAATCCGGAGTGGGTAAATAAGATTGCAATGATGTTTGCCAGCAAGTTTTCAAAACTGGAACTGGATTGCGTTATAACCGTTGAAACTAAAGGTATCCCTCTTGCTTTTGCTACCGCGCAATATCTGGATGTCCCCCTGGTAATAGTTCGCCATTACAATGAAGCAACTGACGGGGCTTCTGTCAATATTAATTACGTTTCGGCGTCGGCAAAAAAAATTCAGACAATGGTTCTGCCAATGAAGTCATTAAAGAGAAACTCAAGGCTTTTATTTATCGATGACTTTATGAAGGGCGGAGGAACTTCAAAGGGGATAATCGAAATGGCTAATCAATTTGACAGCGAAGTAGTAGGAATCGGTGTTATGATTGAGACCAACCAGCCTAACAAGAAACTGGTGGGTAATTATTATTCGCTGGTAACCTTAAATGCCGATCTTGTGGAAAACACTACTATTGATATAAAACCAAACATATAGGTGTTATTTTTAATAAAAAGTCGAATACATTTGTAAAATAAGCAAAAAAAATGTAAAAATATACGCGAAAAAGAAGGAATTTTTACCATAATGGCGAATACTAATAATAACTTAAATTAATTTCTTGGAGGGGTTCGTCATTATGGAAATTACAGACATAAGGATTAGAAAGATTGATACTGAGGGAAAGATGAAGGCAGTGGTGTCGGTTACCTTTGACAATGAATTTGTGGTACACGATATCAAAATTATTGAAAGCCAGAACGGATTGTTTATTGCAATGCCCAGCAGGAAAACACCGGACGGTGAATTCAGAGATATAGCTCATCCTATAAATGCGACAGCCAGAGAAAAGCTCCAATCTGCAATCTTAGCCAGCTTTGAGAGTTCATTACAGGAATAATCCAAGAAGTAATAAAAGGATACTTTCAGGAGTATCTTTTTTTATTGTCTGAGAAAGTGTAAATTTTTTGTTCTTGTCCAATTAATTATTAATTTTATTTGAAAGGTTATAAAAATAGTGTACAAGATAAATAAATAATATGGAGGGTATTTTATTATTGTTAATGGTTGAAATTATTCATTAAAAATGAGAGAATATAACCTGTAAAATACAGTGGGGGCTTTGACAATGAAAAAGATTTTGGGATTAACTATTTCCGACAACAATAATAGTGCTTTTAAATCCAAAAGCATGAAAGAAAGCCATAATGTATTGGGACGAAGTGTTCAGCAGTGGTCGGCCTCAGGCATGACGGAGATAACAACGGACATACAATCCATTACATTTGAGGAACTGGAAAAATGTAAGCAGCTGGTAAGCGGTGCGGAGCAGGTTATCATAAACTGGGCCGATCAGCCGCTGATAACAGATGAAACCTTCCGGGACCTCCTGAACAGGCATAAAGAGGAAGGCAATTATGCCACGGCGGTTTTTTCAGACAATGCGCCGGATTCGTTAAGTGAAGCAGCCGTTTATATCTTCAATGGCAGCGAATTACTCAACAGACTCAATGAACCGGATGTTCAAAACCTTTCTAGGGAAGTATTAAAACAGAGTTTTCTATCTACAAAAAATATCAATAAAATCTTAACAGAAGACGATTACGAATTTCTGGTTGTAACTGATCGGATAGCCCTTGCGGATGCTACTTCCGAACTAAAAGCGAGAATTCTCGGCGAAGTCATGCTTTCAGGAGTTACAATTGTTGATCCTGCATCAACTCACATAGATGTAAATGTGTGTATCGGAGAGGATACGACAATTCTTCCGAATACCATACTCGAAGGTAATACAGCCATCGGTGAGGATTGTGTAATAGGGCCGAATTCGAGGATCTCAAACTGTAAAATTGGAAATAATGTTGAAGTAGCCAATTCGGTAGCCATAGACAGCTCAATCGGCGATGAAACGCATGTTGGCCCGTTTGCATACCTGAGACCAGGAAGTATGGTGGGCAGCAAGGTTAAAATTGGAGATTTCGTTGAAATTAAAAAGTCTGTAATCGGTGACAAAACCAAAATATCACACCTTACTTATGTAGGAGACGCAGAAGTAGGCTCAAATGTCAACATAGGCTGTGGAGTCGTATTTGTCAATTATGACGGCAAACACAAGAATAAAACCATAATAGGGGATAATTCCTTCATCGGATGCAATACAAATCTCGTATCACCAGTAGTTGTTCATAAAGATGCATATATAGCAGCAGGTTCTACTATTACTGAGGAAGTGCCTGAAAATTCCCTTGCAATTGCAAGAGAACGCCAGGTCATAAAGGAAGACTGGGTAATAAGGAAGGATATGAAGCGCAAATAAAAAACAAATATAAACAGAGTGATAAAAAAGGAGAGTTGAAATGAATTTGCATGGTAAGGACATAAAAATATTTACAGGTAACTCCAACAGGCAATTGGTAAATGAAATTGCCGAGAAGATAGGAATACCTGTAGGTGTTGCCAGTGTTGGATGTTTCAGTGATGGGGAAACGGCAGTAAACGTCGGGGAAGTGGTAAGAGGTTCCGACGTATTTATTATTCAGTCCACCTGCCAGCCTGTAAATGATAACCTGATGGAACTTCTGGTAATGATTGATGCGGTAAAGAGGGCTTCCGCAGGGAGAATAACCGCAGTTATTCCGTATTTCGGTTATGCAAGGCAGGATAGAAAGGCCAGAGCAAGGGATCCAATATCAGCAAAGTTGATTGCAAATCTTTTAACTATTGCAGGAGCAGACAGAATTTTGACCATGGATTTACATGCTCCGCAGATTCAAGGATTTTTCGATATTCCGGTTGACCATTTACTTGGAGTTCCAATATTGGGGGAATACTTCAAGGATAAGTTTGCAGGAGAGGATGATGTGGTTGTAGTTTCTCCTGATGTGGGAAGTGTTACAAGGTCAAGAAAAGTAGCCGAGAGACTTGACTGCCCGCTGGCTATCATCGACAAGCGCCGTCCCAAGGCCAATGTGTCCGAAGTAATGAACATAATCGGTGATATCAGAAACAAAAGGTGTGTGCTGGTAGATGACCTTATTGATACCGGAGGAACAATTGTGAACGGCGCGAATGCATTGATGGATGCGGGCGCTAAAGAAGTATATGCCAGCTGTACACACGCGGTTTTATCAGGTCCTGCCATACAGAGAATTAAAGATTCTGCCATTAAGGAATTGGTTGTCCTCAATACAATTACCCTTAATAAGGAAAAGAAAATAGACAAGATAACCGCCCTGTCAGTTGCAGGCGTGTTTGCTGAAGCTATTGAGAGAATTTATGGGGATATTTCCATCAGCACTCTCTTTACTCAAATATAATTAATCAGGTTAAAGAAAATATTTTACAAATTGGGTTTATGCTACTAAAATATTAATTATCGGTAAAACAATTTTTCGGGGGCGGTTCGGGTTTTGGAACCGCCCTTTTAAACATGGATGCATACGCTCTATTAACAATGTACAATGTCAATAGAGCGTATCAATAAATACAATATGATGTGTGCTTGCGGCACAGCACACTCGGACAGGAGGCAGCATTGGGAGAAATATTCTTAATCGCGGGTTTGGGTAATCCCGGATCAAAATACGAAAATACAAGACATAATGTAGGCTTTGATACAATTGATTACCTTTCGGGTAAATTAAATATAAGATTATCAAAAATAGGTTTTAAGGGACTTTATGGCGAGAGTGATGTTGACGGTGTCAGGATCATTCTGCTTAAGCCTCAGACCTTTATGAATCTGAGCGGTGAAAGCATCCGGGATATTGCCGCCTGGTACAAGCTGCCTATGGAAAGATTGCTGGTCATTTATGACGATATCGACCTTGAACCGGGAAAAATCAGAGTAAGGCCCAAAGGCAGCTCCGGTACTCATAACGGAATGAAGTCAATAATTTACCAGCTTCAATCGGACGCTTTCCCGAGAATCCGTATCGGAATAGGCCGTGCACCCGAGAGATGGGATCTTGCCGATTATGTTTTAAGCAAATTCTCAAAGGAAGACAGGGAAGTAATCAACGGAAGTATTGAGAAAGCTGCTGAAGCAGCAATAACCATTGTACGGAACGGTGTGGAAAAAGCAATGAACAGCTTTAATAAGTAATGGAGGAAAAAATGAATTTATTTGCGGACCCTCTTTTAAAACTCAATGAATACAATACTCTGCTTGCGGCCATAAGGGAGGATACAGGACCGGTTTCTGTAATAGGACCGTCGGACTCCCAAAAAGTTCATATCATTTACTCCATGCTGACCCATTTGCAGGCCAGAGGGTTGTTTATTACCTATAATGAAATGCAGGCAAGAAGGGCATTTGAGGATTTTCAGCTTTTTCTGGGAGAGGATGTAGTGTACTTTCCGGCAAAGGAAACCATGTTGTATAATGTCGAGGCCAGAAGCAACGACATTGTTTACCAACGTGTAAAAACCCTGCTCAGATGTATGACAGGTGACTACAAAGTACTTGTTCTGCCTGCTGAAGCCCTGATACAGATGATATCTCCTGTGGAACTGTTCAAAAGCGGAGTTGTCAATATCGAGCTGGGTAAACAGGTTGATATTGAGGAATTGATTTCAAAGCTTGTCCTATACGGCTATGAAAGAGTTGAAATAGTAGAAGGCAAGGCTCAGTTTGCCATACGCGGCGGAATTATTGATATTTTTGCCATAAACAATGAACACCCTCTTCGTATCGAACTTTTTGACACTGAAGTAGATTCCATAAGATATTTTGATGAGGCAACACAACGGTCAACGGATGCGGTAGATTCATGTATCATTACACCTGCCAGAGATGTGGTGTATAAGGAGGGTTCAAAGGATGGCATCATAGCAAGGATAAAAAAGGATTTAAAAGACTATGCAAATAAATTAAACAAAAAGGGAAATAATCAAATAGCCGCCAATATTACACACCGGATAAATGAAGATATTGATAATATTGTTGAGCACCATTATTTTGCCGGCATTGACAGGTATCTCCCGTATATACTTGAGAATCCGCAGTCTATTTTAAACTATGTAAATAATGATTCAATCGTAATTCTTGATGAAACCCAGAGAATTTCACAGAGAATAGAGAATGTCGTACTTGAACAGGATGAATTGGCTAAAAGCATGCTTGAGAAAGGTTCAATGCTGCCTGTGGGGGTAAAGTGGACTCACAGTTTTGACAATATTTTGGAAGTCATCAAGACATTCAAAGCAATAACCCTGGCGGCAATATCGTCAAACAACTCAATGCTGAGGCCTGCGAGCCAGATTTCCTTACCTTGCAGATCGGGTAATTCCTATCAAAACCACATGGAATTACTGGTAAATGACATAGAGCTGCTTAAAGGTAAAAACTATAAGATTGTTGTACTTTCCGGCCCCAGCGGGAGGGGACACCGGCTGGTGGAAACGCTGGCGACAAATGATATAATCTCAAACTACTCCGACAGCTATGAGAAAGATATTCAGGAGGGTGAAGTTGTTGTAACCCGCGGCAGCTTGCAGAAGGGTTTTGAATACCCTACCGCCGGCTTTGTGGTTATCAGTGACAAAGAGGTTTTCGGGCAGGATAGGAGAATCAAAAAGGCCCGCTCAAAACATGACGGTAAAAAAATAAAGGCATTTTCCGACCTTAATGTAGGAGATTTCGTTGTGCATCAAGCCCATGGAATAGGCCAATATATAGGTATTGAAAAGCTTGTTGTGGGAGAAATAAAACGGGACTATCTGAAAATACGTTATCAGGAGGGTGCGTTTTTATATATTCCGACAAATCAGCTGGATCTCATTCAGAAGTATATCGGCACTGAGGGAAAGGCTCCGAAAGTAAACAAACTTGGCGGTTCGGAATGGGCAAAGACCAAAAGCAGGGTCAAGGAATCCTTGCGTGAGCTGGCAGGCGAGCTTATAAAGCTCTATGCAAAACGTCAGGCAGCAGTGGGACATTCTTTTTCTCCTGATACGGTATGGCAGAGGCAGTTTGAAGAATTATTCCCGTATGATGAAACAGATGACCAGCTAAAGTGTATTGAGGAGATAAAAAAGGATATGGAGTCTCCCCGTTTGATGGACAGACTTTTATGCGGAGATGTGGGGTACGGTAAGACGGAAGTGGCCATCAGAGCTGTTTTCAAGACAGTAATGGACAGCAAGCAGGTTGCATACCTTGTTCCTACCACCATACTGGCCCAGCAGATATATGAAAACTTTAAAAAAAGGATGAGTGATTTCCCGGTAACAGTGGATGTAATGAGCCGCTTCAGGACCACAGCCGAACAAAAGAAGATCGTAAAGTCGGTCAAAACCGGAAATGTGGATATTCTTGTGGGAACTCACAGACTTCTGCAAAAGGATATTGAATTTAAGGATCTGGGCTTGCTGGTAGTAGATGAAGAGCAGCGTTTCGGCGTAACGCACAAGGAAAAACTAAAAACCATCAAGCCGAATGTGGATGTCCTCACACTCACCGCAACACCAATTCCAAGGACTCTTCACATGTCTCTGGTCGGAATACGTGATATCAGTGTACTTGAAGATCCGCCGGAGGAAAGATACCCGGTTCAGACCTATGTTATGGAGCATAATGCCGAGCTCATAAGGGACGGCATTGTAAGGGAACTTGCGAGAAACGGACAGGTTTTTTACCTGTATAACAGGGTAAGGGGAATTGAATTAAAGGCGGAGGAGCTGAAGAGGCTGGTGCCGGATGCAAGGATTGCAACAGCTCACGGACAGATGAACGAAAAAGAGCTTGAAGATGTCATGTACAGCTTTATTAACGGCGATTATGATGTATTGGTATGTACTACCATAATAGAATCCGGACTTGACATGCCCAATGTAAACACTATTGTTGTAGAGGATGCGGATAGAATGGGGCTTTCACAGCTGTATCAAATCCGCGGAAGAGTGGGACGGTCAAACAGGCTGGCCTATGCCTATATAACCTACAGAAAGGATAAAGCCCTGTCGGAGGTGGCTGAAAAAAGGCTGCAGGCAATTAAGGAATTCACAGAATTCGGTTCGGGCTTCAGAATAGCCATGCGTGATCTGGAAATCAGAGGAGCGGGTAATCTTCTTGGACCGGAGCAGCACGGGCATATGGAAACGGTAGGGTATGAGATGTACTGCAAATTGCTGGAGGAAGCCGTTCATGAAATAAGCGGGGACTCAGTAGGTCCTGTTGAAGAGGAAATGGCAATCGATCTTAATGTGAGCGCCTATATAGATGATGATTACATTAATTCGGAAGAACTAAAAATTGACATGTATAAAAAGATTGCAAATATACAGAATGAAAATGATGTAATAGATATAAAAGATGAATTGATTGACCGTTACGGAGACATTCCGGAAGAAGTGGAAAGCCTCATGGATATTGCATTTATTAAAGTTTTAGCGAGACAGTGCGGTTTTACGGGTATTTCTCAAAAGGACGAAACAATTATTTTTCAATTGAGCAGGTCGGCTGCTGCATTGCCAATGTATCTTGGAAAGCTCATGGATAAATATCCCAGGAGAATTATGTTTAACGCAAGCAGCAATCCATATATAACCTTCAGGCTTAGCAATGTGGCAGGAAGAGATATTTTGGCAAATATTAAGATTTTGTTACATGACATTATTAAATTGCAGTATAATGAATAATTGAATATAATTGATTACAAGAGTATTTTGTCAAATACGGGTTGTACAAGCATAATTATTAAATATAAAACGGGGAGCGATTACCTTTGGAAAATGAAAACGCAAGTGTAAAAAAGCAATCGAAAGGTCTTATAATAGGCTTGGCGGTGGCAGCGGCAGTTATAATAGCCGCAGTTATTCTCTTTGTACTGCAGCCTTGGGGAGTAAATGTAGCATCTGTTGATAATTTAAAAATAACAAAATATGAGTATACCTTTTTCTCAAAATTCAATATGAACCAGTTTTTGCAAAGTATAAATTCAACCTCTGAGCAATATAAGTGGAATACAAAAGTTGGCACAGAGACTGCAAAGGATCAGGTAAAGAAGAGCACTCTGGAAAATATCCAGGAATTCAAGATCCAGCTTATTAAGGCGAAAGAAGCCGGTTTAAAGCTTGATGCCACCGATTTGAAAAGTGTGGATGATGCAATAAATTCATTAATAACCCAGTACGGAAGCAGGAATGCTGCCGAAGCCGGAGTAAAAGCCGATTATGGTATAACTTTGTCGGAGCTGAAGGATATATACAAAAACCTTACCTTAACTCAAAAATACAAGAGCACTATTACTGATAAAATAACTATATCAGATGATGATGTCAAAAAATATTATGACGAGAATAAAAAGAATTTTGACAAAGCTACAGTAACTCATATTCTTTTTAAAACCATTGACGATAATAAGGCGCCTGTAAGTGAGGGTAAAAAGGCCGAGGCCAGAAAAAAAGCCGATGATATTCTTGCGAGAGTAAAAGCCGGAGAGGATATAAAGAAACTGGCAACTGAATTTTCTGAGGATAAACCTGCAGTTACCACCAAGGACAGTCTGGGCTATCAGGGCGAATATACTTTTGGCAGGGGCGAAATGGATCCTGAATTTGAAAAGTGGGCTTTTGATGATGCCAGAAAAGAAGGGGATTCAGGTATTGTGGAAACTCAGTACGGATTTCATGTAATGCAGTTCCACAAGCGTACCGAAACTTCTTTCGATGATTTAAAAGAGAATATAAAGCCAGCTCTTTTACAACAAAGGCAGGGAGAGGGATACTCCAAAAAACTTGATGAATTCAAGAAAGATTCAAAGTATGCGGTTAAGACAAATGAAAGTGCTATAGTTAAGGCTGATAAGAGCCTCTATGGGATATAATACAATTAAAAAATAATCACATTGAAATGCACCCCAAAAGAGTTAGATATTAATTTACTTTTGGAGGTGCATTTTTAGCTTTATATCAAAGAATATTTTTATATTTAATCCTCTCTTTCCAATAATGTATAAAAAATCATCAAGTTTACAATACTATGACTAAAATAACCTATTAAGGAGGTAATAGAATTTGAAAGCAACTGGAATAGTTAGACGTATAGACGATTTAGGAAGAGTTGTAATACCAAAAGAAATAAGGAGAACCTTGAGAATCAGGGAAGGTGATCCTCTGGAAATATTCACCGATAAAGAGGGAGAGGTTATTTTAAAGAAATACTCGCCTATTGGTGAACTTAGTGATTTTGCAACACAGTATGCCGAATCGCTTCACAAGACCAGCGGGCATATTACCTGTATTACTGATAGAGACACTATTATTGCTGTTTCAGGCGCATCCAAAAAAGAATTTCTTGAGAAACAACTGAGCAGTGATGTTGAGAAAACAATTGAGGAGAAAACAACGTTACTTATTAAGTCTCCGGAGGAAAAGGCAATTACAATATTGGCAGACGAAAACGGGGAAAGAAAGTATTACTCACAGGTTGTTTCTCCAATAATATCCGAGGGTGATCCGATTGGAGCCGTAATCATGCTTTCTACAGATTCAAATGTTAAGATGGGAGAAGTCGAAGCCAAGCTTGCTCAATCTGCTGCAGGCTTTTTAGGAAGACAAATGGAACAATAAGTAATTAATTGGATAGGTTATTTTATAATTCAGTTGTGAATAGGAAGTTCAAAACAAATGGGGAAGATTGTTAAAACAGTCTTCCCATTTAATATGCCCCGGACAGCTATAAAATCTAATTGCGTGTTGACAATAAATGCCATAATAGGTATAATAATTACATTGGTTTTTTGTTTTTCATGGCAACTCTGCCGATCGATTTCACAATGTAATTCTTAATTCAGTTTTATTACGGTCTTTCCCGGGGGTTTTTAAACACCTCCTTATTTAGGAAACATCTATACATGTCTACGTTTTTTCAAACATTTTATTTTCCGGTTACTGAACCATTTTATTGTCTCTTAAACGTTTCTGAGATGATTTTATGCGTTGTAATAAATTAAACAGGCTTCATACGTTGAAGCAAAGGAGGATTATATGAATAATGTTAGTCTTGTTGGAAGATTGACAAAAGATGTGGAGCTGCGTTATACCACCAAAAAGGTGAAGGCAGTAGGTTCCTTTGTATTGGCTGTTGACCGCGATGCCAGAAAAGGAGTAAGCGAGAAGACAACAGATTTTATCCCCATTGTTGTATGGGGAAAAACGGCCGAGTTTACCGGCAAATATTTTGCAAAAGGCCATAGGATAGCTCTTCAGGGAAGTATACATACCAGAATGTGGGAGGATGAGCAAAAGAGCAAACACTATGTTACGGAGGTTATTGCAGACAAAGTCTTTTTCGCAGACGGAAAGTACAGGGAACCGGATGCCGGCGATTTCCAGGAGACTGTAAACTGTGAGGAGGATGATACCCTAAACGAAGAAAATGAGGTTACGGAAGATACTTCGGAACAGTAAGCACTATTAAAAGTATATGCCTGAAATTGTAAGTGAAATACGAGTGTTTTAGCTGGCAAACCGGCAGGAAGCCGTTTGAGTGAACCACAGCCCGGACAGGATTTTGAGTGTTCTGCTACTGAAAAACATTTGTGATGAGCGGTACAAAATTTCAGGCATACTTTTTGAGAGGTTTTGAAACAGCCGTATTGTTGTGCTTTGAAAGAAGTAGTATAATAACCTGAGAAACATTTGGTTATTATACTAAATAAAGTTATGGCCTCCTTTATTCGCTATCCGTCTTATAGCGGAAAGGGATATAAATTTTTATTACATTTTGTGGCCACAAATGTGGCTTACGGAGGTTAATATGAACAGCGGTAAACTCGAGAGATTAATCGATATAATGAAACTTTTGAGGAGTGAGGAAGGATGTCCCTGGGACAGGGAACAAACCCATGAAAGCCTTAAAAAGTATTTGATTGAAGAAACTTACGAATACCTGGAAGTAGTGGATCTGGAGGATAAAGCCAGGATGTGTGAGGAACTGGGGGATGTGCTTTTACAGATAGTGTTTCATGCACGTATAGCAGAAGAAAATGGTGATTTTAATATCGAGGACGTTATAAACGGGGTATGTGATAAGATGATACACAGACACCCGCATGTATTCGGTGATGTGACTGCCGAAACCTCAAGCCAGGTGCTTAAGAACTGGGAAGAGATTAAAAAGAAGGAGAAGGGTGTAACAAATCAAACATCTGTATTGCAGGGTGTACCCAAAAACCTTCCGGCGCTCATGAGAAGCTATAAAGTTCAGCAAAAGGCCGCACAGGTCGGTTTTGACTGGACAAATCCGGGAGATG
Organism: Bacillota bacterium; assembly: GCA_023386445.1. GTDB lineage: Bacteria > Bacillota > Clostridia > Acetivibrionales > DSM-1351 > Ruminiclostridium. The sequence goes on along the minus strand of JAEWJR010000049.1, from coordinate 6,623 downwards.
TTTTCGCCAAGATAAGGGAAGAAATAGATGAACTCGAGACTGAGTATAATAAACAAAACAAGTCGGGTATTGACGATGAGTTTGGCGATGTGCTTTTTTCGGTAGTCAACCTGTCACGTTTTTTAAAGGTGCATCCTGAACTTTCCCTGACACAATCTACCGACAAGTTCATAGGAAGGTTTGAGTACATTGAAAAACGGGCATCCGAACAAGGGAGAACACTTGACGTGATGAGCCTGGAGGAAATGGAAGCTCTATGGGTGGAAGCCAAGGAAAAGTCATAATATAGACTATGCAGATACAAAAAATGAATAAACGCTGTGAAAATGGTTAAAATCATAGTGTAATAACCATATGGGAGGAATTGCTATGAATAAAACTGAGTTGGTTGACAGTATGGCCGAAAAATCCGGTCTGTCAAAAAAAGATTCTGAGAAGGCACTTAGTGCCTTGATCGAAAGTGTTGAAGAGGCGCTTGTAAACAGTGACAAGGTTCAGTTGGTGGGTTTCGGATCCTTTGAGGTAAAGAAGAGGGCTGCAAGAAAGGGAAGGAATCCACAGACAATGGAAGAGATAGATATTCCTGAGAGTAATGTGCCTGCATTCAAGGCCGGCAAGGATCTGAAGGAAATGCTCAATAAATAATTGAGGTTTTGTTTTTGTTATAATTTATACCGCTGCTGGCAGCGGGATGGGGGTTAATATGAGGATAGACAAGTATTTGAAGGTAAGCAGGCTGATAAAAAGAAGAACTGTTGCCAACGAAGTATGTGAGCAGGGAAGAGTCAAGATCAATGATAAGGTTGCCAAGCCCGGCTCGGAAGTTAAGGTGGGGGATATAATCGAAATTCAATTTGGTAACAATGTTACCGCAATTGAAATTACCCGGGTATCAGAACATGTGACAAAGGATGATGCAAGGGAAATGTACATTTTGAAATAATCAGCCCAAAACCGGTTTTAGTTTTCCAAAACCGGTTTTTTTGTTTTATAAAACATTTTTTTAGAGGTTAGTGCATATGTATTAAGTAAGCAAGGGCTAGTCTATTTAACGTCTATAAGGGGGAATTTAAATGGAAGAAAAGAAGACCATTAAGCCGAAAAATCAGACCTTGACACTTGATAATCGTGAAAGGCTCAGTGTTTCAGGAGTTGTTGATGTGGAGAGCTTTAATGAAGAAAGTATAATTGCGGTAACCGATATCGGAGTACTGGTGATCAGAGGAACAGATCTTCATATAAACAAACTTAATCTCGACAGTAATGAATTGGTTGTTGAAGGTGATATCTTTTCAATGGAATATAATGATGGGGAATATACCAAGTCAAAGTCGTTCTTTGGCAAAATGTTTAAGTAGACTATTAACATAAAATTTATATTATGTAAAGGTTTGTGGGTATACCAGATGATACTGATAGTTGAACAGGTTTACATATTTCTATATGCAATTTTAGCCGGAGTAATTGCGGCTTTTCTTTATGATGTACTAAGAATAAAAAGAAGGGCTATAAAAACCGGCGTTATCTTTGTCGGTCTGGAGGACATACTATATTGGCTTGTTATAGCCGTATTGCTTTTTATAACAGTTTATAACAGTAACAGCGGACAGATGAGGGGATTTATATTTATTGGCAATGTAATCGGCGTTGTACTCTACGAATCTCTGTTAAGTAACATCATTATAAAATCATCAATGATAATCATAAATTTAATTAAAAAAGTATTCCGGTTTATCTGGATGGTTTTGAGCTATCCCTTTAAACTGCTGTATAAAATATTATCAGTTCCTGTAATCTTTATTGCCGGATTGATAGTGAGGCTTTTAAAGTTTGTGGGCAAAGGGTTTGGAAAAATATTTAAAAAGGCCGATATAAAAGGAAAAACACGCAGGCTTGGAAAAAAGGCATCAGCTTTAAAAGTAAAAGCGGGGAGGCTGACGAAAAAAAGTCTCCGCAAGTTATCCTCAAAACGTGATAATTCAGGGGAAAATGAAAAAACCGGACAATCTGCCGAGGGCGACAAAAAGCATAAAAGAAGGCGTAGAAAAAAGAAGCCGGCAGATAAAGTTGATAAAACCAGAGCCTCATAGCTAAAATAGTTAAAATTATGAAGAAACAGAAGGATTTTTTTCTTTTGCATAGAATAATAAATAGAGAATAGCTGCATATTATAAGATATTTACAAAAGATGGGTAATACGAGAGGTAGTATATGAAGAAACGAAATAAATTTAATATCTGGACATTGATATTAATAGCATCAGTATGTTATTTTGGCTATACTTTTTATAATCAGCAGGCCAGTATCGAAGATAGAAGGGTACAGCACGCTCAGCTGGAACGAAATATTCATAATGAAACTGTTAAAAAGCAACAGCTTAAAAAGCAAAAGTCACAAATAAATTCTGACGAGTTTGCCGAAAAAATTGCCAGAGAAAAGCTGGGCTATGTAAAAGACGGTGAAAAAATTTACGTAGATACCAACAGGTAACTACTGCTTGACTGTAAGTGACATATACTATATAATCGAATTGTTTTAGTGTTATTCAAAGGACTTTTATAATGGGTCGAAATTAGGAGGATTTCTTATTTTATGCCGCTTGAAGTTGGTCAGATTATTGAGGGTAAACTTACGGGAATAACTGCTTTTGGAGCATTTATTCAGTTGCCCGAAGGCAAAACAGGTTTGGTTCATATATCCGAAGTTGCCCAGGAGTATGTTAAAGACATAAGTTCCCATCTAAAAGAAAATCAGATAATCAAAGTAAAGGTTTTAACTATTGATCAAAATGGCAAAGTGAGTCTCTCTATAAAGAAGGCCTGTGATCAGAAGCCTCCTGTTGTTGTGTCAAAAGCCCCTATGGAAGTTGAATGGAACAATTCTAAAAATTCTTCCGGTAATGCATCCTTTGAAGACCGCCTGGCAAAGTTTATGAAGGATAGTGACGAAAAGCTTCATGATCTTAAGAAAAGTGTGGATTCAAAACGGGGAAACAGCGGGTACAGAAAATCAGCCCAATATTAAATATATTTATGAATTAAATAGGTGTTGACACTGGCATGCTTATAGTATTATAATAAGCTAGTCGCTGAAATTAATCCGTGCCGAAGTGGCGGAACTGGCAGACGCACAGGACTTAAAATCCTGCGGGGTTAACCCCCCGTACCGGTTCGATTCCGGTCTTCGGCACCAAAATCGTTTCTATAGGATTTGAGCATATCATCCTGGAGAAGCGATTTTTTGTTTTATAGCAACAATGATCAAGTTACAATCGATCCCATGTTAACGAACACGATTTGACCCGAGATACCGGAAGCATCATCAGAGGCCAACAGTACATATGCCGGTGCCAGTTCAAAAGGTTGTCCCGGCCTTCCCAACGGTGTATCGGTGCCGAATGTAGTCGTTTCTTCCGCAGTAAACGCCGTTGGAATTAAGGGTGTCCAGGTGGGGCCTGGAGCTACTGCATTCACCCGGATTCTCTGCTTGGCCAGTGAGAGAGACAGAGAACGGGTTAAAGAGACAATGGCCCCCTTTGTAGCGGTATAGTCTATCATATTAGCCATGCCCGAAAAAGCGGTGTCTGAGGTCGTATTTATAATGGAGCTTCCGGGAGGAAGATGAGGCAAGGCTGCTTTAATCATCTCAAAGAAAGAAATAATATTGGTATTAAACGTGTCCAGTAACTGATCACGACTTATGTCCAAAATGCTGTCCTGGTGATATTGAACTCCGTGATTATTAACCAGGATATCAAGCTTGCCAAAAGTTTTCAGAGTAGTCTTCACAACATAGGCGCAGGAGCCTTCTGCCCTTAAATCCACCGCAAGAGTTTCGCACCTGCGGCCCAGTTGATGGATCATATGTTTAGTCTCGGCTGCATCCTGGTGCTCATCTAAATAGGGGATGACCAAATCGGCACCTTCCTTGGCAAAAGCGATCGCAACCGCCCGGCCAATGCCGCTGTCACCTCCAGTCACGATGGCGATCTTGTTCTGCAGCCTGCCACTCCCTATGTAAGAAGGATTATCCGAGATCGGTCGGGGATTCATTAAATACTCATACCCTGGCCTTCGATTCTGGTGTTGTGGTGGAAATACAATAGGTACTTCTTTGCATTGCTGTTTCCAGCCTAAATAAGGTGGCATAATCCTACCTCCTGCAAATATAAAACAACGATATATATCCAGTATATTTCTGAAAAAATAAACTTGTTCCTGAACTTTTCCAAACAACATTTGATGTTGTTTACTCCAGGATGTTTTAACACACACATGGATCAACGTGCATTACTCTTCTGCCTGAGGCTGAAGGACCTTTTTTGCAGTTAAGAACACTATACAAAAAAAGCTTTCAAGTTTTAGCTTGAAAGCTTTTTTTGTAAGTTTATAATGAATGCATCTATACATGTCACTCCTGTTTATTTTAGAAGTGTAATTGATTTTATCACAACTTTTTCTTCCGGGCTGGATACTTCCCCGGATGATTTATCCATAGTTACCGGAGTATCTGCCAGTTTATCAAGAGTTTCTTCACCACTGATCAGTTTACCGAAAGCAGCATATTTTCCGTCCAGCTGAGAAGCATACTGATCATCATGCATTATAAAGAATTGGCAGGAGGCTGAATCCGGATCCTGACTTCTGGCCATTGATATAACTCCCCGGGTATGGCTCAGGGTATTTTGCGTAAAGCCGTTCTCACTGAATTCTCCCTTGATTTTCTTATCAGAACCTCCTGATCCGTTTCCGCTGGGGTCACCTCCCTGAATCATAAAACCTTTAATAATACGATGAAAGGTAAGCCCGTCGTAGAACTTTTCATTTACAAGGTTTATAAAATTACTTACTGTTTCGGGTGCGTATTCAGGATAGAGTTCAAACACCATCTTGTCGCCGCTTTCCATCTCGATCTGCACTTGAGTATGGCCGGATAAATCCGGGGTTTCCTGGCTGACATCCTTTGCTTCCTTGCCGGAACAGCCGGATGAAACAACAAGAAGAATACAAATTGTTAACACTGATATGAGTTTCTTAAAAATGCCTTTAATCATGTTTTTGCCTCCGTAAAAAAATAAAAGTTATTATAATTATACTTATTTAATTGAAAACGTCTATAAAATTCATAAATAATTCATTAAAAAATAAGTATACAGGGTCAGCAGATCTTATCCATGAGGACTGCAAAAATAAAAGGGTGTATCTCATTTTGCGATAACCCCCTTATTTTCATCCGGGATGAACATATTTACCCGTGCTGCTCCTGTTTTGCCTTTAAATATTTTGCATAGTTGAAAAATTCCTTTTTGTTTTCCTCAGTTAGTGATTCATAGATTTCAGTCATTTTATTTGCAGACTGCTCCAGATACATGGTGCCTGATATTCCTGCCAACCAATCCAGGCTGACATTAAATTTGTTTGAAATTAGAATTGCGATACTGATAGGTACATCTCTGGCCTCTTTTTCATTTTCACCTTCATACCTGTATACAGAGCTTCTATGAACACCCAAAATCTTTGCAAACTCATCGACTGAATATCCTGATAGAATTCTCAACTCCTTTATCCGTTCATTGGTTGCTGCCATGTCTAAAAACCTCCTGTATAAGTCGTAACAAGTTTATTATATATATAATGTCTCCAAATGTAAATAAAAAGTTTCCGTTCGGAGAAAATAATGTTGACATCCAATAAATGGCATGATATTATTATAGTGTTCCCGAAATGCGACAATTAAATAAAGATGGGTTTTAGTCAGATGAAATAAGCTGCTAAAAAATGTGAAGTCAATTTAGAAAATGAAACTGTGGGGTAATACTGGCTTATCTCTAGTAACTGCATATTGTTTCCGGCTTGATTGGATACGCCTTTGCCGGTTTGATATGAATATTCACGATAATGAAGAAGAGATGCTTGAGCCCATGATAACAAAAAGAGTAAGTGCAATGTTGTGCGTTTTGTGTTCCTGAACGGAGAAGGTAGTTCCGTTTGAGAATAGTAAAGGAGAGTATTTATGATAAAGCAGGAGCTAACGGAAATAAACCAATTGAAAAAAGAGATAAATTTATTAAGGCAGAAACTGCAGGAATTAAGCTATGGTGACAATGAATCCATTGTTACGGATAAAGTAAAGGGAAGTATGGCCCAATTCCCGTTTCTGCCCAGGACATTCACTATCATGGGCCGTGAAGAAATGTCCGAGGAGTGTCTGGAACAACGAAATCAGATGGCTCAGAAAATAAGGGCAAAGACACAGAAGCTCATGGAAAAGGTAAACAACGCGTTTAAGTACATCGAAAGCATACAGGACAGTAATGTGAGACAGATCCTGACTTACAGGTATATAGACGGTCTGACATGGGAGCAGACCGGCGAATGTATGAGCTATTCCTGGGAAACGGTCAGAAAGAAGCACGATAGGTTTATAAAAAGTATACCAGACAATACCAGTATATATGATGTAAGCTAGTATAGTAAAAGATTACCCTCTATTGACAATGTACAATACGTTTTTGAGTGGTTAATTTGCCCTGCGGCTGCGTTGAAGCCGCTTGCAAGGCACAAAGCCTTACTGCACGCCTTTGCCTTGCCGCAAGCCAAATTATCTAACTCAAAAATCACCGA
>JAEWJR010000135.1:0-17792 GCA_023386445.1 Bacillota bacterium | reverse complement strand
AAAGCGAAATTATCGTTTTTAGCGTTTAATTTTAAGTTCTCGTTTTTTAAGAGGCCAACGAGAATCCTCTACCCGCTTATCAAGTCTCAACAATCCCGTCGAAACCATTACGCCCCCATGTATATAGTACGCTGTGCGTACTTGACAAAATTACCCGGCAGATAAAGGTTCTGACTGTTCCTGCCTAGTAATTATTGTATCAAATTGGGCTTTTAAGCTTACTACAAAAATATTAACTTGTCAAATATCAGTTTACATAATCCCGAGATATCAATCCCTCATTAGCGTCTCAGCAGTACATATTATTGTATTTCAACTTCAATGGTACCATTAGCATTACTTCCTACAAACTCAGCAATTCTCCTGTACACTCATGTCAGTTACAAGCTTCCTGCTCCTACCTCTGCTGTTCCTTCAGCTTGCGGTCGATTTCACGTTTTGCATCACGTGCAGCTATGTCATCACGCTTGTCGTACAGTTTTTTACCTCTGGCAACTCCAAGTTCTATTTTTACCATACCGCGTTTCAGGTATGCCTGGGTAGGTACCAGAGTGAAGCCTTTCTGCTGTGTCAAACCAATCAGCCGGTTTATTTCCGACCTGTGCAACAGAAGCTTTCTGTCCCGTAAAGGATCCTTGTTAAATATGTTGCCCTGCTCATATGGGCTTATATGCATCCCACTCAGGATTACTTCCCCGCCGACAATGGAGGCATAGCTTTCCTTCAGATTCAGCTTGCCCTGTCTGATTGACTTTACCTCAGTTCCGGACAAAACGATACCTGCCTCAATTGTTTCTTCAATAAAGTAATCATGACGAGCTTTTTTATTTTGCGCAACAACTTTATATGCTTCCTTTACCATTCCTACCACCAATTCCATTGTGCAAACACCGCAGCGATCACAACAACCAAGCTCATGATTAATCAAGCTTCTGCACAAGGTTAATAGATTTAAAAATACTTACAGATTTATATTTACTGACAAACTTGCAGAACAACATCAGACAAAAATAACCCTCTCGAGAAAGGGCTTCTTCTTCACGTATTTATCTGACAGAACATATTATAGCACCGCAGCACCAAAAGGTCAAGTTCCAGAAGTTTTAAGCCTTTCTAAACTTTTCTAGGTCAGGATTAAGCAATAAAACTTTATTTTAAGGCGCAACATTTCCCGTTATGACAAGGGATAGAAAGGCATATCAATTGCTTTATTGCTGCTGACTGCAAAGAAAAATTCAACAACGAATTTGATATCCAAGCCTTGGGCAATAAGATATTGGCGGAAAATATCCGTCCTGAAAGGTGCATTTTATTATCCAATCATTCCTTAGCTGCTCTCCTGAGCTTTTCCAGGTGCTCATACGGCACCTCAAGATTTCCTCTTCCCTTTCCGAGTTCTATCCCCGGCTTAAAACTTCCATGAAAGTCACTTCCTCCGGTAACGAGAAGTTCATATTTGATGGCAAGTCTCAGAAAGTTACCGGTATCCTCTTTGGAGTTTTCACTGTACAAGGCCTCAATTCCAGCCAGCCCGTAATCTTTCAGCGCAGCCAGCAGCTTATCCAGTTCACCGCAGGATTTTTTCAGAAAAACAGGATGTGCCAGTACAGGCAGTCCGCCCGCATTCCTTATGGCCCTTATTCCATCTTCAGGCTTTAGCTCAACCCTTTTGAAATAAGCCAGTCCTTCCCTGCACAGGTACCTGTCAAAGGCTTCATCAATAGATGCAACAAAACCTCTGTTAACCAGAACTCTCGCAATATGAGGCCGCCCCATTATATCTCCCAGCGCCACACTTTTTAATTCTTCCAGGGTAATATCAATCCCTAACTCATTAAGCCTGTTTATAATCTTCTTATTCCTTACTTCCCTGCCCTGCTTTACAACCTCAAGTTCTTTCCTGATGCCGGTATAGCCACTAATGCCTGGGAAATAACCCAAAATGTGCATTTCAGGCTTGAAATCCACACTTATTTCGATTCCCGGAATAACTTCCACGCCTGATCTTTTTCCTTCTTCCAGGGCTTCCTGAACTCCGTCAACAGTATCATGATCTGTCAAAGCTATTGCCGACAGACCTTTTTCACAAGCCAGCCGGACAACCTCAGCAGGGCTCATGCTTCCGTCGGAGGCAGTGCTGTGTGTATGCAGATCAATAAGCTTTGTCGTATTATTTTTCAATTTTTCCTCCAAGTCGTAGTACAATATTCTGTATGTTCAGGGCGCATCCTTTGGGCGAATTTTCCTGATGACTGCGTTGTCGTCAGTCGGAATAAAGCAATTATTCCTTCTTCCTCCGCCTTGTCCTCCGAAAAATTCACTCCAAATTATGCACCCAATATGCAGAATATTGTACTAGGGGTCTGTAACAGCTAACGCGTATATTGTCCTGCTGGGGAAATTTAACCGCCGGCAATGTATGAGTTTAGATGCTACAGACAACTATTTTATACCTCCCAGTATTTCTGCTCCATACAAATAGCAGGCGGGAAGGAATTATTATATATACATTGCAGAATGCTGTCCATCTTCTTTAAAGACCTGCAGGCCTGTTCCTGTGTAATAAGGCCTTGCTCAAGAGCAATTGCCAGTTCATCAGCATCAAGCACCTTCATGGTGCCGTCGGGCATCAGCTTGACATCCAGCAGCAGATCTATCAACGTATACCTGTTTAAATCTTTCTCGTACTTAACATCAATTATATCGCAATACCAGTATGCAAACTTTTTGCCGGCATCATAAAACCTGCTTATTTTTATGCCTTCTTTCAAGAAGGTGTATGAAATTCCACCCGATATATCTGCTCTGGGCCTGATTGCCTTCCACCGTGTAATTAAAACCTCTTCATCAATATATAGCAACTCGTCACTGGAAATATCAACTGTTTCAAATGGAATAAATCTGGTTCTTAAAATACTTGGTTTATTCATATCTTCTCCTAAAATCGTCAAAATTTGCTTATGGTTATTATACATTAGAATTTACTGTTTTTGAAGGTATATGTGAATTTGTTTTTATTAACGTTACTATTTCCCAATTTTTTACTAAAGGCATATGTTTTGTTATAATGAAAACAAACTTTTGAGCTAAAGGGTGGTTTTATTTATGAAGCGGGCAAAATGCTGTAATAATTGCGAGCGGGGAACACCTCTGCACCTGACAAAGGACATTTTGTGCAAATATCATGGAGTTGTAACTCCAGACTATTTATGCTTCAAATATAAAGGTTCTGCAGATGCCGCTGCTGACAGGCAGAACAGTTATAAATGTATCCATTGTGAATACTTTCTGGTGGAATTGGATTCACCTGATCAGGCTTTCGGCAAGTGCAAGCTGTTCTCGGCGCGGGAATATGACGGAAATAAGAGAAATGCCTGTTCAAAATTTTCCAAGAAGATGCTTGTAGAAATATCGTGAATTTTAATTACGTCGCCTCATAATTGTCTGGTAAAAAATATTGCTAAGTATAATTTTTTTATGATATTCTTCCGATATAGATTATATGGTATGTATTTTTTAACTGTAATTATTTGAACTTTTATATTATAATTGTCTTTATAATGGGGTAAGAGGAGGTTGTATGAATTTAGACGTAAACACGATATTCAACCAGAAGCTGGCTGAAATTGAAAGCAGACTGGCCAGTATAGATCCCGGTTTAACTTCAAAGGACACCGATACATCGGATATTCCTTTTGAAAAATATCTGGCTGACGCTTCCCTGCTGGGTTTGGACGATCCACTTACAGGCGGCTCAACCTTAGCAAGCTCCGATACCTGGACGAACCTTTTAAGAATTCTGAACAGGGATGAGGATTCCGACTCGATAAATATATTAAGGGCCCAGTCGGCACTTGCCAAATCAACAGCCTATATACCAAGCGACCAAACACAGCTCATGAATATAATAAATGCTTCTGTAGATAATGCATCGCAAAGGTACGGAGTGGACAAGGATCTCATAAGGGCTGTCATAAAGCAGGAATCCTCCTTCAATCCAAGGGCTATATCTACTTCAGGGGCACAGGGATTGATGCAGTTAATGCCCGGAACAGCAGATGCGCTTAATGTTTCGGATCCCTTTGATATTGTTCAGAACATCAAAGGAGGAACCCAGTATTTAAAGGATCAGCTCTCAAGGTTCAACGGCGATTTAAGTCTGGCTCTGGCTGCATATAATGCAGGACCGAATTCTGTTGAAAAGTATGGTGGTATTCCGCCCTTTACTGAAACTCAGGACTATGTTCAAAAAGTAAGCGAATATTATAACCAGTATAAAATGCTAACAAGCCGCTGATGCGGCTTGTTAATTTTTTTACACTTTTATTTATAGGTGGTGCGCTCATTTTAAATTTTCCATACAGAAAATCTAAGTTATAATAATATTATATTTCCTGTAAAATAGAACTTACCGTCAAAAATTATTCACAATATCCACATATTTATCCACAACTCTGTAATACTTATGGCTGTTATATTTCGAGATATTTCCACAGAAGTGTAAAATTATTCACAGAAAATTATTCACATTGGTAAAATTCGCATCTTGAAACCGTATTTTACAAGGGCTTGCAGATTTTTTTACATTATATGTCAAAAATTCTCATGGCCGTATACCCGTTATTATTACAGTAAAACAAGTTTTTTTAACTTTTTATACACACTGTGGATAACTTCTGACAAACATTTCCTGTTTATCCCAATTTAAGACCTGGAATGGCATTTAAATCCATACCCGAACGCTTTCCGTTTATATATTCAAAATATGCGGCACAGCCTATCATAGCAGCATTATCGGTACATAGAATCAAATCGGGATACAAGACTTCAATTCCATGCTTTTTTGCCTGGCTTTTCATTTCACTTCTCAATTGAGAATTGGCTGCCACACCTCCGGCTAATGCAATTTTATCTGTACCTTTCTGCTTTGCTGCGCTTATGGTATTTTTAACAAGAACGTCAACTACCGCCTGCTGAAAGCTGGCAGCTACATCGGGTATGTTGACCTGCTCCCCTGTTTGTTCCAGCCTGTTTAAATGATTCAGTACTGCAGTTTTCAGTCCGCTGAAGCTAAAATCCAGAGATCCGTCCTCAAACTGTACTCTGGGGAATTTTACCGCTTTACTGTTGCCCTGAGCCGCATACTTGTCAATCAAGGGGCCTCCCGGATATCCGAGTCCTATGGCTCTGGAAATCTTATCAAAGGCCTCTCCCGCAGCATCATCCCTCGTCTGCCCCAGTATCTCAAATTTATTATAGCCTTCAACCTGAACGATATGACTGTGTCCTCCCGACGCAACAAGGCATATGAATGGAGGCTCCAAATCGGGATATTGCAGATAGTTCGCCGCTATGTGCCCTTCTATGTGATGAACTCCGACCAGTGGTTTTCCGGTTGTAAAAGCTATGGCCTTAGCCGCCGTCAAACCTACCAGAAGCGCACCCACAAGTCCCGGACCGTAAGTAACTCCTATGGCAGCAATATCATCAAGCTTAACTTCTGCTTCCTCCAGAGCCTGGTTTATAACCGGCATAATAAGTTCCACATGCTTTCTGGATGCTATTTCAGGTACAACTCCCCCATATTTTTTATGCAGGTCAATTTGAGAGGATATTACATTTGACAATATATATCTGCCATTCTTTATAACTGAAGCAGAAGTCTCATCACAACTGCTCTCTATTCCAAGAATAAGTGTATCCATTTTACGTTAGCCTCCGTAAATAATATAACAGTTTATACAAAATATAATAGCTTAATGGCGGTGTTTTATCAAGGCAGGCACAAACAAGAATACAAAACGACAACAAAAAAAACATGGAGCCTTACGGGCTCCATGCCCCTAAAAGGAGAAATGCTAATGTTCAACCTTATATTACCAAATTATACGCTATTCTGAAAATAGACAATAGCTACCAATCGAACTAGTCCCAGAGTCCCACATAAATTTTAGGAAAGTCTGCCGACAAAAATCCCGTTTTTTTTGGGCCTTATAAGAAATTTACATATTATTATGCAGCTTTTTCTTTGGATTTATAGGCTGCAATGTATTTTCCCTTACTGTCCTTTATAAACGGTCTTTCTTTTTCGGGTAATTTCCAGAAGCCTTTTTGTTCATTAACGGCATTATCCTGCAGTTCATTGAAATACTCCTTCAACAAGGTATTGGGACTGTAAAAAACGCATATTGCATACCCGTTTTCAACCATATAGGCATTATAATATGTATTGTCCTCAAGAATAACATGTGCAAGGAGCCTGTCAAATTGATCAGTGGTGTCTTTTTCAAATATAAGTTTGACGTTCCTGCCGGTCAGCGTTTCTTCGGTCAGCCTGGACGCCTCCTTTGAAAATGGCTGCGGCTTGACTCCGGCTTTGACCGATTCAGGCGTATCTATGTCCAGCATCCTGACTTTGTAAGCCCTGTTTTCATAGTTTATATGAAATGTATCACCATCAGTGACTTTGGATACTATCGCCTCAATATAGCTGAATGGGGCTATGCCTTCGGTATCTGCCTTTAAGAACTCCTCCGGAAAAGTTATTGAAGCCTGATAGGTACTCTCCTGTGAGCCGCCTGCATCCCGGTTTGATTTCACACTGCTTGAAGCATGGGAAGAATTATTAAGAGGATTTTTATCCCCCTGCTCGTTAATTACACCTCCAATAAGAATGACTGCGGCTGTTACTATAGTTGCGAGTGCTGATATGGTTTTTTTCTTCATGGGATTCACCTTTCATTTTTTCTGCAAAGGTAATTATACCACAGAGCGGCGCAAAGAACAGCCCGGCCGGACGCCATTGTCCGCCGGGCTGTTCTTTCATTAAGTGTATTGGCCGATATCACTTAAGACTTAATTTCATTAGTTAAATTCCCCGATTCATGTTCCCTGGGCTGTCAGCACCGTGACAGGAACCGTGCTGTTTAGGATGGCTTCATCCCTTCTTTCTATGACATCGGCATCAAATAACGACTTCATTACCTGCCCGATATTATCCACAGCAATTACTTCAATATCCATATCATCAAATAATTCCTGATAATTTTCCTTGGGTATGAATACTTTTTTTATTCCAGCCGCTCTGGCTGCTTCCACTTTTGCAACAACTCCCCCAACAGGCTTGACTTTCCCTTTGATGGATATCTCTCCGGTCATTGCAATATCACCGCTGACCGGAATATTCCTGACAGCCGAATAAACAGCTGTTGCTATTGTAATCCCTGCCGAAGGCCCATCTATTGGTATACCTCCAGGAAAATTGAGGTGTATTTCATAGTCCTTGAAATCAATATCCAGATACCTCTTTAAAACTGTAAGGACATTTTCGACCGAAGCCTTTGCGGAGCTGGTCCTCTTGAGTTTATGACCCCTGTTGTCCATTTCCTCTTCCTCCACAATTCCGGTTATCTTGATACCGCCGTTACCATGTTCCACCTCCATTGCAGTGGCTTCCACATCAATAACCATCCCCGTACTATTTCCGAAAACCGCCAAACCGTTTATGCAGCCAATCTGTACATCGGAATTGACTTTCTTCTCGATACGAGGACTGTAATGTCCGAATTCTATAACCCATTCTATATCCTTTACATCAATGGCATTTTTATTTTCCAGAATGGCTATTCCGCCTGCGATTTGGATGATATTCACGGCATCCCTTCCGTTTTGCGCATATCTGGCAACCTGCTCACTGCAGCCGTCGGTTAGGGCATATCCACCCTTTCGTGCTGCGTTTTCGCAAATGGTACTTATTTCATCCGCCCTTAAAGGCCTGAAATGGATCTCTACACATCTTGATCTGATGGCTGCAGGTATTTCATCAGGAGTCCTCGTTGTAGCTCCTACAAGTCTGAAATCCGCCGGTAAGCCTTTTTGAAATATATCATGTATATGTGAGGGTATATTGCTGTCTTCAGAGGTGTAATATGCACTCTCAAGAAAAACCCTTCTGTCCTCCAAAACCTTCAGCAGCTTGTTCATCTGTATGGGATGCAGTTCTCCGATCTCATCGATGAACAGTATCCCTCCATGCGCTTTTGTTACGGCTCCCGGCTTGGGCTGAGGAACACCCGCCGCCCCATAAGCTCCCGCTCCCTGGTATATGGGGTCATGTACCGAGCCGATCAGCGGATCTGCAATTCCTCTTTCATCGAACCTTAAGGTTGTAGCATCCATTTCAACAAACTTGGCCTCTTTTTTAAAGGGCGAAATCCCGTTGTTTTTTGCCTCTTCAAGGATTACTCTTGCAGCAGCAGTCTTACCCACTCCGGGAGGTCCGTAAATTATTACATGCTGGGGATTTGAGCCGCACAGAGACGCCCTGAGCGCCCTTATTCCCTGTTCCTGACCTATTATATCCTTTAAGGTGGACGGCCTTGTTTTTTCAGATAAGGGCTCGGTCAAATGAATATCCCTTAATTTTCTCAGCTTCTCCAGTTCTTTTCTGGACTCCTTGTCAATAGCACTCCTATTGCCCTGCTGAGTTTTAAGCAGAGTAAAAAAATAAATACCAATAATAACTGAAAAGAAAAACTGTATGATAAACATCGTAGTTGTAAACATACATTACCTCCTAAGTTTATTTGCTGCGTACTTATAATATTATTGGCAATGATTTATATTTTATCCAGGTAAATGGGAGAATTTTGAAAAATAAAAAAACTACCTCCGGATATTATAAAAAATATCCGGGGCAGTCTTTATATATACTGTTATTAACTTACGATACAGATTCCTTCTTTACTCTTGCCTTTTTGGAACCTGGCTTTTTTAAGGATTTACGGTTCTCATTCAATATGAGCTCAGGCTGGGAATTATCCTCAATAACCGCCTTGCTGATAATACATTTCTCAACATTGTTCATGGACGGTATATCGTACATTACTCCAAGCATTATTTCTTCCAATATGGCACGAAGTCCTCTGGCACCGGTATTTCTGGCTATTGCCTTCTGGGCGATCAATTCAAGAGCATCTTCCTGAATCTCCAGCAATACATCGTCCATTTCAAGCAGCTTCTGGTATTGTTTCACCAATGCGTTCTTTGGCTCGGTAAGTATCTGCACAAGAGCCTTCTTATCCAGAGACTGAAGTGTAACCACTATCGGAAGTCTTCCCACAAACTCGGGAATAAGCCCGAATTTCAGCAGATCCTGGGGAAGTATTTCCTTCAGAAGCTCTCCTACATCCCTGTCCTTGTTGCTTTCGATTTTGGCTCCGAAGCCAAGTGACTTTTTACCTATCCTGTTTTGAATTATCTTGTCAATACCATCAAATGCACCGCCGCATATGAATAATATGTTTGTGGTATCAATTTGAATAAATTCCTGATGGGGATGTTTTCTTCCTCCCTGTGGGGGAACGGAAGCCAACGTACCTTCCAATATTTTAAGTAGTGCCTGCTGTACTCCTTCACCGCTAACATCTCTGGTTATTGAAGGATTTTCAGATTTACGGGCTATCTTATCTATTTCATCAATATAGATAATGCCCTTTTCAGCCTTTTCTATATCGTAATCGGCAGCCTGTATCAATCTTAAAAGGATGTTTTCAACATCCTCTCCGACATAACCTGCTTCAGTGAGAGAAGTAGCATCCGCGATTGCAAAAGGAACATTCAGTATTCTTGCAAGAGTCTGCGCCAGAAAAGTTTTACCGCTGCCTGTAGGTCCCAGCATCACGATATTGCTCTTCTGTAGTTCAATATCAGAGGACTTTAAATCGCTGTTTATTCTCTTGTAATGATTGTAAACAGCAACCGAAAGGGATCTCTTTGCCGCATCCTGACCTATGACATACTGGTCAAGGATCTCTCTGATCTCTTTTGGTTTTGGTATTTCGTTAATTTCAGCATCTATTTTGGTATCTTCAAATTCCTCTTCTATAATCTCTGAGCATAATTCGATGCACTCGTCGCAAATATAAACTCCAGGACCTGCAACCAGTCTTTTTACCTGCTCTTGAGACTTACCGCAAAAAGAGCATTTTAACTGCTTCTTCTCATCATATCTGGTCATCATTGCACCTCAACTATTATCTTCTAACCATAATATCGTCAACAAGTCCGTAGGCCTTTGCTTCCTCTGCAGACATAAAATAATCTCTATCGGTATCTTTTTCAATCTTATCCAGAGGTTGACCTGTTCTTTCACTTAAAATTCTATTTAATTTGTCTTTGGTTTTCAATATATTTTCAGCATGGATCTTGATGTCAGTAGCCTGACCTTTTGCACCGCCAAGAGGCTGGTGAATCATGATTTCACTGTTTGGAAGTGCAAATCTCTTACCCTTTGCTCCGGCAGCCAGCAGGAAAGCGCCCATGCTTGCAGCCATACCCATGCATATGGTAGATACATCACATTTAACATACTGCATGGTGTCATATATTGCAAAACCGGAATGTACTGCTCCTCCAGGGCTGTTTATATAAAATTGGATATCCTTGTCGGGATCCTGAGCTTCCAGGTAAAGCATCTGTGCAACAACCAGGCTGGCAGTTACATCATTAACCTCATCGCTCAAAACTATAATTCTATCATTTAGCAGTCTGGAAAAAATATCATAAGACCTCTCACCACGATTAGTCTGTTCAACAACCATAGGTACCAAACTCATGACCATACCTCCCTTATTAATATATGTTATTATTATTACAACGGTTAAAAATAAATCCCGCTAAAACAGATTATGATTTATAACCGTTCCTTGTTCATGGAACTCAGAATTAATCAAATATTTATGATTTACCCGAATATCCTGTTCTTTTAATTACTCTTATATATTGTTACCCATTTCCGATGCTGTCAAATCGTTTTTTTCATATAAATGTTCGCTTGATAACTGATAGGGCTTAAAGCCTGCTAATTAAGCCAGCTTTGCGTTTTCTACCAATAACTTGATGGTCTTTCTGAAAGCAACATCTTTCTTAATGTATTCCACATCCTCAGGTCTCAAGGACTTTTTCAAATCTTCAGCAGACTGTTTATATGCTTCGGCAGCCTTTGCAATATCTTCGTCAACTTCATCTTCAGAAACCTGTACGTTTTCAATCTGTGCTATCTTTTCAACTACAAGCTGTACTTTTACTTCATTTTCAGCTCTAGCTGCAAACTGACCTCTGAAGGCTTCAAAATCCATTCCCATCATATCAAGGTATCTCTGTAAATCAAGTCCCTGGTAACGAAGTCTCATATCGAAGTCCCTTGCCATGGAATCTATTTGTTTTTCCACCATAACCTTTGGTATTTCTACAGTTGCATTCTCTGCTACCTTTTGGATGACATTATCTTCGTTTTCATGTTCTGCCTTATGCTTTGCAGTCTCTTCTAATTTATTTCTCAAATCCTTTTTATATTCTTCAAGAGTGTCAAATTCGCTTATATCCTTGGCAAATTCATCATCAATGGCAGGCAATTCCTTTACTTTTATTTCCTTAACTGTTACTTTGAACAATGCAGGCTTGCCGTTCAACTCTTCCTTGCCGTAATCCTCAGGGAAGCTGACAGTAACCTCTGCTTCTTCTCCTGTATTCTTTCCGATCAGTTGGTCTTCAAAGCCTGGAATAAAGCTTCCTGAACCTATTACCAGACTGTAATCCGTTCCTTTACCGCCTTCAAAAGGTACTGAGTCTATAAAGCCTTCAAAGTCGATAACAGCAGTGTCACCGGATTGAACAGGTCTGTCGGTAACAGTTACAAGACGTGAATTCTTTTCCACTACCTTGTTAAATTCAGTCTCAACATCGTCTTCAGTTACGGTAGCATCAGCCTTTGTAACCTCAACGCCCATATATGCGCCTAATTCAACTTCAGGCTTGATGGTAATTTTTGCAGTGAATATAAGATTTTGCTTGTTTCCGATTTGCACTATGTCAATTTCAGGTCTGTCCACGGGCTCCAATTTCTTTTCTTCGATTGCCTGGTCATATGCTTCAGAGCAAACTATATTTATTGCATCGTCATATAATGCCTGCTCACCGTAATAACGTTCAACTATATTTCTTGGAGCCTTGCCCTTTCTAAAACCTGGTACGTTAAACTTCGATGCATTCTTTTTGTAGGACTGCTGCATACCTTCTTCAAATTTAGCTGCATCAACTTCAATTTCAAGTTGTACAACATTCTTTTCAACATCTTCCATTTTGTTAATTATCATTTTTGTAAACTTCCTCCCGGTATTTAGTTTTTGTATAATTTTATTCATTCAGCTTGTATGCTTGTTTTTTGCACAAAAAACTACTTGTTTAAAAATTAACCATTCAATTATACCATATTGCTGACATATTTCAAGAATCAATATAACCAGACATCAACGTCCTGTCAACTGCCTGTACTATTTATAATTATCGGTACAAAATTCAAATAATCGGCAGATATCAATTTCAGGGCAATACCTTCATAATCTCCTTCTACGGCACCTTTGATACCTTCTCCATGGAGGTGTCCGTAATAGCATCTGGTTATACCGTGTTTTTTCATAATCTCCATAAAACCCGATGCCTGACTTTTAGCAGTTACCGGCGGGTAGTGCAAAAAAACCAGTTTTTCCGAATGCTCTAAACTCATGGAAGCCTTTATTGAAAGTTCCAGACGCTCGATTTCCCTTAAATAAATTTTTTCATCATCCTTTTTAAAATCATCTTCACCCGGACATTTCCAGCCCCTTGTACCGCAAATGGCAAGATTTTCAATGACAAAAGCATTGTTATGCATAAAGGATATGGTTTCAAATTTATTCGTCATTAGATATTTATTCAACTTTGAAGTGGTAGTCCACCAATAATCGTGATTTCCCTTGGAAATAATTTTTTTCCCCGGCAGGCCATCTATATATTTGAAATCCTCATAGGCATTTTCAATATATGTAGCCCAGGATACATCGCCCGGAATTATTACCGTGTCGGATTCCCTGACAGTTTCAAGCCAGTTGTTTTTAATTTTATCCATATAATTTGACCATCTGCCCCCGAATACATCCATGGGTTTATCTATTCCCAGAGCCAGGTGCAGATCGGCTATTGCAAAGACTGACATAAAGTTTTGTACCTACTTCCTGAAATACTCATAAATTTTTCCGGCCACCTTTTGATTTATTCCATCCACCTCAAGCAGCTGGGATATTTCAGCTTTTTTAACTGCAGCCAGGGATTTAAAATGCCTTATTAGCGCCTTTTTCCTGGTATCTCCTATACCTTCTATATCATCAAGCTCTGAATGGGTGTATCTCTTCTCCCTTAGCTTTCTATTATATTGTACGGCTACACGGTGCGTTTCATCCTGTATCTCGGTAATCAGTCTCAGCATAGGCATATTTGAGGACAGGTCATACTCACTGCCCTTATAAACCAGAGCCCTGGTTCTGTGGCGGTCATCCTTGGCCATACCTGCTATTACAAGATCAAAACCCAGTTCATCTGCTATCTGCTGTGCGGCATTGACATGCGCAAGCCCTCCGTCCACCAGAATAAGGTCGGGCAGCTTTGAAAATTTGGCCTGCTCAGCTTCTCCCTCGGCCTCTCTTCTTGCACGGGACAGTCTTCTGTACAGAGTTTCCTGCATACTTGCATAATCATTTTGTTCTTCTACCGACTTCATTTTAAATTTTCTGTATTCATCCCTTGCGGGCCTGCCGTTTTCAAATACCACCATTGATGCAACTATTTCGGAAGAACCGGTATTGGAAATATCATAGGATTCTATCCTGTCAGGAATGCATTCAAGCCTGAGAGCTTTTGTAAGTTCCTTCAAGCCTTCTTCATGAATAGAGCCTTCCCGCTTGAGACGCTCACCATACAATTTAAGAGATATTTCGGCGTTTTGTACAACCATCTTTACAAATTTTACAAGTTCGCCTCTCTGCGGAACCCTCAGACTGACCTTAAAGCCTCTCTTTCCGGTAAGCCATTGCTCTATGATTTCACGGTCCTCTATTTCCTGCTGTATAACTATTTCCGAAGGCACAAACTGTACCGTATTGTAAAACTGCTTTATAAAGGTTGAAAGAGAGTACCTCACATCCTCATTTCCCTCTCCTTCAAAAACAAAGTGCTCTCTTCCCACCACTCTGCCGTTTCTCACGAAGAATACCTGAATACACAGATCGGTTGCATTTTGTGCAAAACCAATGATATCTCTGTCCTGCCCGTCTGCCGACAGAACCTTCTGCGCTTCTGAAAGCTGGACGATACTGTTGATCTTGTTTCTCAGCTGTGCTGCCTTTTCAAACTCCAGGCTTTGCGCGGCAGTCTCCATCTGGTTCTTAAGGTCATTCAAAATCTCATCGTACTGCCCGCCCAGAAAGGAACAAATCTTTTTCATCATATTCCTGTATTCTTCCCGGTTTACCTCACCCTGACAGGGACCCAGGCACTGCTTGATATGAAAGTTAAGACAGGGCCTGAATTTCCCTATATCCTTCGGAAGGTTCCTGTTGCAGGTTTTTATGGGAAAAAGTTTTTTTATTGTGTCAATGGCATCATTGACCGCAAACGCACTGGAATACGGACCGAAGTATTTTGCACCGTCCTTTTCCACCCTGCGCGTTTTTAAAATACGCGGGTACTGTTCGTTCATTGTGACCTTTATATACGGGTAGTGCTTGTCATCCTTAAGAAGTATATTATATTTGGGTTTGTATTTCTTTATAAGATTACATTCCAGCATCAGGGCTTCAACTTCGGTATCGGTGACAATATACTCAAATTCATGAATCCTTGAAACCATTGCACAGACTTTCGGGGGATGGTTTGCAGAATTCTGGAAATACTGTCTTACCCTGTTTTTGAGTACCACTGCCTTTCCTACATATATAACAATCCCGTTAACATCCTTCATTATATATACACCCGGTTTGTCCGGCAGCTTTTTTAATTCTTCCTGTATGTCAAACATATAATTAACCTCATTAAATTTCCTTACATAAACTCTTCACATAAACTTTTCGTATTTCTAAGCAATAATTCAGTTCACAATGCCTTATATAAATAGTTTATATTCATTGATTAACACTATGATTTTCTTAACATAAACAAAAAGTGGTTTATGCGAACTCACAGGCTCGCAAAAGCCACAGCTGTTTATAATGCATATTTAAATATAGTCTAAAATATAAATCAATTAAAATCCAGTGGAGAAATATTCCGAAATCTCTCTGGAAGCTTTTTCCTCATCTTCCCCATCAGTAATAACAGTTATTGTTGCCTGTCTTTCAACACCTAACGAAAGTAAACCGAGTAGACTTTTTGCATTGGCTCTTCTTTCTCCCTTTTCAAGCCAGATGTTTGAACTGTATTTCGATACTTTTTGTACAAGCAATGCTGCTGCTTTTGAATCTAAACCTGATGGACAATTTATAACGACTTTATTTGAAATCATCTTCCGCTCCCCCGTCTATTTAACTTGACAATTGTATATATAGTATTATACCAAATAAAAGACAAACAAATCAAACTCTGAAATTATTATATTTCATTTAATATACAATTATCAAGTCTTAAAAAATGTTTACCCTCTATTGACAATAGAGGGTATGAAACTTTGAGGCTTTTTTACAGGGTAAACTGAAATTACCGGGAAATAATTTGTAGCGCTCTGTAACACCTAAAAGTCACATATTGCCGGCTTATACTTTCCCGACTTTTCTTATAAGCTCCGTGTTCTTGCCAAATCCGGTATCTATAACCGTTCCGATACCAAAGGAGGAAAGAGCCAATTGAACTATAACATAACATATCCCATAAACCATCAATGCTGTATAAGAACCTGAAGGAATAAATATCAACGGTACTATTTTAATAATGCTGATCAGTATGTGCCCCACAAAAAACTCAATGTAAATTGCAGATCTGTCATAGTTATTTCTGAATATAACCGTTCCAAGGTATATACTGCCGATAATATCGGCCAGCATTATTATCAGAATATACAGAACCGGCGCCACCAGCAGGAAGATGACAAACGCAAGGACTATGGTAAGGCTGACTACAACCAAAGCCCCCAGCACCATCCGCCGGGATAGAGCATTATTCAGGGAATAGGACATTACTCTGAATCTTGTTGTAAATATGGTTATCAATATAAGTCCTGCAACAAGTGTGAACAAAGAGCCGATTATAAGTGCATTAATCAATATTCCGTTTGAATTAAACAATGAGATGTAGTCGAAGTTAAATGCAACTTTGGTACCTCTGATTTTTACATCACTGTCTTTTTCAAACTTTCCAACCGATACAAGATTTCCCATTATCTCTGTATCGCCTTTCAGGTTAACTTCACCGAAGGCCGAAACCACATCTCCGCTTACTTTTCCGCTTATATTTGCTTTTCCGAAAACAACTATCACACTTCCAAGTACATTTGACTTTATGTCGGTGGAACCGAGAACAACGGTAACATTTCCGCAGCTTATATCATTTATATTTTTTTCTTCCAGTATTATCAGGTTGCTGATGGTCAAATCATTCCTGGCAGCCATTACTACACCCGGAATCAATAATGTAAATATAAGCAATACCAGTACCAGTTTAGTTATTTTTTTCATTGTACTGTACCATTACCCTCTCTGACCATTCTTATAAATACTCCCTGAACGACCAGCAGCAGGATTCCAAGTAAAATATACAAATAATAATAAGTCTTGTAAATGGATGCGGTAACACCCATCAAAGCAATGCCCATTCCTTTTGCCATTGT
Organism: Bacillota bacterium; assembly: GCA_023386445.1. Classification (GTDB taxonomy): domain Bacteria; phylum Bacillota; class Clostridia; order Acetivibrionales; family DSM-1351; genus Ruminiclostridium. Next base: position 1,102 of record JAEWJR010000135.1, on the reverse strand, counting down.
AACCGCAGCGGAGAAAAATTCCTTTGCAAGGCCGGTTGCAATCTGTACACTCTGCAAAAACGCAAGGGGATGCTTTACAGCTTCGTATAGAATTCCTCCGAATAAAATCACAAAGATAAAGGATACCGCAACCAGTAAAATATCATATACATAGGCATTTCCCCCGGAAGCTTTTGTATATAATACCGCTTCTTTTTCTATCCTGCTCATAACTTGTAGTTCAAAATCCTCCGGAGGCTCAATTGCTGAGTCTTGTTCAATTTCTGAGAATATTTCCTTCAGGGATAAAAATTCTTCAGAACATTTGGTGCAGCTCTTCATATGCTGTTTTAACTGGGCCTCTTCAATGTCGTTGATATTTTTATCGAAGAATTTCATCATATAATCCTGTGATTCGTTACATTTCATAATACCTCCTCCTTTCTTGCACTATCAAGTTTTTCCTTTAACATGAGTCTCGCTCTGTAAAGCCGGTTTTTTATTATGGACATCGGTTCATTTAAAACCTTTGTCATTTCCTCATACGACATTCCGTTATTATGAAAAAGGACTATGAGTATTCTATATTTTTCAGGTAACTCATTAATAGCTTTTTTTATTAATTGAGACCTTTGATTTTTTATCAGGGTTTGTTCGGGTGTATCTATATCGCTTGAGACTCCAATAGCATCATCCAGTGTAACAGTATCCTGTTTTTTCTTTCTTAAGGTGTCCAGACACAAATTAGAAGTAATCTTTACTATCCATGTTGACATTTTATATTCAGGATTGTATTTATCAAGAGACTTGTACAATCTTATAAAGACCTCTTGTGATACATCATTGACTTCTTCTTTATCCGATATCATCTTGTATACTACACTGTAAACCAGTTTTTTATATCTGGTCACTATTTCTTCAAACGCACTACTATCACCGTTTATACATCGGGATACCAGTTCTGCATCTGTAAGCACCAACGCTCGATACACCCCCCTTAGAACCTGTTTAGTATCTCATTGCACTCGTCATTTTGGCGTATTTTGCGCCATGCTGCGTTAAATTTTCTAGGAATAAACAAATTATTCCTTCGAAAATTTGCCTTGCCTGGCAGAAAATTCAC
>JAEWJR010000123.1:0-33676 GCA_023386445.1 Bacillota bacterium | reverse complement strand
GCCGTTATCTCCTCCGCCGTTGTTCCCTCCGCCGTTGTTCCCTCCGCCGTTGTTTCCTCCGCCGTTGTTTCCTCCGCCGTTATCCTGCGCTTGCGGAGTTACCTCATTTGAAGTGAAGGATTCAGGTCCTTCTCCTGCTGCGTTTACTGCTTTAACTGTAAACGAGTAGGAGACTCCATTGGTCAAGCCATCTACTGTTATAGATATTGCACTTCCAGTAGTTGTAATTCCACCCGGGCTTGTCGTTACGATGTACTCCGTAATCGGACTTCCTCCATCGAAGGGTGCATCAAAGCTCACTGTGGCCTGGCCATTTCCGGCTACTGCCGTAACATTCAAAGGTGCTTCCGGTACTGTATAGGTGCACAGAACATTATTGGTAACCTCCTGGAGCTGAAAGTTCTCCAAAGCTCCTGTATCGAGGGCTTTTATATTCCCTTTGGTATAGGAAAGCTTTACAGACTGCCCATATGTAATTGAAAAAGGTAAAGTCAATACCAATGTTGAATCTGAGCTATTATTACTTATTTCTATTGCTGAATAGTCTACATTATCAACAGTAACAGTAAATTGTTTTTGTCTTCCTTCCGGATTAAGCATCATGTCTTTATCAAAAGTTACATATATTTTTTTGCCTGATGCATCGGTAGCAGCACTTGTGAGAACAGGTGCCACCTGAGCAGCAGTATCTCCTATTGCAACAGTATCTGTTGTAGAATTGCCGTGTTTGTCGGTAAGCTTAACAATAGCTATTCTGTTTCCGTCACCGCTGCTTGTAGTATTAAAAATAAGCATGTTAACAACTCTGCGTACCAGCTCATTTGTGGCATTATTGTTGAATTCCACAGTAAATTTTGAACTGCCTGCGGCAAAAAATTTCTGATGGATATCTGCCCCCACTGATATTACAGGAGGTATGGCAGCAAAAGTCACACCGCCTGAAGATACGCTGGTTTCCGAAATATTCAGTTCAGGAGTTAACAGCGTTTCTTCAAAAATACCTATCCTGTCATTAACATTTGCATTAGCTGTTATCTGTACTTCAAGAGTACCGCCATCCCAGTCCTGGTCACCGTCACGGTCATTAACAAACCCAAATCCGAATCCCGGCGTATTGGTACTTGTAAAATTGCAGCCTATGATGCCGTCATATAAGTTTACAGTAGGTGCAGAATTAGCAGGGGATATCTCTCCCCCGGTTCCTACATTATTGCCTCTTGATATAATGACATCTATCAGATCAATCGGTCTTCCGTTAAAAGTAATGCGGGTGTCATCCTCCAGCTCATCTCCGTCAAAGTCCCCGTATACGGCATTGTCCAATACACTTCCCGTTGTAATTTCCGATACCAGTATGCCATCATTCTGCAGAAGCAGCTTATCACCGTATTTCAGATCCCATATAACTGTCCTGACGGCATTATCGGCTGAATCAACTATAAATGTATTATATCCGCCCAGTCCAAAAAGATTGTTAAACCCTGCCCCGCCATTTATTATATCATTTCCGCCGCCAAAATTCGGGTTGTTAACTAAAAGGGATCTGAGCACAGCTTCTGTGAAATATCCGAAAATACTGCCTGTGCTGTCGTCGTATGTATATTGATGTTCATCCCCGTCAGCTCCGCCAAGACCGTTTGAGTTATAACCGGCATTTCCCCCTGCAGCCTCACCGAAACCAGCTCCTCCGCCGCCTGCAGACGCAGCTGGCAAACCTCCTTGCCCAGGTACTTCACTTTCATTTGCCAGAGCACTTTCTCCGCCATTTCCTCCATTTGCTCCATTTTGATATCCGCCAGGGTTTCCAACACCGGGAATTAAGGTTGCCCCGGGAAAGCACATTCCGCTGCCACCGGCTCCTCCGCCGCCTCCGCCGATTCCACCTATTCCTCCGGTCGGGGGTTGTCCAAAGATACCACCGGATCCACCGGCTCCTCCTCCGCCAAGGCCGCCATTACCGGGATACCAGCCCATATAATCCTGTCCGTTAAAGCCATCTCCGAATATAACGTCATCTCCGGCTCCGCCGTAAATTAAATCATCTCCTCCTCCTCCCGTTCCACCGCGAGGATTAAGCGACCCTCCTACACTTCGGCATCCGGCACCTCCACCGCTGCCATCACCAAATATGACATCATTTGCGGACGATCCTGTAATGGTATCATTACCTCCGCCTCCATTACCACCTGCTCCGCCGGCTTTGTTACTTCCGGCGGCGCCTCCGCCGCCTCCGCCGCTGCCGTCACCAATGATGTACTGTCCATCTTCCGACCATGCTGCACCGGCACTTAAAGGAACAAATACCGCAGTAAATATTATGGCTGCTGATAATACTACATTTAGAATCCGTAATTTTTCTCTTTTCATAGCATATCTCCCTTTAAAAGCATTTTTATCATTAAACTTTAAGCACTTCTCACATTAAAGAGCATTACTTTTATCTCTAAATCTATAGCATTTCTCCCATTAAGGGGCATTACTTTTATCTCTATATCTATAGCATTTCTCCCATTAAGGAGCATTACTTTTATCTCTGATCTATAGCAGATTACACTATATGAGGTTAGCCTTTTGCAACAGGTTCCTTACAATCACTGCAACTTCCGCCCTGGTAATGTTTTTCTTTGGATCCAGAATATTGCCGTTCCTGCCCTGAACTACTCCTGCCTTCACACATGCGGCAATGGCGTCTTTTGCGTAAACAGCAGTTTTTTCTCCATCACCATATGCTCCAAGGAGCTTTTGAATCTCACCCTCGTCCAGATTCACCTTCAGCGGTGTAATCTTCATTGCCCTGGCAATTATGGCCATGGCCTGTTCTCGCGTAATACTGTCTTTGGGTCCGAACTTTGCCGCATCGTATCCCGACACAAGCTTGTATTCAAAGGCCGTCTTGATATGGCCGCTGTACCAGTCTGAATCCTTCACATCGGTGAAGCTTTTACTTCCCGTTCCAGGCTTGAGTCCCAGTGCAGTTACAACGATAGCCGTAAATTCTGCACGGGTGATATCCCTGTTTGGCTGGAAGATTCCGTTACCCACTCCGCTTATTACCATTCTGGAACCCATATCGTTGATAGCTTCCTTAGCCCAGTGGCCGGCAGCATCCTGGAATTCCAACGGATGCCATACAACAGAATAGGTGCTGTTGGTCAAACTGTTAATTTTTGCATAATATTTGCCGTCTATAACCGTCACCTGTGTAGGTACATGTCTGACCGCTCCGTCGGGATCCATGACAATTCCTGTTGTAATTTTGTTTGGGTCAAGCCCTTCGGGTATTGCAACGGTTCTTTCAACAAAAGCATTAAACCTGCTCACTTCCACCGTTTTGCCTCCATAGCTGCCCTTGATCCAGAAGTCTACCGGAGGCGCCACTATGGTGAAGTTGCCTTTTTGCGCTAAGTTTTCAGCAGCTTTCACGGTTTCGGATGATGACCGGGTAATGGCAATCTGCACTTTGATGTCCTGCAAAGCCACCTCTTTGCCTATCTGTTCGGATATGAAATCGACATTAATCTGTTGTGCCGGCAGGGTATAGACTGCTGTTTCAGTCTTTACCTCCAGTACTGCCTGCTTGTTTTCCATATTCCTGACCATCTGGGCATTAAGTTCACCTATTACCACATCCGTTTTTGTGTTTACAGGAATGGTAACTACCGCATGGTCCCCCTCTGCATCCAGCTTCTGCTGAAGTTTTTGGGAGTCCACCGTAATGGTTGTCACTTTTTGACTTCCCTGGGTTGTGATATTTGCAGTTCCCGCATTTTCAACCTTTCCGTTGACCAGTATATCCACGCCGGAGTTGGGGCTTGAGGGTACCGAAGGGGAGGAACTGCCCCCGCCGCCTGAAGGTACTGAAGGTGAGGAACTGCCTCCGTCTCCGCTTGAAGGTCTGTACGGCCTTACCGTATTGGAAGGTGAAGACTCCTCACTCATACCAACACTATTGATAGCCTTTACAGTAAAGGTATAATCGGTGCCGTTGGTCAAACCGGTGATTGTGATGCTGGTACCGGTTCCGCTTGCAGTAATGTTGCCTGGATTTGCGATTACAATATATCCGGTAATGGGACTTCCGCCGTTGTCGGACGGTGGAGTAAAGCTTACGGTTGCCTGTCCGTTTCCGGCAGCTGCGGTTACTCCGGCAGGTATTCCCGGATTTGTTGCAGGAGTGGCACTGATTTGTCCGGAAGCCGCAATTACCACCATATCAGCGTCCATTGCTTTAACTTCAAAGTTATATGTAATTCCGTTTGTGAGACCGGTAACCGCATATGCACTTTCACTTACAGTTTCTACAAATGTATTGTCTACATATATATTGTAGTAAATCGCTTCAGGAACATTGTTCCATCTTAAATTTACATGTTGGTTGCCGGGCACCGGAGTAAGCACCAGCGCTCCTGTCCCGTTAACCGTAAGTACAGCCGCATTACTGGTTGTGTTACCTGCTGAATTGCTTACGTAACAGGTATAGTTTCCCGCATCCGATAACTGCGCATTGTTTATTGTCAAAGTACTGGAGGTGGCTCCGTCTATATCTGCGCCATCCTTTCTCCATTGATAGAAAAGAGGTGAACTCCCGGCAGCCGTCACTGTGAAGGTTGCCGTCTGTCCTAACCTTACAGTCTGATTTTTGGGATTGCCTGTTATACCCGGTACTACCAGTACCGGACTAGCCGTAGGTATTACAGCATTTGAAGGCTCAGATTCTCCGCTTTCTCCAATTTCATTCACAGCCTTTACCGTAAATGTATAGCTGACATTATTAGTAAGATCTGTGACAGTAATTGGACTATCCGTTCCCGTAACCGTGATTCCTCCCGGCGAAGTAGTTACAATATATCCTGTTATTGGACTTCCGCCATCGTCCTCCGGAGGAGTAAAGTACACCGTAACCTCTCCGTCACCGGCTATGGAAGTGACATCTGCAGGTACTTCAGGCAAACCTGCCGGTGTCGGCGCAACTTGATTGGAAACAGCAATAACCATATGCTTGTCATCGGCAGCCTTAATTTCAAAACTGTAGGTTGTGCCGTTAATAAGGTCTGCAGCTGTATAAGAATATATGTTGGATACCGTATCCACATAGGCACCGTCCTTATATATCTCGTAATAAACCGCTCCCGGCACTGATTCCCAGTTCAGCCTTACATGCCTGCTGCCCGGTACCGCGGTCAAGGCAAACGAGCCCTGAGCATCGACCTGTTGAAATACGCTGAAGCTTACGCCTTCGGGGAATTCATCCGAAGTGACGGTAACTGCTGCATTATAGCTTCCTGCAGGCAACCCTGCTTTTGATGCTACCGTAAACATTCCCGCTTCTCCATTGCCCAGAGTATTTATATTACCTGATAAAATGAAGCAATCGGCATCATTGCCGCTTAGAACCACTTTCACATTACTGTTGGCTCCTGTAGAGGTAACAGTTACATTGAGGGTATCTCTATTTCCGGCTCCATACCCCTCTGTTAATGCCTTGAAGATTTTTTCATCCCCTGGTACGTTATGGGTAAGAACCGGTTTTGCAGGCTCATTATCTATAATTGTAAGCACCGCTGTATTCTGAGCTCCCAGAGAGGCTCCTCCTGTAACATTGCTCAATGTAAGATTAACGGTTTTATCTCCACCATAAACTGAATTATCATTTACAGCTACGGTAAAGGTATTGCTGGTTTGTCCGCTTGCAAAGGTCAGCGTTCCGCTGGCTGCAGTATAATCACTTCCTTCTTCAGCCGTTTCATCACTGGTAGCATAATCAACAGATACCACGCCATCGCTTCCTCCGGTACGGTCTACAGTGATGGTAACACTGGTTCCATCCTCTGCTACGCTGTATGTGCTGCTGTTGAATGCCAGCGTTCCCGGCTGTGGAACCTCATTATCTGTAATGGTTAGAACAGCTGTATTCTGGGTTCCCAGAGCGGCTCCTCCTGTAACATTGCTCAATGTCAGATTAACGGTTTTATCTCCGTCGTAGACCGTATCATCAATTACTGCTACCATAAAAGTATTACTGGTTTGTCCGTCTGCAAAGGTCAGAGTTCCGCTGGCTGCCGTGTAATCGCTTCCTGCTGCGGCAGTCCCGTTGCTGGTGGCATATTTTACTGATACGCTGCCATCACTCCCCCCTGTACGGTTTACGGTAATGTTCACACTGGTTCCATCCTCAGTTACGCTGTATGCACCGCTGCTGAATGCCAGCGTTCCCGGTTTGGGTGCCGCAGCCCGGCTAATTGCAACCGCATAATACTTTACAATGTAAGTATCCTCTGCAGTGACTTTAATATATGCCGTGGTAGTTCCGCCATCCGCAAGTGCAAGAGCTGAGGCGGCATTTGAAAAATTGCTGTCACTGTACAGAGCAACTGCCGAATTTGGATCTGAACGTACAATATTGGCAGTAGTGAGGGTGGATACATTGTTAAGAACACTTATCTCCCATGCAATGGGGTCTGCCTTAGTACCTGTCTGAGGCCCTGGAGTACTATCCGTCTGTCCCGCCACGCTGGCCAGTCCGGCATTTGTACTTTTAGGCTGTACTATAGTACAGCTGTACCATTTATTATCAGCAGTATTGCCGTCATTTACCGCTCTGTAGGCTGCGCTGGCATTGGTAAAGGCCGTACCTGTCAAAGGAGTGCCTGATGAATCCACCAAAATCAGAGCCCTGTCAACAGTGTCTTTTTCACCAAAGTCTTCGTCTACAAAGGGGTTTTGATACACTGAAGCAGGAGGCACTCCTGTGAGCTTCAGTGTTTTGAGTTTCGGGGTGTAGGCCAGCGCCAGACCGCCAAGATTTGCTAAATTACTCAGCACTGTAACTGATTCAAGATTTGCACAATAAGAAATCGAACTGTTTCCAATGCTTGTCACATTCTTCATTGTAAGTGATGTAAGAGTGTCACAGCGTCGGAATACTGAGTGGTCAATAGCTGTAACATTATTCGGAATATTAATCGCTTTAAGTGCACGACAATTGTCAAATGCAGCAGATTTAATAGTATTGAGTGTACTCGGCAAATTAATTGTTTCTAAAGAAACACAGTAGTAAAATGCCATACTTCCTATACTTTTCAGATTGGCATTGATGGTAACCGTTTTAAGGCTGGAGCACTGGTAAAACGCTTTATCTCCGATACCTACCACATTATAGGTAGTGCCGCCGTTTGTCACCTGCATTGGTATTGTATAACTTGTTCCCGTATAACTGTTTTGAGCCACTTCTACAGTGTTGGAGGTAAGTACATTATACAAAAGTCCTCCTGATACAAATGTAGCCGCAGAAACCGGAACCGGGGGCAGCATAGCGAAGATAAAGCATATGATCAGCCACATGGAAAGCAGTTTACGCTTATTTTTATAAATTTTTTTCAGCTTTTCGTTTCTTTTGAACATTAGCAAATTCTCCCTTCATTTCATAATATCTTTAAGTAATTGCATTATAACGAGGCAAGATATTTCCCCTTATTTTTTCATTATTTGACATTTATCTTATTTTATATGACAGCAATAAACAAAAAATAAACAAAAAAAGATCCCGGTATTTTTCCGGAATCTTTTTACAAACTGCAGTTCTTCCTTATTGAAAGAGTCTTCGTATTTTTGCCTTCGGCTTTATTCCCAGTTCTTCCTTTAAAAGTTTTTCTAACAACAGATACTGCTGCCAGGCTTCACTTTTCTTTTCCAGGCCCATGTATAAAAGAATGATCTGATAATGGACATCTTCCCTTAAAGGATCAGCTTCAAGAATTTTGTAAAACTTGGCCAAAGCCCTTTGTGGCTGTTCTGATTCCACATAAAAGCGTGCTGCTTCCTCCAACAATTCCATATAGCCTTTTTCAAGATTACGCGCCTTTTCTAGGGCCCATTCATAACCTTTTCCGTTCAGGAAGCCTCCTGAATAGAGTTCTACGGTTTTCTCGCATAGACCGGCATCCTTTATACCGGTTTTTTTACTTTCTCTGATCAATTTTTCAAATTCAAACAGATCACAGGCAACTCTGCCCTTTTCGATACCGATTTCCTTTTTGCCTGTTTTTATGCAATCCTCCAGCCCATAAACACTCAAAGCCTTACGGATATAATATATATTGGAATTAATATTTTTTAATGCCTTATCAAAGTCAAAACCCTCCCACAGGGTATCAACGATTTCTTCCCTGTTTGTGGTCCCCTTATATGCAATAAAGGCGAACAGCTCTTCTGTTTTAGGGCTTCTCAGCTTTATTTCCCTTTCCTCATCTGTCGTGCAAATTTTAAACCCGTTAAAGAAGGAAATCTTTAAGCCGGGATTTTTCTGTACATACCGGCGTTTCTTTTTAATTTTATCCAGGGTCTTTTGCAGCCTTTCTGAAGTTACCGGCTTCAAAAGATAATCAAGGGCATTGAGTTCAAAAGCTTTGACCGCATACTCATCGTATCCGGTTATAAAAACCACGTCGATGTCACTGTCCATATCCCTTAGCATACCGGAAAAAGTCATTCCATCCATGTCCGGCATTGAAATGTCCAGAAAGGCTACATCGATTTTGTTTTCTTTTATGTATTCATATGCCTCCAAAGAGTTGGAAAACGTATTGCATATTTGTATTTCGCGGCACTCTGTCAGAATCTTATTCAATCGTTTAATTGATAATTCCTCATCATCTACCAGGATGGTTTTTAACACAATTTTCCCCTGCCTTCCCACTTTACTGTATATATTTCTGCGATGCTCCAATAGATAACCTGATTTAGGGTAACAGTGCAATATCTATAGCGGAATATGGAATGAAGCCCGTGTACCTGCTCCTTCTCTGCTTTCAAATTGAATCCCTTTTCCATAGAGCAGCTTCAGCCGCTGGTTTATATTCCAGATCCCAACTCCCTTTGTTTCAACATTCGAGGCGAGTATTTCCTCCAGCTTAGCCCTGCTGATTCCACTCCCGTTATCCTCTACAATAAAGCTTGCAGTACCGTCCATCTTTTTTATAGTTATTTTGACTGTTCCGCCCTGTAAATTTGACATCAGTCCATGCCGTACCGCATTCTCCACCAAAGGCTGCAGAATCAGAGGAGGGATGAGGATATTCAGGTTTTCATCAATATCATATTCTACATTGAGTCTTGTACCAAACCGTGCTTTTTCGATATTTAAATATGCTTTTAGCAGTTCAAACTCTTTTTCTATGGTAACCAGAGAATCTAATTTTTTGAAATCAAAGCTGTTTCTTATATACTCTGAAAGCTGTATAATCAAATCCTCCGCCTTTTGAGGCTCGTCTAAACACAATGCTGCAATGGAATTAAGCGCATTATACAGGAAATGGGGTTTGATCTGAGAACGCAAAAACGCAATTTCGGCATCTTTTGCACTCTTCACAGATGTTTTAAGCTTTGTTAAGGTCTTTACTCTCATTTTCAGCTCTTCGGCCTCAAAAGGCTTATCGACAAAATCATTAGCTCCATTTTCAAGTGACATTACAATATCTGCAATCCGGTTCTTTGCCGTCAGCATTAAAACAGGCAGTTCAAAAATCGAAAACCGCTCACGTATCTTTATCAGCACTTCATACCCGGACATATCCGGCATCATGATATCAAGAATGACCAGGGCAATATCCGGATGTTTCGATATTTCCTCCAGCGCTTTCTGCCCGTTGTTTACCGCAGTAATGGTGTACTTTTCCATTTTAAGCAGGTTTATAATGGCCTGAAGATTCGCATAATCATCATCCACTATCAGAATATTTTCGGGCAGATCTCCCCGGACACGGATGGGATACTCTGAATCCGGTTCGTAGGATTTCCCGGGTTGCGGTTCATGATGTGTTGTTTCATCCACAGCTGTGGGATTGACATGGGACACCGGCAATGTGAATGTAAATGCGGCTCCCTCCCCCAAACTGGATTTTACACTGATTTCTCCCCCATGAAGTTCTACCAGCCTCCTGGTTATGCTTAATCCCAAACCTGTTCCTTCATACCTTCTTGTTTCAGAGGTATCGGCCTGTTCAAAGGATTTGAAAATGATTTCCTGCATGCTTTCCGCAATTCCTATTCCTGTATCTGAAACACAGATCCTCACTTTATCCTGATACAGGTCGGCACTTACCTCCACATGGCCTCTTTCTGTAAATTTCACACCGTTTCCGATTAGGTTGTACAGGATTTGTGTCAGCCTGTCACGGTCTGCATAAACGGTTGGAAGGTGTTCCTGCACTTTATTGACCAGTGCGATTTCCTTACCTCCCGTAATAAACCTGTATACCTTGATTACCGACTCCACAATGGTTTTTACATCTATACTGCTTTTATGCAGTTCAATGTCTCCGTTTTTCATTTTTGAATAATCCAATAAATCGTTTACAAGATTTGAAAGCCTTCTTCCACTTCCGACAACAATGGAAAGATTTTGAGCCTGCAAGTGGTTTACAGGGCCTTCCACCCCTTTTATGATGGAATCGGTTATACTGATGATGGCATTTAAGGGGGATTTCAATTCGTGGGAAGTATTGGCCAGAAAATCATCCTTCAGCTTGTCCAGTTGGAGAAGCCGGTTTGACATGCTCTTAATGGTGCTATATGCATCAAAATAGCGGAGGAATAACAAAAAAATCATCATGATGGCAAAGCCGATTATGTAAATCTGTCCGTACCAGATGTTTGTTTTTAAAGCTGTTCCAAGCAGGATGAGCTCAATGGAATACAGGTTTATGATCAGGACTGCAATAAAAAGTATCAAATGCTCAACGATATCTTTTCTGCGGCTTTTAACAAACAGTACAGCTGTTCTTACAAGTACTCCCATGAGGAATATTTCATCAAAAAGCACTATAAATATCTGAGCCCTCATATAGGTATGTATCGGTAAAAAAATAATTGCCAGGAGGTATACACCAAAAACAAAGGATATAAGTTTGGTTATTCTTAAAGAAAGGATGCCTTTTTTTAATTGATACATCAGGCATGCTAATGCAATAAAACAGGCAAATATGAAGAAATCCCTCATCTTAAACACAACTACAAAGGGAATATGGGGCAATATGTCCAGAATAGGTCTCTCACTCGTAAACGCATTACTGACCGAAAGTATCAAACATAATATGGCAAAAGCCAATAATGAATAATCTTTTCTTTGAGATAATACTGCGGTCATGAAAAATATAAAATAAATCAGTGCAATAGTGCCTAATATGACGAAGACACAAAATTCAAGCAGGCTGTTTTTTTGCTGGGTATCCAGCATTGTTGACTGCTCTCCTATAACGATGGATACCGGAATACCTGAATTGACATATTCGTAATTGGCGACCTGTATAAGGATTTCCATATCTCCGCCGTTGCTGTCGAAAAAAGCAATCTGCGGTAAATTGCCTGACTTGTACACTCCGGCATCTTTCGACGGGTTCCCGTCTTCCATGAACTTACTGCCGTTAAGAAAAATCCTGCTGGAAAAACGGATAATGTTCTTTTTTAAGCCATACACCTGGTTTGAAGGCATATTCCTCAAAACAAGCCTGTAAGTTGCACAGCCATATGCAGGCAGGGAAATCCCGTTCAAGACCTTTCCATTCCATTGGGAAGGCACCTTCATGTATCCTGTCAAGGAAGGCTTTCCGTCACCTTCTTTTTTAAAATCCTCAGGTGTCAATAATTGATCCCAGTAAAACTCCCACTCCCCATTCAAATGGATCACTTTATCAATTTTAAGATCCCATTCTTCAAGGTTTAGAATTCCTTTCACAGCCTTGGCGTTCTGCGTCAGTTGATTATGATCCCCTGTAATCGACAAAGGAATTAATAAGAAAGCTGTCAATATTATGAAACAAACCGCCAAAATCCTTTTCCCCAACGCATTCTCACTCCGCATTATGACACCTGTATATTCATATTTAGTTATTTTGGTTTCATTATACCTGTTTCGACAAAAAATTCAAGTATTCATTATGCTGCAAATGTATTTTTGCTCAAATAATAGGCTGTCACATGGTGACAGCCTATTAAAATCAGTTCATTTTAATAAAATTGAGTATAAAAAATTACAGTTTCCAACCGTTTTTTTCTGCCGCAGCATTGAATACCTTATTATCCAGTTCCAGCCCAAAGCCCTTTTTATTCGGAACAAGTATCCTGCCATCCTTTATGGAATAAGCCGAAGTATCAATTCCTTCGGCAGCTGCCTGATCCCATTCCGCAAATGCAAAGCAGTCTATTGCCGCCGCGAAATGCGACTGTGCATAATTCCCATAGAAACCACCGTAATTATGAGGTGCGGACAATACTCCAAAACTGTCCAGTTCGGCCCCCAGCTTCATCCAGCGGAAAAAGCCGTAACCTCTCAAATCATATTGCAGGACGTCTATAAGACCTTTTTTTGCCCAATCTTCAATCGCCGAACTTGCATAACCTTCCCCATCCGCTATCATGGTTTGGATATTCTCCTCTTTCATCCACTTTTTCAGTCTCATATATAACTGGTCATCTTCGTGAAAGGCCTCTTCCAGCCAATGAAGTTTTGCGCCTTCAGTTGCCTTGAGGAACTGTTTTGTCAGATTGAGGTTATATCCGTTGTTGGCATCCACCATCAATTTCCCTTCAGGGCCGATACGCTTGCGGATTGCCAGAACGACATCTATATCCCTTTGAAGCCCTTCGGCAATATCCATCCACATGCCGCAGCGTCCGATTTTCACCTTGAAATTCCTGTGTCCCGCTGCCAAACCGAAGTCCACTTCTTGGCATATAAATTCTACCGCTTCCTCATTATCCTTGATTTCCAGCTCATCAAAATAAATCGACGTATCATATACAGGAACCGAAAAATCCCTGCAATTTATACCGTCAGGATTCTTAGCCACCAGCTGGTATACAGGCTTGTCAAAAACCTGTCCCAACCAGTCCAGAATAGCAAAGTCCAAACCGTAGTATTCTTCCTTCAGCATACCTTTATCATCAAATAAGGCTGTTACCGGCACTCCAATAATTTTTCCCGCCTTTTCCCTGTTGAGTTCACACCAGCCAAAACCATATATACCGCCTATTTTGATACGGGCAACAGGTACATTGCCGCCAGGACCGTGTACCCCCAACCTGGCATTGCAGCCGGCGACCCTTGGTCTTTTATAAGGCAGTGTTCCCCAGGTAATTTCCTCAACCCGCCAATCCTTCTGTAAATCCTTTATATTAAAATTCAACATCACGAACCCTCCCTGTCAATTTAAAAATTAGCCCTTGATTGCACCGATCATTACACCTTTAACAAAATATTTCTGAATAAAAGGATACAATATCATGACTGGTATACTTGAAACAATGATCACCGCATACTTGACCGTCAAGCCGACTTTTGCCACTTCTCCAAAGCCCCCCGAGTCGCTTCCTCCGCTGCTGATCTGGTTGGCCAGCAGTATATTTCTCAAGGCCAGCTGCAGGCTGATTCTTTCGTTTGAGCGCAGGTAAATCAAAGCATTAAAATACTGATTCCAATGTCCTACGGCATAATAAAGCACCAAAACCGCCAGTATGGGTTTTGAAAGCGGCAATACGATAGACAGTAAAAACCTGAAATTATTACATCCGTCCAGGGCTGCCGACTCGCCCAGTTCTTCAGGAATTGAGTTTTCAAAATAAGTTTTCATAATAATTAAATTAAAGGTTGATATTGCAGTTGGAACCACCATCGCCCAGACAGTATCAACCATCTTCAATTTTTCCACCACCAGAAAGGTTGGTATCAAGCCGCCGCTGAAAAACATTGTAAAAGTTACTATAAACATAATAGCCTGCCGGCCTGGAAGTTTTTTTCTTGATAAAGGGAAAGCGATCAGGGTTGTCATAACCATATTAATCATAGTCCCAAGAAAAGTGTATATCAGTGAATTTTTAAATCCGGTTAAAATGTTCTGATCCTCGAACACCATTTTATAGCCTTCAACGGAAGGTTCAACCGGAAATAAGTAAACCCTGCCATTCATAACAGCATCACCGGAGCTAAAGGAAGCACTCAATACATAAATCAGGGGATAGATCACAATACATAAAATCAATGTACTGATTACCATTACTCCCGCTAAAAATACTTTATCTCCGCTGGTATCTCCAATGGTATTTTTATTTTTTGCCATAGCCTCATCTCCTCAAAATTGCATATCCTTCTGCGCTGCCGCATTTACCACAGACTTGTTTTTCCAAAGCGTTTTGCCATTGTATTTGCAAAAATAAGAAGTGCAAAATTACATACCGAATTGAACAGTCCCACGGCAGAGGCAAATGAATATTCCGCTCCTAAAATACCGCTCCTGTATACATAAGTTGATATGACATCGCTGGCATCCATATTCAAACTGTTTTGCATCAGCAGAATCTTTTCATAGCCTATATTCATAATCGAACCGCATCTTAGTAAAAGCATTATAATGATGGTCCCCATGATGCACGGAATTGACACATGACGTATTTTCTGGAAACGCGAAGCACCATCTATGGTTGCCGCCTCATACAGGGCCGGGTCAACCGCTGAAAGAGCTGCAATATACATAATAGCGTCCCAGCCCATATTTTCCCATATTCCCGACCATACATATATATGCTGGAAATAGGATGGTACTGCCAAAAAGTTTTTTTGCTCCATACCAATTGAAGAAAGGATCATATTCAGCACCCCGTTGTCGGGTGACAGTATGAGCTGTAAGACACTCACAATTACGACTGCCGATAGGAAGTGCGGTAAATATGTTATATTTTGTATAAGCTTTTTATACCTGTTATGTTTTATTTCATTCAATAACAGAGCAAATATAACCGGTATCGGGAAACCAATTACCAGAGAGTAAAAATTTATTGATAATGTATTTTTCAGCACTCTTCCGAAATAAAATGATTCAAAAAAGCGCTGAAAATGCTTTATTCCCACGAATTCACTGCCCAGAAAACCTGAAGAGGGCATATAGTCACGAAATGCAATCTGAATACCATACATTGGAACATATAGAAAGACAACATACCATATGATTGGAAGCAATAACATTAAATATAACTGCCAATGTTCTTTAATTGCATGTATGAAGAAATTTTGTCTTTTGCCCGGACTGTAATTTGTTGTACTGTACACTGTAATCACTCCCACCTTACGTATTATAATTTTTTTAAAGCCGTACTGTTTATTTGCAAGTGCCAAACCTCAGCAACTGAAGCACGTTAATTCTGTTTCTAAACAGCACGGCCTGGTTTCGTCCCTTAATTCATTCTGTTATACGCACTCTGGAAGTAACTCTCCAACTCCTTAATTTTCATTTTGTCGCAGGTTTTTACATATTCATCCCACTTGTCAAAACTTAATTCGCCGGTAATAAATTTAGCTTCACATTCTCTCAGGTAAACATCCAGATCACGCCGGATATCATTTACTTTTTCATTTTCATCCACTGTGAATACCGGATATGCATATGCAGGATCTTTTTGATAATAGTTTTCATATACAGGAACCGATTCTTTTACTTTCTTGGAATAGACAAAATTCGAATTGTTTTCATTTCTCCAATACGGGAATCCTCCGCCAGGTAATGGGCAAACTGCACCTAATGCCATTGAAACACCCTTTTCACTCTTCAGCATTTCATCGGTATAATCAAAGCTTCCATCAGGTAATTTCTGGCATGTCTTTCCAACAAGTTCGTCGGTTAAGCCACCGATAAAATTTGCACCTTCTTCAGTATAAAAATAGTCAATCCATCTCAAAGTGATTTCAGGCGTCTTATCCGCCTTTGTAATAACCATGCTGGGACCGGCATATGTGGAGCCCAGACCTATTACAGGAGTGTCACCATTACTGTTTGCCGGCGGAGCCAATGCTATGTAGTCGTCGGAGTATTTATTCCACAGATCATCAGATGACAATCCAAAGCTTCCGGATCTGTCACTGTTAAACTTGGACAGTGCCACATCGGAGGTCTGAGTATAAATAGAATTATCCAGCAGTTTTTCCTTATACAACATATTCATAAACTGCAGTACTTCCTTGAATTTATCGGAGGTCGAATAAATTTCTACTTTATGGTCTGATATTCTCGCGTTGGGATAACCCATGTTGGAATAGATACCCCATAACCCGCTGAAAATATTTGTCCTTGCCATATGGTCTCCTCCGCTGTATTCCACAACATAAGGGATCTCATCATTGGGATCGCCGTTCCCGTTCGCATCCTTATCTCTGAAGGCTTTCAAAACATTAACGAACTCGTCCAGTGTCTTTGGAACCTCCAATCCCAAATTATCCAGCCATTTTTTATTGATCCACATATTTTTATGGTCGGTCTTATTGGGAGCCAGACTATTGATATTGGGTATGGAATAAATCTTTCCGTCCGGTGACAATGACGCGGCCTTAGCCTCCGGATATGACTCAAACAAAGATTTCAACCCGGTTGAATATTGGTCTATCAATCCTGAAATATCTACGATTGATCCATCCGCCGAAGTTTTGGTAATGTCCGGAACACCTTTTAAAATAGCATCCGGCATGGAATTGGAAGCCATGACAAGATTTACACGTTCCTGAAATCCATCCGACGATACAACATCCCATTCTATCTTCACATTGGTCTTCTTTTCATATTCCTGCAATGTGAGCATTTTTGAAGGGTCTCCGATATGAGTCGGCTTTCTGATCATGAATTTCTTGGTTACAGTTTCATTTACAATAGGAAAGCCCGTTGCATTAAAGTTTTCCGCTGTTGATGAAACACCAGCAGTCGGTTCAGACTCTTTCCCGGCATCCGAGCATCCTGCAAACATGGATAAACTTATAGCTGCTACAACTCCAAGCGCTGCCAGACTCTTAAAGTTCTTTTTCATTTAACCACTCCTTCTGTATATTTAATGAGATCATTTTAGCATCCGAATCCATATGCTCCCATTAAGAAAATATATATTGAAATGAATATTTTTTGGATTTGACATAATAATTTTATAGATTATTTCTTTAAGGGGTTAAACTCTGCAATCCATTCAACGGTAGCCTGCTTTATAAATTGAGTAGGTGTCATACCGGTAATTGATTTGAATATGGTAAAGAAGTTATTGTAGTTGTTAAAGCCGGCATGTTCGAATACCTGCGTGGGTGTGATCCCTTCCATGAGCATTCGTTTTCCGGCATTATAAACCCTGATGCGGTTTATATACTGAACGAAACTGACCCCGGTTTCCTTTTTGAAGATAGTGCTTAAATACGACGGATTCATTGAACAATGTTTGCCGATATCATTCAGGCTTATATCCTCTTTGTAATGCTTATCCACATAATCGATAATAGTAGTGATAGTTTTGGAGTAATTGGCTGAATTGTCAATATGGTTGATAAGGGTTATAAACAGTTCATCAAAATATAAAAGGGTTTTCTCAATGTCGGAATTGAGGATTTCATAGTCAGACCTTTCACAAAAATGTACATGATTCTCTTTATACAGCTTTACAGCCAATGTCAGAATATCACCTGCCAGAAGTGCCAATCCGGTACTGTGAACCCTTGTCATGGTCATAGGCATAAAAATCTCCGTCAATACCTCATGTATACCTGGTTTATTCTTACCCAGCACACTTAAGATGATCTGCCTTTCCTGTTCAATAGACAATTGAAATGACTGCACAAATTTTTCAGTATTTATGTCTTTTTCAAACAGCTCCAAAACATAAGAGTATTCCTGGGGAAGCTGTTCCGGTGCCTGGCATCTTCTTCCCTGCTTCCAGTGCAGATAGATATTATGGTATTTCAATATTGCATCATGAACAATGTTCATACAGCGCTGCACCCGGAGCTCCTGTTCCTGAACGTTCTCTCCCGCCAGTGCGGAAAAAAGGAATATCAGCTTGAGCTCGCCCTGATAAATCACTTTTGTCTGATATTCCTGGTTGCATATTTGAATGCAGGTGGATAAAACTCCCTGGATAAAACGTTCCTGCTGTTCCAAAGAACCGCTATTCGAAATATCGGCAATATATATTTTGATTTTGGCAACAGTCATTATTGGATTTCTCAAATATTTCAAAGGTTCGGGCACCTCCGGCCGGCCTTTTTCAAAAAAGCTGCGTGTCCTGCTGTCCCGCAGCACATTGAAATTATATCCGGAAAGTTCCTGCGAATCCATAACAGCTGTATTTATGTTCTCATTCGTTTCGAATCCCAGGCCTGTCAGCAGTTGAATCAAATCGTTTGAATTCAGCTGATGCTTCAGCAGGTAATCCACTGCCCCCATTTTCATGGTTTCACGAACATAGTTGTAGTCTGAATAGCTGCTGAGCATGATTACCTTTATGGCGGGATAACGGTTATGTATTATGTGAATCAATTCTATTCCGTCCAACTCAGGCATACTGACATCCAGAAAAATCAGCTCCGGATTCAACTGGCTGATTTTTTCCAGCGCCTGGGCTCCATTGCTGGCCTGCCCTACAATTGAATAGCCATAGTCTTCCCAGATTATAATATTTTTTAAAAAGCTGCAAACCAGAAATTCATCATCTACCAACAGGACTTTTATCATACGTGCAAGCCTCCATAAGCCGCTTCAGCGGTAACATAGTTTTCTGAATCATTGCTTCATATATCTGTGTGCTCCTCGATGATGGGAAGCTTGATTTCTACTGTGGTATAAACCCTTTCCCTTGAATAAATGGATATCCCGAAAACATCACCAAATTGCAGTTTTATCCTTGAGTCCACATTACCTACACCAATTCCGCTGAATCTTATTTTACTGTTATTTGAATTATTATTTAAAACAGACTCAATTTTTTCGGCACTCATACCAATGCCGTTATCTGTGATATTGAATACCAGGCTTTTTTGATCAGGTGTATACGCTCTTATACGCAGCATGCTATCCTTCTTTACTTCAGCGAAACCATGAATTATTGCATTTTCAACTATTGGCTGTAAAATCATTTTAGGCACCTTGTAGTTTTCAACCTGTGCTTCTATCTGGTAATGAACCTGTATTTCCTGCGGAAAACGGTATCGCTGAACATTTATGTAGCTTTTGACATATTTTACTTCGTCCTCAACACTTATGAGCTGGTCATCGACATTTACCGCACCCTGCAGCAGGTCAATCAACGAGGATGTCAGCACATGTATATTCTGGGAATTTTGCAGAAGAGCCAGATAATTTATGGTATTTAAGCTGTTATACAAAAAGTGCGGACTGATTTGTGCCCGTAATACTTTTATCTCCATTTCCCTTTTTTGTCTCTCATTTTGTTTAATATCCTGCATAAGCTTTTGAATCTGATTGGTCATTTTTATAAATGAAACACTTAGCTGTCCAACCTCATCCTCCCCATTGACCCCGCTTAATTCCGTCATTGAGCCGTTGCCGACTTTTTTCATGTTACGCGACAAGCTCTTGAGCCTCATGGTCATCTTATCGGAAATCACCATAGAGATCACTGCTATTACCAGCACCTCTATTATGAGCATGATAAACAACTGCATACGTATTGTCTTATTGAGATCATCAATATATTCATACGGGATAGCTGATATAACTGTCATACCCGTATATTTTGCATTTTTTGAAAAAACCAGATATTTCTCCCTGTTGTGTGTGTCGATGCTAAAATCCGGGTTTTTTATATACCTGTCTTTTTCGTGTAAATACTGTCCCGGTGAACTGTCATAAACCACGTTGCCGCCGTTATCCAGTAGTAGTACAAAGCCTTTTGGATAGACTCCTTCACTGAATATTCTGTTAAAGATGCTTTCATTCAGCTTTGTAATAATGACAGCTTTTTCTTCCCCTTTGTCCAAAACAGAACGCCCGACAAAAATGTACTTAAGCACTTCATTTTGAGTTTCGCCTGCAGCCTTGCCGGTAAAGAAAATAACATCATTGCCCTGACTTTTTTTCAGACTCTTGATTTCATTCATAGAAAAAATATCATTATCCAGAGGCAAATAGCCATTTATGCAGGTCTCCCCGTTAAGCTTGAAAATGCCGATACCTGAAACCGTCCTGGAAAAATTTATATTCATGGTTCTTAAGTTCATATATATTTGTTTATATGATTTGAACCATTCGGCATCAGGAGGTGAATATTTGTTTTCTATAATGTATTCGAGACTGTTGGTTTCATAAATAAGCGTAGAATGCATTTCCTTTATATCCCCGATGGCATTTTCGAGCTGTACCATGGAGCTGTTTGTACTTTTTTCCATGTTTACCCGGAGAGCGTCGGTAGTTGACTTTATGGTAACCTGGTACCAGTATAAGGAAATTGCTGCAGTAATAGCTATGGTCGCTATTGTAAAACTCACAAATATTTTGGCCTTGATACTATGCTTAACATCAAAAAAGCTTTTAAAAATTTCACTGATTTTTTTGAGAATCATAATAAAACCCCTTATATTCAGATACAGAGTTTGATGTTAAAACAAAAAACGAATGGTTTTAAACGACAGTACATACCTGCAGCTTACTTGCAGCATATGCACACTTCAACTTTAAGACTGCTCCCGAGCAGTTTCTGGCAGACTTCTAAAGGATGGTCTTACAAAACAATTCTACTATAATCCCCTTTGTTGTCAAGTATTGATATTAAAAGTACATTCAGCTTCCGGATTGGTGAATATTTCCTCCACACAGGTGCTTGTCCAACAAACCTGCAATCCATTTAATGGTTACAGTAATGTTTGTTTTATTTTTCGCAGGGAAATCCTCATTATGATATTATACTGATATGCGGATATAAAAAAACAGCAGGTATTGTCCGAATGTACTTGAGAAAAAATTGAGATTTGCATGCAACAATATATAAATAACGAAAGGAGGCATGGCTTTGAAAAGAATTCTAATCGTTGATGATGAAAAAGGCATCGTCACTATGATGAAAAACTATTTTGAAATGTCTGGCTATCAAGTCTATTCAGCTTATAACGGCAATGAAGCGCTTGAAAAGGTTGCCTGCCGGCCCGACATTATACTGCTGGATATCAATATGCCTGAAATGGACGGTCTTGCAGTTTGCCGGCGGATTCGTGAACATATTTCCTGCCCTGTTCTTTTTCTTACAGCGCGGATTGAAAGCCGCGATAAAATTATGGGGTTCCGCTCCGGGGCCGATGACTACATCGTAAAGCCTTTTGACATAGACGAGCTGTTTGCAAGAGTAGAAGCCCACTTACGGCGGGAAAACAGAAAACAGGAACAATCCGTTGTGCGCTTTTTCGGACAGCTTACTATCGACTATTCAAAACGTGAATTTACAATTGACGGGAATCCTGTTCAGCTCTCAAAAAGGGAATTTGAAATTGTAGAGCTGCTTTCCATGAACTCCGGACAGGTCTTTGACCGTGAGCATATTTATGAATCCATATGGGGAATTGCCGGAGACGGAAACAGCGATACCATTATGGAGCATATCCGAAAAATCCGGTCAAAAACATCTGCATATACTAAACATAACTACATTGATACGGTATGGGGGGTGGGCTATAAATGGAACGGCTGAAGCAGCTAAGCTTGAAAAAGGCTTTTTTTTGTTTGTCGATGCTGTTTTTGACAATTACTCTTATACTTAGCATCATTTCAATATTGGGTATCAGTGAGATTTTGCACCAGTATGATCCTTCATTTGAAATAAAGTTGGGGGGTCCTACGGTTGAAGCTTCGCCTGCATCGGAAAATACCGCTCCTTTTTGGTATGGAGCGTTGACAATTTTACAGTTTGCGCTCCCGGTTCTTTTAGTGAGTTCCGGTTTGCTTACAGCCGATCTGTTGTTTTACCGCATTAAGCTGAAAAAACCACTTGCCGAGCTGAATACAGGGGCAGAACGCATTATGCAGAACGATTTGAATTTTTCAATTCAATCGGCTTCAAAGGATGAGCTGGGTCAGCTTTGTGCTGCGTTTGAGGCCATGCGCCGGGAGCTTTTGAAAAACAGTACGGAGCTCTGGCGGCAAATGGAAGAACGCAAGCGTCTGAACACGGCTTTCGCCCATGATTTGCGGAACCCTGTTACCGTTTTGAAAGGTTCTGCAAAGATGCTAAAAAAAGAACTGGCAGGCGGCAGATTTCCGCAGCAAAGCGTACATGATTCCATTTCATTGATAGAGGAATATGCCGGGCGGATTGAAACTTATGTGGACAACATGAGCGGGGTTCAGCGACTGGAGGAATTGCAGTACTCCCCTAAAAATGTGAATTTGGAAACGCTGGTCAGGGAATTATCCGACAGCATCCGATTGCTTACCATGAATACCGGCATTTCAGTACAAAAACAATTTGATGCGTGTCAAAAATCAGCTTGGGCTGATAAATCAATTCTGTTTAATGTTGCCGAAAACCTGATAACCAATGCCGCCCGATATGCAAAACATGAAATAAGCATCTGTCTTGATGTAACCTCACAAAACATTGTGTTATCCGTGCAGGACGACGGGAATGGGTTTTCACAGACTATTCTCAGTAAAGGAGCCGCCCCTTTCCTGCGCGGTGAAGAAAACAAGGCACAGCATGTCCACTTTGGAATGGGCCTCTATATCTGCCGGCTGTTGTGTGAAAAACACGGCGGTCTGTTAAAGCTGGAGAATACGTCAAAAGGAGCATTGGCAACAGCCAGTTTTAATATTTCCAAACCTTGAGCAATTTTTGAGAATTACTTATTATACTCTTCTTATCGTTGATAAGGAGAGTGTTTTTTATGATTATTGAAGCAAAAGAATTATCTAAATTTTACGGGAGCGGTGAAAATAGGGTTATCGCTCTTGAAAATGCAAATCTCGAAATTGTGTCAGGCAATTTCATTTCTATTATGGGGCCGTCCGGCAGCGGAAAAAGTACGCTGCTCCATTTGATCAGCGGTTTGGATAAGCCAAGCTCCGGTATGGTTTCATATGACGGCAGAAATATTTATAAAACTGATGACAAGGAGCTTTCCGCACTTCGCCGCCGCAAAATTGGATTTATCTTTCAACAGTTTAACCTGCTGCCAGTCCTGACGGCAAAGGAAAACATCGTCATGCCCTTGCTGTTGGACAGGAAGCAGCCCGATGAAGCTTATCTAAAAGAGATTACCACTCTATTGGGAATCGGCAGCCGATTATCCCATCTGCCCTGCGAGCTGTCAGGGGGACAGCAGCAGCGCGTTGCCATTGCCCGTGCACTGATTGCAAAGCCTGATGTCATTTTTGCCGATGAGCCCACTGGGAATCTGGACAGCAAAAGCGGCAATGAAGTGATGGAAATGCTGTATAACATCCCGAAGGAGCTTGGCAAAGCCCTGGTCCTCATCACCCATGACAGCCGTATAGCTGCAATGGCTGACAGGCGGTTCACAATTGCGGATGGCGTGCTTTCGGAGGTGACAGTATAATGAAAGCTTATTATTTACTTGCATGGAAGGAACTAAAAGCACAGAAAATCACTTCTATTCTCATTTTGATTGCTATTGTGCTGTCCACCATGATGACAACTGTGGTCGGACAGTCTTTGGGAATCCTTCAAGATCTGCGTGAACAGCAGGCCGGGTCGCTGAATGGATACCGTTATGCGGCATTTCATAATATATCTGAAAAACAAAAGGCACAGCTAGAGCAGGACAGCCGGCTGTCCTTTGTGGGAAGCAACATAATCCTGGGTATGTCAGAGCTTAAAAACAGCGGCATCTCGTTGCAGCTTCGGGAATATGACCAAGCCGGGCTGTCGGCTTATCCCACGGTTTCACGGCTTCAAGAGGGACGTCTTCCGCAAAAGGCAGGAGAAATTGCCTTGCCCCAGGATGCACTGGATTTTTTAGATTTCTCCGGCGGTACAGGCGATTATATTACACTGAATTTGCGTGCCTCTCTCCGTAATGATACGCAATCGGCTTATGAGTATCAGGAAACCTTCACCTTGTGCGGTATTTTGAAAAGTAATTATATCGGGTACAGTACAGGCCTTGTCACCGGTATTGCCGGACAGGGCAGTGCCATGGAAGTGCTGCCTGAACGTTACCGGGTTTATTCTACGGATATTCGGACAGAGGACAAGCAGGACTTTCAAAAAACAATCAATAATCTGGTTGGGCAATTAGGTATTGATGAAACGAACATTCAATACAACTGGCTTTACCTGAATGCATTGGGCATTCCCTATAACAGCACTAAAAGCAATTCCAACGACAGCGGATTTTCATATATGACAGTGACGGCAGTCCTGATAGGTGCGCTGGTTTTACTTGCGGCCGGCCTTGTAATCTACAATATTCTCAGAATTGCAGTAAGCAAACGGATTAAAGGATATGGAATTTTGCGGGCAATCGGCGGACAGCGTGGGCAGCTATACCGGTTGGTATCCGGGCAGATTATCCTCCTCTGTGCAGTTGGAATACCTTTAGGAGCCATATGCGGCATATTATCGTCGGGCGGTATTACAAAGGCAGCCACCAGCTTTTTCTCACCGCAGATTTTTATGACGCAAAATACTGAAGAACTCGCCAAATTGATTGAACAGAACACCTCCGGCAAGATACTGCCGCTTATTATAAGCGCCGTCATCACTTTGGTATTTGCTTTTATTGCCGCTATTCCGGCTGTACGTTATGCCGCCGGGGTTTCCCCCACTGTTGCCATGAGCGGAACAACAGACAAAATGAAGCGAAAAAACCGAAGGGATAAACCTATCCGTAATTTTGAAGCCTTTTATGCAAGGCTGAATTTGAAGCGGAACGCAGGCCGGACAGTTATTACAATTCTGTCCCTTATGATGAGCGTTACGGTATTCGTGGCCTTACAGTCCTTTTCCGGTTTGCTGGATGCTTCTCAGGACGTACAGGACATGCACCTGGGGGACTATTCCATTACGAATGACGTCATCGGCTTTGAGCTCCCTGTGGCAGAGGATTTGAAAGCACAAAAGGGAGTTTCCTCCGTATCCACACTCAAATACAGCCTTTATATGCAAGAAAAAGACAGCTCCTTGCCCATCGCCGTAAACTTTTCCTTGAAACCGGCCGAAACACTACAGATTGTGGGGGTGGATGAAAAACGGCTGCAATCGCTTTTACCGTCCCTTACGGCTGAGGATATTCACGCACTAATAGACGGAAAAGCATGTTTGATTACAAATCCTGTTTTAACATCCTATGAAGGGAAGCCATTGGAAACAACTTCTTTCTTTCCTGGAGATAAGATATCCATTGCAAATACCGAACTGAAGGTACTGGGAAATTCCGCCGCAGTGGGCTTGGATAACACTGGCTTTGTGAATGGTGTTCAGGTGGTGGTATTTGACACAGTTTATGACAAGCTGACCGGAAAAAACACCTATTCAGAACTCTACCCGGCTTTAGAAGAGGACGCGGACATACAAGCGATTGAACAGAAAATAGAGGAAATCTGTGACAAAACACCCGGCAGCCGCTGGCTTTCCTATCAGAATACCGACAAACAGCTGGCAGAGAGCTTTGAGCAAATTAAACTGCTGGCTTGGGGTTTGATATTTTTCATCGGATTAATCGGACTTTTGAACATCGTCAATACAACCTATACCAACATCCATACACGCATTAATGAGATTGGCATACAGCGCGCCATTGGGATAAGTACAGCAAACCTGTACAAAACCTTTCTATGGGAAGGTGCATATTACGGCATAATTGCCGCCGTGCTTGGCGCTATGGCTGGTTATATTTGTACGATTTTTGCAGGAGCCGCTGCAACAGATCAATTTAAATTTGTTGCTTTGCCCATCATACCTGTTCTTCAAGCCGCGCCGGCATCTATTGGAGCTTGCCTGCTTGCGGTCTGTGTCCCGTTGAGACGGATAGCCAAAATGAGTATCGCTGATTCTATTGAAGCGGTTGAGTAACCCTGATATCTCTGAATTAACCCATGAAATGTTAAGACAAATATTTATTTTATTTAGCTGTTACATATTAGAAATATAGTCTGTTAATTGGAGCTGCAATTCCTCCGGTTAACTGGATTTTATATCCGAACCTTTCCGTTGGATCCCAACCGTAGGATTTAGCTTTTTTGTATCCGCTCATTGTCACATTGCTGATAACTGCAATTACAACTCCATTTTTGGGGCTTGGTCAGTTGAACAGTAGTCTGTCCGCTTTAATGTTAATAGGTGTGAGTGTGAGATTATCGTTCCAGGGTTCTATTGTTGCGCCGGGAACATTTCTCCATAATTCCATACATATGAGCCGGAACTGCCTGCCGGATTTACCGTTATGGTAACTGTATCTGAAGCTGACAATGCCGTATCACTGGCAGTGAGCTGCAATACATACGTACCTTCTACAGAGAAGGTTACTGCGGTACCTGGTGAGCCTGGATTTGCAAATGTTACTGTTCCCGGTCCGCTAACTTTGCTCCAGGCCGCTGTAACTGCAGCGCCGGCTGGAAGTCCGTCAACAGTTACTGTTCCTGCCAATATCGCACCAGGCAGCGGCAGAACAGCCGCATAAAAGACATATCAGTAATGTTCTCTTTGTTCAATTTCCAATATCCTTGAAGCATCATCTTTCCACTCTTCAAAAGTGTCAAATTCGTATTTACTTATATAAAAATATTCAGGAATATCACAAGGTCCAGAAGGAATACTAACCATATATGAGTCCTTTAAAGCTATAGCACCAAACCCTGACCAATTCCCTTTTTTTATTATCCTGCATTCTGATACCGAAGCCAATATTTTGTGTTCAAAACACTCTATACACCCATTGCACATTCCCTCAATGCCGTTAAACGCGCAGCTTTTACATTCACATTCTTTTTTTATACAATTCCCGACTAATGTATTCACCTTGTATCGCATATTTTTCCCCGTAAAAGTAAAGTAAAATTTTGTTATCTATTTCAGCCAAAATTGCAATAAAATCACTATTAATATGATTTTTATAATATATAAGCAGCTGGGAACCAATTGCTTTACCTCTTCTGTTGTTAAATCGCCCCTATCAGCCAAAAGGTAGCCAATCTGATCCGCGCATCATAAATCAGAAATATGTTTTAATACGTAAGTATTTCATGACCCGTTTCTGTTACAAGCACGGTTTTCTCCCATTGTGCAGAGGGCTTTCCATCTACTGTATAAACTGTCCAGCTATCGCTCTCATTCGTTGCTACATCGGATTTTCCCATATTGACCATAGGCTCAACAGTAAAAACAAGGCCCGGAACCAAAAGCATCCCTGTTCCTCGTTTTGACACGTAACTGACCCAGGGGTCTTCGTGAAACTGGAGGCCAATACCGTGTCCGCCGATTTCCCGAACAATGGAATATCCATTTTTCCTGGCATGTTCATTAACCGCCTGCCCTATATCTCCGAGAAATCCCCAGGGTTTTACCTGTTCAATCCCCAGTTCCATACACTCTTTCGCAACATCAACAAGTCTTTGGTTTTCGCCCGAAACCTCCCCGACACAAAACATACGGGAAGAATCCGAAAAAAAGCCGTTGTAAATGGTAGATACATCAATATTCGCAATATCTCCGCTTTTCAGGATGACGCGGTCGGACGGAATACCATGACATACAACATCATTTATTGAGATGCAAACGCTTTTGGGGTATCCATTATAATTAAGAGTTGCAGGTATGCCTCCAAGCTCTCTGGTTTTTTCATAGATCAGCCGGTCAAGTTCTTCAGTGGTTACTCCATCAGCAACATAATCCCCGATAAAATCCAGTAAGGCTATGTTCAGTTTACTGCTGTCCCGGATACCTTGAATTTGCTGTTGGGTTTTAAGCAATGCGGGGTGAGGTACTTTACACCCTTTTGTACGGTAGATGGTCATTTGCTCCTCAATCAGGGCATGGCACTTTTTATATTTGCGTCCGCTGCCGCACCAGCAGTAATCGTTTCTTCCCTGTCTGTCTGACATAATTACTCCTTTTTATTCACAAACTCGGAGGAAGCAATATCCAATGCAGTACATTGTCCTACATTGTTTAGCTTTGTTCAAAAAGAAAAGAAACACCCGAAGCTTTTCGGTATTGGCGGGGAGAGCATTTGAATATTGCAGCAAATGCCCTCGTCAAGGATTCCGATGACGAGTACCCGTAACGAAAAGCAATATCGGTTATTTTATCATCGGTGGTGCGAATATCCTTAGCGGCAGCTGTTAACCTGCATTGAGCAAGGAATTGTTTATATGTCATTCCCATGTGTTCCCGGAACTTCGCAGAACAGTAAAACGGTGAGTAACCGACGTATGATGACATATCCTTTAGAGTAGGACCTTCTGTCAAGTGATTCTCTACCCATTTCACCATTAATTCTATCGTTTGAACAGACATTTGCTTCCCTCCTTTCCTCAGTATATCAATTGCTATAGATAATTACCTGACATAAGTTGCAAACATTGAAGTAATCTTTATACTGCTTTCTCATCAAGGCAGTTACCGGACCTTCCAATTTCCATCCCGGATCATCATTACAAATCATTTATTTTATCAGTCAGAACCATTTTCTTAAAAACATCATAAAACGATAGTACATTATCCTCAGGATTTGCTTCGCAAATTATCTTGTTCGCTATGGGGGACTACTCCCCCCTCGACGAAACACTACGTGTTTCTGAGCACTCCCTCTGACCCGGAAAGAGGATTCCCCTTTTCAAACCCCGAGCATAGGAATTCTCTGTTTGGAATTTTCTTGTGTACACATTCAAACTCAGTATTATCAGTACATCATCACTGTTCCAAAACTTATAAATTCCTATACTCTAAAAAAACTGTATCATTTGGTTCTTTGTTTATCTTTACTAAACCTATCAACAATAAAGGCTGCAATAAATATTCCTGCTAATATGGAAATTGTGATGACCCGCTCTGCATTTGACATATTTATTAAATCCATTTTACTCCACACCTCGATTTATAAAATTTACCGGCAAATATAAAAACAGAAATATGTGATCGCCTTTTTGTAACTTATTACCTTATTTGCATTTATATAGTTTCTCCGATTACTATTATAAGATAACACGTAAAAAAGTCAAGAATCAGAGATCTCTTTAGCGCACATCTTATAAATTATAATTCTTTCCCTTTATTGACAATCTATAATACGCCTCAAGCCGGCTATTGTGCCATTTAGCTTTCTTTTATATCAAACAGTTTGTATATCTTATCTCCCCGGACATATGTGAATGTGCCCAGAGTCCAGTCAGAGGTATGGAGATACCCGAATTCTCCAGTATCGAATTTGACGGCGTTATAACTGTAAAGCCCCAGTTGATTTGAATCAACCACATCTGCTATTGATACAAAGCTGCTGCCAAACCGGTCACTAATAAGTTCATACGGCGTTTCCCGCAGGGTATTGCCGGAAACGGTATATACATACATATTATTGCTGCTCATACGATGGAGCCGCACTGTATTTCCATCCTTGCTGACCGATACATCGCAGTAATCATCGCCCTGTATGGCAGTACAATTAAGCGGTCCCAAATCCAGGCTGCGTATAATTTCACGTGATTTCAGATCATATACAAATAATCCGAAGTAGCCATGAAAAATTACAATATCCTCCGATGCGTAATCCAACTCCGCCATCCCGACAGCATCAACCTTCTGCTGGGGTGACCATTTTGCTGTGATGGGCTCCAGCGACGTCTGCTGCGCCGCATAGGGTATGAGCCCCTGTGCACCTTCGCCGGTACCGCCTGTTGTGAAGGTTGAACTGTCCGATAAAGGATTACACAGTGCGGATAATGCGCCTTCTATTGTTAATCTGTTACTTTTCAGCCTTAATCCCCTATGGCATTGAAAACGCACATATTGGTCTTTATCAAATTCAAGGTTAACTTCTATTAAGGCATTGCTTTTACTTTTTATTCGGAAATTTTTTCTGGTAAATATATTTTTACTACCTTCTTCCATTCTTCTTTTATTATAGATTTCCAAACTGCAAGAGGATATATCGTTCTGACTTTTGTTTAAAATGTTCAAAGTATATCCGCCCTGTGCACCTTCATACATGGAGAATTCAATATTTTCAGCTATTTCAGAGAGTGGCGGCTTCTGTTCAGGGTTTGCCAGTAATCCGGTACATAGCACCACTACTGCGATTACCGCTGCTGCAATCATCCAAAAGGCAGGTTTTTTATAATTCAGCACATTTTTGATTCTTCCCTTGACATTTCCTTCTCCGAAGGCAAGCGGGCTTCCGTTTATTATGTGCTTTTGCGACGCCAGTGATAAAAGTGACGTTGAATAGGCCTTTTTGATCCCACTGCCCATCATCTTTATTACTCTTTCGTCGCAGGAAAGCTCCATATCCGTACTCATGACAACAAAAGCGATCCATACCAGCGGATTGAACCAATGGATGCTCAGAACCAAAAAAGCCAAAGGTTTTATGATATGGTCAAGCCTGCGTATATGCGTCTGTTCATGCCGGATGATATATACCTTTTCCTCCTCCGTCAATCCCGTGGGAATGTATATCCTTGGCCTGAAAATACCAAGCACGAAAGGTGTTCTCAGGTTGTCAGCCTCAAAAATGTTCCTGTCCATGCACCGGGCAATTTTCAGACGTTTTTTTAAAATCATTACCGAAACAATACTATAAACCAGCATGGCTGCGGTACCCATAAGCCACAGAAATGTAGCAATGGCCATCGGCGCCTCCAGCGGGTCGGCAGCGGTCTGCTCCTCCCCCTGAGGCAGGGATCCGTTAATGGCCCCGCTGATACCCGGCAGCGGCAAATCCACTTTAGGGTTCGGCATGTGAACGATATTGTTTGGAATATATGTGATGCTGCCGTTTGTTACTGTTGGAGAATTAAAGATGCCCAAAATCGAAAAGCCCGAGGAAAACGATATGGGACAGAGAAGCCGAAACAATACAACAGCCCATAGCGCATAGGAGAATACTTTCGGTGCCTTTTTCAACGGCAGGCGGGCCAGCAGCACAAAAATAATAACAAGCCCCGCGGTAAGACTCATATTCAGAATTACAGGAAACAGTGTATAGCACCACATGGCATTAACCTCTGTTCTCGTCAATCAGCTTTTTTAGTTCCTCGGCCTGGCGGTCACTGAGCTTTTTGCCGCCAATAAAAGCTGTCAGAAATTTTGGCAGTGAACCTCCAAAGGCATCCTCCACAAAACGCCTGCTCTGCTTTGCATAAAACTCCTCCTTTTTTAAAAGTGAGGTAACAACAGCATTTTTATTTTGAAAGATACCCTTTTCACATAGATTTTTCAGAACCGTATAGGTAGTGGACTTTTTCCAATTCATTTCTTTTTCACACAGCTTTACCAGCTCACCGGAGCCGATTGGCTCATGCTGCCAGATCATTTCGGCAAATCTCGTTTCACTTTGCGATAATTTATATTCATTCATATTAATTCCCCCTTTAGTCTATATAGTATAGACCTACAATTTCAGTCTATATTATATAGACCTGTTTGTCAATATAAACATCGCCCAATTAAGAGAAACGCACATGAAGCAGCATCTGCACATGGTTTTACATAAGTTGTTCTATAACTGAAGCCCTGGCTTTCATTTGTTTATCAAAGTCAAAAATCTCCCTGAATTTTTCCTGTCCGCGTGCCGACATCCGATATAGCCCGGCGGGGTTATTATAATATTTAAGAATGGTTTTGGCGACTTCTTCAGCATCCGGATTAATAATAAAAATATCCTTCTTATGCCTAAAGTGTTCATTCATGTTGAGTTCATCGGTACAGAAAACGGCAACGTTGTGCAAGGCAGCATCAATACAGCAGCCTGTCGGAAAACCGTCGATGTTTTTGCCTGGTATGAGTATGAAAGGTCTATTGGGCGAAACAATAATGTCCATTTTTGAAAAGAAACCGGGGAAAAAGCTTTTGTCCTTGAGACCATGGAAAAAAATCCTGCTGCCCACTCCGCTGACGTCAACTTCATTCTCCTCAAAATTGCCCACAACATGAAACCGGATATTATCTGCTGCCCTTAACAATTTTTTGTAAGCATCAATAAAAATCATAAAACCCTTGTCAATTCCAAGCGGCATATACTTGTGAGCTACAAAGCAGACATCGAAAGTATTTTTATCTTTTCCAAAGAATTGTTTCCGCACCGTCTGATGGAAATATTCGGGGTAAGTTACCATTCCATAGATGTAGGAAACTTTATCAGGTGTGACAAAACCCCGGTTAATTATATAATCATAGATTATTTTCTGTGTGACAATAACTTTCCTGAAAAGCGGATTGCTAAAAACCTTTATCAGCATGGTATCGACCTCGTCATCATTGAACCAGAATCCCCCTCCGGGATATAGTTCAAAAATAAAGGGGGTATTTGCCAGTTCATATGCAAAGTAAAATTGGGCTGCGTTACTTAGAAAAACTGTGTAAAATAAACCATAGGACTTTCCTGTCCAATCGAACTGTAAAAATGACTTTACCTTATCCTTAAACTGGGGATAAACAGCAGCATATTGCGGATGATGATCGTCATACCTATGAACATAAACCTCACAGTTTTGGAACTTCTCAAGATAATAATTGAACTCGGCTACTCTGAAACCTGTGGTGAGATTTGGAAAAAAGTCATCAAGAATAGCAATTTTATTGTTGGCAGTATCCATTTTTATCAGCCTTTCATTGAATTTGCTACAAATTAACTTATATTGTTTGCATAATAGTGTAAAATTCTCCCGCGCCCACCTTATGGTGTATATGATTTTTGTTGGATTCATTCTTGTCCTGGCAGCACAAAATATCAAACATCACTGGTATTGCTTAAAAGAGAATTTTCAATGTCATTATATTCTTTTAACGCCGATATGTTACAAAGGGTCGAATTTAGTTGAAATGAGGCATGGATAATTTGGATATAACAAAACTCCCAATTATTTTGTTGGGAGTTTCGTCCGGCATAAAAATAAGCCACATACTGTTTATCTTTTGATAATACCAGTTATGGCTTTATTTAAAAATCTTATTTTTTATTATGATTTTATTTTGAAGCAGTCTTGCGGCTTTCCATTGCTTTGAAATTACAGCCACATTATTTTATAGCTCCCAAAGCCTGCGAAAGGTCATTAATCAAATCCTCAGTATCTTCTAATCCTACCGACAATCTCAGGCTATCATCATAGACACCTGCTTTTGCACATTCTTCCTTATTCAGACCAAAATGGGTAGAGGTCGCGGAATGTACAATTAAAGATTTGGCATCGCCTACATTGACCATATAATCAAAAACCCGAACATTTTCAAGCACAGTTTTTGCTGCTTCCAGACCACCCTTCAGGCGTATGGACATAATTGCTCCTGGGCCTTTGGAAAAATATTTTTGAGCCAGGCTGTTATACGGGCTGGATTTCAATCCCGGATAAGCAACAGATTTCACCTGTGGATGCTTCTCTAAAAATTCCGCTACAGCTTGTGCATTTTTTGTATGCCTTTCCATTCTTAATGAAAGAGTTTCCATGCCCTGTAATAAGTAAAATACCGTCTGAGGGCTCACATGTGAACCTAAATCTGTCAAAAACCTTATTCGAAGCCGTTTAGTAAACATTTCCCTTTTAAGTGTTTCGGGCTGTATATTATTTTTAAATTCATCATTAAACTTTTCAAACTGTGGAAATTTTCCGTTAAGCCAGTTAAATTTACCGCTTTCAACCACCAGTCCGGCAATAATTGTACCATGCCCCGCCAGATACTTTGTAGCGGAATAGCAAATGATATCCAC
>JAEWJR010000086.1:0-16249 GCA_023386445.1 Bacillota bacterium | reverse complement strand
AAAAATCACCGACCTCACGCTGAGATATTTTGGCAATTTTCGAGGAGGATGGATGCAGCCTTGCTGACGCAAGGCAAGGACGACGACAAAGAAAAGTGGCAAAATAGCCGGCGTGAGGCGTGTTATAAATTGTCAATAGAGGGTAAAGCATTTTTAAAAATGAATAAAAATTGGAATAAAACTTTTAATTAGAAAATTCATTTGGTATACTAGAAAAGATAAAAATTTTCCAAGGAAGAAACAGCAATAATGAAAAAAATATGGATTTGTAATACGGGAGGACAATTCGATGGAAAAAATAACTTTTGACAGTTCAAAAGCTTCAAGTTTTTTGAGCGAATATGAGATCAATTATTTTGAAGGGTTCGTAAAGCAGGCTCATGAAATGCTTCACAGCAAAACCGGTCCCGGCAATGACTTTTTAGGCTGGGTCGACCTGCCCCTTAATTATGACAGGGAAGAATTTTCAAGAATAAAGAAGTCGGCAGAAAAAATTAAAGCGGATTCCGACGTACTTATAGTTATAGGTATTGGAGGATCATACCTTGGAGCAAGAGCAGCAATCGAAATGCTTTCACATTCATTT
The DNA here is from genome assembly GCA_023386445.1 of Bacillota bacterium. Taxonomy (GTDB): domain Bacteria; phylum Bacillota; class Clostridia; order Acetivibrionales; family DSM-1351; genus Ruminiclostridium. The sequence goes on along the minus strand of JAEWJR010000086.1, from coordinate 15,663 downwards.
TACAACATGCTGCCAAAGAGCAGACGCAAAACTCCGGAAATTTATTTTGTGGGAAACAATATCAGTTCGACTTATGTGACAGATTTATTGGAACTTATTGAAGGCAAGGAAGTATCGGTAAATGTCATATCCAAGTCAGGAACCACCACTGAGCCGGCGGTTGCATTCAGAATCTTCAAGGAATACATGGAAAATAAATATGGCAGGCAGGAAGCCAGGAAGAGAATATATGCCACTACCGACAAGGCCAGAGGAGCTTTGAAGAAGCTGGCAGACGAAGAAGGTTATGAGTCCTTTGTCATTCCGGATGATGTTGGGGGAAGATTTTCAGTTTTGACAGCTGTGGGTCTTTTACCTATTGCCGTATGCGGGGCGGATATTGACAAAATCATGCTGGGTGCTGCTGATGCCTGCAAGCTATACAGCAATGTGGATTTCGAGAACAATGACTGCTATAGATATGCAGCAGCGAGAAATGCTCTTTACAATAAAAACAAGACTACCGAAATAATGGTTAACTACGAACCGTCACTTCACTTTTTCACAGAATGGTGGAAACAGCTTTATGGAGAAAGCGAAGGAAAGGATCAAAAGGGAATATTCCCCGCAGGTGTTGATTTTACAACAGATCTGCACTCAATGGGTCAATATATACAGGATGGTCTCAGAAACCTGTTTGAGACGGTAATACAAGTGGGAAAAGCAAAGAAAAGCATAACTATCAAAGAGGACAAGGATAATATTGACGGCTTGAATTTCCTTGCAGGTAAGGAAATGGATTTTGTAAACAATAAAGCTTTTGAAGGAACCTTACTTGCTCATACCGACGGAGGAGTACCTAATTTTGTCATTAATGTACCTGAACTTAATGAATACTATTTTGGAAATATGGTATATTTCTTCGAAAAGGCATGCGGTATCAGCGGATATCTGCTGGCGGTCAATCCATTTGACCAACCGGGTGTGGAAGCCTACAAGAAAAATATGTTTGCTCTGCTGGGAAAACCTGGATATGAAGAACAGAAGAAACAGCTTGAAGCCAGATTGGGCAAATAATATATAATTTATAATAAATTAAGGCGGCTCAGCGGAGGATTTTATTCTTATGGGCGGCCTTTTTTGTTCACAATTAAGAACAATAAGTATATAATGTAATCAATTGTAACACCATAAACATTGGGAAAAGGGGCGGACCGTATGGATAAACGTATAAAAATAAAACTGTCAAATATAACAAATAAAAATAATACCGGTGTATCAAGTTTTTCTCTGGTCTATTCGGGAAAAAAGCTGGACAACCCGGAGGTAAGCTATCAAATCATCTCAGCGCTTAAAACAGAAACATTTTTGTTACTTGAGCTGAACAGTACTCTGCTCAATATGGGGACCGATGACAAAATGATGCTGTCTTCGGAATTTACGGAAAATCTTCGGAATTTGGGTATAGAATTCATAAGCAAGAAGATTATGGATAATGAAAAACGAAGAGTTTTGTCTATCTCTCTGGAGGGCAAAAAAGTAGAAGGTTTTGAAATATATGCGCTGATTCCCAATGAAATATGGTGTGAGCAGGATTTTAAAAAAGCAATACCGCAGGTCGGTGTCAGGTATTATGTGCCTTTTGAGGATTCAGAGAGCAATCTGACTGCCTTTGTTGATCTTGACGAGGAAGAAAAGTTAAAACTTTCCAAAATGGTCATTTTTGATCACACTTTACTGGGCAGCATGGGAATAACTACAACACAGCTTTCAAAAACTGATATTGACCAACTGCTTAAATAACGGGGTTTAGAACCGACTGGAAATATTTATCTGTAAATTATTTAAAGAGTCTTAATTATGTTTACATTTTTGTAATTGACTGTATTGGAAAAAACTGATATTGTTTATTTGTACGTCAGAGAGACATCAAAGGACTGATCTTTTACAATTGGAGGAATCGGAATACCATGAACTACGAACAAGCGATGCAATACATACATGGTACCCTGAAGTTTGGAAGTAAACTGGGATTGGAAAGAATTGCAGGGCTGATGGATCTGTTGGGAAATCCGCAGAAAAAGTTAAAGTTTGTGCACGTTACAGGTACAAACGGCAAGGGGTCAACCACAGCGTTTATCAGTAATATTCTCATAGATTCAGGTTATAAAACAGGTATATTTACATCACCTTATATACAAAGATTTACAGAAAGAATCAAGATAGATAATAATGAAATTCAACCTGACGAATTGGCTGAAGTTATAGACCTTATCAAATCAAAAATCAAAATTTTACTGGAATTGGGACAGGAGCATCCTACTGAATTTGAAATTATTACAGCTGCAGCTTTTGAATATTTTTACAGGAATAATTGCGATATTGTAGTTTTAGAGGTCGGCCTGGGAGGCCGGTATGATTCCACAAACATCATCGATCCCCCCGAAGTATCGGTAATTACTACAATTAGCCTGGATCATACCGACAAGCTGGGCGGGACCCTGGAAGAGATTGCGTATATAAAGGCCGGAATAATTAAACAGGGCAGTGATGCCGTTGTGTATCCTCAACCGGATAAAATAATGAAAATTTTCAGGGATGAGTGTCAAAAACAGGACGCGGTCTTCCATGATGTATGTTTTGAAAGCTTGAAATTAAAGGAATTTAGCCTTGAAGGGCAATTATTTGACTATAAGGATTATAAAAATCTTCAGATCAGGCTCCTTGGAGATCATCAGCTTTGTAATGCAGCAGTGGCAATTGATGCCTGTGAAGCTTTAATAAATAAAGGTTATAAAATTGCTAATACTAATATAAGCAACGGTATTGCCAATACTGCGTGGCCCGGCAGACTTGAAATTATTAATACTCAACCTTTGGTACTGATAGACGGAGCACATAATCTTGAAGGTGGGCAGGCTTTAAATGCCGCACTTGAAAGATACTTCAGCCATAAGGAAAAAGTTTTTATAGTTGGATTTCTGAGGGACAAGGATTACAAGCACATAATGGAGCTTCTGGCAGAAAAGGCCAGTCTTATTATCACAGTAACTCCTGACAATCCAAGAGCGGTACCGTCCGGCGAACTGGCAGAGGAACTAAATAAATATTCCAAACACGTCAAGGATGGAATTACTTTAGAGAATGGCTTGAAACTGGCCCTGGATAATATGGGTTCCAACAGCATGGTCTGTGCTTTTGGATCGCTGTATATGATTGGGCGGATCAGAGAAATTTTTAAATAAAAGTACTTGAAGGGAGCCGATTTTCATGGATCTGAATCAGGAGATCAGAAGTTTCACACCTATAGACATTGAAAAATTTTCTCAAGATAACAAAGTATCCGAAAAAATAGTTGATTCTGTAAAAGCTTATAACAAGGCGATTGAATATCTCAGAACGGGCAGTGAAGATATTGCAATGATAGAGCTTAAGCGGGTTGTTGCAGTAAACCCTGATTTTTATGAGGCAGTTAATCTCCTGGGACTGTGTTATGCATATACAAATCAGATGGATAAGGCACAGGAATTGTTTGGTAAGGTTGTGAACGGTGAAAACAATGTTTTGAAAGCGGCGGATTATCTTAATTATATATCAGCCGGAGACAGCGGCTCTTCAAAAAAGAGTTCTAAAGCAGTCAAGAGCAGCACCATGAAGCCAAAAGCAACTGATACCGGAAAAAGTGAGGCTGCTAAAAAGGAAGTACCTGTCAGAAAAAAACAGGAGGCATATAAAGAGGAAGAGATTCAGGCAGAATATATCCTTTTAAAAAAATTTGGAGAACTGCTTAAAAAGCCTCGTATTGCATTAGCCTTCAATTTATTCGGGATTATATGCCTGGCAGCGGCTTTGGTATTCTTTGTGTTCTCCATGAAGAATTTGAAGGAAGAAAAAACGGAAAATGAGCCTATTGCCAACGCAGCGGTCAGTGAAAACCTGAATAAGACGCTTGCAGAAAACAAAAAGCTCCAGGAACAGCTTGATCAAGCCAATCTGGAATTGAGAAATTATAAACTTACCGATCAAATAAATCAGATATCGACACTGTATAAGCAGGGAAAAAATTCGGAGGCATTCGATAAATTGAGCCAGGTTCCTATTACGGAACTTAGTACCGATCAGAAGAAGAAATACGATTCAATAAAAAAAGATGTATATTTAAAAGAAGCATCAGCACTATATACCCAGGGGAATGATCTTTATAACGGCAAAAAATATGCCGAAGCTATAGAAAAACTTGAAGTTGTATTCAAACTGGGCGATAAGTGGACTTTTGGAGACAAGGCACTTTATGTGCTTGGCAAAAGCTATGTTGAGCATGGTGACAACCAAAAAGGAGCTGAAGCATATCAAAAGCTTATTGAACAGTATCCCAAATCTTCATACGTAAAATATGCCAAGAGCAGGCTAAGCGCTATTCAATAGACAGATATATAAGTTATAAAAAGCTGACAACCAATTTAATTGTTGTCAGCTTTTTCACTTTTATCCTCATCCAGCGGGTACTTACGAATGACGATTATTTCAACCCTTCGGTTTTTTGCCTTTCCTTCATCCGTTGAATTATCATACTTTGGAGAGTATTGTCCATAGCCTTCGAAGGAAAATCTTGCGGGATCCAAACCTCCGTTGTCAATAAAGAAGTTCATGACATTGATGGCTCTCATGGCACTTAAGTCCCAATTTGAGCGGAACTGGGCGGTTTTTATGGGAACATTGTCGGTATGTCCAACCACTCTTATTTCATTATCCAGGCCTTCAAGCATTTCGGAAATATGCAGCAGCATCGGATGTACATTATTTAATACATCAGCTTTACCTGAGTTAAAAAGTACTACATCCTGGATAGATATACCAAGTCCTTTTTCACCTAAGGTAACACTTATTTTGTCCGATAAGCCGCTGGATTTTATTTCTTCTTCAATATCCTGCTTTAGTTCAGTCATCTTGTCTTCTTCCTGCTCATTCAGGGTTGGCAGATTATCCATTGGAATAAGTGAAGTTCCGTTTTTATCGAGAACACCAGATCCTCCGGAAAAAATAATATTGAACTGCTCGCTGACCTTTTCCATTTTTTCATTATCCAGCTTGCTCATTGCAAACATTACTATGAACAGAGCAAGCAGTAATGTAAGCATATCTGCATAAGGAATCAGCCAGGTTTCATCAACGTGTTCCTCGTGATGCACTTTTTTCTTAGACATATATATTAGCCTCCATGAGCCAATGTACGACTCAGATATAAATTCTATTCTGCTTTAGCGGGATTTTCGGTCTTCTGTTCAAGTTTTTCTCTTTCTTTCGGTTCCAGCATTCCTGATAATTTCAGAATAATGCTTTTTGGATTTTCTCCCGCCTGTATTGATAATACTCCTTCAAGGATAATTCTCATCGTATTTATTTCCTCATGAGATTTTCTTTTTAGCCTGGAAGAAAAGGGATGACATATGACATAACCGAAAAATATACCGTAAAGTGTGGCGACAAAGGCGGCAGCTATCATATGGCCAAGTTTCTCAGTATCATTCAGGTTGCCGAGTGCTCCTATCAAACCGATAACGGCACCCAGAACTCCAAGTGTCGGTGCTGCACCGCCGGCAGTTGTAAAAATACTTGCACCTGCTCTGTGTCTTTCCTCCATACTGTCAATTTCGCTGTTTAAGACTTCTGTAATGTACTCCTGTTCTATTCCGTCTATTACCATACCAAGTCCCTTTTTCATAAATTTATTATCTATGTTCTGCATAACAGATTCCAGGGATAGAAGACCGTCTTTTCTGGCAGTTTGGGAAAGGTCGGCAATTTTTTCAATTATTTCGGCGGGATTCTCTTTTTTTCTTTCTCTGAATAAAACTGATGCAATTTTTGGTATTTTCAGAAACTCCTTTTTAGGAAAAGAGTTCATAACAGCAGCTGTTGTCCCTATTAAAATAATTATGGCAGCAGCGGGGTTTAACAGAACAGCGACATCAGCACCTTTTACAATCATTCCGACAACAACAGCCAAGAATCCTGTAACGACACCAATCAGTAAGAATATATCCATTTAGCACCTCATATTGTATATGTATTTTTGTTAAAATTTGATAACTGCTTTAAGACATGATTGTTAAGCAGATTATAAACATGATTACATAAGATTCTACCATGAGCTGTAAATTTTGAAAACACTTTTTGAGCATTTAATTAAAAATTAACTTTGAGGAAATCAACTGTTAGAGAAGATCAACTGGTTGTTCAATATACTAAATATGTCAAAACGATAATATATATACATTAGAAAGATTTATGTTTTGGGGAAATTCAAAAATGAATATTATTAATCCATTAAATCTGGTACTCAGCGGCGGAGGCATAAAGGGAATAGCTTTTGTAGGAGCTTACGAAGAGCTTGAAAAAAGATACAGAAAATTTGGAAATATAGCAGGGGTTTCAGCCGGAGCCTTGATTGGTGCCTTGATCGGTGCAGGATACACCTCAAGAGAATTAATCAGGATTCTAAAGGAATTTGATTTCAGCATATTGAAAATAAGGAGCGGTGACTATCTAAACACTACTATCAGAGGAAGAATAAAGAAGCTTCTGGAGGAAAGAAATACTGTCAATGACAGTGATATAGAAGCTTTGCTGTATATGCAGGATTATCCTGAACTGCAGAATCTTAAAAGATATAAAGAAGATTTTAAAGGGATAAGAGGTAATTTCCTGAGTAATTTAATTGCATTCAGTCAGGAAAACGCCTTTTTGGATGGCGATTTGCTTGAAAAGTGGGTTGCTCAGCTTTTAGCCAATAAAGGAATTTATACCTTCAGCGATTTCAGAGGAGGCATTGCCGACAAGGTTAATCCCAGAGGCTATAAGGTAAGAATGACTGCTGTTGATGCCAACATTGGGAAAGTATTGGTTCTCCCGGATGATATAGCGCTGTATAATATTGATCCCGATAAATTTGAGGTTGCGAGGGCCGTAAGAATGAGTACTTCAGTTCCGTTTGTTTTCAGACCCTGTGTGCTTATGAAAAAATCAAATAATCATTTGAAGCAGCATTTTATTATTGACGGAGGAGTTCTTGATAATTTCCCTGTATGGCTGATTGACAGCATACAGTCAAATATTATCGGGCTCAAGCTGGAGGGAAAGGAACCCAAGGAATTGCAGAATGCCGAAAATATGCTGAAAAAACTGCTGTCTGCTTCACATGATACCGGAGTTCCTAAAAATTCCTACAATATTGATAATATAGCGCACATTAATACCGGCAGCATTTCCTTTCTGGATTTTGATATCAGCCCCGAAAATATGCAATTCCTCTATGAACAGGGAAAAATTGCCGTACAAAAACTTATGATAAACATGCACAAGAGAAACAGGGGTTCGAGGTGAAATCCTTAATTCAAAGTAACTGAAAAATAAGGAAATAAAGGCCCGATTTTGGTGTTAAGTTGATATTGACTCTGAATTCACAAAATAGTATATTAAAAGGTAAAAACATGTAAAATGTGTTGCTATTTTGTCAAAGAAGATAAAATATTGACGGAATAATGGGGTGTATCAAATGAAGCTTAAATTCAAACTTGTGTCTTTATTTATTGTAGTAGCACTTATTTCACTTATTCCTGTGGCCTTGCTGGGCTATTCCTTTATCAGCATCCAGGCCGGCAAAAATATTGATTCAAAACTTTCAGTTACAGCTGTTGGAGTTGTAGATAAATTAAACGGGTGGATCAATGAGAATGCAAAGGTGGTTGAAACCATCGGCTTGGTCATTAATAACGCCGAAACCAAAGACAATATTACAGTTGAACATTTACTTGCGCTTAAAGCAAAAACCAATTCAAATAATATTTCCGATATATATGTTGGTTTCGAGGATGGTTCATTTATTGATGGTTCCGGTTGGGTACCGGATAAGGATTATGATCCCAGAACCCGCACCTGGTATACGGCTGTAAAGGCAGCACCGGACGGGCTCTGTTTTTCCGAACCTTATCTGGATAAGGTAACAAACAAATATGCAGTTTCAATTGCCTATCCGTTATTGGATAAGTCAGGCAAGCTTTACGGTGTAATTTCTGAAGATATACTGCTGGATACAATTACCGAAATGGTAAATGGCCTTGATGTGGATGGAATCGGTAAAGGTTTTTTAGTAGATACCTCAGGAGTGATGCTGGCACATCATAATAAAGATATGGTAAATACGAATTTCAAGGATAATGCCGAATATAAAACTCTTGCGGCAGAAGTACTGTCTAATGAATCCGGACATATAAACTATAAATTCAATGGCACAAATAAAATAATAGAGTACAAAAAAATACCCAGTACCAAATGGGTTTTTGCCCTGGAAGTTGAAGCTGACAAGGCTTATAGTGATATTTTTACATTGAGAAACAATTTTATTGTCATTTCCCTGGTAACCATTCTGGTGGTTACAGCAATTGCATTGTTGGCTGTATTTGCAATACTGAAACCAATTAATGCGTTTAAGGAAGCCTTGGAAACTGCCGGTAAGAATAGAGACCTTACCATAAAGTTCATGCCGAAAACCAGGGATGAAATAGCACAAATGGCTCAGGCATTTAATACTTTTACCGACAGTATACGCAATTCCTTTAACTCTGTGGTGGAGGTAGCCGAAACTGTTGACAATGATGTAAACGGAATTGTAGATAAAATGGAAAGTTTGAATGCAAGTGTGGAGGATGTGTCGGCAACCACTGAAGAGCTTGCTGCCGGCATGGAAGAAACAGCAGCCTCCTCGGAAGAAATGACAGCGTCAACAGCCGAAATTGAAAATGCAGTAGGTGAAATAGCCTCAAAGGCACAGGAGGGTGCAAAGTCTGCTGCTGAAATAAACGACAGGGCGGAAGAATTAAAAGCAACTGCCCGTCAGTCTCAGCTGGCTGCCCATGAAATACGGGTTTCGGTAGATGAAAAATTAAGAACTGCCATTGAAAAATCAAATGCGGTAGCTGAAATCAGTTCTTTGGCAGATGAAATACTTCAAATCACATCACAGACAAATCTTCTTGCACTGAACGCGGCTATTGAAGCGGCTCGTGCAGGTGAAGCCGGAAAGGGTTTTGCGGTGGTTGCCGATGAAATAAGAAAATTGGCTGATGATTCCAAAGAGACTGTTGTCAGGATACAGGCAGTTACAAAAACTGTCATTGAGGCGGTTGAAAACCTGAAGTCAAGTTCTGGTGAAGTTCTGGAATTTATAGAAGGACATGTGGTTCACGATTACGAAAAAATGGTAGCCACAGGTGAGCAATACAGCAAGGATGCTGCAATGATCAATGATCTTGTCAGTGATTTCAGTGCCACCTCGGAAGAACTGCTGGCTTCAGTACAGGATGTGGGCAAGGCTATAGGAGAAGTTACCAGAGCTGCCGGCGAGGGAGCCGAAGGAACTACGAATATAGCTCAGAAGACTTCTGATATTGTTGAAATGACCGAATTGGTAACCAGGCTTGCCGGTAATTCGCAAACCGGTGCTGAAAAGCTTCATTACCTGATATCACAGTTTAAGCTATAGTAGCCTCTATTGACACTGTACAATACGTTGTCAATAGACGGTAATTAAACTTAATAATCAGTATTGACGGTTAGGTTATGCATTTGCATTTTTTGAGCATTTATTATATTATAGGGGTTAATGAAACAGGAAAGATCACTAATTACTTATAGAAAGTATGAACCAGGCACTCAGGTTCACCTTGCAGGAGGTAAAAATGTTATATAGAAGCACCAGAGGGAATTGTTCTAATGTTAGCTCGGCTGAAGCTATAAAGAGAGGGCTTGCAGCTGATGGAGGCTTATTTGTACCGGAAAAGATCATTCATTTTGATAAGGATCAAATATTGAAAATGAGTGAAATGACATATCAGGAAAGAGCTCTGAATATTCTGGAAGGCTATCTGGATGATTATACACTTGGTGAATTGACCGATTGCGTAAAACAGGCATATACTGCTGAGAAGTTTGAAACAGAGGCAATAGCTCCTCTGCATAAGCTTTATGATTCAGTTAGTGTTTTGGAGCTCTGGCATGGACCTACAAGTGCTTTTAAAGACATGGCCCTTCAGATACTTCCGCACTTCCTTGTTAAGGCATTGAAAAAGACAGGTGAAAAGGAAGAAATAGTTATATTGGTTGCTACCTCCGGAGATACCGGAAAAGCTGCACTTGAAGGTTTTAAGGATGTAGAGGGTACAAAAATCATTGTATTTTTCCCAAGTGAAGGTGTCAGCCAGGTTCAAAAAATGCAAATGGTTACTCAGGAAGGTAGCAATGTTTATTCAATAGCGGTAACCGGTAATTTTGATGACGCACAAAACGGTGTTAAACGGATATTCAGTGATGAAGATGTAGCTGCTCTTTTACATGATAACGGCTATAAGTTTTCATCCGCCAATTCCATCAACTGGGGAAGACTGGTTCCCCAAATAGTTTATTATTTTTCCGCATACGCGGATATGCTTAGGAATAAGGAAATAGAGATAGGGGAAAAAATCAACTTTGTTGTTCCCACAGGTAATTTTGGAAATATCCTTGCAGCGTATTACGCAATGCAGATGGGGCTGCCTGTGAACAAACTCATATGTGCCTCCAATGATAACAATGTTCTTACTGATTTTATAAATACAGGTGTTTACGACAGGAACAGAGAATTTAAGAAAACCTTGTCGCCATCCATGGACATACTTATTTCCAGTAACCTGGAAAGGCTGTTGTACCTGGTTACAGAGGGAAACTCGGAAACGGTTTCGGGCTGGATGAACAAATTAAAAAATGACGGTGTATACTCAGTTGACCAGGAAACGAAAAAGAAGATACAAAGTATATTCTGGGCAGGTTTCTCAAACGATTCGGATACATTAAAGACCATTGAGAGCGTTTATGCTGAAACCGGATATGTTTTGGACACTCATACTGCAGTTGCCGTTGATGTATATGACAAATATGTTATATCGACAAGTGATGTCACCAAGGCTGTAATTGTATCTACCGCAAGTCCTTTCAAGTTTAATGAAAGTGTGGTGAAAGCCATAGCCGGTGAGGAGGCGGTTGCAGGTAAGAACGAATTTGAGCTGCTCTCAGTGCTTTCTGAGAAATCAGGACTTACAATACCGGCTCCGCTAAAGGAGCTTGATAAGAAGCCGGTGCGTCACAAGGAAATCTGCCAGCCCGTGGATATGATAGAAAAGGTTAAGCAGGCGCTTAACCTATAAATTAAACGGTATTCCGGCTATCGGGGAGTATTAATCTTGAATAAGATTAATACTCCTTTTTGTGTTGCATTAATCACAAAAATATGCTAATATTACACCAAGGAAATACAATTGTACGCATCAGGTGGACAGGAGGCCTTAATGAAACAGGAAGCGGTATTTTTTTTAGTTGATTCTGTGATCTTGCCGGACGTTTTTGCCAAGGTTATTGAAGTTAAGAAAATTCTTAGCGCGGGCAGGATTAAGACCGTAAATGATGCTGTAAAGGAAGTCGGAATCAGTAGAAGTGCTTTCTACAAATACAAGGATTATGTTTTTCCTTTTTACGAGACATCCAGAGGAAAGGTTATAACTCTTTTTTTTGTGGTAGAAGATTTTTCCGGAATACTTTCAAGTATTATAAATAAAATAGCTGTCGCTAATGCAAATATTTTGACCATAAACCAGAATATTCCAATCAATAGTCTTGCAGATGTGACCATATCAATCGAGACCTTTGAGATGAAAGAGGATATTCAGAATATGATGGGTGAGATAAGTAAGATAGAGGGTGTAAGGAGATGCGAGATATTGGCAAGGTAGCGGCATAAAAGCCGGTTAATATTTTATCTATTATTTTCTTATGAATTATTTTAATTGGGCCAGTGTGCGGTATATTAGTCAAACTAATTGATATTAGTCAACCTTATTGACAAATAGAATCAGCTTTGTTGATTATTCACATTTGGAGATTTGGAGGTTTAAATGGTAAATGTCGCAATTTTAGGTTATGGAGTTGTTGGTTCGGGAGTTGCCGAGGTAATAAGAAAAAACAGTGAAAGTATAGCACAGAGGGCAGGAACGGAAATCAGAGTTAAGTGGATCCTTGATATAAGGGATTTTCCTGACAGTCCGGACAAGGATGTGCTTACAAAGAATGCTGATGATGTATTTAATGATAAGGATGTATCCATTGTTGTTGAAACAATAGGCGGAGCTACTATAGCCGCACAATTTACGAAAAGGGCTCTTGAAGCGGGGAAAAGTGTTGTAACTTCAAACAAGGAACTGGTTGCTTCACAAGGACCCGAGCTTTTACAGCTGGCCCAGGAAAAGGGTGTGAGCTATTTGTTTGAGGCCAGTGTCGGAGGAGGAATTCCTATAATACGTCCTCTTAATCAATGCCTTGCTGCCAATGAAATCAATGGAATTACCGGTATTTTGAACGGAACTACAAATTATATATTTACTCAGATGAAGAAGGAAGGAAAGAGCTTTGAAGCAGCATTGAAGGAAGCACAGCAAAACGGCTATGCCGAGCAGAATCCCACCGCAGATGTGGAGGGGCACGATGCATGCAGAAAACTGGCCATACTGTCATCAATAGCATATAATGAGTTTGTTGATTACTCTAATATTTACACCGAAGGAATTACAAAGATCACTACAGCCGATATGAAATATGCCGAAGCCATGAACGGTGTCATTAAGCTTATAGCAGTGAGCAGGAAGCTTGGAGGTAAAATATTTGCAAGGGTAAGTCCTGCAATAATATCAAAGGAGCATCCTTTGTCAAATGTAGAGGATGTATTCAATGCCATAGTAGTTAAAGGAGATGCAATAGGTGACGCAATGTTCTATGGAAGAGGCGCGGGAAAGCTTCCTACTGCCAGTGCTGTTGTTGCCGATGTTATTGATATAGCCAAGCACCCGGATTTTGGAACTAAGAGCGTATGGGTCAGAACCAATGAAAACAATGTTATTGCTATAGAAGAAAGTCCTGCAAAATTTCTTGTAAGAGTGGCTACAGAAAAGACGGCAGATGCAAAAGATGACGTTAAAGCGGCATTCGGAGAAGTGGAATATATTGATCTGGGTTCAAAAGTGCAGGGAGTTGAAGTGGCTTTTATCACTCCTGTTTTGACGGAGAAGGAAATAAAAGAAAAGCTGTCCGGTCTAAAAGAGAAGAATTCCGTATCGGGTATTGCCAACAGCATCAGGATAGAGGAAGAGTAACTGCAATCCGTATAATAATTTGTTGCCGGACTGCAATAATAGAGGGTATGATGATATTATATAGAATAGAGGTTTTACGTAAATGAAGATTTCCACAAGAAAGATAGTTTTAACAGCCTTAATGATTGCACTGGTGTTCATTATTACCTATCTTCCTTTTTTGCATATACCCAGCCCTGTGCCGCCGGGATACTTCAACATCGGTGATGCTGCCATCATGATAGCGGCAATATTGCTGGGAAGAAAGTCGGGGCTTGCTGCAGGTGCAATAGGAGCAGCTTTGGCTGATCTGGCATATGGGGCATTTATCTTTGTACCCATCACCTTTGTTGTCAAGGGCATAGAAGGCTATATTGTGGGGGCCATTGCACACCAAAGAGCGGACCGGGACCCCAACTATTTCAGGAGAATTATAGCAGTGGCAGCCGGTGCTCTTATAATTGTTGCAGGTTATTTTATATTGGAGTTAACCTTCTATAGAATGATAGACAATTCACTGGCCGTAGCGGCAATTATTTCGGAAGTTCCGGGAAATCTTGTGCAGTGCGGTGTCAGTGCGGTGGTAGCCTATATATTTGCAGCAATCTTAGACAGGACAAACGTCATGAAAAAATTGAATTAAGTAATGGAATTTTATACCCTGTAAGGGCAGTGTCAACCTTACAGGGTATTTAAGTCTTCAAAGGCACTGGATTACCTATTATTCACAGTCTGCAGAATTTAATTCTTCAGAATATCTGTATCAATTTCACATGCATCGGAGGTAACCAGTCTTACGGCATATTCTTTGGAACCGGCAAGATTCTTTTTGTCAATTCCGATGATTTGCATTCCTATCCTGGCCGGAGTACCTTCCAGTAAAATGCTGTCCTCATATATACCGGCACTTTTTACTACGAAATTTTTGACAACGATACCTGTTTGATCCTTTGCAACACCTGAGAATTTATCAAAAAATCCAAGCTCTCCAAGCAGATCGCTTGCAATCTCCTTATCAGGGGAAAGTGCGTATACTCTTTTCATATTTAAGTACATTTTGCGGGGAATATAACACCAATCCTTGTCATAGTTTACCTTCCACTGTGGATGGTAAACAGGGCTGACATATTTTTTATTGTTATAAAGCAAGGAGAATTTTATTGCTTTTTGATTTTTTATTGCTTCTTCAAGATCAGGACTTGCATTGAGCGTATCTGGGGTCTGGTATGTGCCGTTGGGCTGAAAATATATCGGTTTTGTGGAATCTGATACAAAATAGGCAAGCTCTTTCTTAAGAATTACATTTTGCTGGCTTATTTCAAGGGAGGATATATCGGTTTCATTGTACGAACTTTCGGTATAGGATTCCTGTACGGGTCCAAAGTCTTCAATTCTGTTTGATCCCTTGGAAAACGGTATGTCCTGATAATCTATTTCATAGCCCGATGGTGTGCACAAATAAACGGTTATATTACCATTTTCATTTATTAATGCAGATACATCCTCGATTTTTATTGAAATTATTTGCACACCTTTTTTTGCGGGTTTACCTGATATCGCTATTTGATTTCCTAACTGGGAGACATTATCAACCACAAAATTATAAATTAAAAAATTAAAATAATTTTGATTGTCTATAGTAATATTAGGATAGAAGCCCAATTGACCCTCAATGTCAAAAACTTTGCCGGCACCTCCTGAATAGGTAAAAAGACTGTGTTTTGCCGAAACCACCTTCCGGGGGAGATATAACCATCCCTGATAAAAGGATTGTTTCCATAGATTCGTATATATCGGTCTGAGATATTCCTCGTCGGAAAATACAAAAAGATAGGACAGATTTTTTCCTTGGGCAATTATCTCGGAAGGGGTTTGCTCGATTTTTTTGCCTGCGGGTTTATTTATAATGACAGCTCTGCTGCCATCCTCATATAGGATTTTATTATCAGCTGGTAAAATGCTGGATAAAATATCCTTTAATTGCTGGTTTTCATTTTCAGGGGAAATAGCTTTGTTAATGCGTGGAACATCTGCATTAACCGCTTTAGGAAAATTCAGCTGGGCTATAAAAAAAGCAGATAATATAATAAACAGCAGAGCTGCCAGACATATTAATAATTTTTGCCTGTTTGTAATGATAACCAAACCATTCATTATGACCTCCATTTCACTGCCATGCAGTGATTGAAAAATTGATAAAATGCACGTATACAATAGGTTATGTTATATTTGTATTCAAAACGGTAATAGGATAGACTTAAGATTTATAATGTGTAAAATGTTACACCTGTGATCACTGACCTTGACTGATTAATAAAAAGCTGTTATTGTATACTCTAGAGATAGTATTAGATAAATAATATATTGTTAACCGTTAGGAGTTTGTCATATATGAATTCCAAGTTAAGAGATGAACATACGGATAGTTTGTTCGATGCTATACTTCTTTTGAATAATAGGGAAGAATGTTATA
>JAEWJR010000055.1:0-39320 GCA_023386445.1 Bacillota bacterium | reverse complement strand
CCCATATGGCATCGGCTGCCGCGTAACTTCCTGCTTGTGTAGGATGTATGCCATCGGACAAAATGTATGAAGAATATTTTCCTTCAAAAGTAGGCCTTAAATCAAGAAAGTATCCTTTAGGCGCAGTAGAACTAGTTACAATACTACTTATCTGCGGTCTCATTGTATCCAGTTTCGGCTTTAACGAACCGGCCAACCCCCCCACAGGATCAGGATAAAACAGGTAGAAAACTTTGACGGTTCCGCTTCTTCCCATTTGTCCAAACAGTGTTCTTGCCGCCGCGACTGCGTTGTCAACATTACCTGCAAGGCAGTCGTTTCCTCCGCCGTCCATTATAACATACTTTACAGTACCTGCATTTACACCATTTTGATATTGGGTGGGAATGTTCGGCGATATTCCGCCGCTTAACATGGTTCCACTTACCGAGTTGTCCCTGAATTTGTCGCTTGAATCCAGGACTCCTTCATTTCTAGCATTTTGCTGCAGCCTTGTTACTATATCACGTGACAAAGCCAGGAATGAATCCCCGATAACAAGAACTTCACTTCCTTTAATTTTGCTTGCAGCAGCACTCTGAGCATCGTTTGAAGCTTCATCGGACGTGGCTTTTGCAACATTAGGTACTAAATTGAAACTTAGAAATACACTAATAACCACTAATGTGATAATCCGATAAAAAATAACCCTTTTTTTCATAACAACAACCTCCTATAAAATATTTATATACAAATGCAAAAGCATATGTATTAATTTAGAAGTGGAAATACTGCTATGAAAAAATATGTAAAACTGCTCAGACTATTTTGCATATAGAATTTATTCCTTAAAATTTAAGGATATTATTCTGGACATAAACATTTATGTGTCCAATTTCACTCAATAACCATTGCCGTTATTTCCATTTATTTCAATTATATATAATTTTTCCCATCTTTTCAACAGAAATTTTGTATATAATACAACTTTTTGTAATATTAATATCAGGAGATCTTCGGACTCCCTTGGGGACTACTCCTCCCTTCGACAGAACTAAACTCCTGAGGCACCCCATCTCAAGTTTAGAGCGCTCAGACTTTCAATAAAGGATTGTACGCAAAAAAGCCGCTATCCAATTTATCTGAATGCAGCGGCAGTGTTCAATCTATCTATTCATTAATAAATAAAATTCCAAATCCCTTTCAACCCTATTACCAATAATATCAATTGTGGCAATCAGATTTGACCTATAAATAAGTATTGTTATCTATGTAAATTCAACCCCTGTTTTGTTGTTTTTCTGCCACTCATAAAATTCATTAATCCGTTTGCAGGGACTATTACTGCACTGTTTGCATGTATGTACACCTTTATTGATATTACATTGTGTAATATTACATTTGTCGGACAGAAAAAACTTTTTACCGGATTTGCAGCCGTAACATTTCATTTCCTCGATATCAAATGTCCGGTTGTAAATCTCTCCCCATTTGTCTGCAAGCTCCCGTTTAAGTGAAACATTCCCGGTTGATGTAGCAATAAATAATGGACATGCAGAACAATTTATACCACAATATGCAATTAATTTATCCAACTCCCTTTCCTCCCAATCCATATTCATAGAAGTACTCATCTTGGTATTATCTTAAGAAATCTCATCAATATTGGCTCTTACAATACCTTCAAGATTATGTACCATTTCTTTTAATTTATCTTCATCTGATATTGCCTGAAGATTTGTGTCAATCAGTACGTTGTCCTTTACACTTATTCTGATTTGAAATTCATTTAATTCTTCATTATCTACAAGTCTGATCAACGGAAACCCTGTATTAAGTTCTAACTCAAGCTTTTTTCGCATCCCCTTGACCATATCAATAAAATTCTCTTCCCCTATAGAATTTATATAAGGAATAATTCCCATGCCGAATTCCAGCCTGATAGTATCGCCTTTATAACTCTCTTCCATACTTATCATCCTTTGGTCATTACTATGCAATAATATTTGTTCTCGCAAAAACTGATAAATATTAACATTGCTAATTCCAATATCTTCACTCATTTTTAAAACTGACTTAATAATAGATTTGCTATATTTAAGTTCATATATTTTATTTTCCATTTCAAGTAGTCTGCTACAGAGAATATCGGACAGTTTATCATTATTTTCAGATAGCAACACCATAGAAATTTCATTCATGGTTAATTTAATATTTCTGAGCAAAAGAATTTGTTCCAATCTGTTAATTCCCTCTTCATCATAATATCTGGCATGTGATACCTCATCTTTAATACTTTCCAGCAGTCCAATTTCTTCATAAAATCTGAGAGTTCTTTTTGTTATATTGTATTTTTTTGATATATCACTTATCTTCATAAGTGTTGCCATCGTTTTATATTCTCCCTCCTCCAAAAATTTGTTATAAGCACTTCTTATGTTAAGTGTAAATGATTACGCAGCGTAACTGTCAATAGTTTTTTTATTTATTATGTGCCCTGTTCAACAGGACATATGCTATATTTCATTAAAGGTGTATATATTCGGTAACTTTATCTGTAAACAATATCCCATCCAAATGGTCAAGTTCATGGCAGAAGCACTTGGCCAGCTCACCTGTTCCTGTGTACCTGACTTTCTCACCGTTTTCATTTAGTGCCTCAACTGTAACTTTTGCAGGGCGTATTAATCTGCCGGCAACACCGGGTATGCTTAAACACCCCTCGATAACTTCCTGGCTCCCCTCCTGGCTAACTATTACAGGATTAACCAGTTTAATCAAGCCATCTCCCATGTCTATTACAACAAGTCTCTTCAAAATCCCCACTTGCGGAGCCGCAAGACCTGCCCCATTGCCGGTATGGTACATGGTATCAGCCATATCGTCCAATAGCTGCCTTATCTGGGCATTTATTTCTTCCACAGGTCTGCATTTTTTTCTTAATATCTCATCCCCCACCGTTCTGATCTGCCTTATCGCCATCAAACAACACCTCTGCTTTTTTGAGCCCTTGATTTTCTTTCACTTTCCTCAAAGTTGAACACATCTTCAATGGTACTGTCAAACACTTTGCAAATGTCATAGGCCAGCCATATTGAAGGTTCAAACTTTTCAGTTTCAATTGAATTTATTGCCTGTCTGGATACCCCTACCAGTTCTCCCAGCTGCTCCTGCGTCAACCCCATTGTTTCACGAAGTTCTCTGATTCTATTTTTCATTTTTACCTCCGTATGTCTGCACATTTCTCCGGATTAATTTTTATCCGGCTGTAATGTATACCTTACATCAATTTTATACCGGTCCGGTTGTCCATGTCAAGTCTACCTTACAAATTTACCTGTAAAAAAGACACAAAGCTGCTCATTCAACTTTGTGCCTTTTGGATAAAAAATACAAAAAAACTTATTTATGATGCGTTTCATTAAAGTTCCTGCTGGCATTGGTTATATGCTGGATCGTAAGCTTCTCGGCAGTATCTGCGTCCTTGTTTTTGATTGCTTCAAATATGGCTCTATGCTCATCAAGTGCCTTTACAGGTCTGCCAGGAGTTTCGAAGGAGTTATTTCTTGCACTCTGAATATAAAAATGAAAGGTGCTGAGCATGTGCATCAGAGGCCTGCTTTTACTTGCTCTGAAAATAATATCATGAAATTTGGAATCATAGGTCATCAGATGCTGTGCATCGTTTTTCATGGTATAAAACTCCTCAAGTTCAAGAGCCTCCTGCAGTTCCTTGATCTCTTCTTCAGTTATTTTCTCTGCCGCCCATCTGGCTGCCAGACCTTCAATCATTGTCCGTATAATAAATATATCCTCGACATCCTGCTCGGATACTCCTTTAACTATAACTCCCTTATTGGGTATGGATTGAACCAGTCCTTCCAGCTCAAGTTGTCTTATTGCCTCTCGTATGGGAGTCCTGCTTACTCCAAGCTCCTCAGACAATCTCAATTCAATAAGACTGTCACCTTGTTTATAAACTCCTGTCAGGATTTGCTTGCGAAGCTGATTAAAAACCTTCCCCCGAAGAGAATTCACCAGGTTTTCACTTTCATCATATTCCAGCCTAGCCATTTTTTTGATTTCCCCATCTGCGTGCAAAAATGCCGACGCACCCGCACGCTGTTTATTAAATAATTATATTAGCCGTTATTTACCTTTGTAAAATTCAGCAAACCTCCGGCAAGTATCATCTGTACCTGTCTGTCCGACAAAGATACCTTTACCTTTATTTCTCTATTTTTTGTAAGATTTCTTACTATAATAGTATCAGCCTTTTTGACCTGATCTATGGTATTTTCAATAGCAAGTTCATCATCCATGTCTATGGTATCATAATCTGCTTCATTTTCAAAGGTCATTGGAATTATTCCTGAATTGATCAGATTTGCCATATGAATTCTGGCAAAGGATTTTGCTATAACTCCCTTGATTCCAAGCTGAAGCGGTGCCAATGCGGCATGCTCGCGGCTTGAACCCTGACCATAGTTTGAACCTCCGAGTATGAATCCTCCGCCGTTTGCCTTTGCTCTTGCAGGAAATTCGGGATCACATGGAGTCAGACAGAATTCAGCAAGATAAGGTACATTGGATCTGAACGGCAGCAGCTTTGCATTTGAAGGCATTATGTGGTCTGTCGTAATATTGTCTCCAACCTTTATTAAAGCTTTTCCCGATACCTTCTCGGTCAATGCCTTGTTAACAGGGAACGGCTTTATGTTTGGCCCTCTCACTACTTCAACAGCACTACCCTCCGGTGCAGGAGCCACCACGAGATTGTCATTTATAACAAATTCCTCAGGCATTTTTATTTGGGGAGCCTCTCCCAGCTCCCTGGGGTCGGTCAATACTCCTGTAAGTGCACTTGCAGCTGCAACTTCAGGGCTTACGAGGTAAACCTTGGCAGAGGTTGTTCCGCTTCTGCCTTCAAAGTTTCTGTTGAAGGTTCTCAGGGATACCGCATCCGTGCATGGAGCCTGCCCCATACCGATACATGGACCGCAGGCAGATTCAAGAATTCTTGCTCCTGCCGAAACCATATCGGCCAAAGCACCGTTCTGTGCAAGCATTGTAAGAACCTGCTTCGAGCCGGGGGCTATTACAAGACTTACATTGGGATTAATTGTCTTTCCTTTTAAAACAGCCGCTACCTTCATCATATCCATGTATGATGAGTTTGTGCAGCTTCCGATTGCAACCTGGTCAACTTTGATTTTGCCTATTGTCGAGATCTTTTCCACATTATCCGGGCTGTGAGGTTTTGCAGCCATAGGTTCGAGAGTTGCCAGATCAATAACTATATGTTCATCATAACTTGCATCGGCATCAGGTAACAATTCCACCCAATCGGCCGCTCTGCCCTGTGCCCTGAGAAATTCACGAGTCACATCATCACTTGGGAATATTGAAGTCGTAGCACCAAGCTCGGCTCCCATGTTTGTGATGGTTGCTCTTTCGGGAACGGTAAGGGTTTTTATACCCTCGCCTGCGTATTCAATAACCTTTCCAACGCCGCCCTTTACGGACAGTACCCTTAAAACTTCGAGTATGATATCCTTTGCGGACGACCACGGATTGAGCTTTCCTTTAAGTTCCACCTTACAGACCTTTGGCATTGTCAGATAGTATGGTCCGCCGCCCATTGCAACGGCAACATCAAGACCGCCTGCACCGATTGCCAGCATGCCGATTCCTCCGCCTGTGGGAGTATGGCTGTCCGAACCCAGCAATGTCATTCCAGGAACACCAAAGCGTTCAAGCTGCACCTGGTGGCATATCCCGTTTCCGGGTTTTGAAAAATACACACCGTGCTTAGAAGCAACAGTTTGAATATATTTATGGTCGTCAGCATTTTCAAAACCGGCCTGTAAAGTGTTATGATCGATATAGGCTACCGATTTTTTTGTCTTTACCCTTGGTATTCCTATTGCCTCGAATTGAAGGTATGCCATTGTGCCGGTAGAGTCCTGTGTGAGTGTCTGGTCGATTCTGATGGATATTTCACTGCCCTTAACCATTTCGCCGCTGACAATATGATTTTTTATTATTTTTTGTGCTAGATTCAAACCCATTTCTTTAAAGACCTCCTAATATATATTAATAATTAATGATTTCAATTTTACGACAAAGCGATAGACCTGCGCATTATAATAATACCCATTATCTAGTATAAAAGCTATGCACTTTTTTACTGAATAACAGTATTAATTATTTAACAATTTATTTAATGCACCCGGCCCGGCTTAAATAAAGCTCAGCAAACAAACAGTACTATTTGCCTGCCGGAATCAAGTCTGGAGCCAGTTCCTTTATTCCTTTCAGCATCTCCTTGTCACTGATGGAGGTATTTCTTCCGCTCCGGTACTGAGCGTCAATCCATTCCTTTATCACAGCTACCCTGTCATCTTTTTTGTCTATAAGGCTGTCACCTGAAAGACGGAAATAGTTATTGACCCACAAAGCAATACCTGCCAGGCCGGAGGTCTGTGTTATGGCCACTCCTATAGGTCTGTTCAGCAGCTTGCCTGTATTGAATATATTGTATATTTCTTCATCCTTTAAAAGTCCGTCCGCATGTATTCCTGCCTGTGTCACATTGAAGTGTCTGCCCACAAACGGTGTTCTTGGCGGGATCTCATAGTCAAGTTCCTTTTCATAATACTCGGCTATTTCAGTAATAACCGCAGTATCCATGCCGTCGGTGGTTCCCCTGAGTGAAGCATATTCAAATACCATGGCTTCAAGCGGTGTATTTCCGGTACGCTCTCCTATTCCCAAAAGTGAACAGTTTACTGAAGAACAGCCGTACAGCCATGCTGTGGCCGAATTACAGACAGCCTTGTAAAAGTCGTTATGTCCATGCCATTCGATGAGTTCACTGGGGAAGCCTGCATGGTGTCTCAAACCGTAAATTATGCCGCCTACACTTCTCGGAAGGGCCGCACCGGGATAGGAAACGCCGTAACCCATGGTATCACAGGCTCTGAGCTTTATCGGCACTCCGCTTTCATCCATAATCTTTCTGAGTTCAAGTGCAAAGGGAACGACAAAACCGTAAAAATCTGCTCTTGTCAGATCCTCCAGATGGCATCTTGGCTTGATACCCACACTGATAGCTTCCTTGATTACGCTGAGATAGCTGTCCATAGCCTGTTTTCTTGTCATTTTTAGTTTATTGAATATATGATAATCAGAGCAGCTTACAAGGAAGCCTGTTTCCTTCATACCCATC
The DNA here is from genome assembly GCA_023386445.1 of Bacillota bacterium. Taxonomy (GTDB): domain Bacteria; phylum Bacillota; class Clostridia; order Acetivibrionales; family DSM-1351; genus Ruminiclostridium. Next base: position 32,110 of record JAEWJR010000055.1, on the reverse strand, counting down.
TGCTTGGCAAGCTGGAAATCACTTTTGGACGCACGGATCCAGCTGGTTACCTCAGGGAATTGATAGCCTCTTTCCATACATTTATATACTGCTTCCTTATCCTTGTCGCTGTACAGAAAGAATTCGGTCTGACGGATGATACCGTTCGGGCCGCCCAGCTTATGTAAATAGTCAAATAAAGTAACTATTTGTTCCACAGTATATGGAGCCCTTGATTGCTGTCCGTCTCTAAAGGTGGTATCTGTTATCCAAATTTCATCTGCCGGGTTCATTGGAACTCTGCGGTGATTAAAGGCACATTTGGGTACTTCATCATAATTGTATATCTCTCTGTAAAGATTAGGCTCGGCAATATCCTGCAGTGCATATCTGTATTGTGTTTGTTCCAGCGTGTTGGACTTCTTGTTAAATTCTATCATGTTGACCTCCATTCTGCTGCTGTGCAGCGACACAAATGCTAAATGAAAATTTATAAAGATAGGTCTGAATATCTTCAGACCTCTTTAGAATCGTATTTATGTATATGTGTATCATTGTATACAATTATACACTCCCTGTCAATGATTTATAAACTCTTAATTGATCCAAATTTTTCATATTTATATTTAAGATTTCTGTGCTGTATAACTAAAAAATATCTGCCTGACTATGGAAAATAAAGAAGGATTTTAATTCTTTTTGTAGAATATTTGTAGAATAGTAGTATAATTGCAATATATGGTATTATTATATTTGAGGAATGAAAATAGATTCCATGGTTTTCATTTTCAACATTTCTATCTTTCGGGGGGAGTATTATGAAAAAAGAAGAGACAAATGGTAAAAAGCCCGGTAATCTTTATATTATTGGTGCTGTAATCAGTGTTGTTTTATGTGTTATTGGAGGTATTATAAGCGGTAAAGTACAGTTTGCCTTTTACACGCTGTTTGCATGTCTGGTAAGCTGTGTTGTTTTTATAATTCTTACAGGGCTTCAGTACAAAAAAACTATCACACAGTTCTCTAAAGATTTGGATGGTTTTAAATCAGGTGATTTTTCACATATGATTGAACCAAAGGCTTATGGTATATTGGGTCATATGGCATCTATCGTCAACCTCGTTATCAGTGATGTGCGTTCACTGATAGAAAGCTTCTTTAATCTGTCATTATCTATTACCCAGGCATCCAGAAAAGTAACGTCAACTTCCGAAAACGCTTCCAGTGCAATTGAAGAAATTGCAAAAACTATTGATGAAATAGCAAAGGGGGCATCTTCACAGGCTGAAGAAGCGCAGATGGGTGTTCAGGTAGTAGACAAGCTTTCAGATCAGATAAATTTTGTATACGAAAGCTACAGTGGTATTACAAATGAGACAAACAAAATAATTGATCTTAACACGGTAGGTCTTAAGGCAGTAACCACTTTGAGGGATAAATCCAAAGAAACCTACGAAACCTCTGAAAAGATTTTCGCTGTTGTTGAAAATCTTACAAATACCACAAAAGACATTGGATTATTTGTTGAATCCATCGAAAACATCGCCGAACAGACAAACCTGCTGGCGCTCAATGCCGCCATTGAAGCAGCAAGAGCTGGTGAAGCCGGAAAAGGTTTCGCGGTTGTTGCCGATGAAGTTCGAAAGCTGGCCGACCAGAGCAGAAAATCCACTGAAGAAATCAATAATATGATGCAGAGCATTCAGGAAGAGTCTGCATTAGCTATCTCCTCAATGGAAATAATGAAAAAAGTATCGCAGGAACAGAATTTTGCAGTTGATAAGACAAACAGTTCCTTCTCAGATATAGCAAATGCCATTGATTACATAGTAGCAAAGATAAATGATGTAAATAAGGCCGTTATTAAAATGCAGGACGACAAGAGTGAAGTTATCAGTGCTATAGAAAATATCTCTTCTGTTTCCCAGCAAACCGCCGCTTCCAGCCAGGAAGTTGCCGCAACCACTGAAAATCAGCTCAAGACTCTTGACGATATGAAGATTGCGTCGGAAAGCCTCAATCAGCTGGTAAAACAGCTCGACCTGAAACTGAAGAAATACAAACTGAGATAAATAATACTTGAGGATTTATAAACTTATTTAATAAAAAGAAGCATTTCAATAGAAATGCTTCTTTTATATTCCTGGTAATGTAATACCAATTTGCTTATTCTTCCGGTTCAGCCGGATTTATATCAAGTTTTGGCCATCATCAATATTTACGGTTGGGCAGCTCAGCTGCAGCCTGCTCCTGAGTAAATACACCTTCTTCTGATTCAATTCTCTTTGGAATATCAGCAGTTTTTCCTGCCATAATCTGTTTGACTATATCCATCAACTGCGGTCCTATCAGAGGATTACATTCCACAGTACAGTTGTATTTGCCGGCTGCCATAGCTTCAAATGCCCCCTTGACACCATCTATACCAACTATGATTATATCCTTGCCAGGTTTCTTGCCTGCAGCCTCTATGGCCTGGATGGCTCCGAGGCCCATATCATCATTGTGACAGAAGAGAACATCCATTTTGCCTGCATCCGATTTCAGCCATGATTCGGCAACCTGCTGACCTTCAGCACGTGTGAAGTTACCTGACTGTGATTTAACTATATTAAACTTTATATCGGTACTTGTTACGATTTTCTTGTCAAAACCTTCTTTACGGTCTATTGCTGGAGCCGAACCAACAGTTCCTTCAAGTTCGTAAATGTTTATTTCCTTCTTTCCCGGGAAAAGCTTAGCAGCATTATCCAGCAAGTATTGAGCGGCTCTTTCGCCTTCCAATCTAAAGTCCGAGCCAAGGAATGTTACATAGTAATCCTCGGCTTTTTTACCGCCTTCCATTTCAACGGCACGGTCTGTCAGTACTACCGGAATTCCTGCATCCTTTGCTTCCTGTAAAACTGCATCCCAGCCTGTTTCAACCACTGGTGAGAAAGCTATGACATCAACTTTTTGAGCTATGTAACTCCGGATGGCAGAAATCTGATTTTCCTGTTTTTGTTGAGCATCGCTGAATTTAAGATCAATTCCGGCTTCTTTGGCCGAATCCTGAATACTTGTCGTATTTGCGGTTCTCCAGCCTGATTCCGCACCAACCTGAGCAAATCCAAGTACGATTTTCTTTCCTGAATTATCAGATGATGCCGCAGCGTTTGATGGGGTAGCCACGGTACTTGAACTGCTGCCTGATGAATTTGTTCCGCATGCTCCAATTGATAAAGACACAACTGCAGCCATTATAACAGCTAACAATTTTCTCATTTTCATATACTCGCCTCCTAAAAATTATGGTAACTCATTCCGGTTACCATTTATACGTACATTATATATCTGTACTCTTTTACAACAAATGGAGTTTCTTTTGAAAAAGTTGTGAATATTTTTTAAGTCTATCTGCCTTGATTTGTAATATTATTTAAATTTATATTTTTTTCAGCGGTATTTATAAAATTTACAATAATTTCCTTAAACTAACTTCTTGAAATTTCTGGGCGAATATCCTGTCTGCTTCTTAAACAGGTTACTGAAGTAATGCGGATCATTGTAGCCGGTTTTATAAGCTATATCCGCAGACAGCATATTTGTGGTTTTCAGCAGCTCCTTAGCCTTGTTTATACGTATCCTGGTCAGAAATTCTATAAAGGTCTCTCCTGTTTCTGCAGCAAAAATTGTGCTGAAATGACTGGGACTCATCTTTACCCTTGAGGCAACAGTTGACAGGGACAGTTCGGCATCACCGTACTTCTCTGAAATAAACTCCTTGGCCGAGGCAATTATATCTGCATATTTATTATCAGAGGCAGTATTTCTGAAGTCTATTACCTTTCCTACCGTCAGTGATATGATTTCCCTGAAGTGGGTAAGTGAATTTAAACTGCAGGCGATATCTTCAACATTTGCTATCTCCGGTATCACATTCTCAAGTTTTGCCCCAAGCCCTTCAACAAACCTCCGCGCAGCCAGTACGATGTTTACAAAGGAATAGTACATATACAGGAAGGACTGAGTTCCTGATTTTTCAAGGCACCCTGCATATCTCTCGATGGTTTCGGGAATCTGAGCTTTGGTACCGTAAATAAAAAAATCATCCCAGTTTACCTCGTCAAACTTTGGAAGTATACCCTTTGAATCGGATTCCAGACGGATATCGGTTATATTTGTAATAGTCTTGTTTTCAATAAGGTTTCTGTATTTGCAGGCTGCCTCGGCTTCACGGTAGGATTTTGGCACATTCTGCATCCGGTCTACAGCACAGCCCATCCCCATTATTAAATCATAACCATGTTCTTTTTTAGCATGTTCTTTAATATTTTCCGATACGGCTTCAACTTTATTGTTGAGAGCTTCTTCAGTCTCCCCTTTAAGCAAAGCGATATAGTCTTTGCTCCTGTGAAAACCGATAATATTTTGATTGTTTCCCTCCAGCTTATTTATTATTTTTTCTATACACTCTGTTTTACGTGAGTCGTTGGAGGAATCAATATAAAGTACCGAATACCACTTTGAAAATAATACAATATTGAAGTTTATGCTCTGCTCTATGGCCTCATTGTTGTTAAGCCAGCCAAGTATAAATTCTCCCAGGAACTTGTCCCTTAAAGCTGACTTTTCACTTTCAAGCTGTCCCTCAAGCTTTTCAAGCCTGATCCTTTCATTATTTTCAGAATCCAGCTTGGAAGACACCCGCCTTAATGTATCTATCAGCTGGACCGAATCAACAGGCTTGAGGAGATATTCTTCGACGCCTATGTTCACTGCCTCTTTTGCATAATTAAACTCATCATGCCCGCTTAAAATAATTATCTTGATCTTGGGGATATTCTTTTTTACTACTCGTGACAGAGCCAGGCCGTCCATAAAAGGCATCCTGATGTCGGTAACAAGAATATCCGGCTTTACTTCTTCAATCAACGGCAATGCTATTTCACCATCCGGAGCTTCTCCGCAAAAAGTAAAACCGTGCTGTTCCCACTTAATACTGTCACGTATCGCTTCTCGCATTACTATCTCATCTTCAACAAGAAAAACCTTATACATATGACTTCCCCCTTAAATCGAGCCCTTTAATCAATTAACAATGAAATAATGAGGTTAACAAAGCGGATAGTTATAATTTGATGGTTTCTAAAGGAATCGTCACCGAGACCTGCGTTCCTTCATTAATTGCACTGTTTATTTGAAGTCCGTATTTATTCCCGTAGTACAGTTGTATTCTCTGGTGTACATTACTCATGCCGAAACTGCCGGCATCGCTGTTTTCTCCATGATCCAGGTCCAGTGACCGTTTGACTGTCCTGAGCTTTTCTTCATCCATGCCTATTCCGTTATCAATAACCTCAAAAAGCATTTCCTGTTCATTTATGCGGCTGCCTCTGACAATGATTTTTCCATTTCCCCGCTTGTTCTTTATACCGTGATACAGTGCATTTTCTACCAATGGCTGCAATGTGAACTTGGGAATGTTGAATTTCTCTATGGAATCCATCACCTGTATGGAATAATCCATGGTATCCCTATATCTGACCTTCAGAATGGACAAATAGCTGCTTACATGTTCAAATTCCTCCTGAACCGTGATGACATCCCTGCCCTTGCTTATACTCTTCCTGAAGAAATTTGACAATTCGCGTACCAAATGAATAACCTTGTCGTTATGCCCGGTTTCAGCCATCCAAACAATAGTATCAAGAGTATTATACAGGAAATGAGGATTTATCTGGGCCTGTAACACCTTGAATTCTGCATTCTTAAGCTTTTTCTGCTTTTCCATGCGCTCATCCATAAGTTCCTTTATTTTTATTGTCATTATGTTGAAGCTGTGGCCTAAATCGGCAATCTCATCGCTGTTGACATCCATGATCCGCTCGTCAAAGTTGCCTGTAGAAACTATTTTGGTCATCTTCCGCAGGTTTTTTATGGGGTTTGACACACTGCCGGAAATATACCAGGCAACTATAAATGATACTATTATCAGACAACCCAGCGTTATCACATTGAAAAGCAGCCAGTTTTTTATGCTTTTTTGAAGCTGGGAATTAATTTCTCCGCAGGTATTCACCTCATACATTATATAATCCTGAATTTCACGGTTTATCAGACTTGATATTGACCGTACCTGATCCAGCGTTATCATTTGCTCCTCCACAGGCCTTTTGTCAGCAATCTGTACTCCGATTTCATCCACATATTTATTCATGGAACCCAGCGTCCTCAGAATTATATCAAGATCCAACTGTCTGGCGGGATCATCTGTGGAATCAACTATCTGATGTATGGTCTTTTCAAAATTATCAATAATATTATACTGGTTTGCCTCTTTGAATTTTTTGGTTCCGGAAACGATGAAATACATCTCATAGTCGATATCTCTCTGAAACACACCGTTTAGACTGTTGGCCCTGGTTATATTTGTGATTATGTTATTGTATTGAACCGAATAATTATTAAAACTTATTACAATCAGAAGATTGATGCTTACCATTACAATGATAATGGTACTAAAGGAAAAGAGCAGCCTCTTCCGCAGAGATACACGTCTTAGCAGGCTTGGAGTCTTGCTGCTTTTGTTTTCATCAGGCAATTTTATCCTCAAATCCATGATATTACCTCCAAAAACTATATTAATATAATTTTCCATTAATAGTCAATATTTTGACTGGCAAAAAACAATACACCGATAGAAACTCTTCTACCGATGTATTGTCCGGAAGGAAAAATCTATATTTGTTTTGCGGCACTTCCCGGATCTTTACTGAGTTTTCCCATATTGCTCTTTTTATTGTTTACTCCCTCAATACTTCTCATGGACAGGAATCTTTGGATAACAATGAATATACATAACAGTGCAGCCATAACAATTCTGGTCCACCAGGAACTGAGTGTTCCCTGGAACATAATTATGGTCTTTATGGTGCCGTTAATCAATACCCCGAAGAATGCACCCACAACGCCTCCCACGCCGCCTGTCAGAGTGGTTCCCCCTATTACGGTTGAGGCTATGGCATCCATTTCCATTCCCTGTCCGTGCAGCACGTAGCCCGAAAGCATATAGAGACTGAAAACTATACCTGCCAGGGCCGCGCACATGCTGCTCAAGGTATAAACTGCAACCTTTGTACGGTTTACCGGCAGTCCCATCAGAATTGCAGACTGTTCATTCCCGCCGATGGCGTAAATGTTTCTTCCGAATCTGGTATAAGAAAGTACAAACCAAGCTGCAATAAGTACAACCAGTGCGATTATAACACCCGAACGGATATATGCGCCTGTTCCGAATACATGTATTTTAGCCTGTGCCAGAGCAACATAAGTCTTATTTGATATGGTTATTGTATTTTCACTTATGAGTGCAGTCAGACCTCTGGCAAGCATCAGACCTGCCAGTGTCACTATGAAGGGCTGCATTTTAAAATAAGTGATGAAGATACCCTGTACAAAACCAAATACCGCGCCCAACAATATCATAAGTCCCATTATTGCAAACGCATTCAGGCCGGTATTCTGGCAAAGCCATGCGGATGCCATGCATACCAGGGCAATTACCGAGCCCACCGATATATCTATGCCGCTCCCGCCAATTATCAAAACGAAGGTCATCCCCACCGATATCACAAGTAAAGTGGAATTATCTATCAACAGGTTGCAAAAAACCTGAAGTGAGAAAAAATTAGGGTACTTTACAGAGCCTACGGAAAACAAAACTATAAACAATAATATCGTAATAAGCAAGGAAAACTGAGAAGCATTTATTTTAAGCTTTCGCATTTTATACACTCCTCTCTCTGTATACCATTCTAATTACAATTTTTCTGAATTCTTCGGCCTGAATGAGACAAATTGCAATCACAACAAGAGCTTTAACCACATTTAGTGCCAGTGGTGAAACTCCAAGTGCATAAAGGGTAGTAGTCAGGGTTTGAAGAATCAAGGCTCCGATAACACTGGCTCCGATTGAAAACTTTCCTCCTGCAAGTGAGGTACCGCCTATGGCAACAGCCAGTATTGCATCCATTTCTATTAACAGCCCTGCATTGTTGGCATCGGCAGCTTTTATCTGCGAGCAGGTTATAAGGCCTGCAATACCAGCACACAAGCCGGTAAAGGCATAAGTCATAAATACCAGTCTTGAAACCTTTATTCCGGAAAAACGGCTGGCTTTGGCATTTATCCCAATAGCTTCAATAAACATTCCCAGAGCAGTCTTTTTGGTTATCAGCAATGCAAATATTACAACAATTGCTGCAATAAAAACCGAGGTCGGCAGCGGAATCCCCGGAATAAATCCTGCTATGTATGTGAAGGGCTGATACTGTGTCGTGGGGATATTACCTCCTGTAATCAGCTGTGCAATACCTCTGCCCGCGACCATAAGAATCAGTGTTGCCACAACCGGCTGCACACCGATTTTTGAAACCAGTAAACCGTTCCAGCAGCCGATAACGGTACACATTCCCACAGCTGCAAGTATACACAGGATCATGGGAGTTTTTGCCTCAAAACCCGAACCAAGCGTTGTTGCAACTATTGCACCCGATATGGCCAGTACAGAGCCAACCGAAATATCTATGCCGCCTGTTGCAATTACAAGTGTCATTCCAACCGCCAGTATGGCATACACCGATCCACGGTTAAGTATATCCACAGGTCTGCCGAAAAAGTTCCCATCCCGGAACTGTATCGAGAAAAACCCCGGAATTGCAATCAAATCAAATAGCAATATCATGCCAAGAGTAAAAAGCGGCCAAAACAACCGCTTTTTTGTTATTCCTATTACGACCTCCAGGTTCATTGTTTTGTCCCCCCTGCAATTGTCTGCATTATAGTAGTCTGGTTGACATCCTCTCCGTACAGTTCGCCTATCATTTTCCGGTCTCTTAGCACAGCAACATGATTACAGCACCTGACAGTCTCATCCAATTCGGAGGATATAAACATTACCACTAGACCCTCGCCCGCCAGTTTTAACACCAGTTTTTGAATTTCTGTCTTGGTTCCTACATCAATACCTCTTGTCGGCTCATCAAGAATCAGCAGTCTGGGCTGGGTAACCAGCCATCTGGCAAGGATTACTTTTTGCTGGTTGCCGCCCGATAAATTTTTCAGGAGCTGTTCAGGAGAGGAAACCTTTATGTTGAGAAGTTTGATATAATTGTCGGCTATTTTCTCCTGTTCCTTTCTTGTAAGCCTGTCGGCTATACCCCTTTTGGTCTGAAGTGCCAGTATTATATTCTCTCTGACCGACAAATCGCCGACAACACCCTCCTGCTTTCTGTCCTCCGGACAAAAAGCTATCTCATTATTTATAGCATCGATGGGAGAGTTTAAATGAACTCTTTTACCATCTATAGCCAATTCTCCCGAATCTATTTTGTCGGCGCCAAAAAACAGCCTTGCCATTTCGGTTCTTCCGGAACCCAGTAAACCGGTCAGTCCAAGTACCTCGCCTTCGATAAGATTCAGGTTGAAGGAATTTATTGTTCCGTTGCGGCCCACATTTTTCGCCTCTATGAACGGTTTCTTCCCATGCTTGTTGAATATCTTTGAATTTTCCAGTGCGGCAAATTCGTCCACTTCCTTTCCAAGCATCCTGGAAACCAATTCATACCTGGGCAGCTGGGATATCTCATATTCACCTATCAGCTCCCCGTTTTTAAGAACAGTGATCCTATCGCATATCTGGTAAACCTGATCCAAAAAGTGTGTAACGAATATGATTCCTATACCATTGGACTTAAGCTTTTTCATTATTTCAAACAACTTTTCCACTTCGTTCTCATCTAGACTTGACGTCGGTTCATCCAAAATGAGTACCTTTGCCTTTATGTCTACTGCTCTTGCAATTGCCACCATCTGCTGTACGGCAACGGAATATGTATTTAAACCCTTGGTTACATCAATATCAAGATCCAGTCTGGCAAGTGCATCTTTTGCTCTTTTGTTTATTTCCCTCCAATCAATGCTTCCGAATTTCATCGGTTCACGGCCTATGTAAATGTTTTCGGCCACAGATAAATTAGGGCAGAGATTTACTTCCTGATACACTGTGCTGATTCCAGCATTTTGGGCCTCCTGAGGGCTTTTTACCGTTATCTGCTCACCATCCAGGATCACATTTCCTGCATCCCGGCCGTATACACCGGTCAGAACCTTTATCAGTGTTGACTTTCCGGCGCCGTTTTCCCCCATTAATGCGTGGACCTCACCTGACCTGAGTCTAAAGTCAACATTTTGAAGTGCTTTGACACCTGGAAAAACTTTTGTTATGCCTGTCATCTCTAGCAATACAGTTGACTTTTCCATTCTTTCCTCCCCCTGCCGTCACTATTTTCTGGTGGTTTAATATTTCATTTCCAGTGATTAGATATTTTAATTATAGAAATTGGCCATATTCAAAACAATGGAATATTATTTTAAAAAGTTATAATTTTTTACGATTTAGATAAAAGGGTCATAAAAAAGCAACCTTGCAGCATAACGCTGCAGGTTGTTTTTTACATGGTTACTCTATACATTTTTGTATGCCGGAATCAAAGCTGATTATTTGTATCCCCCTCCGGGCTGATTACATCAGCCTCTTCACCGGACAGCTTTTTATTCCGCTTGCGAATTGCTTCACTTATAAGATATTCTATCTGGCCGTTTACCGACCTGAATTCATCTTCGGCCCATTTTGATATTTCTTCCCACATTTTGGGGCTCAGCCGCAGTAGTATTGATTTCTTTTCTGCCATATTATCAACGCCTTTGATTAATTATGCAAAGTTCCGGTATTAATAACCGGCTGCGTATTCCTTTCGCCGCAAAGTACTACAAGCAAATTGCTGACCATTGCGGCTTTTCTTTCTTCATCCAGCTCAACAATCTCATTTTCACTGAGCTTGATTAATGCCATCTGAACCATACCCACTGCGCCTTCAACTATCTTCTGCCTTGCCGCTATAATTGCCGCAGCCTGCTGTCTTTGAAGCATTGCCGCAGCAATTTCAGGTGCATATGCCAAATGGGAGAGTCTTGCTTCCTCAACTACGACACCAGCTTTTCCCAAACGCTGCTGCAGCTCGTTTTTCAATGCTTCCGACACTTCATCAGAGCTTCCCCTTAATGAGATGGTATGATTATCTTCAGTATTATCGTATGGATACATACCTGCCAGATGCCTAAGGGCTGATTCACTCTGCACATTTACATAATCAACATAGTTATCTACATCAAAAACGGCTTCGGCGGTATTTTCCACCCTCCACACTATAACGGCAGCAATTTCGATCGGATTACCCATTTCATCATTTACTTTTATTTTTTCACCGTTGATATTCCTGGATCTCAATGAGATTTTTTTCTTTGTATAAAAGGGATTTGCCCAATGCCACCCGGCTTTTTTTATGGTACCGGCATATTTACCGAATAAAATAAGTACCATTGCTTCATTGGGTTGAATTGTAAAGAAGCCCGGCAGCATGAATATAAAAATAATAAACAGTAAAATGCCCACTGCTGCTAAAAACTCCGGTCCGTTTATTATAGCATTTACAAATATAACAACACTAAGTATCAAAACCAAAAATGACAGTAATAGAACTAACCCGCCCGGTTTGGTTTTTCCGGCTATTTCTTTCATAGCGACACCTCCGTATAAGAATAATATTAATATGATATCTAAATGATATCATATTAATATAAAGGAGTCAATTATTTGATTTTACTCATTTATCATTTCCTTTAGCTTATCCGGCTTTAAAATACGTATTGCCTCCTTCTGAAATTCAATTATCCCGTTATCCCTCATTACCCCCATCTCTCTGGACATGGAGGGTCTTGATATATTCAAAAAATCTGCCATTTCATTTCTATTCATGGGCAATCTGAAGGTATGGCTGCCCGACTTTTCCATATGCTCCAGCAGCAGGCAGGCTATTTTGGAGTTGATGCTTTTCATGGACAGGTACTCCACTCTTCTGTTGAGCATAATTGCCCTGTTTGACACTGTTTTGAGCAGATTTTTTATCAATTGTGAGTGAAAGCTGCAGGCCTCACTGCATTGATTTATAATTGCGTTATTTTCAAGAAATATTGTTATACAGTCTGTTTGAGCCTGCACATTTGCCGGCCACTGCATTTTTCCCGAAAACGCAATTACTTCGCCGAACAGTTCTCCTGCTGTAACTACTCCCAGCATTACTCTGCTGCCTGCAGCGTTTTCTTTAGTAATGACAGCGCTTCCCTCCACCATGATTCCCAGACCGTGATACCTGCTGCCCGCCATAACAATAAAATCTCCCCTGTTATAAGAATGTAGCTTGGGACTGAAACATTCCAGCATTGTAATGAGCTGAAAATGGTCAAAACCTTCAAACAGTTCGCACTTTAACAAAGTCCTGGCAAGAGTCTCGTATTTACTCAACTTGTTTTCCTCCATATTATTTTTTGTATCCCAGGATACCGATTTATATACAATTATACCTTATAATCATCCCATAAGCTAAAAAACATTAACAAATGTAAATCAAGTATACAATTATTAATTATAAATTTTATTGGAGCGTAAAGCTCAAGAGGAGGATATATGAAAAGAAATATTATAAGGATCGATGAAGAAAAATGTAACGGCTGCGGGCTTTGCGTAAATGCCTGCCACGAAGGAGCACTCGTTATGGAAAACGGCAAAGCCAAACTGATATCCGATAGTTACTGCGACGGACTTGGAAATTGCCTGCCTGAGTGTCCTACAAATGCAATCACTATAGAGGAACGTGAAGCTGATGCCTATGATGAAGAGCTTGTTAAAAAGAACATGGAGAAGAGAGCTGCAGCACATGCGTCTCATATACCACATGCATCACATGCGCCACATGCGCACCCTCCAATGCACGGGGGCTGTCCGGGTTCAAGAGCAATGGCAATAAAGAGAACAGCTGAAAGCAGTGCATCTGCTCCGGTTTCTGCCCAGCCTCTCACTTCCGAACTTATGCAGTGGCCTTGCCAGATAAAGCTTGTTCCTGTGAATGCACCGTATTTTGATAATTGTGATCTGTTGATTGCAGCAGATTGCACAGCCTTTGCCTATGCCAACATCCACAAGGACTATATGAAGAACAGAATAACTCTCATCGGCTGCCCCAAGCTTGACGAAGGGGATTATTCCGAAAAACTTACAGCCATCCTTGCCAACAACAACATTAACAGCGTTAAAATCCTGAGAATGGAAGTACCTTGCTGCGGCGGCATAGTTAATGCTGTAAAGACAGCCCTGATGCAGTCGGGGAAAATAATTCCGTGGAGTATCGTAATAATCGGAACAGACGGAGAAATCAGACAAAGCTGATTCAAGTCATACTTTAAAATATGGAAAATATCAATTATAATAGGTCTGTGGGCACTATGCCCCACAGACCTATTATTTTTATAAAATGGAGAAAAGGTTGAAAGAAATCATAAATTGACTGAAGGAGGTACCGGGCCCATACCATTTCTATCATTATGTTTTGTGCGAAATGCTGGGCATGGGCATATATATGTTAATCGGAATAATCGGAGCTATGGAGCAGGAAATAAAGCTGCTCACAAAAAGTATGGATATCACCGAAACTAAAACCATCGGTATGAGAGACTACTATACAGGAAAGCTATTCGGAAAGGACTCGGAGTTGGTATTTTCAAAATGCGGCAAGGTTGCTGCTGCGTCTGCAGTAACTACACTTATTGAAATTTTTAAAGTTGATCTTATTATATTCACAGGAGTTGCCGGCGGTGCTGACAGTTCATTGAATATAGGCGACATAATTATTGCCGACAGACTTGTACAGCACGATATGGACGCCAGCATGCTGCCGGGATGCAAAAAGTTTGTAATACCCCTGCTGGGAATTGACATATTCCAGGCAGACAACAGACTTACGGCTCTTGGAGTGAAATCCGCCAGGCATTATGTATCACATTATATGTCGGAAGATGTGTCGGAGGAGGACCTGGCAGAGTTCCATATTTCAACACCGCAAGTTGTAGTGGGCACTATTGCAAGCGGCGACCAATTCATTGCCGACAGCAGCAAGGTCAGAAGTCTGACAGAGGAGATACCCAATCTAAAGTGTATCGAAATGGAAGGAGCCGCAGTAGCTCAGGTCTGCTACGAGCATGGAATCGATTACATTGTTTTCAGAGTAATCTCAGATAAGGCGGATGAGCATGCAAGCATTAATTTTCCGTTATTTATTGAAAAAACAGCCAGTCATTTTACACGTGGTATTGTACGGCAATTTATTTCTGAAATTGATTAACTTTACCCGGTCCTGTACCGGGTTTTTTTATGAGAAAAAACCCATTGAAAGGTATAATGGTTAATAAAAATTCAACAATCGGCTAATTTACATAATTCTTTAATTATGTAACATTATCAAATACCCTTTAATATACTGCTATTAGAATATAGTGATAAATATTTGCTTTAAAGGTGATAGTGAATGCCATACACAAATAGGGAATTGATGGCCAGAATAATACAATGTGAGGCCGAAGGCGAAGGTGATAACGGTATGAAGGCTGTAGCATCAGTAATCATGAACAGAACTACAGTGCCATACGGTCAGTTTTTCAGAGAACTGCATGGAGATGTAAGAGCAGCCATCCTTCAAGCAGGTCAGTTTACATGTGTTAAGGAAGTTGTGGGTGGTCAATATAATCCTCAGAATATTTATAACATGAATCCTCAGCAGCTTCATTATGATATAGCTGATTGGGCTCTCTCAGGGAGTACATTGGGAGCGGTGGCGGAATGCCTGTGGTATTATAATCCCTTCCGGCCAACCTGCGGCTCATTTTTTCCGCCTGGGAATACCGGTGTGATATTTACAAGGATAGCCCAGCATTGTTTTTATACCCCAACTCAAAAATACGCTAAAACATAATAACGACCATAAATAATTAAAATAAGAAAGGAAGTTCGAATTTTATGAAAAATCGACCGACTCCATATTATACTTTTCCCTTCTGCTGCTATGAAGAAAGACCGGATGGATCAACCGCCCAGATGATACCTCAAAGCCAGCCGACGACACCTCAAGGTCAGCCGGCATTTCCACAAGGTCAGCCGATGCTGCCTCAAGGTCAGCCCACACAAGATATGATGCAGCAGCAGCAGGATTTTGCTCCCATAACTCCCTTGACGCAGCCTGAGCCGCTGACCTTGACCAGTACGGAATATTTAAATGGCTTTTTACGTACTCAAATAGGAAGACGAGTAAGAGTAGAATTCCTCATAGGAACCGGTACTCTATTAGATAGAACAGGAACGTTAGTAGGCGTTGGGGCAAATTATATCAATTTAAGACTTATCGAAAGCGACGATGTAATGACTGCTGATTTCTTTTCAATTAAATTTGTTACTTTCTTATTATAACATTTGTCTGCTGCCAATACTTGGACCTCTCTCCTGAACAAAAACAACCTCTGCCTCACCGCGCAGGGGTTGTTTTCGAGGCTGGTGACTTAAAGTTTTATTCCCCAAGTCAATTACTATCTGCTGAAAGCCGATAGTTTGGGTTTGAGGCTAAAGCCCCCTGAATTCAAAAGCAAATTCAAACCCAAACTGCGTTCAAAGCCAGCTTGAAAGCATAAATCGCCTGGAAATCGAAGGCTTTAAACCTAATTTACTTTGGTAACTCGGACAAGCCTTTAAATTGCGGCCACTTTCCAGACTCACTCCGAATAAAACTATGAATTAATCCCATGTGATATGACAAATGTCTGAATTGTCCTAGAATCAGTTCTAATTTTGTAAATTGGCAATTTTCAGGTTTATCAGCCAAATCATCGTCTGTTAATTCCGCCGTATATTTATTTATTTTTATCTTAATCTTATAGAAGTAGTTCTCCAGCTCCTCTTTTGTAAGAGTTATATAACTGTGTACAAATAATGAATCTAAATGGAGTTCATGAAAACCGGGTTCCTCGTATTTATTGGGGTTTATAAACCATTGGTCCAGAGAGTGCAGCATATGGTATACATGCTTTGCTACCGGCATATCTGTAAATTGAGGTATTGATTGGATATCTCCTACTTCATCTAATGTAATCTGTATGTTCTGAAACAAGACATTTGTTTGTCTTATAATCAGTTTGACCAAATCATTTTCCATAATTCAACAACCGCCTTCGTAAATTTATGTTTATATTTTTACTTACATATTTCCATATAAATAAGGTAATTTCCTGCAAGGATCCGGTAAAAACGGCAAAAAGGAGATAGTATCCGTCTATCCCCCTTTTGCTTTTCAGTCCCTTTGAATATTCAGTTTTATTTAGGGAAAATGCCCTATAATAAATAAGTAAAATAAACAGCACCTTTTAAAACCGGACAGAATAAAAGTGGCAAATTCACTTTTGTATGCGCATGTGCCTTTCCTCGCTGAACATATTTTTGTTGGGCTTATGAACCAAGGAAAATATGGCGCGCGCATAAATTAATATTTTTTTATTGTTTAGAAATTTTTTTACAAATCCCGGTAATATTTTAATTTATTTAAAAATTATAATTTGGAGGACAATAAAAAATACCGCATTAATTACAAATACGGTACCATTAAACCAGGTTATTCTTTTGTTGAAATGTCCAAAATTTAATAAAAAATCATTTAATAAAGAGTTAACATTAATAAAATTCTCCCTTAAAACTTAATATATAAAATTACACTAAAAGGAGGTGATTTTATGGAAAAAGTATTTTCACAGCTGAGTGAAGATGAGCTGAAAAGGCAAATTGCCGAAAACTCAAAGGCAATAGACCAGCTTCTTGAAGAGTTGAAAGATTCACCTGTTATGCTAGCCTATACAGGAAGGGATATATTATAATATTCCTTTCTTTTTTTGTTTGTCAGGAATGTACGGTTGTTTTATTTTCCCGGGTTGTATTTGCCAGCATATTTTTCCTTTGCCTTTTCAGAATGTTTTAAAATGAAATCAGATTTAGCATTTGTATACCTCTTATTAAAAGATATCTGCATGTATGGATTTTTTTGAGAGGACATCATTATCCACTCATTCTGCATCAGAATATTTGTTAACTGTTCAATATCATTTTTGTTGAATTCATACTTTTTATGCCTGCCCTGGCCTGCGGGGCGAACCGCGTTTCACCTTTATATCCAACAATTTAATGGCTTCATAGACGCAATGAAGTTCTGTCAATATTTGTTCTTTTTCATTGTTACTGCATTTGAGACTATCCAATACTGATGCGGCGGCTTTCGCATAATCCCGCTTGTATTTTGCGTTCAGTTCGGTCCAGTTAACACCTGCAAAGTGAGAGGCAATCCCAATATCCAAAGGCAATTTCTGCTGTTTCATCAGAACTGCTATTACCGGATATCCGGCATACCCTTGCCAGTATGTTGCATTGTCGTCTGAAGCATAAATGTCACCCTCCCATGCAACGGTGTACTCCTTGCTTCTGTTGGAAGAAAAGACAGCAGCATGATCCGCATGCAGAATAATCCGGTCATCCGCTATAGCGCTGTACGCTTCATATATTTTTTCAATCGGAGGCAATTTATTCAATATCAGCCCCTCCTTATATATACTGGTTTTCAATATGCGATTCGTTTGTTTTTGGCTTTACAGCTTTACACAATAATTTTTTCTAAAATCAGTCATGGATATTAATAATATTGAATTCCTGGTTTTACCTTTAACAAAAAGTATATCCGGCAATCATTAAATTTGTATATAAGAAGATTGGAATAGGGATAAAGCATTCTATTTTAACCATACCAAACTCCTGACTGTCTATACATATTATAGATTCTGCGCTTCTATATTGATTATACTATAAATTTACTGAAGCTTTCAATTTTCATTTGCAGCAGGACTACAGTCTCTATGTTCCTTGAGGTGGTGAAAAAGAGGCCATACCCTCTGTAGAAGTTAAATCAGCCTCAAACGCCGATAGGCGTGACAAGGCTTCTTCATTCAAAAGTGAGCAGGTCTTTTTTATGTCTTCAACTATTAATGCGTATGTTTGCACATACCGTATAGCCGTGATTTAAAATTCGGCGATGACAAATCTGGCAATATAGCCTGTGGGCCAACGGTGACTGCAATTGTTTTGTTCATTTTGCGTTTACTTTCTGCCTGTTGTTGGCAGTGATAATTTCATTCAGCGAAACATCGGGGTTACGCCACCGTGCGGTGCTCTTTTCATTTTTCATATGCATCGCATTTTGTGGGCACATGTGGACGCATCCGAGGCATCCCTCACATTGATTATTGAACATTACTGTATCAGTGACGGTAATGTTTCCGGCAGGGCAGATTTTAGCACAGATACCGCATTGGGTACAATCTTGGCTTACCATGTAACGCTGCCCCTGTTTGCCGCTCATAAAAAGATTCTCACCTCTTCTTATCACCGCGGTAAGGGCTTTCCATACAGGTCCTGCTGCCGCATCAAGCGTTCTACGGTCTTGAATATCTGCAATTATCCTGTAAAGGTTCTCATCAATATGTTTGTCCGGCAGCTTGGCTATTTGATCATTCATATCAAAGACAGGCAGACAATTATCTACCATCAGCAGGCTTTCGGCATAATCAAAGTGCTGTCCATGGTTCTTCGCGGATTTTTGTAAATTCACCATCGCCCCGCCGGGCAGATTTCCATAGGTACCGATGGCAAAGGAATATTCGGCCTCCCATGTGGCTCTTTCGAGAAATTTACGGACCATTTTGGGCATTCCGAAGCCATAAATAGGGAAAATCAGGCCAATGACATTATCTTTAAAATGAAGATCCGGTGAATCAATAACCTGTGGAATAGAAATAAGATTACCGCCAATTTTCTTAGCCACTGCAAGGCAGTTGCCGGTGGATGTAAAATAGAAGATTGTCATAATTATGCACTCCTTATTTGACGCTGTAACAAGTGTCACTGCCAAAGGTTTCGGTCACGGCTGTGCGAAACTCCTCGATGTGATGCACTAAATTGCACAAAGTCTGAAATTCGTTTCCAAAGTTACCCGTGTAGAAATTCATAGTGCCCTCATGCCATACATCTACCAGTCCTGCGTCCAACAAGATTTTCAAATGATGGGACACTGCCGGGCGGGAAAGATGTGTCTTTGCTGTAATTTAGCGTACTCGCATTCCGTCGCTTCCAGCACTCATCAGCGTAAGGATAATCGACTGTCTGGTCTCATCCCCGATGGCGAGAAGCAGTCGGCGACTTTCTTTAAAATCAGATTTGATGGTATCTATCTGTTTATCAAAATCCATAGCGTACTCCTCTCGGTTAAATGGTTCAAATAGTTGAACCATTTTTAGTATAGAACATCGTCCACCGCAGTACAACATTGGGAAAGAAAATCGAGACGAAAGAATTCATTGTGTTTTTAGCAGAAGCGCCTGATGGCGTGCCCATGGGGATTCGCCGCCTGCTTCGCATGCTAATGACGTCGCCCACCGCTCGCTCCACTTACGGTGCCGGGCTCCTACTCGAAGCTAAAAAAGTGCATTCAGCACTTTTTCTTAACGCTCCGAGCCCTCTCGGGTTCGAATCCCCGATTATCTTTATATGCAAAAAACACTTGCATATCTGCAAGTGTTTTTATTGGCGTGCCCATGGGGATTCGAACCCAAGACCTACGGCTTAGAAGGCCGTTGCTCTATCCAGCTGAGCTATGGGCACATATTAAGTTTTTATTGGAGCGGGTGATGGGAATCGGACCCACGCAATCAGCTTGGAAGGCTGATGTTCTACCATTGAACTACACCCGCATTAACCCTGGTATATCAGCATTTGCGGTGTTTATCGCCAGCCGACTCTTGATATTATACAGGGTACATTTTAGTTTGTCAACATATATAACCATATTTTTCAGGAATTTTTTCGTAAATAACCCGGATAATTTTAAACGTAATATATATCCGCATTAACCTTACCCTCAGCAACCTCCATAATCACATAGGATTCTGATTTGCTGCTTCTCGATTCACTCATGCTTCCCGGATTTATTATAAGCTTGTTATCAACATTGTCAATAACAGCTACATGTGTATGCCCAAACAGGATAACCGAAGCATTTTCAGCCTTGGCCTTTGATAATATACGGTTATAATCCCATTTTACGCTGTATTTATGCCCGTGGGTCATAAATACGGTAACACCGTCAATTTCAATTGTCTTATCTGCACTGATAGTTCCTACTCCAATATCACAGTTACCGTAAACATACTCAAATTTTATATCAGGATACAGTTGGCTTAATTGTGATGCATCTCTGCAATAATCTCCAAGATGCAGGACCATCTCAACCTCGGGATGTCTGTCCAAAGCCTCCTTTGCATTGAATATGTAACCGTGAGTATCACTCATTACAAGCACTTTCATTATGTCCTTCCCCCATAGAGCTAAAATAACAATAAAATATCTTCAAATAAACTATTAATTAACTTTAAATCAAGTATTAAGAGTATAAATAAACTGAAACCAAATAATATATTTTAACTGCGAATATGCTACAAATAATCCTTAATCTTAGCTGCCATCTTTTCCAAAGCCTTGGCGCGGTGGCTAATTTTGTTCTTAATGTCCATACTTAGTTCAGCCATCGTTTTATCATATTCCCGGACATAAAAAAGCGGATCATAGCCAAAACCATTGTCACCCTTACACTTGAAATCTACAAATCCCTCACAGTTATCTTTTACCACAAAAGATCTTCCGTCCGGAAAGGCCACAGCTATTGCACATACAAACCTGGCGGTCCTTTTCTCAAATGGTGCATCCTTCAGCATATGCAACAGCTTTTCATTTCTGTCCTCATCCGTAGCTTCCGGACCGCCAAACCTTGCTGAATAAATTCCGGGGGCACCGTTCAGATAATCAACCTCAATTCCTGAGTCGTCGGCTATTACAATTGTTTGACATATGCTGCATATTTCAACAGCCTTTTTGAGCGAATTCTCTTCAAAGGTTTTTCCATCCTCAACTACATCCACCGTTATACCGATATCACCCATGGATAACACTTCAAAAGGCATTGTCTGCAATACTTTTTTAATCTCTGCAATTTTACCTTTATTTTTAGTTGCTACAACCAATTTCTCCATCATTTACTCCCCTGAAGTATCTTGACTACTCAATTCTCTTTTCTATATCTTTTTTCATTCTTTTATTTAACTGTGGCCCCGGACATTCAAATCTGCCCGAGTACTTCCTTCTGTATCTGTATCAGCTGCTCTATCCCTTTTTGTGCAATGATAAGCAGAACATCCAGCTGTTTTTTGCTGAAACTGTTTTTTTCTCCTGTTGCCTGGATCTCAATAAATTCACCGTTGTCCGACATAATGACATTCATGTCAACCTCTGCCGCACTATCTTCCGTATAGCACAAATCAAGCAGCTCCTGTTCATTTACAACACCTACGCTGGTAGCAGCTACAAAGCCTGTAACAGGCATTTTTGAAATCAAACCGCTGTCTTTTAAACTGCGGCATGCATCCACTAAAGCCACATACCCGCCCGTGATAGAAGCAGTTCTGGTGCCTCCATCGGCTTGAATAACATCACAGTCGATGGTTATGGTTCTTTCACCCAAAAGTTTTAAATCGACTATGGTTCTTAATGAACGTCCAATCAGTCTTTGAATCTCCTGAGTTCTTCCATTAAGCTTCAGCTTGGAAATATCCCTCGGATTCCGTACACCGGTTGCTCTTGGAAGCATTGAATATTCAGCGGTTACCCAGCCTTCTCCCGAATCCTTTTTGAAGGGAGGTGTCCTATCTTCTATGGATGCGGTACATATTACCTTTGTATCTCCTACTTCAATAAGTACTGAACCTTCTGCGTGTTTTATATAATTTCTTGTAATTTTTACAGGTCTTAGCTGTGAATGTATTCTTCCGTCCTGCCTCAACATAACTCCTCCATTAAAATGCTGTATAAATAATATCTTAAAATTCTTCAAAAATCATCAGCTTATTTAGATAAATAAACAGTAAAAAAGTTATCTGTTTTGTATATTGTAACTAAAAGATCTGCTAATTATCCATTACCGCATTAAAGGTGGTCGGAAGAGTTTTTGCAAATGCTATCTCCGAGCCTTCGGGCAAGGTAGTTTCTTTTCCGTCAACAAGTATCTTTGCCTTTGCGATACCCTTGAGCTGATTCAAGGTATAGTAAATCTGATTTAACAACCCGTTCTCTTTTTCATTTCCTCCATAATTGGTAAGCTGGGAGGAAAAGTCGAGAACAGCCAAATTATCCTGCATATTGCACGAAAGCAGCTTGGTCCCTTCCGGTAAAGTAGTATAGTATTTTTCTCCATCAGTTTTTTTAGTAAGCTCTGCAAATATTATGGCCGGCATTTGACTGTCATCCGTTTTTTGAACCAGTGTTGAAACAGGTACCATATAATTGTACTGATCATTACCCGTTGTCATATAATACAGGTCACACTTGACATAGCCGTCTTTTGCAGCTGTCTCCCCGGAATTTATAAAAGTGTTATCCCTGTTCTTAATTCCCGAGATATCAGTACCGTTATTTAACACATTTACTGTCCTGCCGTCAACCCTGATACTTACATCTGAAATTGTCTTGAAGCAGGTAAGAGTATACACGACAGAAGTAATACCAAGCTTCTCATCCTCTTTGGTTGCAAAATCCATAAATTCCTTAGAAAAATCTATAACTGCGCTTCCATTCTTTATAGTCATACCTTTAATTTTTGTCCCTTGAGGAAGTACGGGATAAAGTCCGTAATAATCCAGTTGCTCCCTTGTAACCGGCTCATTGACCAACCCGCTGATAGCAGCCTTTGCAAGACCTTCCTGTTTAACAACATTCCTTGTAACGGGTATCAGCAGGCCGTCTTTATCCCGGTAGTACAAGGTCATTAGTATACTGTTTTTATTGCTTGAATTGGATGTTACACCTTTCCCTGTACCATTATCAATTAAAACACTGCTGCTGAATAGATCCTCTGAATTTTCACTTGAAGCAGAACTGGATACTGTTGGATTAGCTGCTGTTTCAACATTACTACTGTTTCCGGGAATGGCAGCTGCCGACGCATTGGCCTGTGTATCCTGATTATTCACAGTATCGATTGCTGCAGGTATAATTGGCTCGTCATCACTTTTATCCTTCTGCCCTATGAAAGAACAGCCGGTTGTCAGAAGCATAACGATTAAAACCACACTCAAAATTCTTTTCATAAAAAATAGTCCTCCTTATTTTAGAAAAAATTTCCATAAAATAATTATAGACTATATCAGCAAATTTTATTATTTCCCGAAAACTCTTTAAGACCGCATCTTTCAGCCGGTTTAAATACGGTTTTTATTCAGATCATCAATACTATTCTGCAGCTTGTTCGTCAGCACTGTCTTCAGGTGTGTCTGCATTGGGATCGGGCTCATTATTGCTTTCATTTTCCAATTTATCTTCGGTTTTTTTTTCGGATTCTATTATATTCAGAGCTTTAAGTATGGCATCATTCAAGGCATCTGCCGCTTTTTGCTGATATTCCGGATTAGTGAGATTTTTCACTTCGGCAGCATTGGTTACAAAACCTATTTCGGCCAGTATAGCCGGCATTTTGGTATACTTCAGCACGACGAGTCCGGGCCTCTGCACAGTCTTTCTATTTGCAGATTTGAGCTTGCTCATCAAAGCATCCTGTACCAGCTTTGCAAATTTTTCACCTGTAAAAGCCGGATCTCCTTTTGCTTCAGGATAGTACAGAGTTTCGGTGCCGCTGATTTTTGTATTGTCTATGGCATTGTTATGTATGCTCACAAATAGGGTTGCATTCAAGGCATTTGCTATATAAGGTCTGTCGTACAAGCCTACAAAAGTATCATCCTGCCTAAGCATAAAAGTTTTAATATTATTTTTGTTTAAGAGAGCTTCCAACTTCAGTGCAATAGCAAGATTAAGGTCTTTCTCCAGTACCTTTCCGTTATTGGCTCCGGGATCTTCACCACCATGTCCGGCATCAATAACTACCAGTGTTTCACCCTCTTTTGCTGGAGTCAGCAAATCTATTTCGCTTTGCATCCGCTTGTCGTTATAGGATGTGAAATATAGAAACTCCTGTTTGGCATTGATAATTATCTTTGTGTCTTGAGTTTCCTTGTCTCTGAAAATTTCAACAGTATTTACCAGTGAGTCATCGATATTGTAGACTTCGTCCTTTAAGCTCAGAGAGGAAGCAGCATCAATTGTAATGGTATATTTAAAGTTCTCAGCATCATATTCGTGCTTGTACCGCTCTTCAATGTAGCTCCTGTTATTTTCTGCCTTAATATCTGCAAGCTTTATATTCTTTAATGAAAAATATACCCTGTCATAATTGTTCGTGTAGGAAAGGTTTGTATTTATAGGTTTTTCTATTGTTATTTTGCAGCCATCCTGCAAATCCGTCACAGAAAAATTTGCCATTTCATTAAGGTTTATTATTATCCTGGTTGAATTATCAGATAGAGCCTCGACATTTATGCCACTGATCTGATTTGAAGAAGTTTCTATTATTTTCTCATCTGATTTTACATTATTAAATTCAACAGCTATCCGGTTCGGATTTGTAAGACGATAATATTTATAGCCTTTATGATTATCCATTTTCAACGTAACAATGGTTTTCTCCCCTGAATCTGCACTGCTTATTTCTTTCACAGAACCGATATAATTAGTTGAAATCTTTATTACATTGGCTTTAGTATCAGTAGCAGCCACAAGCCCTTTGACGTTTTTCAGAAAATCAGCAGGGATAATGAGCCTGTCATTTATCTTCTTTGCAGGTGAAGTCATATTTATGCTCTTACCGTTAATTTTTACATTTGTGCTGTTATTCTGAAATTGGTATTTTTCACCTTTATATGTAATATCCATTATTTGAGTTTTACTGTTCCAGACGACAGTTCCGCCCAATCCTTCGAACACAGGCCGCAATGGAAACATCGTTACTTTATTGAACACAATTCCCGGAAAATCTGTTTTTATTTCCTTGTCATTAATAGTTATCTTGTACGATACGCCTGAATATTTAACTGACTTGTTATCATAGTTCAGTGTTAGCTGCTGCGCTGCAAAAACTACATTTTGAGATATGAGTATTATGCAGAATAAAATAATACCCGTAATAACTTTCTTCAAACCTGCTCTTTTTATCATTTGTCACCCCGTCAAACTTTTCTGTCAAATTTTATTAAAATCTGTGCTACATTCAATTATACTCTTAGTTGACAGAGTGATATACATATTTCAGCAGTTTTAAAAAAATTGTAATTGAATTGTAAAAAAACTGCCAGTCTTAGCCATTTATCGACAGTATACATCCGCAATATTTTTGCCTGTACAGCCCCATTTCTCTCGCCATTTGCTGCCCCTGTCTGAAGCCTGGTCTGAAATCACGGTATGCAAAAGCAATTCCGTATTTTTCAGCGTAAAACTCTCCAAACTCTTTTATAAGTTCATGCTTTTGGTACGGACTGACAAGCAGAGTTGTTGTAAAGGCCTCAAAACCATTTTCCGAGGCATAACGGGCAGCCTCTTCCATTCTCAGGCCATAGCAACCGTTGCATCTGGCTGCACCTTTATCCTCAAGATTTTCCCATTCCGACTGTCTGAAATCATCATTATATACAACAGAGATATTGGTAATCGAGCTGAATTTTTCAACATTTTCTTTTCTTCTCTTATGTTCCTCAATTGGATGTATATTGGGATTGTAAAAAAGGCCCTGAATTTCAAAGCCTTCTTTTAATAATTCCTGTACAGGATAGGTTGAGCAAGGTCCGCAGCATATGTGTAAAAGTAATTTCATATCCTTCTCCATAAAATTTTTCTCCTCTTTATTCCAAATAACGACAACGCCGTCCTGGGGAATTCAACCGCAGGCAATATATGAATTTAGATGCTAGTACAATATTCTGCATATTGTACTAAGACTGCTAGCCTTCAAATTCCAGTCCGAAATGACTGTAAGCATTCTTTGTGGCCATTCTTCCTCTTGGAGTCTTGTTTATAAAACCCAGTTGTATCAAATAAGGCTCGTAGACATCCTCAATGGTACCGGGGTCTTCACCGATAGAGGCTGCCAGTGTGTCCAGCCCCACGGGTCCCCCGCTGAATTTGTTGATAATGCTCAGAAGCATATTCCTGTCCACCCCGTCAAGTCCAATTTCATCCACTTCCAGAGCATCCAGAGCATGTTTTGCCACCTTTAGATCTATAACACCTCCGCCTATAACCTGGGCAAAGTCACGGACTCTTTTCAGAAGCCGGTTTGCAATTCTCGGTGTACCGCGGGATCTTCTTGCAATTTCATAGGCTCCATCCTCCTGAAGCTCTATGTTTAGAATTCCGGACGACCGCTTTACTATCTGCTTTAATTCGTCAGCAGTGTACATCTCCAGTTTATTGATTACCCCAAACCGGTCTCGCAGAGGAGCAGTCAGCAACCCTGCTCTGGTAGTGGCACCGATCAGGGTAAACTTAGGCAGATCAAGTCTTATGGAACGGGCACTTGGTCCCTTTCCTATAATTATATCCAGGGCGTAGTCCTCCATTGCCGGATACAATATCTCTTCCACACTCCTGTTAAGACGGTGAATTTCATCTATAAACAGAACATCGTGGGTACCGAGATTTGTCAGTATTGCAGCAAGATCACCTGCTTTTTCAATGGCCGGACCCGAAGTAATTCTGAGGTTAACCCCCATCTCAGCTGAAATAATACTGGCAAGGGTAGTTTTCCCCAGGCCTGGCGGACCATACAGCAAAACGTGGTCCAAAGCTTCTTTTCTCTGTTTTGCTGCTTCAATAAACACTGTCAGATTATTTTTTGCCTTGGATTGGCCTATATATTCATCCAGCTTTTTAGGGCGCAAACTGACTTCATCAAAATCATCACCACGTGTTTCCCTGTCAATTAATCTTTCCTCCGACATATTAACCTCCGTAAGCCATGTTATGGCTTTGAGCCGCACAGCAGCCACAATAGTTATAAAATCTGCTTACTCCTTTACCGCTGTATGGCAAATAAAGGAGGTTAAACTACTTTGACAATGACTTTAAAGCCTTCATTATCAGTTCTTCTACGCCCATTCCTTCCTGATATGCCTTGCTGACGGCACCAGAAGCCTCAAAGGAGCTGTAGCCTAAAACCATAAGAGCACTGACAGCTTCGGTTACCGACGTCCGGTTATCATTTTCAAGAGCAGGAATATTCTCGGACAATCCTCCTGCTGTGAGCTGCTCCTTGGATATCTTGTCCTTCAGCTCCAGAATAATACGCTGAGCCATTTTGGGACCGATTCCAGGGGCCTTTGACAAGGCTTTGGTATCCTGCGAAACAACCGCCAGAGCAAACCTTGATGGCGAAAGTGTTGAAATCATGGATATTGCTGCCTTGGGACCCACACCTGAAACAGATATTAACATGTCGAAAATCCCCAGTTCCTCCATTGTATGAAAACCATACAGGGCGGTAATATCTTCCCTTACATAATAATGTGTGTGTATTTTCACCTGTGAGGACAGCTGTCCGACACTATTTATTGTGGACAGGGCTGTAAAAATCCTGTAGCCGATGCCGCCGGCCTCCACTATGATGCTGTCATTGTTTTTTGCTTCAAGAGTTCCTTTTATGTATGCAAACATTTAAATTTTAACCTCCGGTCTATTCGTTAGTTTATGGAGTCATGCACCTAATACGCCTTGTTCCCAAGCACCGCACCCATTCTGTGTGAATTGCCGTGACATATGGCCACTGCCAGTGCGTCGGCCACATCGTCAGGCTTGGGAATAGCAGGCAAATTCAATATTGCCTTTACCATCTGCTGTATCTGTGCCTTTTCCGCCCTTCCGTAGCCAACCACCGACTGCTTGACCTGAAGTGGAGTATATTCGAATATATCCACTCCTGATTTAGCGGCTGCCAGGACTGCAACACCCCTGCCATGTCCCACTGTAAGCGCAGTCTTTATATTTTTATTAAAAAATAACTCTTCTATGGAAATGGCGTCCGGACTGTACTTTTCAATCAGTTCTTCAAGCCTGTTGTTAAGCACCAAAAGTCTCTGAGATAGCTTCATTGAGGCCTCAGTAGTAACAGCGCCGTAATCCAAAACCGAAAATTTGTTCCCTTCATATTTTACAACACCAAAGCCTGTAATTGCAAATCCGGGGTCAATGCCCATAATAAACATGTTATCTACCTTTCTGCCTTTCAGAATCAAAAAATATAAATATTCAATATTACTTGCATAGAAACTGTTGAAAGTATCTATCTAAATAGAATATTAATTTTTATTATGCATAATTATATAACATATTGCATATTTATGCATAATGTTATATAATACATCTATCGACTTGCTACTATCAGTGGAGGATTGCCATCTCCGCCGATGATATTTATAATATATTTTAGCATAATTTTCAAAGGTTGTTTTTTTTATTTCAATATTAGTGTTATGTGCTGAACCAAATCAGCGGAAAGGATGGGTCTAATGAGTACTCAAAAAGAAAAAGTTTTACTGGCATACTCCGGCGGACTTGATACTTCAATAATTATTCCATGGCTGAAAGAAAACTATGCATATGAAGTTATAGCATTGGCGGGAGACGTAGGGCAGGGCGAAGAGCTGGAGCCGTTGCATGAAAAAGCTATAAAAACCGGAGCCTCCAAGCTTTACATAGAGGATTTGAAGGAAGAATTCATAACTGACTTTATTTACCCAACTTTAAAGGCAGATGCTGTGTATGAAGGAAAATATCTACTCGGAACTTCCTTTGCAAGACCTATCATTGCAAAAAGAATGGTTGAAATAGCCTTAAAGGAAGGCTGTACTGCAATCTGCCATGGTGCTACAGGTAAGGGTAATGACCAGGTAAGATTTGAACTGACTGTTAAAGCCCTGGCTCCCCACCTTAAAATAATAGCTCCCTGGAGAATCTGGGATATTAAATCCAGAGAAGATGCGATAGACTATGCTGAAGCAAGAAATATTCCCATTCCTGTTACCAAAAAGGATAACTACAGCATGGATAGAAACCTGTGGCATTTAAGCCATGAAGGCTCCGATCTTGAAGATCCCGGGAATGAACCTCAGTATGACAAGCTGCTCAAGCTCATGGTTTCTCCAGAAAAGGCTCCCGATGCTCCCACATATGTTGAAATTTATTTTGAAAAGGGTATTCCTAAAAAAGTTAACGGCGTTGAATACAGTCCTATTGAATTGATGGATGTTTTGAACAAGCTTGCCGGTGCCAACGGCGTAGGCATAATTGACATGGTGGAAAACAGGCTTGTTGGAATGAAATCCAGAGGAGTGTATGAAACTCCGGGCGGAACCGTTCTCTATGCTGCTCACAGGGAATTGGAACTGCTCTGTCTTGACAGAGACACCTTGCATTATAAGGATATAGTTGCTCAAAGATTTGCTGAATTGGTTTATTTCGGCCAGTGGTACACCCCTCTCCGCGAATCCCTGTCGGCTTTTGTAGACAAGACTCAGGAAACTGTAACCGGTACTGTCAAAATGAAGCTTTATAAAGGAAACTGCATGCCTGCGGGTGCTAAATCGGCGTACTCCCTGTATAATGAAGCAATAGCTACCTTCAGCAAGGATGAAGTCTACAACCAGAAGGATGCCGAAGGCTTTATCAATTTGTTCGGCCTCCCTATGAAGGTCAGGGCTCAAATGCTTCAAAACAAGGAAAATAAATGATTGCCTGGCGATTAATAATAATCTCTAACATAAGGGGACAATCCGGAATGGACTGTCCCCTTGTCAGGTAATACATTGATCATATAATTAATGATAGATTGAGGTGCTTTTTATGAAACTTTGGGGCGGAAGATTTGAAAAAGGAACGGATAAACTGGTGGATGATTTCAACTCCTCCATAAAATTTGACTGCAGAATGTACAGGCAGGACATATTGGGAAGCATAGCCCATTCCAACATGCTTGGCAAATGCGGGATTATTTCGGTGGAAGAAAGTACTCTTATACAAAGTACCCTTAAGGATATTCTCTACGATATTGAAGCGGGAAAGATAGAGTTTGAAGTGGACGCTGAGGATATCCATATGAATATTGAGAAAATTCTTATCTCCCGAATAGGTGATACGGGAAAGAAGCTCCATACGGGAAGAAGCCGCAACGATCAGGTTGCACTTGATATAAGAATGTATTTAAGGGATGAAATCTCGGCGATAAGTGAAATGATACTTTCTCTGGAAAGTACCATTTTAAATATCTCGGAAGCAAATACAGATACAATATTGCCAGGCTATACACATTTACAGAGAGCCCAGCCCATAACCTTCGCACATCATATGATGGCATATTTCGAAATGTTCAAGCGTGATTTTATGCGCCTGGGAGACTGTTATTCCAGAATGAACATACTCCCGTTGGGTTCCGGTGCATTGGCAGGTACAACATATCCCCTGGACAGATATATGGTCGCCGAGGAACTTGGCTTTAGTGATATAACCCAGAACAGTCTTGACGGAGTAAGCGACAGGGATTTTGCCATAGAACTTGCCTCCTGTCTTTCCATCCTTATGATGCATGTAAGCAGGCTTTCCGAAGAAATAATTTTGTGGTCCTCCCATGAATTTGGATTTGTGGAACTCGACGATGCCTACAGTACCGGCAGCAGCATCATGCCTCAGAAGAAGAATCCCGATGTGGCAGAGCTGGCACGAGGAAAGACCGGAAGAGTTTATGGCAGCCTTATGACCTTGCTTACTGTAATGAAGTCCCTGCCTCTGGCTTATAACAAGGATATGCAGGAAGACAAGGAAGCAATCTTTGATGCGGTTGATACGGTCAAAATGTGTCTTCCTGTCTTTTCAAACATGCTGGCTACAATGAAACTCCGCAGGGCAAACATGTATAAGGCAGCTCAGGGAGGTTTTACCAACGCCACCGACATTGCAGATTATCTGGTTAAAAAAGGTATACCTTTCAGAAGCGCCCATGAAATAATCGGTAAGATGGTCCTTTATTGTATCGAAAAAAATAAGGCTATTGATGAAATGAACCTGGAGGAATTTAAGAGTTTTTCAGATAAAATTCAAGAGGATGTCTATACCGAGATAAGTCTTGAAAAATGTGTTTCGGGCAGAAACCTGCCGGGAGGTCCGGCAGCCGATACTGTTCTCAAAGCAATTCAAAGGGCAAGAGATTATATAAATTCCTTCAAGTAGTTAAATTCCCCTGATCTTTATCTGCGATCAGGGGAATTCTTTCAATTTGTTATGCCAATCTTTTAGATCCGCTTATATAAATACTGAGAGATATATTGTTTGGATTAATCTGCATATTTATACCTGATACATCTACTCCTCTATTGCCCAATTGAGACTGTATTTCATTTTTGATTTTTTCCAGCAAATCATTGCTCTCTTCAAGCTTTTTCTTTTGTCTAAACAGCATATACTGCCCCCCAACAGAGTATTAATTTATTTTTGCCTTTTTTTCCAAAGCCTTTCCCAAGCTGAACCATGAGTCTCTCAGCTTAAAACGCATCTCCTCGTCAAGAGTCCTCTCAATTATGTCATTAAGACTTTTCCTGGCATGGATATAATCTTTGATATCGAATTCTTCTTTGGCAATTATACTTTCTATCTCAGTAAGCCACTCTTTTAAATGTTCACTGCCCACATATTCTGAAGTGATTTTCTTTCTAATATGGACAACAACCTGTTTAATAGCCTTCCGCTTGACATCAGTATCGGTTTGCATCTTTTTTATTTGTCTTTGACTCATACTCTATTTCCCTCTCTCTTTAAATTATTAATACAAACTGTACAAATGTTACATCCAATAATTTACATTAATTATATAATATTCCCATGCTTATTGTAAACATTCCTTCTTCCAAATATACCTTCATGGCAGGAAGAAAATAACATTTCAAAGTATTACTCTGCGAAAAAAATTTATACCTTCCCACACAACAAGAAATTTGCTTCGCAAATCCGTTTCGCGCCCACTCAAGTACTCTGCCATGCTACGCAAATTATCTTGTTCGCTAGGGAACCCTAGGTTCCCTTCGACAAAATGTTTCACATTTCTGAGCACCCTCCTGAAACCGGGAAGGGGATTCCCCTTTCCAA
>JAEWJR010000012.1:0-62971 GCA_023386445.1 Bacillota bacterium | reverse complement strand
ATGTTGAAGTCATAATTGAATCGTTAAGAATATCAGAATTAAAAAAGAATTCGTTAATACATCCAAAATCATTTTCAGTATCCATTACAATATTAATAAACATTTTTTTTATGTAATCAGGATATTTTAACTTTATTGCTTCCATATTTTCCATGATTGCATCAAAGGTACCCTCTCCATTAGCTGAGAATCTCCTGTTTTTATCATGTGCTTCTTTATTACCATCAAGGCTTATAGTAACATTCAAGTTATGATTTACAAAATAATCAACAAATTCTTCTGTGAGAAGTGTTCCATTTGTAGTCATACTGAAGGTGATGATTTTTCCTTCTGCCATTTCTTCTGCATATTCTATACACTTTTTAATCAGATCAAATTGGAGTAAAGGCTCTCCTCCGTAAAATCCCAAATTTATACGTTGTGTATCAGTTGAATGATTTATCAAAAAATCAATAGCTTTTTTGGCAGTTTCAAAAGTCATCGTTTTATTTTCATGGGTACGATTAAAGTATTTACCTGAATAAGCACAATAAGAACACCTTAGGTTACAATTTCTTGTTATCTGTAACGTAGCCATCTCAACTTTCCTGTTGAGATAATACTTTAATGTATCATTTGCAGGATGTGCTATCTCGGATACTCGTTTATTTAATAAAAAACCATTATTTCTTAAATAAATAATATCTGCATCCTGCTCAATATCAGCAATATCCTGTTTATCCTTTAATACTCCCCAAAGCTTTTCATAAATACAACTACTAATTTTCAAAATATAGTTGGTATTGACATCAAACAGATAATATCCCCCTGGTGTTTGAAATAGATGAATAAAAGGTTTATCTGAGTTCATAGTTCCTCCTTTAAAGCCATTTGTTTTGAGATATACTCATCTATAAAGAAAGTTACTTGTTATTAATAAATATCATCCGTTGAAAATCAAATTTTACAACGGATGATGTTTATAGTTAGTACTCTCAGAAGATGTACACTCTCCTACTCAACGTAAAATTACTATTGACAGGTAAAAGCAAAATCTTTTACAATGTACTCTTTCAGTAAAACACATAAGTCCCATTAATTGTTACTGTATGTTTTTAAATTTCAAATTGAGCCCACGCACTGTTTGTTCTTGCTTCAGCACTAGCAAACATATGAGCGTTGCATACAACGGAGCAATTACTATTACAGGCTGAATCACAATTGTACTTATATGCCTCTAAAGTTTCTGTTTCTGTAATCAATTTTTTATGTAACTTATTCATACAACAACCTCCTCTCAAATTATTTTTCCATTTTAAATGTAAATCATGGCCATAATCACTTTAAATGGTTCTATATGAATTCTAAGTAACATTAAATGTTATTTAGAAAATCATTAGTGTATTTTTTAATTTCTAGTTTAGTAAAACATTTAATACTTTTAAAATATCTATTTAATCATATAGTTCTATAAGATTTATTTTTTACACTAAAATTCAACTGCTAATTTCTTTATATTATTTTATATTTCATCAATTTATTACCATATATTATATATAATACCAGTCATTTTTTTAAATTTCAAGGGTGTAGGTACACGATATTGATAAAAACAGTGGGTATGTATAAAAAAACATCAGAAGATTAAAATAGACCCAATTTTTAAAGCTAAACCAAGCTGTTATTGACATACCAAAATTTAAAGGTATAATGCAAATTAGGGACAGGTGCTTTAAAAACAGGCACCCGTCCCTATAAAATATTAAATATTCAACATCAACTTCTTCTTCATCTTTTATTAACTCTTATTACACATCGGCTGGGAATCTGGTTATAATTCCAAGCAAATATTGCTTCAATAGTGAATAATCCAAAGCATCTACACTGCCGCTTGCATTAACATCTGCAGCAGTCAGACCATTTTCAGAGGGGAATTTGGTTATTGACCCGAGCAGATATTGTTTCATAAGTGAATAATCTATAGAATCTACACTGCCGTTGCCGTCAAGGTCACCATATACTACTGTCGGAGTCGGAGGAACCAGAGCGGATTGCATTGCATAATAAGATGGTTTCGGATTATAGTTGGAGTCAAAGATCAAAGCCGCGCCTCTGCCGGGGAACGTCCCAGGTACCCAGGAATATTTGTCTGTGAAGCCCCATACCTGGATAGCCTTTACTGCAGGCTGTGCCATACATTTCTCGATTATATTCTTGTAGTAGCTGGCTTGTGTTTGCAATTCTGCCGATGTGGGATTGCTGGATACACGTACATCCATCTCGGTTATATATATCTCAAGGCCTAAATCTGCAAAACGCTTCAAATTATTGGCAAAGTCATTATAGTCAATTGGGTATTGTATATCCAGGTGCATCTGGAAACCGACCCCATCCACAGGTATATTACGGTTTTTAAGGTCTTTGAGCATGTTATAGGCACCGTTGGACTTACTGCCGGTATACTCAAGATTGTAATCGTTGTATATCAGCTTGGCATTAGGGTCAGCAGCACGAGCCCGGATAAATGCATTCTCAATAAAGCTTTTACCTAAGGTTCTGTACCAGAAGGAATTTCTGTAGCTTCCATCTTCCTCAAAAGCCTCATTAACTACGTCCCAATAGGGAATTTTACCTTTGTAATGGGCCATTACCTTGTCGATATGATTGTACATGGCAGACTGCATGGCGCTGGCATTAAGATTCTGTACCCAGCTTGGAGTTTGATTGTGCCAGACCAGCGCATGGCCGTGAACCTTAAAATTGTTGGTTTGAGCCCAGTTAACAAGCTTATCCCCTTCAGAGAAACTAAAATTATTTTGGGAAGGTTCTGTAGCATCCCATTTCATGCAATTTTCAGGAGTTACCAAATTAAACTCGGCAGTGGCGGTGCTGAGAAATGTGGAAGAATCCGACATTGTGGTAAAACCACTGGGGAATTCGGTTCCCACAAGAACCTTGCTTTGAATATCCTTTAACCTTTTACCCGTTGGAGTAGCGGCATTAACCGTCGCCGAGCAAATCATCAGCGCTGTCAGAAAGACAACCAGCGCCACTGATAATGATTTAAAACTGTTTTTTCTCATAAATCAACTCTCCTTTATTCTAATATTGTACCTGTGCAGATACCGTATCTGCCCTTGCTAACTGGCCGGTGCTTGATTCCATGCTCAGTGTCACTCCGCCATTTATGGCTGAATTACACATCAGCAGGGAATTTAGTTATCATCCCAAGCAAATATTTCTTCATAACTGCAAAATCAATTGCATCTATTGCACCGCTAGCATCTACATCTGCTGCGGTTAACCCATCATTTGACGGGAATTTGGTTATTGACCCAAGAATGTATTGCTTCATCAGTGAATAATCAATTGAATCTACGCTGCCGCTGCCATCAAGGTCACCGTATACTATCTTTGTCTGTTCACCAGTAAACTGCCACCAGTTGAAATTAAACAGGTAACCGCTTCCGCCTGTGAACTTGAGATATAAGTCATGTATTCCTGTTGCACCGCTTACTGTACAGGTTTTGTCTGCCCAATTCTGCCAGCCGCCTGTACCCGTAATGGAACAAGTCCCCACCAGCTTCCCTGTAGGACTGTCAAGGCGGAGCTCAATATTGCCGCCGCTGGTTGCAGAGGCTACTCTTGCCTTAAATGCTGCTGCGCCGGTACTAAAATCAACACCCTTCACCTTTATGTAGTCACCGTTTTCTATGTTACATACATCCCTTCCGCCTTCACTGCACTTTTCCGTCTCAATACCTGAACCCCAGCAAATTGTTTCGGCCTCGATTTTGATAAACGGATTCATATTTCCCAATTGAGCAGGACCATTCTGTGTTATGGGGATAGTGGGAATTGTACCGTCGGAATTGTATTTAAACTGTTCCACACCCACAGAACGGTGGTAACTTCCGCCTCCCGGCAAATTGCCGGTATGGTAAAACAAGTAGGAATTCCCCTTATAGTCAGTTACTCCCGGATGGTTTGTAAAGCTGTTCTGCGAAGGCATTATTATACCCTTGCCGGTCCAGGGCCCGGTAGAAGCGGTACTTGTAGCATAAGAAATGTTTTCGCTTCCAGAGGACATGCCGGCATATAACATGTAATATATATTATTACGCTTATAAAACCATGGGCCTTCAATATAGCTGGTTGGTTTTGGGGACACCTGAACAATCCCCCCCGAATAAGAAATCATGTCCTGATTCAGCTTCACATAATAAAGGTTGGAATTTCCCCAATACAGATAGGCCTGCCCGTTATCGTCTATGAATACTGTAGGGTCAATATCCTGCGCTCCGTTATTTGCTATCAAAGGTTTCCCCAGAGCATCTGTAAAAGGGCCTGTCGGGCTGTCCGATACCGCTACACCAATCACTCTCGCACCGCCGGCATTTTTTCTGGTCATAGGGACGTAGAAATAAAACTTTCCATTTCTGTAAATACACTGTCCGGCCCATGCGTCACCTTGAGCCCAGCTGAATGTGTTGTAAGACAACGGTGAACCGTTATCTGTCCAGTTTACCATATCTGTTGACGAGTAACACTTCCATTCATTCATGGTATAGAAGTTGTTCACTATTGTGTCCTCATCATGACCCGTATACAGGTAACATACGCTGTCATACACCATTGGTGCAGGGTCGCAGGTATAAATATTCTGTACCAATGGGTTGTCGGCATAACAGACTGACGTGAGAAGCAAAGATGCAATAAACATAAAGACTGTAAACGTACATACCTTTTTCATACATTCACCTCCATTCTAATTAATTTTCATTTATATTCAAATTTGAGATTCCACAAAGGACCTCGGTTAACCGGCAGTATCCGCATCTTTTGTTTCTCATTTTTGAAATATAGTAAATTCTATAAATTTTTTGTTCAACTACTTCTTTTTCTGAAATAATATAAATTCAATAATAATCCATGTATACCAATAATATACAATAATAGAATATTATTCAACAATATTATTATAAATCTTTCTGAATTTTTAATTTTCGGTTTATTATTATGGTAAATATGTAAATTGTAATAATATAGAAAAATTAGTATATATTACTTTGAGTAAATAAAAAATCGCAATTTATGGATAATATTAAATCATAAATCGCGACTGTATTCTTAAACTCTGTGGCCAGAAGATGTCTGTCTGCCAATTATTATCTATTTCTCATTTTTAACTAAGAACTCCAGCGTCTGTGCACCACATTCCTGTGCCTTATCCAACCACGGCAAGTGGCCGGCATTCTGCACTTCATGAAACACTGCATTCTTTACATATCTTGCAATGTTCCCTCTATCACAAATATTATCAATGTTTCCGGCGTTGGCAGAGCGACATTTTATCGTTTATTTGACGATAAGTCTGATGTTATACTCTACCGCATGGAATCGGTATTCACTGAACTGCTCGGGCGTGTGGGACCCTATACCGATTCAGACATAATTATCAAATCTCTTTTTGAAATCTGGCTTGATCAAAAAGAGCTCTTTTTATCTTTAATAAAAGCAAATTTATATGAGGAGTTTCAAACAAGACTCGCATTTATATTAGGGGAAAAACTGAAATTTATCAAAGAAAGAATCGCTCTGGATGACAGAAGTTGGCAATACTTTATACAAATACGTTCGGCAATGCTCTTGACAGCGTTACGGGTTGCGATTACTCAGTTTAATGAAGATAATCCAGTGGTCATCTCGGAAACACTAAACTATCTTTTTGGCAAACAGCCGGTGATATTAAATTTATAAACACCGAAGATTCCCTTTATAAGTTACTTCAATTTTCTAAAAAAATTTCGAATAAATTTACTTATAAATCTTGCAAATATTGATACAAGTATGCCAGTTATTAAGAAATATATAATTCCGATTATAGTACCGGTTGCCAATTTGCTACCTCCTTATTTATCTTACATATTATACCATATATACTGCTATTCTATAAAATACAAATTTACTCTTCAAGCATTTCGAATTCACTGCTGAAAACATTGTTGATAAGACTGTTATTGCAAAGTAGTAATATAACCAGCCTTGTCTAAAAGGCCCACAACTAAACAAGGAGGGACGCAAATATGCACCCCTCCTTGTTTAGCTGTCTCAAAAATATGTATTTATTTTTAGTGTTCCCGCTTTATGCTTTAACTATCTGCAGCAGCAAATCCGCAGTTCCAACGTTGTAATTGGAAAACCCGAACTTTGCATGCATATTTCCATCAATGACGACTGCCAAAGGCAGCCTGTGATCTCCGATAAGGCTTTCCCGGAACAGAGCTTCAGCACTGTGTTCAGACTGTGGTATAAAGCTCTGCGCAAGCGGTATACTGGAAAGTATGTGACTGAGCTTGTCATAGTCGAAGTCTTCAGGAGCCTTTACCAGCATAATTATTGGCAAGCCCTCGGAAACAAACTGCTCCTTCATATCAAGAATTTCATTGAGAAGATGCTCCGTCGGCTCCTTGCCTACCTCCAGCACTGCAACAATACTGGCGGTATGGCTTTTCACCAATTCTTTCAAGGAAGTAACAGCGCCGTTTTCTCCTTTTAAAGAGAAATCACTTACAGGGCTGTTTCTCAGTCTCTCTTTTATCTGGTTTTCTCTGACTTCAATATAAATCTCTGTTTTCTCATCAGCTTCAACTATCACGTGATATGCTCGCGCCAGCAGGCTTCCATCTATCTGACGGGAGGAAGTCAATATCCTGTAGTTCCCGGCACTGGCTTGCAGCTCCAGCCTATCCTCCTGCCACTTCAATCCCATGCAGTCCAAAGTTCTGTAAGCACCGTTTTCCAGTATAGCCACCGAAAACTGCTGTGTATATAAAAGCTCTGTGCCCGGTTTCTTTTTTAATACAACCCTGCCGCCTGCATTGCTTACGCCCTTCTTATTGCAGTCACCATTCCAGTTGCCGCCTTTCAGATACTCCGGGTCAGAGTTGACGGGATTTAATCTGGCAGGTACTCCAAGTGTTCTGCAGATTGCTACAAAAAGCAGTTTGCAGGATTGAGCACTGCCCGCTCCAAAGTTCAGCAGAGCTGCAGGAGTTGTCAGCAGGGGAAGTTCCTCTTCGTGGACAATAATGCTTTTACTTATGAAGTCAAAAACCGACTGGGGATTGGCTCTGAATTCTACCTTAGTAAGAGCGTCAAATTTCTGACTTATTTTTTCCCGATAAAACTCAATATACTCCAGCCCTATTCGGGGTGACAGTATGTATTTTGAAAATATATCGTCACTAAACTTACCTTTATACTCAAGGGCATAGGCCATATGCTCGTTCAGCACATCCGCCCTCATATCTCCGTAGTCCTTTTCTGTCAGTGTCTCCAGCAGCATAAGCTTATGCTGGAGCTTAAACAGCAATTCCTGATTCCCCTCACCTGTCAGGAACTTTTGCATTTCAGCATAATTCCCGCATGACTTGACCAGAAGCTCTGATACCAAATTCTTGTTTGAACCAAACTGTTCAAGATAAGCAGCGTCCTTTTCAACTGAAAAGAAAGTATCCTCACAAGCTTTCCGTTTTTCATCGCAGGTCTTGAGTCTGTCCTGATGACGGCTTGACATGGTTTGGGACAATGGATTATCCAGATAGATGTTTTCAGCAGGCGGAGCCATCTCAAAATCAAAGCTGCTCTCTTGGAAAGGTACCGCTTTACCCATATTTATTTCAACGTGATTTGTCTTTCTCACATCCACTTTTTCTGTTATAAATAAACCACCCTTGTGAACATGCAGAAACAAATCTCCCAATCCCGTCAGTATCTCAACTTCTCCTTCAGCACCTGTATATAGCTCAGCTATTGGGAAAAGCTCAGAGTAGTTCAGCAGCTCAAATCTCACTGAGGCACCTTCTACCGGCAACCCATTACCGTCCCTGACCTGAACAGTCAGAGCAGTTGTTTCAGCATAAGTTTTAAGGCAGTTTACCGATGTAAGTCCGCCTTCCTGCCTTATTATTTTTTCTGCCCCAACTTCGGTTGAAAATACCCTGCTGCGAACAAGCATGGCTTTAGAAGCCGCCGAAGTAAACCAGCCCTTGTTCAGCACAGGCTCAGGCTCACAGGCTCCCATAAAGTGCCAGCTGCCATCAACCCAAACCTCTACCCAGGCATGGTTGTCATCACAGTGGGACCACCGGGGCACATAACACTGTCGGGCCGGAATTCCAACACTTCTGAGTGCATTGACAGTCAGAAGTGATTCCTCTCCACAGCGCCCAAAGGCTCTGCGGATAATTGTCATGGTTGACGCCGTTCGGTCATCCGTCAGTCTGTAGGTAGCCTTTCCAAGACACCAGTAGTTGACCTCAATGGCGGCATCGTACATGTTCAAATCCTTTATCGAAGGATAAATATCAGTAAATAGCACACTTCTGCAGGGCTCTATATTTTCATTGTTAACCCTGTATTGAAGCACATAATTGAGAAAAATGTCATTGGGGATTGAATATCCCCATGGCAACAATTTTCTGACCTTAATTGCATTCCTGACATAATCTGCGAATACTTCTTCGCTGTATGAAGCCATGTCACTGCACGGCATATGCGCATAAAGGTACTTTAAGCAAAGTTCCTCCTCGCTGCTGAAACCAACTGGTTCCTCTAAAATCTTCAGTCTATGATTTCTTAAATCTGATAGCCTTTTGCTATAACTTTCAGTTATCTTAGCTGCTTCATCACCTGAAAACATATAATACCTCTTTTCTGAAGCCGATTCAGCCATTGCCACATTTACAGGGCTGAACCGGCTCTTCACACCGCTTTTTTATTTCACTGTATCACATATCTTGCTTATGTAAGTTCCATCTATCATATTGTATTTGTCCTCAGGCGGAAAAAGCATTCCTCCGAAGTATATCTTGCTGTTGTATTGGGTAGACATGTCATAGCAGCTCTTGAAGGTTGCCACGTGAACCTGTGAGCAGCCGGTCCTCTCAATTATTTCACTTACGTTTTCAAGTCTGATTCCTGCACCGGGGAGTATCTGAATTCTGTCGCCGGCGTATGCAATCATTTCCTTAATTGTTTTCATCCCGTTAAAAACCGACGGCTGCTGCCCGCTGGTCAAAATTCTTGTGACACCAAGCTCACACAAAATATCGATAGTTTCTTTCCAATCAGGCACTACGTCTATCGCTCTGTGGAATACTGCCTCCTTATCACCGCATATTTCCCTGATAATCTTACAGCGCTCGGCATTTATGGTTCCGTCGTCGTTCAGAAAACCAAATACCAGCCCATCCGAACCGTTTTTTATCAATTGCCTGGCATCGGCTACCGCAGTTTTGAATTCTGCATCGGTGTAGTTGAAGCCACCCTCTCTGGGACGAACCATTGTCATTATTTTCATTCCGGTGAGCTCCTTTGCTGTCAGGAGTGCACCAATTGTCGGAGTAAGCCCTCCGTGGAAAAGGTTTGAGTTCAGCTCTACTCTGTCGGCTCCGGCATTCTTTGACTGTATAACATCATCAACTGATCCGCAGCACACTTCAATAATAGTTTTCATAAATAATAGCTCCTTTTATGTTGTTAAATTTTTTGCTTGCCAAAGTCAATTAGATTGAAACCTTCGCCTTCCGGGTGAATATTGCTTTTAAGCCGGCTTTCAGACGATAGTAATTGACTTAGATATTTCCGAGAGAATATATTGACTGGGCATATATTGCCACAGATTTTACAAGGTCATCAATAAATATATGCTCATCTGCCTGGTGCGCTGTTTCCTCCCGACCGGGGAACAACGGCCCGAAGGCTACTCCTCTGCCAATGCTGGCAGCGTAAGTTCCTCCTCCTGTTGAAAGCAGAGCCGGCTCAAGTCCGGTAATGTCTTTGTAGGCCTTCTTTAACACTTCAATCATCCGGTCGCTCTCAGGAACAAGGTGAGGTGTTTTCACAGAGAGGCCTTTCATATCCACCGAAAAGCCTGAAGCTTCTGCTTTTTGAGATATGGTTTCAAGTATAGCTTCACTGTCTCCGCAGGACGGGAATCTTAGATTTATGTGAATATATGAATCTCCTTCCCTGTTATACTCCTGTATTCCTGTATTGATTGTAAGCGGGCCCATTTCACTGTTACTCATTTCTACGCTCAGACCTGTTCCACTGAAGTCATGGTAGAAGTACATGCTCAGGAAGCTTATAAAATCGTTGGCATCCTCTCTGTCAAACCTAAAGGTCTTCAAAAACTCTGCCAGCTCAAGTCCTGCATGAACACCCTTTTCAGGCTCCATTCCATGGGCGGCTTTTCCGCGTACCGTTAATAACAGCTCACACTCCTGCACTGATTTTGCAATACCTTTAATTTCATTTTCACTGCAGTAATTTTTAAATGCAGCTGCTATATCTTTCAGAATTCTAACATCTCCAGTCAGAAGTGCCTCTGCGCTTTCGGCAACCATGTTGGCAATGCCCCCTGCATAGAAGCTCCTGAGCTGTAAGGCAATATCGCTGAAATATCTCTTATTTTCCCTCAGGACAATGCGTGTGTTGATCTGCCCCTTTTCTGCGTGAACAATGGGGAAATCCGCATCGGGTGAAAATCCGCACAATGACGCTTTCTCCTCCATGCAGTACTTGTCCATAGACTCATTGCCTGTCTCCTCATCAGTTCCAAATATGAGCCTGATGCGGTGCTTCAGCTGCAATCC
The DNA here is from genome assembly GCA_023386445.1 of Bacillota bacterium. Taxonomy (GTDB): domain Bacteria; phylum Bacillota; class Clostridia; order Acetivibrionales; family DSM-1351; genus Ruminiclostridium. Next base: position 52,331 of record JAEWJR010000012.1, on the reverse strand, counting down.
GGCATCCTTAACTATTTTAAGCGCATATAATGAAGCAACAGCCGGTCCCTTGTCGTCTATTACCCCTCTGCCGAAAAGCTTTTCACCTTCAATTGACAGCTGATATGGGCTGTGCAGCCACTTACCTTTTGCAGGCACAACATCCAGATGCGTCAGAACTGAAATGTATTGTTCTGCATTCTCAGGCCCAAACTCCGCATAACCAACATAGCCATCCAGGTTCTTTGTTCTGAAGCCTTCCCTGTCGCACAGCTCCAGCATCTTGTCCAATGCAAGGGCAATTCCTTCCCCCATGGGTTTCCCCGCCGCTGCAGTTTTTGGGTCAGGTGTACTTTCTATTCCAATGAGTTCAGCGATGTCCTCTAACATATAGGTTTTTTGGTTTTCTGCCATTTCAAGATAGTTCATCCTTCATTACCTCCTTTTTTTATAAATTTATAGACATTTGCAAAATGCCTATACCCACTGTTTAATTTGGTTTTGCTCGTACATTTACATTTCACAATTAACCTAATATATTTAAATATTATATTAGGTTAGCAAAAAATGAAATAATGCTTTTCAATAATTGCATTTTGATATTGACTTTTAACGGATTAAGTGATAGTTTAAATATATACTAAAGTGAATTTACTAATTCGCTTTACATTTACTAATTTTAAAGCAGCAACATTGAAAATGCAAGCCAAATATTTCTTAAATTCATTTATACAGCGTCGTATAATCAAGTTTCCTAACATAATTAAGTTGACAATCTAGTTAGCCAATAATAATTATTAATCCGACTTTATTAAGTCTTTCCGGAGACAGAAACACAGGATATAAATAGGTATGCCAAGCAGACTCTATTTAATATACATTTTGTTTTACTAAAATATCAATGAGGTGATAAGAATGAAGAAAAAATTGCTTTCCATCGTATCAGTAACAATTGCAATTGCATTGCTTTCCGGCTGTACCATGTTCACTAAGAGCCCTGAGGCAGTGAATTCAGCAGCAAGTGGCACAGCAGCAGCCTCCGGCAGTTCCGGAGAATCATCAAACCCTTCATCGGTAACTATGTATGTTCCCACCGAGATCCTCAGCCTTAGTCAGTTGGCGGCATCGGACAACATTTCCTTTACCGTTCTCAACAATTCCTTTGAAGGACTCTACAGGCTTGACAAGGATAACCAGCCGCAGCCGGCATTGGCCACAGACTACAAGGTTTCAGATGACAAGCTCACCTATACCTTCACTTTGAGAGACGGTATCAAGTGGAGCAATGGAGATCCAATAACATCAAATGATTTTAAATTTGCATGGCTGAAGCAGATGAGTGCTGATGCGACTAACGGCTATAGCTTTATAATGACCGACTACATAGTTAACGGAAAAGAATACGGCGAAGGCAAGGCTAAGGCTGAAGATGTTGGTATAACAACACCTGATGACAAAACTCTTGTAGTTAAAATCAAGAATCCAACACCTTTCTTCCTTAGATTGACTGCTTTCGTTCCATTTTTTGCACTCAATGAAAAATTTGTAACCTCACAGGGAGCAAACTATGGAATATCAGCAGATAACATGCCCTTTTCAGGACCGTTCAAGATTTCACAGTATGACACCGCAGCAGGAGTCACCTTTGTAAAGAACGAGAACTACTGGGATGCTGCAAACGTTAAGCTGGAAAACTTCAAACTTAAGGTTATCAAGGAGCAGGGTACCGCCCTTAACCTTTACAAATCCGGCGAGCTTGCAAGAGTAAACCTTTCTGCCGTAGATGTTCCGGCAAACAAGAGCAATCCGGAATTTTCAAGCGAAAATAATTTCAGTACAGTATACCTCCAGTTCAACACAACTGCTGATGGCATAAAGAACCAAAATATCCGTAAAGCACTTGGTCTGGCTATTGATAGAACAGCACTCACAGAAACTATCCTCAGCAATGGTTCAGTTGCCGCTTCAGGACTCATCCCTGTAAAAATGAATGGTCTCAATGGCAAGAGCTTCAGAGACATGGCCGGAGATGTGAATTTGTTTGACGCAGCCAAGGCAAAGGAATACTGGGACCAGGGTGTTAAAGAACTTGGCGGCGTTCCAAAGCTTACAGTTGTTTGTGAGGACACCTCAGCAATTAAGGATGTAGCAACCTTTATACAGAGCGAAATAAAGAAGAACCTGGGTGTTGAAATAGTTATTGATTCAAAAACCAAGAAGGCCAGAAATGCACTTATGGACGGCAATCAGTATCAGATGGGCATTACAGCCTGGGGTGCCGACTACGACGATGCGATGACCTATCTTGACCTGTGGACCGGTCATTCACCGTACCGCGGAAATTATACAAATGCAGATTATGACAAGCTTATTAGCGACGCAAAATCCGAAACAGACGAAGCAAAGCGCGCGGATATGCTCATAGCTGCCGAAAAGAAGCTTGTAGCTGAGGACGATGTTCTCTCTCCCCTTTTCTATAACGGTTATGCATATCTTACGAAGGCAAACATTCAGGGCATAATTACTCACCCCTACGGTTCACCTCTCGATATGAAGTATGTAACTGTTAAATAAGTTTTAAACGTCAATTGAGGGTACTATCGGCTGAAAGCCAGCTTTAAAGCAATATTCGTCTGGAAGGCGAAGGCTTTCAACCGCAATTGACTTTGGTAACATGGCCACCCCGACTGAGTCTCTGAAGGAGGCAGCTTCCCTATGTCAAATTCTCCTTCGGAGGATTCAAAAGGTCAATTACGGCTGCAGGCGAACGCTTAAGCCGCAGTTGACCTTTTGTTCGGGAGGTAGCGGACAGATAATTAATTTTACAAGGAGGAGAGCAAAAATGGGCAAATATATACTTAAAAGGCTCGTTTACTTAATCCTTACGCTGGCAGTGATAACAACAGCAACCTTTTTTCTGATGCGCCAGTTGCCTGGTACACCCTTTGATGATGAAAAAATGCTGTTACTGTCACAGGAGCAGCGTCAGGAGATTTACTCAAAATATGGCATGGACAAACCATTGATTATTCAATATGGTAAATACATGCTAAATATTGTCAAGGGAGATCTGGGCACCTCCTTTATTTATACCGGACAATCTGTTAAAAGCATTATTTTTTCAAGAATAGGCCCTTCAGCCCTTATCGGGTTACAAGCTGTTCTTCTTGGTCTGGCCCTGGGGCTTATACTTGGTATAATTGCCGCCTATCGGCATAATACCGGGATTGACTATTTTACAATGATAGTAGCGGTTCTTGGCGTCTCAGTGCCAAACTTCGTTGTAGCTGCACTTTTGCAGTATTTTGTAGGTCTGAAGTGGGGCCTGCTCCCTGTAGCCTTCTGGGAAAGCTACAAATATTCGATACTCCCTTCATTGGCACTTTCCTTTGGTGTTACAGCTATTATTGCCAGATTTATGCGTACAGAAATGCTGGACGTATTAAATCAGGACTACATGATAACCGCAAAAGCCAAGGGCATCAGTCCATTCAAGATATTAATGAAGCATGCCCTCCGCAATTCGATTATTCCAGTAGTTACCATGCTGGGGCCAATAGTTGTAAACCTTCTGACAGGCTCACTGGCAATTGAGAATATTTACAGTGTACCTGGAATAGGCAGTCTATTTGTGGACTCAATTAAATCAAACGATTATTCTACCATATTAGGTATTACTATATTTTACAGCGCCTTTTACATTTTCGTTGTGCTTGTTATAGATGTTCTCTATTGTGTTATAGATCCAAGAATCAGGCTTGCGCCGGTAAAGGAGTGATGAAATTATGGAAAAAAACATTGTTATAACCGACGACTTGTTCGTTCCTGCTAAAATTGAAAAAGGTGAGATGGAAAAAATATCACGCCCCAATCTCACCGCCTTTCAGGACGGCTGGCTCAGGCTGAAGCAAAACAAGGCGGCCGTAGCATGCCTCTACGTTCTGACACTTCTGGTTCTGCTGGCAATTTTCGGCCCCTATATGACAAAGTATGCATATGATGCTACCGACTACAAAGCTGCCTTTCAAGGGCCCAGTGCAAGCCATTGGTTCGGCACCGATAAGTTCGGCAGAGACCTGTGGGCCAGAACCTGGCAGGGTACAAGAATTTCACTGCTCATAGCATTGCTGGCTGCCTTTCTTGACCTTGCAGTCGGAGTTACCTACGGGGCTGTGTCCGCTCTCATAGGCGGCAAGGTTGATGCAATTATGCAGCGTATAATCGAAGTTTTGGTGGGTATCCCCAGCCTTATAATTGTTATTCTTCTGATGATGGTTATGCCTGCAGGAATCCTGACAATAATGCTGGCACTTTCCATAACAGGCTGGGTAAATATGGCCCGGCTTGTAAGAGCTCAGATACTGAAGTTAAAGGAGCAGGAGTTTGTTCTGGCGGCACATGTACTGGGAACTTCCAAGACTCAGATAATCCTTAAGCACCTGGTTCCCAATACAATAGGGGTTATTGTTATTAATACCATGTTTACAATTCCTTCAGCAATTTTTACAGAGGCATTTCTAAGTTTTATAGGCATAGGTCTCAGAGAGCCGCGTGCCTCCCTTGGTGTACTTATAAATATGGGGTTTCAGGTAATTAATAATTATTTTTATCCTCTTATTTTCCCGGCACTTGTTATTGTGCTTATAATGGTCTGCTTCAGTGTTCTGGGTGATGGGCTGCGCGATGCACTGGATCCGAGAATGAGACTATAATTGACTTTGGTAGGAGCTTAACATAAATAGGAGTTAAGATTGCAAGAAATCCAGTAAATTGGAAAAGGAGGACCGCGCCCATGTCAGTCATTTTACGACGTTCTGTGCACAAGCATGGGCATGGGCATGGGCATAATTATGGATAAAATATTAGAAGTCAAGGAACTTGAAGTAGCTATAAATACTCATGCAGGTGCGATTAAAGCCGTACGCGGCGTCAGCTTCTATCTGGCCCCCAGGGAAACTCTGGCTATAGTTGGAGAGTCGGGGTCCGGCAAGTCTATGTCTGTAAAGGGCATTATGCAGTTGCTCCCGCAAAATGGAGCCATTACAGGCGGAAATGTTCTTCTGAATGGAAAGAACATTTCCATGCTTAATAACAGCGGCATGAAAAAAGTCAGAGGTTCCGATATCTCAATGATTTTTCAGGACCCCATGACTTCCCTGAATCCGACAATGACAGTGGGCAAACAGATTATTGAAGTACTTGAAGAGCATACAAAGCTGTCACGCCAAAAAATGAAGGCTCGTGCAATTGAACTTCTTGAGCTGGTAGGCATCTCCAACCCAACAGAGCGTTTTAACCAATATCCTCATCAGCTTTCCGGAGGAATGCGCCAGAGAGTGGTAATTGCCATAGCGCTTGCCTGCAATCCCAAGATTCTCATAGCAGACGAACCGACTACGGCACTCGATGTTACCATCCAGGCTCAGATACTTGACCTGATGAGAAGCCTGCAGTCGAAGGTGAATACGTCAATTGTTCTCATTACACATAATCTTGGTGTGGTTGCCAACATTGCCGACAGAGTAGCAGTCATGTATGGCGGTAAAATCGTTGAGGAGGGAACCGTGCAGGAGGTATTTTATAATTCGCACCATCCATATACCCACGGACTCATGGCCTCCATACCAAAACCACATCAGGAGGGCGGCGAGCTGGCAGTAATTCCAGGCACACCTCCCGACCTGCTGAATCCACCCCAGGGCTGCCCCTTTGCAGCACGCTGCCGTTATACAATGGAGGTGTGCCTCCGGGCAATGCCTCCGCATACTGTACTTTCCCACTCACATACAGCGGCCTGCTGGCTCAATGATACCAGAGCGGTCAAAGCCGGAATTTCGGCCGAAGTATTCCAAAAGGAGGCTGCGAAATGAGCGAAACAATATTAGAAGTTAAAAACCTTAAAAAGTATTTTTCAGCGGCAAATAATGGTATACTTAAAGCTGTTGACAATGTTACACTTGAAATATATAAAGGCGAAACACTTGGGTTGGTTGGAGAGTCAGGCTGCGGAAAATCCACCCTTGGAAGAACTATTATTAATCTCTACAAGCCCACTGAAGGCTCTGTTCTGTTCAAAGACGTTGACGTCCATCATGCGAAGCCAGCCGAAGCCAAGGTTGTCAGCAGGAAAATGCAGATGATTTTTCAGGACCCCTACGCCTCCCTTAACCAGCGAATGAAGGTAACAGATATTATTGCCGAGGGGATAGATGCTCATAAGCTCTGCAAAAACAAAATTGAAAGACAGCAGTTGGTAATCTCCCTGTTGGAAACAGTTGGACTTCAGGCAGAGCATGCCAACAGGTTTCCGCACGAGTTTTCAGGAGGTCAGCGCCAGAGAATCGGCATTGCAAGAGCTCTGGCGGTAAACCCGGAGTTTATTATAGCCGATGAGCCTATATCTGCACTGGATGTTTCCATTCAGGCTCAGGTAATCAATCTGATGAAAAAGCTTCAGCGAGAAAGAGGTCTTACCTATCTGTTCATAGCCCACGATCTGTCAATGGTAAGGCATATCAGCGACAGAATTGGTGTGATGTATCTGGGCAGCATGGTTGAGCTGTCAACCAGTCAGGGGCTTTTTGCAAAACCACTGCATCCATATACACAGGCATTGCTCTCTGCAGTTCCAATACCCGACCCCAAGCTGGAGCGCAGCAGAGAACGAATAATTCTTCACGGAAGTATTCCAAGCCCTATAAATGTCCCGGAAGGCTGCCGCTTCTGCACCAGATGCAGTATGGCCCAGCCCCGCTGCAGTCAGAGCACCCCCTCATTCCGGCAGGTTGAAAAAGACCACTGGGTTGCATGCCATTTATTCAATAAGGACCAGTAGTCTGTAACATCTAAATTCATACATTGCCGACGGTTAAATTTCCTCAGAACTGCGTTGTCGAAAAGCACTGCTTCGCAGTACTTCGTTGGAATAGAGCGATTATTCCGCCATACTCCGCCTTCTAGCCGGACAATATAAGTTTTAGATGTTACAGACTACCAGCATGCAGAATATACAAATCATTCGAAGGAGAAACAGGTTTTATGAATACCTCAGGAAAGAAACTGGACAAAAGCCTAATGAAAAGTTCAAACCGCAGGCTGGTGTTTTATATGATACATGGCCGCGGTCCAATTTCCAGAGTGCAGGTTGCCAAGCTTATTAATATGAGCACCATGTCGGTAGGCAAAATTGCCGACGAGCTTATCACGCTCGGTTTGGTAGTAGAAGAAGAAATCTCTGAGCTCACCCCTGGAATAGGAAGGCCGCCCAAAATGCTTAAGGTGGCATCTGAAAGCATTCTCTGCCTCGGCGTGGAGCTTGACAGGGATGGTCTTCTGGTGGGGATTGTAAATTTCCACGGACAGGTCATCAGGGAGAAAGCCTTGCGGGAGGACTTCAGTCACAAATCCGCCGAAGAAACCATCGGATGCATAAGCCTGTTAATAAAGGAGATTCTAAGCGAAAACACCGACCTCCCTGTCACTCCGGCTGTTGGAATCGCATGTCCCGGATTAATCGACGCAGAGACTGGTGTCGTTATCTTTTCCTCACAGCTAAAGTGGAAAAATGTCAAGCTGGTTGAACTGCTAAGAGAAATGTCCGGCATCAATAAAATTGTCATTGATAACGAGGTTAAGGCAAGGGCCATAGCAGAAGACCTGTTCGGGGCTGCAAACACCAGCAGCAATACAGTAGTGCTTAATATCGGCTCAGGTATCGGTTCCTCTGTGGTTATAAACCATCAGATTTACCGCGGGAAATCCAATATGGCCGGTGAAATAGGGCATATTTGCATAAACCCCACCGGTTCCATGTGTGAATGCGGCAGGCGCGGATGTCTGCAGACCTACATTGCCGACTGGGCCATACTGCGTGACGCTAGTATTGTCAAACCTGGCGCAACTCTGGACGATGTGTTTGAGGCCTTTAAAAGCAAGGAGATCTGGGTAATGAACATTATTGACGTTATGGTCAGATATATTCTTGTGGCAATAAGTATTCTGTCGAACACTTATGATCCTGACGAAATTATTCTGTGCGGTCGAATGATTGATAAGTATGAGATCCTGCAGCAGACAATTCTCGAAAACTATAACAGCCAGCTTGCCAATAATCTCCTGGACTCGGTAACTATTAAAACATCCTGCTTTGGAGCTGACGGCAACCTGATAGGCGCTGGAACGCTGGCTCTGTACAGTCATCTGGACTATATATTCAGACAGTAAATCCCTAAAAGTCTACCGTTGAAGGCAAAGGGTGTATCAATTACTGCAGTAATCGGGAAGCTGCAGCAATAACTGCTGCACGCATTTCCCCGGACACTGACACTATTAATGGTTTCCTCTTTAAATAGTCCTCTGCAATATTCGAGTTCTACTTCGATCTTGCCGTCCTTTTCAACAGCACTGATTGTCCCGGTAAGTCAGTCCCTTTAGATTTTTAAAATCGTTTCCTGTATCGATTCTGCAAACCAATTCAAAAAAAGATTGCTCTCCTTCTCCTCTTATCACACAATCTATGTACAGGCATTCCGATAAAAGTTCCTCATGACAATATGTAGAATACGGTCCTCCTGAACGCACCAATTTCCATTTTTAGTAATACCACTAATAATACTCTCTGCAATTATATAAGAAGGTTTCCATTCATCCTTTGGACTATTTATACTCCTATAGTTTTTATATGCGTCGTTCGGAAATGCCCCATTTTTTGGCAGCTTCTTTTGTCGACATATATTCTGCCATAAAGTGTCCTCCCTTTAGATATCATATGTCTGCCCAATAAGGTGACCTCAATTATCGGCTACCATGTTGCTGCCGCTGTTAACATTCCTTCATGAATTGGATATTTTAAATAGATGTATTTTTTCTAATTCTGGAGATTCGCAACCTCTTGGGCAATTTTTAAAAATTCCTCCATTTCTTCAGGTGTATTTACATGTAATGGAGAAATCCTTATAACTCCGTTCGAATGAAATGCTTCCACCATTCTCTTTGAATAGATACAAGTAGTAGACCTTTCAAAAGTAACGACATTGCGCTTTTCCAACTCGGCCACTCCCTGTTCACAGCTCATATTGTCAAATTCAATTCCAAGGATAATATCTCTGGCATTAAGGTCCTGGCCATCCATTTTAACTGTCAAGCCTTTCATATGCCGCAAACCCGCTACATTTTCAGTCCCTTCAAGCATTATGTTAAGCAAGACTCTTTCATGATCAGCAATTCGCTTCATTCCAAGCTCAAACAGCCTCCTTCTGCTGCTTTCACCGTTTGCGATTTTAGAACCGAGATCAGTTACATAATTTACCACCTCAGTAATTGCTGCATAATGTGCCGGTGATGGACTTCCGACCTCCCAACAATCAGCAGCTTTCTCCAGAATTCTATTATGTTCAAATGAAGCAATCCTGTTGGAAAGATATGCAATTCCCAATCCTCTCACCCCAAAAAATTTATAAGGAGCAATATTCATGGCATCAATTCCGAGCATTTCAGGATCTAAAACACCATGTGGAGCATGTTGAACAGTATCGCAAACAATATAAATATCAGGATTGATTTCTTGAGCTCTCTTAAATATTTTTTCAATATCGAAAATATAACCGGAAATATTGGATGCAGCCATACAACACAGGATTGCGGTATTTGAATCAATTAGCGATGTGATTGTTTCAACGTCAACACCACCTGTGACAGCACTTACTCCAGCAACTCTCAGTTCACAGCCATGCTTATTTGAATAGTACGTCATTGCGTCAAACGCAGAAGGGTGCTCCAGGATTGTGGTAACATAATTTGTCCCTTTTGCGTTATCGCTGATTATTCGTATCACTTCCATCATAATCTGAGAGGCTGTTAATCCTGGATAGATTACGCCGTCTTTCGCATTAAAAATAACACTTTTTATATCTTCTTTGCCCCTATTCTCGATATCTTTCAAATAGTGCGCCATTTTATTGGAATGTTCGGAAGCATCCGGAAATTCATCAACGCGTTTGAATTCTTCCTCAGCCCTGATCAGCCTTAAAGATCCGCCTGCATTATCGAAAAATAACCTTTTTGTCCCTTCGAAATCGCGATCAACATATTTAAATTTTGATCTTATTTCCTGCAGTTCCTCATTTGAAAATAAATTACCGATTATACTTTTCATGACTTGACCTCCTGTCGATATGATTTGAAGATTATTGATTCGTTTCCATACCGTTTCATCGCAATTGTTTCAATGCGCTTTCGACTCTGTCAAGCCCTTCCACCAAACGCTCTCGCGCGATTGCAAACGTAAGCCGAATGTAGCCATCCATGCTGAATGCCTCCCCAGGTACGCAAGCGACATGGGCTTGCTCCAAAAGGAATTCCGCAAGGTCGTATGAATTACGAATCACCTTGCCGCCAAAGCTCTTACCATAATAACTCGTGACGTTGGTATATGTATAGAATGCACCATCAGGACTTTTGCAATGAATACCCGGCATACCATTCAATCTTTCCACCATCAAGTCCCGCCGCTGCTTATATTCCTCTATCATTGTTGCAAAATCGTGAAAATTAGCAATTGCCTCTGCGCCGGCTTTCTGCGCGATCGAATTTACATTGCCGGTCATATGTCCGTGTATGTCCGCCATAGCGCTGATGATTTCCTTATTTCCCGCCGCGTATCCCACGCGCCATCCAGTCATACAATAGCTTTTCGAAAGCGAATTCACGGTAATGGTCAGCTTTTTTATCGCATCGTCAAACGCAGCTATGCTGAAGCATTTGTCATCATTGTAAACCAGCAGTTCATATACCTCGTCCGAAATCACGAAAAGTTGGTTTTCTACGGCAAGGCGAGCAATCTTGCGAAGCTCTTCTTTTTGAATCACTGCGCCCGTCGGATTGTTCGGGGAATTTAGCACAATTGCTTTGGTCTTGCCCGTGATCTTTTTTTCGAAGTCCTTTGCATTCAGTTTGAAATTGTCCTGTTCTTTTGTAGGAGTAATTACCGGTATACCGTCGAAAAGCTTGACCTGTTCGATGTAACTGACCCAGCATGGCGTGGGGATGATGACCTCGTCTCCGGGATTGAGGATTGCCCCGAAAGCCTCATATATTGCTTGTTTTGCCCCGTTACAGACCAGTATCTCTGAAGCTGCATAATCAAGTTTGTTTTCTCTTAAAAGCTTTTGTCTTATCACCTCCTTCAATTCAGGGATACCGTCGGAAGCGACATATTTCGTATAGCCTCTTTGGGTCCACTTGATCGCTTCCTCCTTGATCTGGACGGGCGTATCAAAATCTGGCTCCCCGGTGGCGAAGCTGATTACGTCGATATTATTGAGTTTTATTTCTCTCGCTCTGTCAGCGATAGCCAGCGTCATGGATGAATTTAATTTTTTCACTCTATCTGCAATCCTCATAAAACATCTCCTTACACAAATCGGTTAATAGCCCGACATTTTTTTTGCAATATCCCCTATGATTTCTTTCGTAGGACTTAGCCTCTCTATCCTGCATGTCTCCAGCACTAACGCTCTCGGGTCCAGATGGTATTCCTTGGCTGCTATCTCTATCATTTCATAATACGCCGAGTGGAATCCTGCGTACCCATAGGAAAGCGAGATGCTCTCCAGTGATTCCGAAGCTTTTCTGCCTATGTATTCCTCGGCGATATCCTGCAGTATCAGGAAATCTCCCTTGTCGTAGCCAATTCGTTTCAATGCAGCCGCTAAAATCTCGGTAGATGCATTACCTGCACTTCTGCCAAGTCCTTTCAAACAGGAATCGATGTAATCGGCACCCGCCTCAACAGCTGCAAGAGAACATGCGACGGCCAGGGAAAGATTATCGTGGGCATGGTATCCGACTTTCATAGCCACATTCCCGCGCATATGATCCTTCATCGCGTAAATATACTCCTTTGTCTGGTTGGGCAGTAGCGTGCCGGCAGAATCCATGATGATAACGGCGTCTGCACCGTAAGCCTCCACGGCTTTGGCCTGCCGGGCCAATTCGTCCGGCGTCACGGCATAGGCTTTGCGGATACAGCAGTGCACGATCAGTCCCTTGCTTTTCGCGTATTCGATAAATTTTCCGCTTTCCCGGATCTCCTCCATGTCGGCGTTGGGACCTACCCTTAAGAAATCAAGCCCGCAATCAATCGCCTTATCAATATCGTGTTTATCTCCAATTGTGTGCAGAAAGAAGCATCCTATTTTAATTTCCTTGGCTGCTTTCCTGGCCGAAGCAATGTATTCTTCGTCCCTGTGCAGCGCCTTTTTTGCTGTCCTTTCGGTTGCTCCCAAGCCAAGACCATGGCCGATTTCCATCCATCTTATTCCGCCTTTTTCTAGACCCTTTACAATATTCACGGTATCCTCAACTGAAAACTGATAATTTACAGCATTGCTTCCGTCTCGAAGCGTAACATCAATGAGTTCGAAATTGTTGGACATATTCTCTCTCCTTTTTCGATTGGGCGTCACACGTTCCATATTACAGAACAATATTCTTCGATTCCTATTTTAAAAAGAGGAACGGTTTTACGCCCCTCTTTTCTACAGAATTTTCGAGTTGCCTGCACAAACGCATAACTGCGTTTGTGCAGATAATTTGAATTTATCTTGAAGCCAAAGGCTTGATATCAGGAGGAATCGGGCATTTATATGTTTCTCCGCCACGTCTTCTGTCAAGCTCCTCCTTGGCCTTTTCTACGAGCTGTGGATTTTCCAGCAGCTCCGCTCCTGCAAGCGCCATGACCTTTCCTGCCTGCAGCAGTCCTTTATGGCAAAGGCTCGATTTCCCTTGCGCGACCATCTGCCAGGAATGCCCTGCTGTATCTTTTGCATAGCATGCTGTCATAATCTGCGCTGTCGGCACAATCCAGCTGACATCACCCACATCGGTTGAAGCCATCGCCTGGGTTTCAACAGGGGCATACGGATAGAGTATGTCAATTATTTCCTTACCCGAAATTTGCGATATGATATCACTGCCTGCTTTGAACATAGCCACCGCGAGACCGTCATCAAACTTCTTTTGCTTTTCGTTCAATGTCTCCCTAATCTTCCTCGCAAACTCTATGTCCTTTTCGTCAACGGGCACGGAGCCTGCTTCCACAAACTTTTCATACAGCAGTGATTGCAGGACATTGTTGTTCAGCAGGTTGGATGCTGCCATTTCAAAGACAACATCAAATTTAGTACCGGTCATCAGAGCTGCGCCCTTTGCTATATCTACAATCCTCTCATATAGTTCCGTAATCTGTGAAAGCTTAGGCGCACGCATCTCATGCATAACGGATGCCTCGGCCTGTACGACATTCGGATTACGCCCTCCGGTATCAATGATGGCATAGTGCAGGCGCGTTTCTTGTTCAACATGCTCTCTTAAGAAGTTCACTCCAATATTCATCAATTCGACCGCATCCAGCGCGCTTCTTCCAAGATGGGGCGAAGCGGCGGCATGAGAGCTTATGCCGTGGAATTTAAAAAGCACGGCGCAGGTCGCAAGACTATTACTGTTCATAACGCCGTTTGCGTTAAAAGGATGCCATGTGATGGCCGCGTCAAGATCATCAAAGCAGCCTTCTCTTGCCATATATGCCTTTCCGCAGCCGATTTCCTCACCGGGACAACCGAAATACTTCACTGTTCCCTTAATTTTATTTTCCTTTATGTATTCCTTGACGGCAAGCGCGGCCGCCAGTGTTCCGACACCAAGTGCATGGTGTCCGCAGCCATGCCCCTTCCCCCCTTCTTCCAGAGGCTTTTTTTCGGCAATCCCCGATTCCTGGCTTAGCCCGTAAAGCGCATCGAATTCTCCCAGAAAACCGATAACCGGCTTCCCGCTTCCATAGCTTGCTATGAAAGCCGTTTCCATGCCAGCTGCACCTTTTGTTAAGGTAAAGCCCTCATCTGCTAAAACCTTGCACAACAGCTCGGATGATTTAAACTCCTCAAATCTGGTTTCTGCATATTCCCATATCGTGTCGCTTATCTTGAACAGCATCTCCCGTTTTGCTTCAATATGCGGTAATATCTTTTCCTTATTTACCATGGTGAAAACCTCTATATTTCGTGACAATATATTTCGATACAACAGTTTTGATCAATATTATCAATTGTATATCTGCAGTAAAATGCAGATATACAATTAAATTTTCACACGCTGAAATCAAATTATTTCATTACGCCTCTGCAATAAAACAGTGGTAATAGTTTTTGTATGTATCGTTTACAGTCTGCCTATACTTTTCATTTCCTTTACAAATTCAAATGGCGGTTTATCAAGAAGAAGATTCGCGTAGGTCATGGAGAAAGTATGCATATCCTGGTCTTCGACAATAGCTTTCTTCCAGGGGCGCATCAGCTGCGCATGCGTTACATATCTCATAAACCGCGGATGTGCCATAATATATCTCGCTATTTCCCAGGCGCGATCAAGGAGCTGTTCGCTCGGCACAACTTCGTTGACAAGACCAAATTCGAGCGCCGTTTTGGCATCTATATCTTTACCGGTATAGCAGTAATATGCGGCCTTTTTGGTACCCAAGATGTGTTGATACGCAAGACCCAGGCCATCTCCCGGCGATGACCCGCCAAGGAAATGCAGATCGTTAAAGACTGCATTTTCAGTACAAATTGTGAGATCACAGGCCAGAGCATACTCAAGATGCCCACCGGGGCCGTTGATAGCCGAGATGATCGGAACGTCGATATTGAAGACTAAGTTCGCCAGTATTCTTGTCGTCTCAAATTTCGCTTTGTTAACGGCATCCGGGCCCCACTCATGCATAGTTTTTTCCCATACGTGGGGGGAAGTGGCCATCCACCTGTCGCCTACAGCTGTCAGAATAATGACCTGGTTCTCGGGGTCATTGCCGATATCCGACAATGCAGCAGGGAATGCTTCGTGCCAAAACCAGCTGTGCGTAAAGACGCCGCCGTCGGTGTGCAGCTTCAATTCAAGTATACCATCCTCGCGTTTCATCATTAAAATGTCCTTATACTTTTCTTTGTAATGCTCAAAGTCCGACTTCAAGCCCCTTTTCTGAATTTCGGGTAGATTTTCCGATTGATATGCCATTTTGCATCATCCTTTCTGTTTGTTATTTTTATTTATATAGAAGTAACTATAACGTTTCTTCATATATATTGAAGTAATCGAGAGGCGCCGTCGTTAAACTTCTATGTTTCTTAACTGACGGTAGTTTCCACATTTGTCTTTTTTGATTTGTTTAATCCTTTGATTACAGGAATCTGACTGCCTGCTGCTGCAGCAATAAGTACAAAACCAGCAAGAAGAAGGAATCCGACTGTAAAGGAACCGCCGCTGGCATCGATCGTGATTCCCATAACCATAGGAGATAGGAACGAGCCTATCTGAGAGCCCGTAGCGATGATACCGTTGGCGGTACCAACAGCTTCCACCGGGTACCTTTTCAGCGGGTTTGTCAGTACGACAAAGGTAACACACACGCAGCCCATTGAAGCCAGTGTCTGAAATATCACAGCCGCTATAGGGGTTGAAGCGGTAGTTAGTAAAACAAGGAATATAGCGGTTGATATACCTCCAAATATAGCGTAATATTTCTCATAACCGGCAGTTATGTCAAGCAGATAACCGACAACAAGTGCTATTATCATTAATATTACTCCACTTACTGCGACCAGGCCGCCCATTGTCTCAATATCCACGCCACGGGCTTTTACAAGATAAATAGGCATCCAGGATGACACACCCCAGTTAACGAACTGTATTGAAACTGCAGTGAAGAAAAGCGCCCAGGTTAAACGCTGTTTCAAAAGTGTCTTTACCGATATCTTTGGCTTTTGCTCTGCGGAACCTGCAGCTGAGGCAGCCGCTTTGGCTGTACTTCTTCTGAGTCCAAAGAAGTATAGGAGGAAGATCGATAATCCGACTAAAGCAGTATAAAAAAACGTCGTACGCCAACCATGTGCGGCGACCAAAGGAGCGCCTGCACCAGCCGCAATAATCGATCCAACTGTGCCGCCTATCATCACAAAAGACTTTGCCCTGGCTCTTTGTCTTAGTGGGAAAGTTTCAGCAATAGATTTTGAGCTCGCACTGGGAAAGAAACCGTCAAAAAAACCGAATAGTACACGTACAACAAATAGTACAGCTACGGACCATACAATCGCCGTTAAGCCCGTAAAGATCGCCCATACCAAAGTGGCCACAAGGAGCACGTTTCTGGCACCCCATTTATCCACTAATATTCCGCCGGGGAACTGTATGATAATGCATCCCAGGAAGAAAGCGCTTAAGATCATACCCGTTGTAGTTGCGTTAATGCCAAACTCGTCTTGAACCTGTACCATAGAAATACTCATTAGGTTACGGTCAATACACGCGAACATCCATCCCAGGAAGAGTATGACTACCACCCAATTACGTGCTTTATTTTTCACGTCAGAATCATTTCCCATGTTTTGTTTGATATCGCCTTTGTCCATTTTAATCTCCTTTCATTAAACACTAATAAATAATCCACCTATGCACTATGTAGACTATCGATGGTTTCTGTCTTGTAACACTCCTTTCTTATTATTTGCATAGTTTTAGCTTTATTCGACCAGGCCCCTTATTCAGCGCTCTAAAGCTACGCATGTTTCCAAATACCTAAGGCATCCTGGCATGGGCAAAAGTGCACACAGCACCAAAATTAGCGAGATTCCGATGGTTCCCTTTGTTTGTTATTTGTTAAAATTATTTTCATCACTATTAAGGTACATCTTGTACTTTATTATATGCGTCTTTGAAATAAAGTTCAATATGTTTCTTATTTTTTCTAAAAGATATGATACAATATATTAGAGATTCACTACAAAGTAAAAAAACTCATGTTTTTCAACTAACTACTATGAAAGGATTATCATTTAAATGGAAAAAGCGATCAGGAATACGCGCAGACGCGGAGATACACTGAACGAAAGCATCTATAACGCTACTATAGAGATAATCAAGGAAGTCGGCTATGCCAATCTCACATTTCAGAAAATAGCGCATGCTGCAAAAACCAGCCGCACCGTAATGTACCGCCATTGGGAAACAACCTTTGATCTAATTCGTGAAATTATTATATATAAAACGGCGAATGCACTGGGCGGTGAATTGATTGACAAGATAGACAGCACTGGAAACCTGCGCGAAGACTTATTGCAGTTACTCACACTCTATCAAAGTATTTACACAGAAGTCGGCCCGGAAATTATGAATGCGTTTTTATTTGAGATGGGACAAAATAATGACCAAATTCCTGAGATTGAAGTAAACGCAAAAAATAAAAATATTCTGACCATGAGGGAATTGCTCGAATCCGCAAAAGCCAGAGGCGAGAAAATAAAAGAGGTCAGCGATGATACATTAACGTTGCCGTTTGACTTAGTTCGTATTGAAAATTTCATACACAAAGGAAGTGTTAGCGCAAATCGATTCGAATTATTGGTTGATGAAATTTTGCTTCCAGTTTTTATTATTTAATATCACTTATTTTTTTAAGCATATATTTACGTTTTAATTATCAAAATAGTGGTCAACTCAATTCGCCGGAGCTTTCAGTTTTACTTTAAATACATCAGTTGTAAGCGAATCCAAAAAGATAACTAATAAACGGGGCTATTTATGAGGATTTCGAATATTCAAATCTTGAAATCTTTGTATATTCGGAAATACAACCGATTATTTTGTCCAGATAAGTGTTGTGATAGGAAAATACCTGAACAGGAATAAACCGGAAACCCAAACTTTTCGTACATTTTAACCGCATTGTCGTTGCAAACGGCAACCGCTAAAATAATCGGTGTACGATGAGTTTGCTGAAGTATCATTGCCCTGAGACTGCGGAGTGACCATCAATCTCCTTATTTCATAACGGTTTTCCACTTCGTTGTGACAAAACCGGATGCTTCTTACAAGCTCATCGTTTTCGAACTAAAGATAGGTGTTTCGGCACCTGTTTTTGCTAGATAATTCAAGTAAGTTGTAGGCAGATGGCATATCTCCACTGTAGTATTGTAAAATATTCAAATAAATATTAGAAAATCTCAGATAAACTGATCACCTCTTCACAATATTCTGTATACGGCCTGAGTTTATCATAGTTTCTAGTAAATTTAAGTCTACCGTCGATTTGCTTGAGTAAAGTGTCCGTCGATAGTTCATTCATTTTTTTGCATATATATCTTGTATCTAACTCAAGTATTTTACATGCTTCCAATGTTGGGCAGAAATTAATTGAATGAAAAATAATTTCCCTATCTGACTTTTTTATAACTGGTGCTTCCTCCTGAGTAATGCCAAACCGTTTAAGTAATAAACGATGCCCGGAACTAAGAATATCTTCAGTAATGAAATCAAAGGCACTTTTATTTTCACTAAACCAATTAAGCCTACGACATACCGAATCCTCATTTAGCTCTGATAATATTTTGTCATCAGCATTTCTTAATCTCTCAACTTCTCTCCTAACATCCTTGCGATATAAAACAGAGCATTCATCATTTAGTATTCCTTCATATGTACTAATTTTAGTTTCTGCTTTATTGAAAATGTCTTTACATGAAAGCTCTATTCGTTTTCTACCTTGCAATACAGCTTCGTCAATTGAATATCCATAGGCAACATCTGTTATACCTGCCCATACTATCGCGGAAGCACACATAGGACATGGCTCATGGGTAGATACAAGAATGCACCCCGAAAGCTTTTTCCCTATTATTTTGCTTGCTTCTCTGATTGCATTCATCTCAGCATGTGATGTAGGGTCATTTTCAGTATCTTCTTTATCATGCAATGAGACTATTATATTGCCGTCCTTAATTATTACTGAGCCAAATCCGTTATTTCCTTCTCGTAAGCTTATTTTTGCCTCTTCTATGGCAATCCTCATAAACTGGTCAAGCTTCACTTTTTACACCTCCTGCGTAAAACATTTAAAAATCATTAAAACATAGCACAAAACTTTCCAAAAGTCAAATGATTATTTATACTCTTTCAAAAAAAATACCTTCCTACCAAGGGGAAGATCTGACTATTCGGTGAACTATGGTATGGTTCATGATGAGCCATGCAATAAAGACCCCATTTTAACTAAGTTTATTAAGTCCTGCAGTCATGACACCCTACAACTCGCCATCAACGATTTTTTTTGCTCGACACCAGAAAGACACTTTATTTTTTATCTCTATATAAAAACATAGGCATCAAGATTTGCGGTCCTGATGCCTTTGAGTTTTCCTGTATGAAATTCGCGTTTTGGAGGTCATATCCCTCCAACGGCCCTTTGTCATCTATGAAAACGGCCAAAAAAACGGGTCAAAATCTACATTTTCTCGCCTCAATTTTTGCCCTTTTTTTGCTCCAAAACCACTACATACAGTGTTCAAACCGTCTTATTTGCCCTTCGAACCACTATTCGTTATCAGAATTATCGTTTCAACGTGCCTTGAACGGTCAAAAAAGATGCCGTTTGAGCCTGGTGGGGCCTTGGCGGCAAGGTCATATTTCTCAAATGATAGCGGTTAATGCTCCCATAGAATTAGACACAAAAGTTGAGAAAATAAAATCTCGATTTCTGTGTCTTGACAAAGGGGAGCATTATAGTTTATTGTATTAATTTAAAGGGTAATAATAGAGCAAGGTTAAAATAGCCTCAACTCGATTATTATCAAGTCCGACGACTATATTATTGGGTTTCGTAATTATAGAATTTTGGATTTGTTACAGTATCATTATATAATAAAAGGAAAATGGTTGGTAAAATAATGAATGAAGGAAAACTAAAAAAGCTACCTTGGATATTGTTGTTCTTTGGAATCGCATGCATATCCATATCGGCGTTTTTCGTAAAGAAAGCTCAGGTTAATGGCATATCTGTTTCATTTTATAGGGTGTTTTTTGCAACGCTTTTCATTTTGCCCTTTTATATCCGGGTAAAAAGTAAGGATATGAATTTGATAGGAATCTGCCTTTCAGTACTGGGAGGCATTTTTTTCGCATTTGAACTGGTATTCTGGAATACTGCTGTAATCGTATCCAATACGACATTTCCTACATTGATTGTCAATCTTTCCTCGGTATGGGTCGGAATAGGGGCAATGATACTGTTCAAGGAGAAGTTGAACCGTTTCCATTGGGCTGGCAATATTATTGCGATTCTTGGGGTTGCTATAATTATCGGAATCAATAATATCATCTATATGAAAATCGATACCGGTTTTGTGTTTTCCATTATTGCAAGTATATTTCTAGCTCTATATGTTTTATCGGTAAAAGAAGTCAGGCAGAAAAACAGCACGATTCAAGTCGTCTTTTTCACTTTCTTGGGGTGTACCATTACATTATTGATTTGCTGCATTGTTACGAGAAGCGCGTTATATGGTTTCTCCCTTCCATCCTGGGCCTATTTGTTATGCCTGGGCCTGATCACACAGGTTGGGGGATACTTTTCAATCAATTATGCCCTCGGTTATGTTGATTCCTCCACAGTATCAATACTTACATTGCTTCAACCGATACTTACCGCTGTATTTGCCGTAATAGTCCTGAATGAAACATTCACGGTTTACCATATAATTGGCGGGGTCCTAGTGCTGGCAGGGCTTGTTATTGCGTTGCTGTTTAAAGATAATGGTCATCACATAAAATCGATATCAAAAACAGACAGTATAAGGTAGGGAATGGATTCAGCCCCCGCCTGTCACAAGGGGCAATGACCTCTTACATGCGTACTGCATTTTTTGTACTAAGGCAAATAAAGATTGATACACATGAAAAATCAATCCGAAAAACGCACTTTTTGCCCTCGATTTTTGCTCATTCTTAAAAACCACATCATCTCGTGGCAGCCCCCTTATTTTTTGTCTCGACCACAATTCGTCATCAGAACTATACTCTCTACATGCGTATTTTCTATAAGAAAAGACGTAAAAGTCATCCTTTCACGTCTAAATTTTAACCCATTTTATTAATGACCGCAAACTATTGCTATTGCGTTTTTCGTTCTGCAACAGGACTACAACCTCCACGTGCCTTGAACAGTCAAAAAAGCTGCCGCTTGGACCTGGTGGAGCCTTGGCGGGATACTATTTTTCGCTAAAACGGATACAATAATCCGCTTTATTCTGGCCCTAACCTCAATAATGCAAACGTTCATTCTAGAATTTCTATCTCTTCCAGTATAAAATCTACCAATTTTCTTATGTACTCCTTGGAAAAGTCTAGCTTCCCGCCTGCAGCTTCATATATTTCACCAATTGACCTAGAAAAACCTAGCTTTAATGAAGCTTCAAAGGAGGCAATGGTTTTTTCTCTATTCTGTCTGTAGTTTCGATATACGTCAAGTGCGCCTAGTTGAGCAATAGCATATGATATAACATATAGAGGCTGTATAATCATTAACTGCTCTTTATACCACCACACACTCTTCTCCTCATCTAAACCTGTCCAATCTATACCAATATTAAATCGATCTTCCAATGAACTCACAAACTTAGATCGTTCCTGTACAGTATGTTCGGGGTTTGAATAAAGCCATTGTTCAAGGGAATCTATCACTATATATCTACGCAAAGAAACCAATATATCTATTAACCTCTCTTTTCTGGCTTGTTTAATATTCTCTATGCTATCATAGTATTCGTCATAATAATCCATAGCTAGCAATTCCATTGTCTTAGGTGGAAACTCTGCCAACTCTCCCGGTCCATCAAACATTCTATATTCCCTAACAATTTCATCTGAATGAGCAAGCGAATGAATCCCGTGACCTGCTTCATGAACTAGTATGTTAGCCTCAACAGAGCTTCCTGTAACATTCATACATATAAAGCACATTCCTGACCTATCTATAGGAAAGCAGAATCCACCAGGTGTTTTTCCTTTTCTTACGCCCAAATCTATATTTCCTGTGTCTACCATCTTCTTAAAAGCTACTGCAAACCTAGGATTGATTTTTTCTAAAACTTTATACGTTTTACTAATAAGATCATCAATCGTTCGAAAAGGAATTAATAAATTACTGTCTATGTTGTTATCTGCATCCCACGGAAAAAGAGACTTAACACTTAATTTAGTTTTCCTAATTCCGTTAATCTTCCTTAATGCTGGTACTACTATTTCCTCTACTGAGTTATGTAATAACTTAAGATCATCTACTCCATATTCAAACCTATTTCTGATTTTACTCATATACTCTGTATAGTCTGTATAACCTGAATTTTTTGAAATTTGATTTCTTATACTCAGAATTTGGCTAAAAGTATTATCTAATAGTTCTTTATTGTCTATCCAAGATGACATTATCTGTTTCCATATTCTTTCTCTCTTATCACTGCTTGCTTCCTTTAATATTTTTTGCATCTGACTGATTGTCTTTTCTTCATCTTCATAACATAAAGCTATATTGGATATGGCTTTTCTGTATTTGAGGCATAATGATTGCTCTTCTTCAAATAAAGCTAGATTAGTATCACTATAACATTTAATATTTCGTTCTATAATTTTTCTATAATTATCATATCTCTCACTTAACTTCGATAAATAATTGCTTTCATAAATCTTTTTCTCTATGTTAAAAGAATAAGGCTTAGAGTTGGTAATTATCATTTCAAAATATTCACTTTGTTTTCTATTCAGCTCCTTATTACCAGTATCTAGGCTTAACTTAACATAGTTTTGAGTGTCTTTATTGTGTATCTCATCTAATAACTCATTATAATGCGCAATAAAGTGTTCTAACTGCTCCATTGAATTGATGTTCTCTGCTTCTAACTCTTCTAACGAAGCTCTCACTTGATTCCAATCTTCTATATTAAATCCTTCTTTTAAGTATTTATATGGTTCTATTGTGATATGCATACTCCTCCCCTCCTTGTATTACTCTCTTTATAGATAAAAACGCTCCTCTATTTATGATACGGTTCATCGTATCGTATGATAAATTATTTCAACAATGCATATAAATCTACTTTTGCAAATTGTAAATAATACAACTTCCCATTATTGCTATAACATTACCTTGTTTCTTATTACTCACCTATCATTTAATACCCCTATGATAACATTATTTTATTTATAACTTATTGTATGACTTACTGTACGATAATTCAACAAGAATTTCCTAAATTCACCATAAATAATTTATCTAATTTATTGTGACATAATCAGATTAAACTTTATATACTTCTACTGCTTTATAGGCAAACAGCAGCAATAATAGCTCCATCACCAACTTTAACACCCGGCATGATAGTAACATTTTGACCTATCCAAACATCATTTCCGATCACTGTATCCCCTTTAAATGGAAGTTGCTCAATGATAGGAGTGACCTTTTCCCAGCCGCATCCAAAGATATTAAACGGATATGTTGTAGTCCCATCCATTCTGTGGTTCGCGCCATTCATGATAAGCTTAACACCCTCCGCAATTGCGCAGAACTTGCCTATTATGAGTTTATCACCCAGGAATTCATAATGGTGCTCTATGCTATCATAGAATTTCTCCGGAGAATTTTTATTATCGCTATAATAAGTATATTCTCCAATCTCAACGTTGGGTCTTTTAGGTAAATTGCTTATATAGCAAACCGTCTTTATATTTTCATTAGGATAAAGCTTCTTCTTATCTGGTCCAGTCATAGTATATTCACTCCCTTCTAACAATCTAAAACAAATTATAAAAATGTGAATTCAGATAGCCTATTCGTAAATTAACTGACCTATTTTATCAAACTCTTCAGCAAACCATATTGCTCTGTCTGGGCCAAATACAAGGCCATGAGGTTCCGCCCCTATTGTGGGGATTTTATACTCCATTATCTCTCCGTATGATGTAATTCTGCCAATCTTATTGCTTCCCCACTCCGTGAACCAAACATCTCCTTCTTTACCTGATACTATCGTGTGTGGTCTTGCATTTTCCGTAGGCACAGGGTATTCAAAGAATTCACCTGATGTAGTGATTCTACCTATTTTGTTTCCTATTATTTCTACAAACCATACACACCCATCAGTTCCACTACAAATTCCAACTGGACCCGAAGCTGGAGTAGGAATATTAAACTCAGTTATAGCCCCGGCTATAGTAATTCTACCTATCCGGTTGCTTTGATTCTCGGTGAACCAAAGTGCTTCATCTGGTCCCGTTATTATCATTGAAGGAAACGAACCTGGCGTGGGTAGATCATATTCATAAATCTCTCCACTAGCAGTAATTCTCCCAATTTTATTGCAGGCAAGCTCTGTGAACCATGCTGCGCCGTCAGCATCTATAGTTATTCCATACGGCCCCGCATTCGCGGTAGGGATATTATATTCTGTAACCTCACCTTCTATTGTGATTTTTCCTATCTTGTTTGCCTTATATTCTGTGAACCACAAGGCACGATCATTTCCTTTGGTTATGCAAGAAATCCCTGCATCTGGAGTTGGAACCGGATATTCAGTAATCGCACCTGTTGTTGAAATTTTTCCTATCTTATTACCGCCATTTTCAGTAAACCATATAAATCCATCAGAGCCTAAAGTAATTCCATATGGTTCTGATTTCTTCATTGGAAGATTGAATTCATTTATCTTTATATTCATATTGCTACCACCTTTTATAATTTAAATAAAACAAAAACCTTCCCTAACTATAAAGTTTTGGAAAGGCTATCAGTATCATTATGTTGAATTAGAGTAAAAACAACTATTTTAAAATAAAAACAGTTAGTCGTACTCAATATAAGCTAAATATGATACAAACATAATCTTATCCAAAACTTATAGTAGTTTAAGCTATCTCAAATAACATATCCCAGCAGTAGAAATATGTCCGAACTTAACTATACTACTGTAAATCCTAAAAATTGAATAAGATTATATAATCATTTTATCTAATCACCTCATAATTTTTCGTTTTAAATTCACTGGCATATAGATTATATGCCAGTTGAGAAATATAAGTCAACAATTATGCATCAAAACATAGGTTCAACACCCACACATTTATAAAAAGCTCAATGTCATCTATGAAAATGGCCAAAAAACGGGTCAAAAATGCACTTTTTTGTCTCAATTTTCGCTCATTTTTTGCTCAAAAACCACTTATGTTGTAGTTAAACCGTCTCAAGTCTTTTACCAGGCGGAGCCTTGATACCTGTGACATAGCATCCATTTCCCGGCACATATTTTACTTTGATTTATCTTTACATAAATCCCTCGCTTTTATTGCCCAGTATCCGTATACAGCAGCCATAAGAGCAAAGATTACCAAAGGGGCAACCCTTAAAATCACAAACGGAGTTTCAAACAAAAATGCTTTCCAGAAAATTGATCCGGTCATATCCCAAATCCCGTCGGCAAAATACCAGCTTCTTACGTCTAAAAGCGACCAGCTATCCGGCTTTAATATGATAAGCCACACAATCATCAACATCAATGAGGAGAAGCATTGCGCCGAAAACCTTTTATACCTCCCCGCTTTTGATTCGTTATCGGAGAATATATCGTCTGTCTGCGCTTTATCCGGGATAGGCAGAAAGTATTGTGAACCAGAGTAGCGAGTACCGTAAACATGCTCCCAGTCAGAGTCTTCAAACAGCGTACAATATTCCTCGAATTGTGCCTTGTTAGAGAATTTGCGATAATCTATCCTGTAATGTAAATCTTGTGGTTCCGCGCGTCTAAAGGTATATACGCCGAGTGAATTGTATTTTTCAAGGCGATACCCCTTTTGGGCCATATCGTTTAAAAACTGTTCCTCTTTTTCAAAGTCCGCAATAATTTTGAACTTTTTCATTGTCATTTTCCTTCCTGCACTAAGTTTTCTGAGATGGCTATCAAGTGTTTTAGCCGCTCAATTTCAAGCCTCAATACCGCTTTACCCTCCGGGGTTAGGGTATAAACTTTCCGGCGTTTGTCTTCGCTCTTCACTTCATGGATTAGTTTTTGCTTTAATAGATTTTCGATAGCTCCATAAAGTGTTCCGGCTGCAACCCTTACTTTATTGTCGCTTAGCCGCTCCACGTTTTGCATGATTACATAGCCGTGCGACGGCTCGATAAGAGACAACATAATATAAAACGTCGTTTCCGTTAATGGCAGCAACTTGTTAAGGTTCATTCTCGCACCTCCAATAGTCAGTTACACGATATACATTCATACTGACTATTTAAATTATATATCGTCTAACTGTATATGTCAATAGGAGAAAAAAATAGGATCGCAACCTGCTTATTTTGTTGCTACTATAAATAGGCCGGTTTGACCACGACATATAGTGGTTTTGGAGCAAAAAATGAGCAAAAATTGAGGCGGGAAAGTGCATTTTTGACCTGTTTTTTTGGCCGTTTTCATGGATGACAAAGGGCCGTTGGAGGGATATGACCTCCAAAACGCGAATTTCATGCAGGAAAACTCAAAGGCATCAGGACCATGATATGATCCCTCTAAAGTAGATAGTTTAAATAAAAAAACCGGATGAATTGCTTTTAAGCAGTCCATCCGGTTTTCGTATTTTATCCTTTCAGCCACAATACGTCATCATTATCACGCACTCAACGTGCCTTGAGTAGATAAAAAAGATGCCCGTTAAGCCTAGTATCCCCTTAGCGTCAGGGCTTATTGTTGTTAAAGTAATATCATAATCTGATATTCTTAATCACTCCTTCTTTTCAAAGCGATTATATATTCTGTCCCAAATATAGGAAATATCAAAATCATTACTACTATCTATAGTTTCTGCAATTTTAAGTTGAATGTCGGTACTATTATTCGAGTTGTAATATGCCTTTAATATCCATTCTTTTTGTCTATTGTTTGCATCTTCTTTGCAACTGTTCGCCAGTATTAAATATATCATTGTCTCTATTTCATGCGGCAGTTTGATTTGGTTTGCCTTATACTTCTTTTTGTTATATTCCGATATGATTTTTTCGCATTCTTCGGTTTCCCATGTGATGCCATTTGGTAATGATACTTGCATTACCGTCAACAAAAGATTATGTATACAGCACTCATTTAGAAGACTCTCGTGTTTTTTTATAAACTGCTCATAAATTGCTTTTTTATCTTCTTCAATGTTCCCAATCTTTCTGCTATATAAATAACATAACGCAAAAGCAGCGTGTCTATTTTTTTCTTTCATCTCTGACAGATGTTCAAAATACATGGTAATTATATCATCCATCTGCGGAATATGATCCCTATAGTAAATCAGGCATTCAACAAAGCCTTCCAAACGTGCTTCTGCTCCATCTCCCGCTTGCCTGTCCTTTTTCCATATCCAAAAATATGGTGCAGCTTGGATTTCAAATCCTCCCGGCAAATCGTTATTCCAGTTAAATTTTTCTGTTTTAATTGTCTCTAATGAAAAGACAAAGTTTATAACAACAGTTCTAACAGTTCTTAATAAACCACTATATGTAAAGAATACATCATGACCAAACCCAAAGGTATCTCCTGCCTTAGAGAAATCTTCCATCGTCAACTGTTTCATAATCGGCTTAAGCATGTGGGCGTACTTAGAGCGCGTTATATATGCATTGTTCAATGCAATTTCAACATCGTCCTTATGAATAATGTGTCTTTCATCTTTTCTCTGATAATAAGCATCATCAAGAAATCTTACAATGAACTTTCTAAACCGTTGTGCCAGTTTGAAGTGCTCATCTTTGATAAGAATATTTTTAATTTCTGCACTTTCAATCTCTGATAACCGACTAAAAACTTTTTCTAATGCACCTTTTTTGTTTTGATCATAATCATCCCAAATTGGCTCATAAACATCGTATCTTTGTGATAAAGACTCTAAGCAGTAAACTAACATAGAATATGCTAAGTTTATATCCTCATTTAATAATCTGATTGATGCATTGTATGCTATCAAACAATTTAGCACATTTATGTAGTCCTCTCTTTTTAACCCTATCATTTGTTTGAAAAACCTCTTGCTTTCCTCCATAACCTCAGCAGTAAGGCTTCTCTTTAAATCTAAAGTATCTTTTATAAAATCCGATGGTACGGCTCTACGTCCACTTCCATTTCCTTTGATCTTACATATTTTTTCAACAACAGCTTTATCCTCATCAAAGACACAGTTTAAAGCAAATGAGAGAATGTTTTTTAGCTGTCGCATAATTTCATCGTCCCCCACTTTAACAAATTGCATGCTTGCAGGAATTACTTCTAACTGATTATCGTATGACACTACATAAGACGAAACATTATTGTATGCTTCAACAGATTCCATCTTAATATATTCAAATTCATTTATCCCGCTAATACACCCATTAGAGTATAAAATGCCCTTACAGTCATTATGAAACCTATTTTCACTATCAAAAAATTTACCTGAAATTATCTGTAACATAACTCCTACCACCTTATTTGTTATATTTCACTTACAGCCTCTAGACACTATCATACTTTTCAAACCTTAGTATTTCGAACAAGTTCTATTTCTTCTAGTCTGTATCCCATAGCCTCTTTAGAAACTCGAAAAAACTTTCTTAAAAACTCGTTTAGTGCCTCATTATAGACCTGCATTTCTGTCTCTTTAAGTAAGGTGAACTGTTTATTATCTGCATAGCTTCTCTTAAACTCAAAAGCCTTAGTTTTCATCAGGCTTTCCGGCATCAAGAAACAACTCGCAAAGTAGTCCGCTTCTTTTTCTCTTTCAGGTTTCTTTTTGCCAAACACCGCATTGTTATCACAGGCAATAACACCATCATCTAATTTGTGATTTAAATAATGATGCCCCAATTCGTGCACAATGGTAAAGTTTTTTCGTGGTTCATACATATTAGAATTTATGATAATTGCCTTTTTATCATCATCAACAAGATATACACCACAAAACTCTTCATCGTCTGCGAAGATTTCCGCAAATTTTATACTACGTTCTGCCATGATGCCAACTATCAGTAAAATAGGTGGTTGATGTAAGGTATTTCGCTGTAAAATTCCATTTGCAAGATTTTGAATTTGCTTTCGTCTTCTCCAATCCATCATTCTTCCTCAAAAAGCTCATTCGCCTTGTTTATGATGTCAATCCATGTGCCTTCTTTCATACTACCACGAGCGGCAGCAGACCACTGATGCTTTTCCTTTTGTGGTCGCGGTAACACAAATTCAATAACGTTATCCTGTTTTACTTCTTTCTCTTGAGTACTAAACGCTTCTTGTAGCACAGCATCTATAAGCTGAGAAGCATATTTTTTAGCCGATAGCACTTCTTTTTCCATTTTATCACAAAGAGCTATAAGGTTTTCAACCTTTTCCACAATTCGTCGCTGTTCAGCCAGTGGGGGGAGGGGGATTAAAATATTATTTAATATTTCCAAATTAATATTCTTTTGTGCAGTAGCTGGTGCATACCGTTCTATCTGGTTTTTAGAAACATCAATAAACCACTTAAAATATTTTACTTCAAGATCATCTAAATGAGGTATAAATCCAACCACACTGTCGGGAAAGCAAGCATCGAATGTAAGAATACCAGTGTCTGCAATGTTAGCCGCAATTGTAATACATAGTGTTCCCTTTCTCCATAATTTACTCTGTGACAATCCCAAATCATTATATAAATTATTATACGTGGTAATTTCCCCATTACATTGAGCTACATTGCCCGTTTGTACTACCGGATATATACCATTGTCATACAAGATACTGTCATTGCGAGGCCTATGTTTGGATTTACCTCTATTTAGTTCTCCAATATCTGTTAACCTACACCACGCCCATCCCTGTGGAAGTTCAAAAGGTTTTTCTTCTTCTGTAATTGGTCGTAACTCCTTTAGCCTTTTTATTTTATTTTCTGCAATCAATTTTCCTTTTTCTACTTTGATTTTCTCCAAAAGTATGTTTGCAGGCTCATCATCTGGATTTTGCTTAGTTAACTTCCCCTCAACTGCTTGTTGCAAAATTGATTGACGGAGACAAAAAATATATGAAAATTGAGTGTCAAGTCCTTCGATCATTATATCTGTTGAATTTTTAATATTGCGAAAATTTGTTAGTATATTTTTTTGTTCATCTATGCTTGGCAAAAACATTTTGAAGTTTGAAAATTTCTTTTCGTCCAAATATTTTCTGTGTGTTGTACCTGAGCTGAGTCCATCACATATTTTAATAAAACTTGGAAGAGAAACAAATAAATTAAACCATTCAATATTTACTTTTCGAGTATCCATATCAAATACCCAAAAGTTCCCAGTAATTATTGCCTCATCAATTTCTTTTGGAACAATACCAAATGCCCCATTCATAGCATCTATCTTCGACAAAATAAATTGTCCACCCCTCGCTATGAATTGTTTTTTAGTTCCAATATTAACTCCATCTTCTTCATCACGTAAACATACACCTTGATTTTTTCCTCTAATTGTCAACCGTTTGTATTTTATATTGTCTGTTATTTCAATGATATCTTTTTTTCTTATTAAAAAATCACTTATTTTTACCTTTTCCATTTTAGTTAAGCTCCTTTTCTATCAAAGCTATAACATCTGAAACTTTATTATATGATTTTTTAAACTTATCTAATAATTCTAAAGTAGTGTATTGATTGTCATCATTTTCTTTAATAGGATTTTTAATATCTAAATTATAATTTCTAGCCTTTATTTCCTCAATAGAAACTTTCCAAGCATATTCCGTTTTTTTTCTATCTTTCCACCACTGCTTTTCTAAGTCAAACTCATCAATTTTGATTGGTTTTGTCTTTGTATAATTTTTATATCCTTGTGGCAATTGATGTTCAAAAAACCAAATTTCTTGCGTTTTACCGCGCTCTAAAAACAATAGATTTGTGTTAATGCTTGTATATGGAGCAAAAACACCGTTGGGAAGTCGTACAATAGTATGCAAGTTAAATTCATTTAATAATTTTTCTTTAATTCCAGTTTTTACCCCTTCACCAAAAAGAAAACCATCAGGTAAAACAATGGCTGCTCTCCCTGTTTGGTTAAGCTTGTACATAAGTAAAACTAAAAATAAATCTGCTGTTTCTTTCGTTTGAAATGCAGTTGGGAAGTTACCTTGCACGCTGTCTTCCTCAATTCCCCCAAAAGGTGGATTGGTTAGTATAATGTCTACTTTGTCTTTATTTTTTATCTCTTTTACTGGGTAACCCAAAGAGTTGTCGTGTTTAATTTGAGGGTTATCTATATTATGTAAAATAAGGTTTGTAGCACATAACATGTGAGGAAGTGGCTTTTTTTCTACACCAAGAATAGAAGATTGAAGTTTTGACTCATCTTCTATATTGTTTACCTGTTTGCGTAAATACTCTAAAGTGCAGACAAGAAATCCCCCTGTACCACAAGCAAAATCTAAGACTTTTTCGCCCAATTTGGGGTTAATCATATCCACCATAAACTGCGTAACAGTTCGTGGAGTATAGTATTCGCCCGAGTTTCCCGCACTTTGTAAGTCTTTTAAAATATTTTCATACAAATCATTAAATAGGTGTCGGTCTGTACTACTATTAAAATCAATTTCATTCAGTTTATTGATAACGCTTCTCATCAAAGTGCCTGACTTCATATAATTGTAGCTGTCCTCAAAAATTCCTTTTACTAAAAAGCATTTATGGTCGCTTTTTTCATTTAATTGCCACTCTTTAAATGTTTTAAATAGAGTATTATTCACAAAATCTAAAAGCTCGTCACCTGTGATACCCTCGTCATTTTCTGCCCAATCAGACCAACGTAAACCGTCAGGAATGATATATGTATAATTGCCCTTTTCATTCATTAGATCCCATTCTTTTTCCTTAGAATCAAATACCTTTAAAAACAGCATCCATACAAGCTGTGATATTCTTTGTGCATCACCGTCAACACCCGCGTCTTGACGCATTATATCTTGAACTGATTTAATTGTAGCTGATATGCTCATTGTTTTATCTCCTTATGCTACATACAGCTCTTGTTCTAACTCTGCAATAGCTTCCATAAATTTTTTCTTATTTCCAAAGCACTTAATAATTTCAAGTGGTGTTCCAAAGCGTGCAACATCAGGCACTTTTAGTACTTCAATGCTCTCTAAGTTATCCAATCCTTCAACTGCATACTTTTCAAGCAAAGTTTCTAATACTTCTTTTGCAACCTTGTTGTATTTACCAAAGTAACCTCGCTTTTTGACGTTGTTGGCACGCTCTTTTCGTGTTAAGGGTGGCATATCAAATGCAATATGACAAATTAAATCAAAAGGGTCTAAATCTTTTGATACTTCGTCTTGTAATTCATCAATAAAGATTCCTTTTTCTTCTAATTCTCTGATAATTGCTGTTTTCTTTTCAGCACTATTCCATTTTTGAAGAAACTCATCTAAAGTAGAAAATTCATTTCGGATATTTTTCTTTGTATAGTCCACAAGACTTTCTGTGATTAGCTTTCCGTCATCTCCATAATATAAAACGCGCTCATTAACAACAGATACCGGTACATCATTTACATAATATTTAATATGTTTTGGCTTTTCTTCATCATCATCCAAATCAACATTGGCAGAGACTTGTGTTTCCTCTCCAATTTCTGTTTCAGTTGTTTCTTCTGTATCATGAATTTCTTCGTTTTCTTCTAGTTCAATTTCGCCATCCGTTTCTTTTATTTTCACTGGTTCACCATCGAAATCTTTATCTGCAAAGAGTTTTGTTACTTCTCTAAAATCAATAATTGTAAAATACTGTTTACCGTATTCTTCATTAATTCGTGTACCACGTCCAATAATTTGCTTAAACTCAGTCATGCTGTTGATATTACTATCCAATATAATAAACTTACAGGTTTCAGCATCTACACCTGTTGTTAACAACTTGCTGGTGGTAACCAACACAGGATAGGTTTCGGCGGGGTCAATAAAACTTTCAAGTTCATTTTTGCCTTCATCATTATCACCTGTCATCTGCATTACATATTTATGGTTTTGGTTTACTAAGTCTGCATTTTCATTTCTCAATGCTTGTGCCATACGTTGTGCATGATTAATGTCTACACAGAAAAATATTGTTTTAGCAAATCTTGTATTGTTTTTCTTGAGAAAATCTGAAACTCGCTTTGCGACAAGCTCTGTTCTTTTTTCAATAACCAAATTTTTATCATAATCTTTTATGTTATACTCTCTGTCTTCTATC
Source organism: Bacillota bacterium (assembly GCA_023386445.1). GTDB lineage: Bacteria > Bacillota > Clostridia > Acetivibrionales > DSM-1351 > Ruminiclostridium. Next base: position 19,226 of record JAEWJR010000012.1, on the reverse strand, counting down.
TCATTTCCGTATTTATCATGTTTACCTTTTGTGGGGCGATAACCCTCCAAATCTTTATCAATTCCTACTCTAACAACTTTATAAGGAGCAAGGAAGCCATCTTCAATGCCCTGTTTCAAAGTGTATGTATAAATAGGCTCGCCAAAATAATCTATATTAGAAACGTGTTTTGTTTCTTTAGGTGTTGCTGTCATACCTATTTGTGTAGCATTACTAAAATAAGTTAAAATTTCGCGCCATGCCGAATCGTCTTTTGCGCTTCCTCTATGGCACTCATCAACAATTATTAAATCAAAGAAGTCTTGTGAAAACTCCCTAAACGTGTCTTGAAATCCTTCGTTCCCAGTAACTCCTTGATAAATAGCAAAATACATTTCATAAGCTTTTTGAGCTTCTTTATTTTTAATTTTTATCATTTTTTTATTGTTAATATCAGAATTAAAAAACTTAAAATCTTTTCTCATAGGGTCATCAACTAAGATGTTTCTATCTGCCAAAAAAAGTATTCTTTTCTTAGCTCTTGATTTCCAAAGCCTATACGCTATCTGAAAAGCTGTATATGTTTTACCTGTTCCTGTTGCCATAATAAGCAAAATACGATTTTGACCTTGTGCAATGGCTTCAATAGTACGGTTTACGGCATTACACTGATAGTAACGAGGTTTCCTGTTATTGTTTGGATTATAGTAGTAATCCTGTGCGACAATGATTTCATTATCTGGTGTTATGTTTTTGTATCTTTTATATTTATTCCATAGTTCATCTGGTGAGGGAAAATCATCAATAGTTAACTCGCTTTGAAGCTCTCCATTACTTACAGTTTTATCGTAAAACATAAACCCGTCACCATTTGAGGTAAACACAAACGGAATATCAAGTATCTGCGCATAATTCAAAGCCTGTTCCATACCATCGCTAATAGAATGATTATTATCTTTTGCCTCAACAATAGCTAAAGGCATATTGGGTTTCAAATATAGTATATAATCAGCTCTTTTGCATTCGCCACGCTTTACAGTTTTTTTACGAACTATGATTTTACCATTTGTGAACGACACTTCTTCTCTAATTTGCAGATCTATATCCCAACCAGACTTAACGATTGCAGGAGTTATGTATTTAGTTCTTATATCCTGTTCGGACATTGATTTTTTATTCACTCTTAATCCTCCCCTTCTTGCCTTGAGTTGTTCGACCATCTACTGGCTTTTCGGCATCAATGGGAATTAGCCACAGGTTCCCCTTTTTAACTGCATCTTTTATTTTACCAGTGGTGCAATATATAGTTACCATTCTACCAGTAACATTCCAACGTTCTCCTGCTTCCTTGACGGTTAAATAATCCATAATATTACACCCCCCAAATATTTTTACTCCAATATAGTATATTTCAAAATATAGAAAAATACAAGGCAAAACTCATATCACATGCTTTGAGGACTGTAGGACTATATACATGTTGGACAGAAGGAGAAAAATAGGAGAATGATTTGTACAAATCGATTATTGTAAGTTTGACGACAAACAAAAGCTGAAAGAACGTGCAAATCCCTCAATTTATTTTATAGTCAATTTAATGTTGATTTTGTTATTCCTACAGCATATTTCTAAATGATCATTAAATATAGAAATCTTATCAACGCTATTTTTAATCATCCTCTCATCGTAAATACCATTCCTACAAACCATTCCTCCTAAAACTTTCTTGATCCACTCCTCATTCAATGTAGGAGAATTGGAACATGCCTCTTTTCCTTTTTCTATTCTAGTAGCGCATCTCCAAACCACCTTGCCTCGTTCCATTCTTCGCCTAAAAGAGGCACCGCAATCTCCACATACAAGCAAATTTCCTAAGAGATATTTTCCATTATATTTACTCATGCTGTGTTCTACCGTACCATCTTCTTTATGAACTAACGTTGCTCGTCTAGCCATTTCTTCCTGCACCTTATCAAATACTTTCTCAGACACTATAGCCGGATGACTATTTCTTACATAGTATTGATTACGCTGTCCTACATTCCTTGCCTTCTTACCCGTCATAAAATCTTCCGTATAAGTCTTTTGCAACATGGCATCGCCCTTATATTTCTCATTCTTAAGCATTTTCTGAATGGTTGTCGTGTCCCAATGATCGTTACCCGTAATAGTCTTAATTCCCATTGACTCCAGATAAGCTTTTATCTGCCCAAAAGATAAGCCCTGTAAATACAATTCAAATATCTTTCTGACAACCTCAGCCTGCTCCGGAACAATGGCAATTTCACCATCAATACAGTTGTATCCCATAAAATTCTTATACTTCGTGAAAATATCACCTTTTTCAAATTTGCGTTGAAATCCCCACTGAATGTTTTCGCTGGTATTTCTGCTTTCGTCCTGTGCAAGCATGCTCCTAAGAGTAATTTCAAATTCCTTATCTAGTCTGATAGAATCTAAACTTTCATTTTCAAAATACATATTTATACTCCTTTCACGCAAATATCTCACTATTTTTAAAACTTCTACTGTATCTCTAGATACTCTGCTGATGGATTTTGTTATGATATAATCAATTTTCCCTTTTGCAGCTTTCTTTAACATTTTGTCCAGTCCGGTTCTTCCCTTCCTCCTTAATCCGCTTTTTCCTGCATCATAAAATATACCGGCAAAAATCCAATCCGAATGCTCTGATATCATCTTTGTATATGATTTGATTTGCCAATCAAGGCTACGCCTCTGAGTCGGACTCAATGTACTGACTCGACAATACGCTGCAACTTTGAGCTTTTTTGATTCTGGCGGTTTAGGTGGTAATACTATAATCTTTTTCATAAATTAGTTCTCCGACATCTATGTAAAATGAGTAACCCCATATATTTTTCTATTAAAAAAGGACGTGAAAGTTTTCACTCTCATGTCCTCAATTCTAGTGGATTTCTATTACTTATATCCCATAATTCAACTGTTTTTCCTTTGCAACAGGATTATGGATTCCACATGCCCCGTTCATGGGAACATGTCCGCCGGCTGACTGACTGTAGATTCAGAACAATTGAGGTATGTGCTGCTTGTTTCATTTATATATTTACTTACCTGTATTTTTAGATTACTTTGCTTTATTTTTTTAAGTTAAACATACTACTGCCCGACAGAAACTTTTTTTTATGACTTCTGAATATATTCTCATATAGATACAATACAATACTCATAAAATTCATTCTTGCAAAAATCAGTCTTATTGTCAAAGTACCCATTGCACCCAAACTATTCATAACCTCCAGCTGCTTGGATGCAGGAAAATACATAGGCGTTGATCTTTGCTTTCCCAATAGCTGGATCCATATATCGAGATCTGTGTTCTCGACATAGTCCTGAACAACTATTTTCAATGACTTATTCTGTGAGAGCATCAGTATTTTGGCTTTAACCTCCTCCAGGTTATCAGTGTTGTTATACTTGATAATTACCTTTTTTCTAATTCCAGTCAAAGCACTGAACTTTGGAACAATTTGTCCCCTGAAAAATTTTATAATTATATTCTCCGGAAGCTGCAAGGCATTGGGATGTTTTTTAATAAAGTATTCGGTATTTCTGTCAACCTCGGGAAATTTATCTTTACTGATTTTCAGGTTCCCTGATTTATCATGCTTTTGATGAAAGGTCTCAATCCTGTTGCTGATAATGATTTTGGCTCCGGCCATATATAAGCGGTATCCCAATTCAACATCTTCAACTCCCCAACCTTTAAAATTTTCATCGAAGCCTCCCAGTTCGTCCAAATATTTTTTCGGTACAGCCAGATTGCCTGTATAGACCTTCAGCCACGGGTGGAGTTGACATTCTGCATTATAGGAGGATTCCAGATAGCTAAGATGTCTTATCTCAAACTTATTTATACTGTCCAGTTTGAATTTCTGATTTTCATAGTAACTGTTTACAGAAACCTCCTCAAAAGACACATCTTCGTTTAGATTTATCCGGTTTCCGACTACTATAATTTCGTTATTGATTTTGAAATACTTATCCAATTCTTCAAGATAGTTATGCTTTAGAAGAATATCCCCATCCAAAAAAATTATTATTTCGCCATTTGCAGCATTAATACCGGTATTTCTGGCTCTTGACCTTGAAGACTCAACAACTCTTTCCAGATAGATATACTTAAAATCGTACTTCTTTTCCATATCTTTTATAAATTCACCGGTTCCATCGCTTGAACCATCGTCCACAACAATGACTTCAATGGCATCCAGAGGGAACCCTTCCAGCCTGTTAAGAGTTTCCAAAGTATTTTTAATTAGCTTCCTGCACTGATACACCGGAATAACGAAACTATATCGCTTCATAATGTCCTCCCTGCCCAAGCTGGTGCTTGTCTCCTTTTACCCTTGCCTCAACAATGTCTGCCAAGGCCTTTTTGCATTCCATCAGCAAAGCCAGTATAGTTTCCTTTTTGTATTCCCTGGCATTATACTCTACCTTAATCTTCAGCATTCCTTCCCAAATAGAACCTTCAATAACAAACACATATTCCCTGTCGGAATCCGGGCTTTTCTCAGGCACTGTTTTTATAGCAGATATCATATCATCCTCTTCTGCATCAGGCACTCCATATACACCCATGTAATTAAAGAATATCTCAGGCTGTACCGAGTATTCTTTATCAGGGAATTTTATGGGGTTGGTAATAAACCTTAATATATCATATCCAACTCCCTTATTAGGAATTTCCGAGAGCTCCTTCCAGACATTTGCCACCTTGTCTTCTACAGGTAGATTACCCGCCGTGTCAAGCACAAAGGGATAGGAAATGCTTAGCCACCCTACTGTACCGGATAAATCAAAAGTACTGAATGGCAGATCACGCCCGTTTCCACACAGTCTCAAATGAACCCTGTCCACACCTCCCCATCTTTCCAATGCCATTCCCAGAGCTGTAAGCAGTATGGTTTCAGCATTTACCCTGTATAACTTGCACGACTCCTTGAGGAACCTTTCTGTTTCTGTCTCATCAAGCAGTACGAGATGCTCATCGGCATTGTTGACCAGACTCTGATCCTCACTGATGAAATCCTTTGGAAGCATGTCAACAGGAGTACTGTCAATTTTATCCCAATATTCGATTTCACGGGTTATTTCCTTGCTCATAGCATATTGGTTAATAAAATCTGCCCAGGTTACAATTGAAACACTTTTTTCTGAAGCATCATTATCGTTGCCGCTGATTGCCTGAAAATATCCTGTTATTATGTCCTTTATAATGATGTGTATTGAGAATCCATCAATAATAAGATGGTGCATAGTACAATAAATATAATCACCATTGTCAGTTTTAAACAAAACAAACCTTATAAGCGGACCTTCAGCAAGATCAATGCTTGAAATCAGTTTGTTAAGCTCCGCAAGCATTGCTTCCCTGGAAGCTTCAGTTGCTGTTATATGATAAACAAACAAATCTTCATGAATTTCATCACAGCTTTTCAGATATTGGACATAGCTTCCGTCTTCATACTTGAAAACCAATCTGAGAGCATCATGTTTCCGCATTACTTTTAAAATAACTTTTCTCAGTATATTCTCATCTATTCCATCCTTCATATAAATTGGAACAGATTCATTCCAGTGATTCATCTTGTTAAAGTTTCTGGAAAAAAAGCATCTTTGAACAGGCAATAATTCAACTTTAGTTATATCTTTTTGAGACATTTCAAACTTTACATCCTCTTTAACCGGATTATCAGTATTATCAGGATTATCAGCTTCATGACCAAGTTTGCCGCTTATAAACCCGGCGAGCTGGCTTACTGAAGGATAAGTAAAAATGTCAGAAATGCTGATCACTTCGGGAAACTCCTTATCAATCTCCTTTAGTAATTGAGTAGCAAGAATGGAATCTCCTCCCATGTCGTGGAAATTTTCATACACATCAATTTCCTTTATTCCAAGGACAGAACCCCATATGGGTGCCAGTTTGTTTTCCAGACTATTGCTGCTGTTATTACTGACTGCACCATTTGTCACTGCCTGAGTATTTGTATTTTTGACTTCAGCTTCGTGCTTTGTTTTGTTTTTATCAAGCAAATATTTATTTATTGAAGTCTTTATTTTACCCGATAGCTTTATGGGTAAGCTGTCAGCTACACTTGAAAGAAACGGAATATTTAACTCTCCGGTGTATATGACCGTTTTGCCGCTTCTTAATGCATCTTCAAAAATCCTTAAAGCTTTTGAGGTTGTTAAAGATCTGAACGGAAAATTATCGTCGGTCGCATTTTTGTCAACAGCCATGCCCGTTTCCTTCCAGCCGGGCCAGTTGATTGAGATAGTCCGTTTATCTGCCTTGTTTCTATAGTCTGCAAATGAATTCAGATAAGTATTGGCAGCAGTGTAATCACCTTGTCCCACACCTCCTGTAACTGATGCCATTGATGAAAATAATACAAAAAAGTCCAATTCATCGTCTTTGGTTAACCTGTCAAGAATCTGCGTTCCATTTATTTTGGGTGCCATAACGCGGCTGAACGTATCTGAATCCTTTATCACTAAAAATCCATCACCGGCTACACCGGCAGCGTGAATAATCCCGTTAATGTGCCCGAACCTCTTTCTTAACGAATTAAGCGCTTCTTTTGTTTCTTCCTCATTTGATATATCAGCATTGCAGCAAACTACTTTTGAGCCGGATGCCTGGATACTTCTTATTATTCTGAGTTTGTTGCACAGCTTTTCGTTGCTGTTCTTCTCCAATATGTCATCCCACTGTTCAGCGTCAGGAAGTTTTGAACGGTTGATCAACGCTATATTTACATTACCTTTTTCAGAAATTTTTCTTGCAATTTCAAGGCCTAAACCACCTGCTCCGCCGGTTATAACATATACTCCCTCATTTTTTATATTCAGCTCTTCCTGAGATGTATTTAATTCAGCTATTGAAAATTCGGGAATATATCTTTTACCTTTTCTATAAGCTACCTTTTGCTCTTTACATTCTGATATGGCTTCATTTATAATACTGTCCCAAGCAGTATCTTCGTCAAAATCAATACACTTCACTTTCAGCTTCAGGTTCTCCTGGGCAACAACTTTTCCAAGTCCAAAGAAAGAGGCGTTATCAGGATTAATCGAGGAATCCTCATCAGTAACCTGTTCAACATTATTTGATAACAGATCAATACTTATTTCATTATTATATTTGTTGGCTGCAAGTGCTTTTGTCAAATAAAACAAACTGTATATCCCTCTATTTTGCACATCATCCCAACTTCTTTCAAAAGCAGGAGTACTCATAGTATCAGAACGGCTTATAGTGGATAGATGTATAATTTTATCAATATCCCTGGTCTTTAGTTCAGCCATAAGCTTAAGATAGTCTTCCTCCGTGCCTGAAATCATGTAAGAGTTTTGACTGGTTTTTCCATAGCCGGAACCGAAGGTTACTTCAATGACTTCACCTAAAATACTTCCTTTCAAGCCGGCTATGATTACATCGGAGACTCCGTCAGCGTCCCTGAATACCAAAGCAGTTTTCCATTTGGGCTTTTCTGCCTGTTTATCCAGACCTTCAACTACCCAGCTAATGTCGTAATATGAGGCTGCATTTTTATCAGCACCCTGAAAAATCTTCTCTGCATCACGAACCAATTTAATAGTATAATTATTAACTTCTGCAAAAACCTTACCGCTTTCATCCATAAGCCATATGTCGAAAGAAAAGGTTTCTGTACTGTTGTTGGAATTGTTGAGTTTTGTGATGTAGCTGTAGAATTTTCCCGGCATTCTGTCATACAGCTTCATGCTGTGATATGAAAGCGGAAGATATATAGCATCATTCCAGATACCATTCATGATCACATTGGCTGCGTTATCCATTAATGCAGGATGCAGACTGTATTTGAGAGCAGCCTCCGGAATAGACTGCTCTATTTCAAGCTTTACCAATAAAGAATTGTCGCCAATGTAAATCCTTTCAATATTGTCCCATGTGCTTCCAAGTTTAATAGGCGACTCAATTGTGCTTAACTTAATGGTTTTTTCTTCATTCCTGCACTTATTTTTCAGTTGGGAAATATCAAAAACCTTATTAACATTATCCTCCAGCAAAAAGATTTTTCCTTCAGAATGCGTAGCCCATACCTGATAATCAGGATCTTCTGAATTCTGCTTGCTTACAACAGCAAATCTCAAATAATCCTTCTCATTTATTACAATTGTCTGAACCTCTTTAATTTCACCCTCATTTACCAGCATAGGTGAGACAAAAACCAGATCCCTCAGTTCCACCGGACTGTTTCCATAATATGCTCTGGCAGCTTCTCTCGCCATTTCAAGGTAGGTAGTTCCCGGCAAAATGCTCCTTCCGTTTATCCGGTGTTCGTTTAATTCCCAATGCCTGGTAATATCAAAGTATGTAATGAAAATCTGCCTGTCAAAAGAATCAGCCAGAAGATTGTCAAACAAAGGATGTTTAATGGATTTTTCCTTTAATAATTTACTTTCTCCGTCTGAAGCTTTTGGCTCTGCCCAAAAGTGTATTCTTTCAAGCGGATAAACAGGTATACTCACTTTGTTTACCTGCTGTCCTTTATATAACATATCCCAGTCAATATTTCCGCCCGCAACATATAGTTTACATATTTCATTACATAGCTTTGTATTATCACCCTTATGCTCAAGCAGCTCCTTTATTTTGAATTTTGCTTCAGCAGAGATTTCCAATTTATGGCTTTCAGTGATTTCCCGTGTTTCTCTTGCCTTTTTGCTTTCAGGTACTATTTTATGCTCATTATAATATACACCTTGCCTGTTTAAGTTAGCAAAGTCAGTTCTGCTGACTTGAAGCAGCTTTTCTTTAAAATCCTCAAAATCCTTAAGCACAAAGGCAAGTCTGCAGGTAAAATGGCCTCTCCCTGTATTGGCGGTGTAGCAAATATCTGTTAAATCAGTAACTCCTCCCTTAATAATAAATTCAATATATTTATTGACCAGGTCCTTTAAAACAATTTCACTTCTTGCCGAAAGAGCAAGAATATGTCCGGGTTTATCCTTTAAAATGGTAAAACCCTTCTTTTTGGGTCTTTCAGGTGCTTCTTCCAGAACAATATGGCAATTTGTACCGCTGAAGCCAAAGGAGCTGACTCCTGCTCTTCTGGGTGAAGCACCTGTATCCCATTTTGTCAGTTGATTATTTACATACACAGGACAGCTGCAGAAATCAATGTATGGATTGGGAAGCTCAAAATTAATGGTGGCAGGCAACATTTTGTTTTTTAATGAAAGAACCACTTTAATAATCGAAGCCATACCTGATGCGGCAACAAGATGCCCGAAATTGGTCTTTACAGAACCTATGCCGCAAAACTGATTTCTATTGGTATATCTTCTGAACGCATTTGTAATCCCTTTTATTTCAATAGGATCTCCGAGAATTGTTCCTGTTCCGTGAGCCTCAATATAAGATATCGTTTCAGGATTGATTTTTGCTTCCTCCCATGCACTTATGATAACTTCTTCCTGGGCCTCGGCATTTGGTGCTGTTATTCCGTTGGAGGCACCATCATTATTGATTGCACTTCCCTTTATAACAGCATGGATATTATCTCCGTCAGCAATGGCTTTGCTTAATTTCTTCAAAAACAGTATTCCTACCCCTTCACCCCAAACAGTACCATTTGCACTTTTGTCAAAAGTCCGTACGTTCGAGTCTGAAGATTCCACCATGTCCATGGAACTCTTTTGTCCCTGTATTGAGGGCAGGTAAGTCAGATGGATACCGCCCGAAATAGCCATATCACAATCACCCTGCTGCAGCGAACGGCATGCCATATGAATAGCTGTCAGTCCTGAAGAGCATGCGGTATCTACAACCAGACTTGGGCCGCGCAAATTGAATATATACTGAATTCTTGAAGCCATAATACCTGCCCATGAACCTGTCAGATGCATTTGATCTGGCTCCGAGACATACTGGTACAGCGAACCGGTGGTATGATCCCGGCCTGCAAATACACCGGTTTTTGTACCGGTAATTTTATCTCCGCCGTAGCCAGCATCTTCTATTGCTTCCCAGGCTGTCTCAAGAAACAGCCTCTGCAGCGGCTCCATAAACTTTGCTTCCCTTGGGGGAATTCTGAAAAAGCCGGCATCAAATTTATCAATCTCATTCAGATAACCACCTTTTGAGAACTTATCATCCAGGTCGGTCTCTTCAGGAATTACCATATCAAGCATATATTTTGTAAATATTTTATTCCTAAAATATTGAGAGCTTTGATCCCTTCTTTGCTTGGAGGGTTCCTTGATACTGTTAACGCCGGATTTAAGATTACTCCAGTATTCATCCACATTATTTGCATCCGGAAACTTACATGCCATCCCTATTATTGCAATATCTTCGTGTACTGATTCAGGAGCAGTTTTTTCCATAAGCTCCATCAACATTTTCTTGGTTTCTTCCTGAGTGAGCTTTTTGGATTCAAACTCTTTTAAGATATAACTCTTTACTGATTCCATTATTTTTTCTCCCCCAATCCCAATAGTTTATCTGCCTCATCTAAAGAAATTTCACCTCTGGCCATCCTGCCTAAAATTGCATCTATATCAGTTTCGCTGCCGGTATCATAAACGGTGTCATGAACAGCAGTTTCGTGAACGGATGTAATTTTTCGTTCAGATTTACTTTTAATATAATTTGACATATCGGATATTGTTGGATATGTGAAAATATCCGATATATCTATAACACCTTCAAAATCCTTTTCCAATTCCTTCAACAGTCTTGTAGCCCTGACAGAATCTCCGCCCAGATCATAAAAATTATCACTGACGTCAATCTCACTTATACCAAGGACATTTCCCCAGGCTTCGGCAAGCTTGCGTTCAATATCTGTCCCGTTTCCATTGTCAGTACCGGACAAAGTCACGCCCTGTCTTGAACTGTCGGATATTTTCAGTTCTTTACCAATTGAATGCTTTTCCCTGGTTTTTATGATTGCTTTGTCAATGTCTTCTGAAACAGCCATGGGTAAAACCTTAACGGAAGAAGCTGCAACATCATAGTTTAATTCGGCAGGAATAATTCTGGATACCGAACTGCCAAGAAGTTCTTCCAGTACCTGGATAGCCGCATAATTTGTAATTCCTCTGAACAAACCGTTATCTGCAACACCAAAATCCACAGCCATGCCGGTTTCTTTCCACTGCGGCCAATTTATCGACAGTGTCCTTCTTCCGGTTTTATTTCTGTAGGCAGCATAGGAATCAAGATATGCGTTGGCGGCAGTATAATCCCCCTGACCTTCGGCACCGAATATTGACGAAATTGATGAAAACAGTACGAAGAAGTCAAGCTGATCATTCATAGTCAGATTGTCCAATATCCAGGTACCATATATTTTAGGAGATAAAACACTTTCAAATACCAGTGCCTCTTTTCTGATAAGGAGACCATCTCCGGCTACACCGGCACAGTGGATTATACCGTCTATCTTTTGGAATCTCTGCTTGATATCCCTCAACACATAATCAGTTTTCTCCATATGGGAAATATCCGCACTGTAAGCAATAACTTCGGAGCCGGAAGCCTCTATAGCCTTAATACCGGAAATACTTCTGCAAAGTTTTTTGTCTTCAGCTTTCTCAAGTATTTCGTCCCATTTTTCAACCTCGGGTAATTTTGAGCGATTGATCAGACACAGCTTCACTTTGTTTTTCTGTGACAGGTATTTACAAATTTCAAGCCCAATACCGCCAAGTCCGCCGGTTACCAGATAAACGCCGTTTTCCCTGATTTTCACTTCATTCCCGGTCAATTCAGCAGGTTCAGCTTCCCTGAACTCTTCAACAAATCTGTTTCCATCTCTATACGCTGCCAGATAAAAATGCTCATTTGCTTCCGATTCAGAGAGAATATCCTGAGCAGAGGTATTTTCATCAATATCAATACATCTCACTCTGAATATTGGATATTCCTCCGAGATTACTCTGCCAAGCCCGAAGAGGGCTGCAGCATTTGGGTTTATACGCTTTTCTCCAAGTGTGACTTCGTTGACCAGATCTGAAATCAGATAAATTTCGGTATTTTCATTTTTCCCGTTGTTGAGCATGGCACGGGTCAAATTGAAAATACTAAGGACTCCCCTGTTAAGTCCGGTTTTCAGGTCATTAATTTCTGTAATTTCCTTATCATAATTCATAGAGGAAAAATGATAAATACGGGAAACTACACTGCCTTTTACAGCCCTTATCAGCTTGTCATAATCCTCCTGGCTGTTTCCGACCATATATGCCTCATCGCTTATTTTTCTGAAATGGTCTCCAAGCTCAACTTGAATAACTTTCTTATTTAAATCGACAAGCTTTCCTGAAAGCTCCCCGGAGAATCCGTGTAAATCCTTGAAAATCAGGTTGGTCCCGCTGTCAGAATGGCTTTTTATCTCACTTATTGCTTTCTTTGTCCAGCCAATTTTATAAATACTGTTACGGCCTCCTGCCAGCTTTTTGAGCTCGGTCCGGTGAACCTTTTTTATAATGAAGCCATCTATTTCCACAAGGACCTTCCCGGCTTCATTCAGAATTGTTATATCGAATGATGCGGTTTCCTGGTTTTCAACATCAACAGAACGCTTTCTCAAATAACTGTAGATTCGGGCCGGAGTAGTTCCCCAAATTTTGATTTTCTTGAAGGAAAGCGGCAGATACAGTCCGTTTCCTATGCTGTGATTTGCCATGTTAACAGCGCTGTCCATCAAAGCAGGATGTAACAAATAATCCTTCAGATCATCCGCATATACTTCGGGTAATTCCAGACAGGCAAGAGCTTCATTTACTCCCATATATATTTTCTTCATATTCTTAAATCTTGGCCCGCCATCAACTCCATCGGTCTCTATATTCCTGTAATCAATTATTTTAACCTCTCCCAGGGTTTTAATAATGTCTGACAGGGCATATTCAGACGTCTGATTATTTTCGATGTTTTTACAAATCACTCCTTCAGCGTGTTTTATCCAGTTTTCTGATCCAGCTTCTCTGCTTATAACCTCAAATTCAATGAAATCGGCTTTATTTCTAACTATAGTCTGAACTCTTCTATGTTCATCTCCATTTACAATGAGGGGGGATAAAAATAGAATATTTTTAAGTTCAATGGCTGTACCCCGGTAATACTGATTGCCGATTTCCCTTGCCAGTTCCAGATAAGTGGTACCAGGAACAACACAACTGCCGGCTACACGGTGTTCCTTCAGTACCCAATGCTTGTCCACACTGTATACAGTCTCATAAATGTCGGCATTCATTGATTCAATAATGCGGCTTTCAAGCAGTGGATGCAGTATTTCCTTTTTCTCAGCCAAAGGAGTTTTCTTTTCTAAATGAGACTGCTTCGGTCCTGGTTCAGATACCCAGCATCTCTTGCGTTCAAACGGATATACAGGCAGAAGGACTTTTTTTCTGGAACCACCTTTATATAGCTCCTCCCAGTACACCTGACCCCCATGTACGTAAATACTGCATATTTGCCTCAGACCGGCCTGACTTCTTTCAGACTGAAGCTCTCTTATGCATGAAGCCGCAGCCTGGGTAAGTTCCCTGATATCCTTTGAAGTTACATCAAAATCGGTTTTTTTCTGTTCAGTTGAAGTAACAATTTTATGCCTTCCGAAGAACACATCCTTTGCAGGATTATTATCAAGGCCATTACTGACCAGCTCATTCAGCCTTTCCTGTAATTCCGGCTTACTGCCCATAATCAACGCAAGTCTATAATTGTAATGCCCCCTGCAGGTATCCGCAGTATGGCAGATATCCTCCAGGTCTGCTTGTATTCCGACTTCAGAGTTTAAGAAACTTTGGTAGTTTTTAACCAAATCCATTAACGCATTTTGACTCTTTGCAGATAATGCAATTACCTGTTGCCTGTTTTCTCCTTTGCTCTGCCTAGCTTCCAAAGGCCTGTTTTCTTTGATAAATTCCTCTAAAATCAGATGGCAGTTGGTACCGCTCAAACCAAAGGAGCTTATGCCGCAGCGCATGGGATATGCTTCTTCCTTCCATTTGACAAGCCTGTCATTTACATATACAGGTGAGCCTGTAAAACCGATTTTCCTGTTTGGCTTTCTAAAATGCAGGGAGGGAGGAATTTCTCTGTGTTCGATTGCCATTACGGCCTTAGCCAGACCCAGTATCCCCGCGGCATGGTCGGGATGTCCCATATTTGATTTAACCGACCCGATTGCACAGAATTGCTTCCTTCTGGTATATTTTTCAAAGGCCATGCTTATTCCCTCAATTTCAATGGGGTCACCGAGCTTTGTACCTGTTCCGTGAGCCTCTATAAAGGAGATTGTTTCAGGATTGATGCCGGCATCTTTCCAGGCTCTGATAATAACGTCCTCCTGAGCCGCTGAGTTGGGTGCGGTTATACCGACAGAAGCTCCATCCTGATTTACTGCACTTCCCTTGATAATTGCATGAATATGGTCCTTGTCTTCCAAAGCCTTCTTCAGCGGCTTAAGCACAATAACTGCCACGCCCTCGCCAAAGCCTGTACCGTCCGAGGTGTCGTCAAAAGTCTTGGCCCTGCCTTCCGAAGCTTCTATTCCAAGGCCTTCTTCCAGCCCCTTTACGGGTAAAAGGTTAACTTTTATTCCTCCTGCTATGGCAAGCTCACATTCACCGTTCCTGATACCCTGGCATGCCAGGTGTACGGCCGCAAGCGCTGATGAGCATGCCGTATCTACCGTGATACTGGGACCTTTCAGGTCTAAAATGTAGGATATCCTGCTTGCTATTATGGACTTTATATTACCGGGCAGTGCAAGATCGGTAGCAGTAGGTTCGCATTCCCTGATAAGGTTCGCATAGCTTTCTCCAAAATCCGAGCTGAAACCTACGTATATGCCTGTTCGTGACCCCGTAAGCCTGTCCCCTCCATAGCCCGCTGCTTCAACGGCCTTCCAGGTCTCCTCAAGAAATATTCTCTGGTTTGGGTCCATCAAAGCAGCCTCTTTGGGTGAAAGCCTGAAAAATCCATAATCAAATTTGTCTACTTCATCAAAATAAGCACCCTCATAATATTGAATTTCTTCAGGACCAAGTCCTCTGCCTGTTAAAATCCTGTCCACATCCGCCCTGCGGTATTCAGGGAAGTCTTTGACACAATCCCGTCCCTGTCTCAGGTTTTCCCAGAATTCATCAATTGTTGCAGCAGAGGGAAATCTCCCTGTAATACCAATAATGGCAATGTCCCTTTTGGAAATACTGTTTATTTTTTCTTCCTTATTCTCTTTTATGTCAGATAATCTGACAGCTTTTAAATCCAGACTTGTATTTGCCATTTAACAACCTCCCTTGTACAGCGCAGCTGTTTCTTAAATTCAGGCCTCAAGTTCAAAATCCTGGAATAACTCAAAGGTTCCGGTTTCTTGGAAAATTTGAGTAAATCTCTCAGCTTGCTCCTCGGAAGGTGTTTTCTTTGTCCTGAATACAGATCTGAGCATTTCCAAAGCGTCTTCCATTTGCTTCCTTGAAGGCTGCTTTTTTTGTTTCTCCAGTTCATCCTGCAGTCTTTGAATTCTTTTATACGGTTCAATAACGCCTTTTTGATATTCATCATTATCCCAGTTATAATTTCGGGTGCACACAGCTGTTGCAAGACATCTGGTGACCACCGTCGGTATGTTGGGATTATAAATACCCGCAGTTTCTGCATTTTCTGAAAGCTCACCCTTCAAAAGTGCCGCATCTTCTTCGGTATCAAAAGAGTAGGTTTTGATATCAGGGGCATTTTTCTTCATCAGATTTTTTAATACATTTTTGGGACCAAGCTCGACAACAGTGTTTACACCATTTTGCCTCAGAAATATCATTGATTCGGTCCACCTCACCGGGCTCACGATTTGTGCCGCTAAATTTTCAATAACAGAGGTGTGTCCGGTATAAGGCTGTGCCGTGGCATTTGACAAAACCGGGTATTTAAATTCCTTATAGGTATATTTATGAAGTTCTGCTCTCAGCCTGTCTGCAGCCGGCTGCATAAGCGGGCTGTGAAAGGGTGCACTCACTTTTAAAGGTATGATGCCCGCTCCCAGCTTCTTTAATTTTTCACCGGCAGCATTTACTGCCGAAGTGTGCCCGGATATCACTATCTGGTCAGGTGAATTGTAGTTTGAAACTACGACGACTTCGTTGCCTCCGGCATATGTACTGCATTCCTTTTCAATCAATTCCCTGTCAATCCCGCTGACGGCTGCCATTGCACCAATTCCCTGCGGAACGGCCTCCTGCATGAACCTTCCTCTTTCACGCACAATTTTTACGGCATCGGAAAAATCCATGCCTCCTGTACATACCAGCGCTGAAATCTCCCCAAGACTATGTCCTGCCAGATAGGAGGGCTCTATCCCATATTCCTCCATAAAAACTCTGAAAGCAGCTACACTTGCAGTTAGCAGAGCAGGCTGCGTATTCTCCGTTTTTGTTAATTCTTCAATTGAGCCTTCAAAGCAAAGCTTGCTCAAATTAAATTCCAGTGCGTCATCAGCTTCCTCAAAGGTTCTGGCTGCAGAAGTATAAATATCACAAAGTTTTTTTCCCATCCCAACATATTGAGCTCCCTGTCCGGGAAATAAAAATGCAGTTTTCTTCATTTAAATCATCCTTTCAATAAGTATTTTGATTAGATTAATATAATTTGAAAGCAGTTCCTCCACCTTTTCTTTTCTAAGCCTTTTTGAATTGTAATCACAGGTTATGGTAATAACCTCACTTTTGTCATCAATCTTCATTATGATGTCGTAATTCTCCAGAAATTCGGCTTTCTCAACAGCCTGGTTTGTAAGCATGGCCATAATGGAATTGTCGGTTTTATTAAGCTGCATGGAGCCTGCCAGCTTTATGGGATATGTATCTGACTCGGACGCATTTAACCGTTTTACCGAGACTGTTTTAAAAAGCTCGCCAAAATCTGAAATACTCTCTATATTAATATTGAGCGGATACACAAGTTCATTGCCGTTAATCATGGTTTGAACCGTAACCTGCTGCTGTCCGATGGTCTCAGACAACAGATATATGTAAATTGCCAGAAGTGCATCAATTTCTTCTATTCCAATATCGGAAGCAACTTCTTGAAGATTGTTCCATACATCATCACAAATACCGGCGTTAAGGGCAATTTCCTCGCTTTCCTCATCCCCGTTTATAAAGAAATCAAGCGGAAGGGGCAACAAAGGCACAGTTACGCTCATATCCTCTGTACCGGTGTCTGTAACTTCTCCTTCAATATAAGCGGCCAAACCTGATATGGTCGGGTATGAGAAAAGTTTGGCAAGGGTCAGTTTTCCCGGATAAATGGTCTCTATTGCCTCATGCATTCTTACCAGTCTCAGAGAATTTCCTCCAATTTCAAAAAAGTTGTCGTTTACCCCAAGCCTGTCACAGTTTAATACCTCTTTCCAGATAGTTATGAGGTTTTCCTCAATTTCAGTATAACTTTCCTGCTGATTATCACATATCTTCAGATCACTTAAGGCAATTCCGGGGTTTTTTATTACCTCCCGGAGAATATATAAATAATTCTCCTTCATACTCCGAACAGTTTCTTCATTAAACCAATCAGCATTGTACTTTATATTACCTCTAAGTGCCTGAACTGTTTCCCTTAAGGAAAAAACCACAGCTTTGCCGTTGAGCCAATAATCGCCGTAAATAACCCGGGCTGTGAGATCACCGGAACTCCCTGAAAAAGCTGTCTCAGTATTAAAAAAGAACATATTCCTGCAAGCAGGACAACTCCGGGAGTCTCCTCCTGGTTCCGTTTCAGCCCACACCAGGGGGAAATCCTGATAAGTACAGGTTTCAAGCACCTCAGCCTTTACTTTGTTTAAAAGTTCTCTGAAATTCATGTTATCAGTAAAATCCATTAAAAATGCAATTTCATTTTCAAAAGGACCTATCAGCTTCTCAAGTTCCGCACTGTTCCTGCTTTCGGCAAGAGTGCCGATACAAATCTCTTTTTGCCGGTCAGATTTATAAAGCAGGCAGTAAAATGCAGTCAGCAATAGTGTATACAACGTAACGTCCTCACGTCTGCACATTAATTTCAATTCTTTGAGCATATCAGACGGTATCTTTAATGAAACCATTCCCAAAGTGCTTCCATTTGCCGTGATATTGGTACCGTCTGATGAATGCGGCTTGCAGAGAGCCAGCCTTTTGAGCTTTTTTCCCCAATAGTCAAGTGACTTCGAGTACATACCTTCAGACCACAGCTCTCTTTGCCGGCAGGCGTAATCTCCGTATTGTACCGGTAATTCCTCCAATTCAGTGCCCTTTCCTGTACTGTAACGCTCATAAAAACAAGTCATATCATTTAAAAATACATTTACAGAAGGCATATCGAAAATCAACGGATGGGCTTTAATCAACAGAAAATGTTCTCCTTCAGAAGCAGCAAGTAATCTGAACTTGACAAGCGGACCCTTTTCAAGATTCCAGGATGTTTTTTTCAAATCATCGGCAATGAACCTTTCTGCAGCAAAAACCTTTTTGTCCAGGTACTTTTCCTCAATATCAGCTGATTCAACATATAATCCGGAACTTTGACCTTCCGCCTGAACATTTATATTATCCTTGGAACGAAACACATAGTTCAGTATCTTATGGCGTTCTAAAACAGCAATAATGCTTTTTTCCAGGCTCTCAAAGTCAAGCCGTCCCTTCAGCATTACCATGCAGGTTATACTATCCGGGGAACGTAAACCGTAATCCCAAAGTCCTTGTTGGATACCCGACAGGGGATAACAACCGTCCCTGCTTTTGTAGGGCATTATTCTTTTATGTGTTTCCGGCTTGTTTGTTTTGATAGTCTTTTCGCTGATTTTTCTCTTTAAAAGTTCCAATTGCTCCGGAGTTAAAGCAGCAGCTTTTTTAGAAAGATTTTCCATCATAAAATTCCCCCTGTCTTCAACGGATTTAATTTATCGCGTTATGCTAATTAGTTAAAATCAATTTTGTCAGTAAAAATTGTTTCTATTTTATACAGGTACTTCCGTACTAACTTCATGAAATAAGGATGCCCCCAAAACAATTACAAAAATTGTATCGCCTCATTTAAAGCAGTTTTGCCGTCGCTCAAACTCGACCTCCTGTCTCGATTTAAAGCTCAAAGCAACATCCTGTTGCTTTGCAGGCAAAACCACTTTACCTTCGCCGACAATTTACCGCAATTGTTTTTAACTGTGCAT
>JAEWJR010000139.1:0-24108 GCA_023386445.1 Bacillota bacterium | reverse complement strand
ATTTATTAGTTGATTTTTGGAAATGCATTTCCGATTGAGTATTTTCTATTCGAATAGTGTGCTTGAGCTCATGTATATATTATATTCCATATGCCCCATTTTTCCAAACCCCGTATAGGGGTGAACCCGTCCCAAAGCTTGATTTTTAAGCTTTCAGGGGTTTAGATAATCTTCGATATTTTAAGAGCCAGGGAGCTATCCGGCTGTAAACGCCACTGGGGAAAGTAATTATACTGGCTGTTTGCAGGTTTTTTAAAATAAAAAACTTTCGACAACAGACAGCAAAAAACAAGTAAACTTACTTTGCCTTTTGTATTAAATCAAGGTTAAAAAAGTTAAATTGATGTTTAACCCATAAGGTTTTTTGCAGATATCTGTCTAAAATCTCTTAAAATCCTTCCTAGAAAATGACAAATAATTTCTGATTGCTGAATTATAATCATTCTGCATGCTAAACATACTGAAGTTGCAACTCAACATAAACACAGGGGATCAAGCTTGAAAGAAAATATAAAAATTACTGAAGGAGGTACCGGGCCCATGCCATTTCTATCATTAAGTTTTGCGAAATGCTGGGCATGGGCATACATATGATGAAGACAGAATCGCTTCCATATAAAAATCTTGGAGGGCATGGATCGGCAACACATCAAAAGGGTAAAACCGGTAAGGCAGCAGCTATTCTGGATTATCTCAATAAAACAAACCTTATTATTATACCTGCAGCTTTTTTGTTGGGGAGAATATCACTGCTGGGAGGTTTGATGCCGTTTGGAATCGCCCTTTACGCTGCAACTTTGGGTCTCAATATAAACAGGGTAATGATATCCATCGCAATATTTGCGGGAATGCTGACATCGGGGGCTACTGTTCAGTTGTATACTGCAGTTGTAGCCATGCTGCTGTTTAATGCCATTAACATTCCCTTTAAAAAAAGTGTCGGATCGCATTTACGGATTGGAATAATTGCTTTTATAGGTGTTCTGATACCTGAGATGCTATTGACATACCTGCAGGGTTTTTTAATGTATGATGTTTTGAAATCCATTATAAACGGGTTTATAATCTTTGCACTGGTTTTTGTATTTAAAAACGTATTGGAGGTCCTTGGAAATCCATCCAGAAGATATTCTCTGACAAACGAGGAAATCCTCAGCATCGCTATAGCCTGCGCATTGGCGGTAGGAGGGCTTGGCGGATGGAATATTCTCGGTGTAAGTCTCAAAAATATTTTGTGCATCATAATAATCCTGGTTTTCAGTTTTAAAACAGGTGCCGGAAACGGAGCAGCCATAGGTGTAATTGTAGGGACAGTGATAAGTATTTCCTCCAATTCTTCCCCAATTATCATAGCTTCATATGCATTTTGTGGATTACTTGCAGGAATTTTAAGAAATATGGGGAAAATCGGCTCGTGTGTGGGTGTTTTAATGGGTAATGCACTACTTACCTTTTATACTAACGGTTCTACGGAGGTTCTTTTATTTCTGTATGAGATTATTGTTTCAATTGTTATATTTATGCTCATACCTGAAAAAGTCATGGATGCGGTTGTAACAAAATTTGATAAAAGTCTGATAGCAAGAGGAGATAAAAAAGGCTACAGCACAAGAATCAAGGAAATAACCGTTGAGAAGCTGAACAAGTTTTCGAAGGCATTTTCTGAAATGTCCAGAACCTTTGATGAAATTTCCGAGACCAAGGCAGTAACGGAAAAACATGATATCACTGCCATATTTGACAGGGTAGCCGACAAGGTCTGCAAGGACTGCAGCCTGTGTGTCCATTGCTGGGAGCATAATTTCTGCAACACGTATCAGATTATGTTTAAAATAGTTGAAAAGCTAGACGGGAAAGGTTGGATAGAACAGAATGACATTCCTCAATATTTTATTGAGAGATGCGAGAGAGTTGATGAGTTTGTACAGGCAGTAAATAATGTTTTTGAGCTTTTCAAGGTTGACATGGTATGGCGGAGTAAAATCGGAGAAAGCAGAGGTCTGGTATCTCAGCAGCTTAAAAGCATGTCTACAATAATTTCCAACCTGGCAAACGAATTAAATACGGATATCTGTTTTAAAGATGATCTGGAGAATCAAGTCGTACTGGAATTGACAAAGGCCGGTATAAAAAATGCAGATGCCGTGGTATATGAAAACAAATTCGGCAAGTATGAAATGACCCTGTCATATAAAGGCTGCGGGGGAAAGAGAAGCTGCATAGGGTGTGTTGAAAAAACCGTTACTGAGGTTGTAGGGCGAAAAATGATTAAGGATGGAAGTGATTGCGCCCTTAATTCAAAAACAAATACCTGCACCATTAAGCTTGTGGAAGAAGAAACCTATAAGGTTATAACCGGTGTGGCGAGGATGTCAAAGAATGAAAAATATGTTTCAGGAGATAATTACACTTTTTTAAATACAGGTGACGGCAAATACATAGCGGCGCTGAGTGACGGCATGGGCACGGGACATAAGGCCTGTATGCAGAGCAAGGCTACTGTAAACCTCATAGAACAGTTTATGGAATCAGGTTTTGACAAGGATACAACTGTTAAGCTGATCAATTCAATACTGGTTTTAAGATCCACCGACGATTCCTTTGCAACAATAGACATATCGGTTATAGACCTGTATGAAGGAGAGGTTGAATTTTGCAAGGTGGGTGCGGCACCTACTTTCATAAAGAGGGAGGACTATGTTGAAACCATACGTGCCGCTTCTCTTCCGGCAGGCATTTTAAGTGATGTGGAAGTGGAGATGATACATAAAAAAGTTGGCAACGGAGATTTTTTAATAATGTTATCCGATGGTATAATTGATTCCTTCAAGGACTGCCAGGACAGTGTAAAGGAGGTTCAAAACATTTTACAGAGCATGGATACCAGAAATCCTCAAAAAATGGCGGATGACCTGATGGATGAAGCCATAAGCCGCTGTGAAAATAATGAGCCTGTTGACGATATGCTGGTTCTGGTATCAAAAATATGGAGGTCCAAATAAGTTTGGTATAATATCCGGGCAATGTATAAAAATGCTAAAATTCCACAAACTACCCATAATCAGAGTTCTTTGGAGGATACTATGTTTTATGGAAAATCTAAGAAAGTTATAATTATCAAAGATATTCATTCAAATTTATTTGAGGAGGCCATTCTGGTGTTAAAGGAAGATAAGGAGCTTGAAAGAGAAGCGGGCAGCAAATTGGCCTCCGCCAAAAATCCTGATGTAAAAAATGATTTTATTCTGAAGGAGGCAGAATTAATTATTAATAATTACGTTAAGGATAACAAGGGTAAATTTAATCCCCCAAAAAGGAAGGAGCAGTTAAAATCCAATTCCAGGGTTATGAAAAACCTTTTAATTAATTCTGCTTTGTTCGGAAGTATAGCAGCAGTAATTTTTATTTTAATAAAGTTGTTTTTATAAGGTTTGCTCTATTGATTTTCCTTCACTAAATAGATATATTATTATAAGTAAATTCATTTTGTGTTAAGGAGCAAATGATGAAATTTAAAACCTCTAAAATAATAGATTTTTTTCTGCTGCAAAAAGACTTTTATTCAAAATTGACTGATAAGAATATGTGGCTATACATAGGCATTGCTCTGGTAGGCATACGCGATGTTGGTATGGGAGTGCTGAGTATTAACTTTAATGCCCCTGATAAAACCGGTATTGTCTTTAATATTAAAACAGGTGCTTTACTTTTTTTGGCTGCTTTGGTAATTGGCCTTGTAGATGTAATTTGCTTTTCCTATCCTGTCTTTGATATTATAAAGCATTTCAAAAAGAGGAGCGACAGCAACTCGATGGCTATGGGAATGTCATACTCAAGTCTGCTGACAAAGGTCATGAAAGTATACATAGTCGTAAATATCATTGTTACTCCCATAAACCTGTTAGGGTATTACACCTTGCGCATGGGTAACGATTATAAGTCTATAACATTGTTATATATTACTGCGGTATTGGATATTCTGGCATACTTCTGGTTTAACGGGGCCATTACACGGGGATTATGCGTATTATTCAAACTTCCTACCGGTGCAAGAAGTCTTGTGTTTATGCTGGTCTTCCTGTGGAACGCGCTGCTGAGCGAAGCATTGGGACTTTTATTTACACAGGTCATTACCAGGCTGTAATTAAATCTGCCTGATACGGGTCCGCACATAAATGTAACCGGAATCCCTCTGTGGAAAAGTCCACGAAGGGATTTTTTTGATGAAACGCACATTTGACATAAGTCTATTTAGATACTTTGTGGTTGTAATGTGCTTAAGAATAGTCTATAATATATCAGTAAATAAAAAATGTCTCGGTAGTCTAATGGATAGGACGGTGGATTCCGGTTCCACTGATACGGGTTCGATTCCTGTCCGGGACGCCAAAAAACAGACTTTGATTTTTCAAAGTCTGTTTTTGTTTAAATATTGGGAATCAAACCCGGGAGGGCGACGTCACAAGCATAGCAACGCTATGCGGCGATTCCTGTCCGGGACGCCAAATTATTTATCTTTCAACTGTTTCAAATCATCAATAAGTTTTAAAACTACTTTTTGGTCATCAACACTTCGTCCGTTCAATATGACTGCCTGTGCCTTTAAGCCGGTCCGGACTGTTTTCCCCACTCCACCGAAACCTTTGATTCAGCGGTCTGCTGCAAATTACCGGGTTGCAGAACAGGGAGTGCTACATTGATATTATTTACAGGTATGAATATGGGTGTATTTCCGGCAGCATCTGATAATACAATGATCCCATATTCATTTTTATATATGGATCCGGAAGCGGTGATATTTGATCCGGCATACATGGTAACCTCCGCAGCTAATGGAAGGTATTCATAATATGCAGTTACCAGATTTGTATCAAAGCCTGGCAGGAATTCCTGCGGAGGTGGAAGATAGGTTATTGAGGGATTATAAACCGTTCCGTCTCCGGTATAAATAGCAGTTATGGCGTTAATGGGAATGGCCTCCTGCTGTCCTGCGTCCATAAGAATAAACACTGCTCCATATGTTCCGGCAGATGCTTTGTAAAGCTGATAGGGGGTACCTGTTACCGAAGATGCTACCAGACCTCTTGTGAAAACAGTTATAGTGTTGGCCGGATAATATATAATAAGCTGTTTAATAATATGTGCCAGCTGTGCGTAGCTGAAATTCAATCCTGTGGTAATAACGGGTGATTCTGTGTAGGTGATGGTTAATGTGGGGAAATAGGGTTCATATACAATATTATTTGTAGCAAATTGGACTTCTGTGATGCCATCGGAATTTGTCAGAGCAATTCCAAAATTTTGTGATCCGCTCAGCCACTCATTTATAAGTTCTGTTATGTCAATGTGTATTGTAGTGTATAAATCAGATGTACCGACATTGTACTGATACTGTGAAGGAACAAAAGATGGCTGATTTGTAAAGGTTACCGTATTTGTATCATAGTCGGAAGTTACTTTATTTATCACTATCGGGCTGGGGTTTGTGCCGGATTTGATTATAACTGCCAGGTCCAGTTGGGCACTGTCCACTGTCAATACCGATAACTGCGGCAAAGGAATTTTTAACAGACCTGTGCAATTCTGAAAGCTGGGGTCAGCACCAATGTTTAAAAGCGGATAAGATGAATAATTGGTGTTTGGCTCACCGGAAGCAACAAATGTAGTCTGGGGTATATTGACCGTTACCGTTGGCATTTGGAATACCTTCTTTCATACTGGATTTATATACTTTTATGCTGTCATTCTTTGCTGTAGCTATATTTACATAATATGTCTAAATTCCTGTTATGTTGCAAAAACTAATTTTTGCAGAATCAATGCAAAGGAACTGATGATTGATCTCTTTACTTGCTTCTGAAAATTCTGTTACAATAGGAATGTTGATTTTTGAAGGAGGATTTCTTTTGAGAATAGGAAATGTTGAATTGGAGAACAGAGTTTTTCTTGCACCGATGGCAGGAGTTACGGATATGCCCTTTCGAGTGCTCTGCAAGGAACAGGGCTGTGGATTGGTCTATACCGAAATGGTCAGTGCAAAGGGTATGCATTACCTGGATGAAAAAAGCACAAAACTGACACTGCTCGATGAAGGGGAGAAACCCGGAGCGGTTCAGATATTCGGTTCCGAGCCGGATATCATGGCAGAAGTCACAGAAAAATTAAATGCTTCAGATGCAAGTATCATTGACATAAATATGGGCTGTCCGGCTCCCAAAATAACAAAAAACGGAGAGGGCAGTGCTTTAATGAAAAGACCTGAACAGGTCGGAAAAATAGTCAGTGCTGTTGTCAGAGCTGCGAACAAACCTGTTACGGTTAAGATCCGAAAGGGCTGGGATGAATGCAGCGTAAATGCTGTTGAAATAGCAAAAATAGCAGAGGCCTGCGGAGCAAGTGCAGTAACCGTTCATGGCAGGACCCGCGAACAATATTACAGCGGAAAGGCTGACTGGGATATTATCAGACAGGTCAAGCGGGCGGTTTCCATACCTGTTATCGGAAACGGGGATGTTACCGGACCAAGAGAGGCTGAACGGCTGCTGGAACAAACAGGCTGTGATGCAATAATGGTGGGAAGAGGTGCCCAGGGTAACCCGTGGATTTTCAAGCAGATAAACAAGTATCTGGAAGAGGGAGTGTTTATTGCCGGACCCACAGCCCGGGAAAAAATCGATACTATCATAAGACATATGAATATGCTGATAGAACACAAGGGAGAAAGAACCGGAATCCTTGAAATGAGATCTCACATAGCCTGGTATATAAAAGGTATGAGAGACGCTTCTGTTACAAAACAAAAGATATTCACGATGAACGACAGGGAAGAAATAATCAGTCTCCTGCAGGACTTCCTTTTGCATCAGTAGACTTTGAATCATATATATACTTTTCAAGTATAGCTTCAATACCTGAAACAACCTGTTTGGCGCATTTTTTTTGAAAATCGTCGGCGGTTAACAGTTTCAGGTTTTTTTTGTTTGACATGAATCCTATTTCAAGCAGCAGAGCGGGCATTTCGGTATGCCGCAAAACATACAGGTTGGGACGGGGCATGATGTCTCTGTTTTTCATACCTAATTCCTTTATCTTGGACTGCATTATTTTGGCCATATCCTTTCCGTTTGGAGAGTAGGGATTGTACGCAGTCAGGATTCCGCTCTGAACGGAATCGGTAAATGAATTGTTATGGATGCTGATAAACAGCTTGCCCCTCTTTTCATTTGCTATGCTGGCCCTGTCTTCAAGGCTGACATAGATATCCTCTGTTCTTATCATGTAATAGTCAATATTTTTTTCTACCAATAATCTCTCTATTTCAAGAGAAATGTCCAGAACTATATCCTTTTCATTGGTACTGCCTGCCATGGCTCCCGGATCCCACCCGCCGTGACCGGGATCGATAACCACCAGGGGAGGTTTTTCCGGAGCCGTTTCAACAGCTGTTGATAATGAATCGGAAGGGTTCAGATTTCCTTTTTCTGCAAGATAAGCGCCAATAATACCGATTATGGCCAGTGAAAGAAAAACAATTATAAATATCAGGCTCCTGTGACTAAGCTTTTTACTTAATTTATCTATAATTTTGCTAACATCCATAAATGGTGTTTACCCTCCGGATTAGATTAAGTTTTGGTATTATTGACATTAATGTATAATTATTTTAACACAATAATATTTAAAAAGGTTGCAGAACTGTAAATTCTGCAACCTTTTTATCATTTGCTGTTTTCTGTTAAAATACTCTTCTTGCTCCGATATATCTGCCTGAATAATATGAACTGTCCAGACTGGAAATTGTTACTCCCTTTGATGAGCTTGCATGAATAAAATTGCCGCCTCCCATATAAAAGCCTACATGTGACGGTCCTGCTTTATAGGTTGTAAAAAAGACCAGATCTCCGACTCTTAAATTGCTTTTTGACACACTTGCTCCGGTGCCATATTGATCTGCAGTGACTCTAGGTATGCTGATACCGTTCTTTTTCAATACATATTGTGTAAAGCCTGAGCAGTCAAAGCCGCTCGGGGATTCGCCGCCCCATACATAAGGTACGCCCATATAGTTTTTTGCTGTGGCTATAACAGCACTTGCCCTGGAACTTGAAGCAGTTTTCGTGGCTGCACCTCTCGAAACGGAGGTTTTCGGTCTTTGTGCTGTTTTTGTTGTTGATTTCTTTATAGTGGCGCTTTTAACAGCAGTTGATTTTTTTGCTGATGCAGCAGTTTTTTGTGGTGCTGCTGTAACGACTGACTTTTTGACTTCAGCAGGTTTTTCTGTGCCTGCTGTGGCAGCTGTGGCTTTTATAGCCGAAGCCGGGTTTGCTTCAATTGATTTTATAGCCAAATCTTCAGCTTTCATTGTTTCGGATTCTGATATTGTAAAATCCTGATTAGCCTGTGTGCCAACCTCCTGCATTTTGGTCGGATCAAGAATTTCCCTGTTATAGGTCAAACTCTTATAGACCGGTGCTATTGCTGTCAAGCACAGCGCCAGAGCTATACCACTTGCTATTAATTTTTTATTCATATTGACCTCCCTAAAATGAAAGCCCCTGAAATGTACAATTATTTATACATCAAACAAAAATGTTTAGGGGTTATTTTTTAGCGCGTATTTTTTCAGCGCTTTTTACTTATCTGGATATCTTTTTTGAAACGGTTTATCGGCCGTCTTATAGGACCTTAATACCAAGGCCTGCGGCCCTTGTACTAAATATTCAGTGTTTCAGCCATAAAACATTTGGTTTACGTAAAATAGCTGATGGGCTTATTATAAGTGCCTAAATCGGGCGTATCAACCTGTAATTTATGGTAAACTGCTGGAAACCTAGAGTCATAAAAGATTCACTTGGTCAATAAAATTAATCAAGGTACTATATTTTCGGAGGCGCTTATGACAAAAAAGACGTTTATAACAGGTGCAATAATATTAATGGCTGCGGGTTTTGTGACCAGAATAATCGGATTTATATACAGAATTTATCTTTCAAATTTAATCGGTGCCGAAGGAATGGGTTTATATCAACTGATAGTACCTGTCTACACTTTAATAATTCTTACACTAACATCAGGGGTCTCAATTGCAGTTTCAAAGATGATTGCAGAGCAGGCGGCGCAGGGCAATTACATCAATATAAAACGAATCTCAAAAGTCGGACTTGCGGGAGTATTGGCAGGCAGTTCAATTATATCCATACTGCTTTACTTTAATATTGATTTTATAGTTAATTTTATATTAAAAGATGCCAGAACCTATACTTCGGTTCTACTGATGATACCCTGCATACCGCTTATTGCGGCTGCGTCTGCATACAAGGGTTATTTCTACGGAATTCAGGAGGTTACGCCTACAGCAATTTCGCAGATTGTTGAACAACTGGTCAAGATAGGTATAATAATGGCACTTGCCGCCAGGTTTCTTGAGGCCGGACTTGAATACGCATGTGGCCTGGCAACTGTGGGCATGGCTGTGGGGGAAATGTCAAATCTCTTTTTACTTGC
Source organism: Bacillota bacterium (assembly GCA_023386445.1). Taxonomy (GTDB): domain Bacteria; phylum Bacillota; class Clostridia; order Acetivibrionales; family DSM-1351; genus Ruminiclostridium. The sequence continues at coordinate 14,604 of JAEWJR010000139.1, read as the reverse complement.
GATATATTATAGATTCAAAAAGTATTCTCATATTACCCCAAAATCCAGACAGGGTATTATCCGGAAAAGGAAACTGGTTACATCAATATTGGCCTGCGCAGCACCAATCTCCTTCAACAGGTTTATTATTTCAATGATGGCTGCCGCAGAAGTGATTTTAATCCCCCAAAGATTACTGGCGGGAGGGCTCAATCATATTCAAAGTATGGAAGAATACGGAAAGCTTACAGGCATGGCCTTGCCTCTCATCATGTTTCCCGCACTGGTAACGACTTCCCTAGCAACAACGCTGGTACCTGCAATTTCAGAGGCTATATCGTTAAATAACTATGGCAGGGCCAATTACAGGATTTCAAAATCCATACAGATAACCATGGTGCTGGGTTTTGTTTTTATGGCCCTGTTTGCATGTTATCCCGACAAAATAGCAAATATGATTTATCCCGGACAGAATGTGGGATATAACCTGTTTCTATTATCGTTTACCTGCATTTTTATATACCTTTCACAAATACTTACCGGCATCATGAACGGACTTGGAAAACAGGGACTTTATCTCATAAACTCAATAGTGGGATCGGCAATAAGAATACTATGTGTGTATTTTCTTATTCCACTGTATGGCATACCGGCATATATACTGGGAGTGATAATCAGTGCTTTAATCGTATGCATTCTTAATTTCATAACCATAATGCGTTGCACGGGAATGGCTCTTGATTTAAGGCATTGGGTTGTGAGGCCGGCTCTTGTCACAGTGCTTCTATTTTTATTCAGCAGTTATATATACAGTTTTTTCAATTTTCTTAAACTTCCTGTTGTATGGCAAACTCTTTTTGCAGTTGGTGCATATATTGTAATAGCACTTTTCCTTATGGCATTGGCAGGTGCAATAGATTGGAGAGAGCTGCTTCAATTGCTGGGGATAAAAAATAAAAAAGTAAGAAAATACAAGAAAATTTAAGATATCCGGAGATAAAACTAAATAATCAAATAAATGCTCTGAACATAGGTCAAAGAAAGTCAAAATCAGTTTTGAAAAGTCAAAGAGTATAAATTAAAATAGATACATAAGGTCAAAGAAAGTCAAAATCAAAACTAAATTATAAAAACATATTTATGGAGGTGTTTATATGTTTGGAATAGTTCCATTCAGAAACAACAAAATTCAGGAAAGAGGAAGTCTGTTTGACGTAGACAGTATTTTCAACGATTTCTTTAATGATACTGCATTAGGATTTGCAGGACATTCAATAAAAGCCGATGTTAAGGAAAATGACAGGGAATACATTGTTGAGGCCGAAATTCCGGGTGCAAACAAGGAAGATATAAAATTGGACTTAAGAGATGACAGACTTACAATTTCAGTGGAAAGGTCCGAAGAAAGCAAAGAGGAGAGAAATAATTATATCCGAAGGGAAAGAAGATATGGCTCCAGCAGCAGAAGCTTTTATGTACAGAACGTTAAGCAGGATGCAGTATCTGCAAAATATGAAAACGGTATCCTTTCAATAGTTCTCCCAAAGAGCGAAGAAAAAAAGACAAATAACAGAATAGAAATACAGTAAAACAATCCCGGAAGAACTCTAACAGAGCAGTGCTGCAGTTGGAGTTCTTCCGGGTTTACATATCCTGATGAAAAAATTATATTCACTTGGATAGCATCCACCAATCTATGATCTTTCTGGCAATGCTTACCTCAGAAGGCAGTCCAGGAAGATTTTCGATACTATACCAGTTTGCATCTGTTATCTCAACACCGTCAACCTTTATATCTCCGCTGTCATACTCCGCGGTAAAGCCCAGCATCATGGAATTGGGGAAGGGCCATGGCTGACTGCTCCAGTACCGGATATTTTTTACGCTGATACCTACTTCCTCATGGATTTCCCTCCGGACGGCCTCTTCCAGGGTTTCACCGGCCTCTACAAAACCTGCGATCAATGAATACATACCTTCTTTAAAGTGCCTTGCATGTGCCAGCAGCAATTGATCTCCCTTCAAAATAGCAGTAATTACGGCAGGACATATTCTCGGATAACTGATAAAACCACATTTTGGACAAATTTTGGCTCTTTCGCCGGAAAGGTCATCGGTAGGGGAACCGCATCTGCCGCAGAATTGATGGGTCTGATCCCAGGATACTATCTGATAGGCTTTACCTGCCAGTAAAAACAAGTCTTCAGCAATAAAATCATAAAGTGCCCGTAATTCTATAAATTCCATCCCGGCAGGGACAGGTTCCTCCGACATGAGTTCTGCGGAATAACAGGGTTTCCCCTGGAGTAAACCCAGATACTGGGTCCTGACTGCCTGTATGTTTAGCTGAAATAAATCCCTGACGTAAGGGATGGTATAACTTCCATCATCCTTTTTAACCAGCAATTTATATGAGTAAAAAGCAAACCAGTAAGCTTCGGAATGATTTATATCCGGAGCTGTCACAGCCGGCTCGTAATGTTTGTATATGCTTTCTCTTTCCATAAAGGCTCCATTCTGCTGCCATGCAGCATAAAACAAGTAATAAAGCCGCTTGAGCTCTTTATACATACAAAGCCATGCTGCGGTAAATATGTTTTCTTGCGACCCAAGAGGCTCTATTTAGGATATCACAGATTGATTGCAAAATCAAAACCCTGTTCCGTTTAGAGGAACAGGGTTTTGATGGGTAATTGATATTTATTTTTTACTTATTTGATATGTTAGTAAGTACATTATTGGGACCTTTTCTTACAAATCCCAGAAAAACACATACCGCGGCTATAGTCCAGAAATAGGTTGTAACCGACGGTGCATCAAAGTTGTTAAGAACCACGTTGGTAACAAGAATTCCTACCATGGCGCCGAAGCCGCTCTGTATCAAACCCTTGGATACCTTGTCCTCCACTTTGTAGGAAGCTCTTAAGGACCAGACGACTCCATTGTATAGGGCAACTAAAAATGTAACAAGCCCGAAAATTCCCATTTCAACGGCAGCTTTAATATAGTAGTTATCTACATAAAAAGCTCCCTTAACTTTGTTTATGGTAGCGACCGAACCGCCGAACTGGCCGAAGCCCTTACCGAAAAGCAGGTTGATGTAAAACTCCTCAAGTGCTTTGGGCCATCTTGCAAACCTTCCGCCGGTAAAACTGCTGACGATATAAGCGGGATCAAGCATATAATCAATCCTGGACCGTACCGATGAAACCATGGTGTACGCAAGTAGTGCAACAACAAACAAACCGATTATCAGATAATATTTTCTGCTCAATATGGCATAGATTATGAGAGCACATCCCAAAGCTATCCACGAGGAACGGGAACCTGTGAGCAGAATGCAAACACCCATCAAGCCGCTGGCTATAGTGTATAAAACTTTCTGTATCCAGTCCTTCTCACTGAATATCAGGGATATTGCCAGCGGTATCACCAGTGCCAAAAGGCATCCCAGCACATTGGGGCTTCCTACGAAGGAAAACACTCTTGGGCCGGAGGAGACTTCCACCTTATCGGTCCAATAGGCAGGTGTATCAACCTTGGTAATATACTGGTATATGCCGTGCAGTGACATAACCACACCAGTCATAATCATCAGCTTTAAAACATTTTTGGCACCGTCCTCCGACCTCAGCAGCTTGACTACAATGAAAAAGAAGAACATGTACTCAATAACTGCTCTGAGTCCGTCAAAGCCAAGAGTGTCAAAGCCGAGTTTGTTAAGTGAGCCTATAACAAATAATGCTATGCAGACTACGAAGAATATTATCAGTGAAAAGTCAACAGGCGTCCAGGCAAAATTGAAATCCTTCCGGTCGGCCACCCACCTGAAAAACCAAATGCCTACACAGAAAATGATCAATAGCTCATCCCAGAGTGAAACCAGAAAACTTATATTTGATATACCTGCCACAAAATATAATATGGGATAAATAGCTACAAGATAAGCTGCTCTTTCAAAATTTCTGAGAATGAATACCAGCCCCAGAATGCCAATTATACCTATAACTGCAAGCTTGGGCAGCACATAGGCCGAGACTCCCAAAACTGCTGCCAGGATAATAAAGCAGGCCAGGCCTCTCCATTTTCCGAAGATTTTTTTTCCAAGCTGCAACAAGCCTATATAAGCTTTATTGAGAAGACTTTTCTTAAAAGCTTTAGTATAAACATGATTTACATGTGCTGCAAACCTGTCCAGAATTTTTCCGAAAAAGGACAATATCCTGTATGTAACTGAAAAGGAATATTTCGGGGTTGAAGATATATAATTTTGTTTGGTTCTGTACAATAAACTGTGTTGATTCCAGGCTGCCACAGTGTCTACACATCTATTCAGGATGCTGTTTCTGTATGCATTGCTTACCACTTCATAAACAAATATGAGAAATCTGCAAAACAGACTGTTTGAGACATATTTCCACACAATATGACCTCCTTAATTGAACTCAATAGCTTCTACGGTTCCAAGCGATTCAAAGGTACGGGTCTTTAGTGTAAAGGCCTTTCCTACTGAGATTTCCTGAGACTCAAGCTTTATTATTCCGTTGCCTCTGGCGGTTTTCATTGTAATCTTGGCAACCAGCTCTTTTCTCTTAGGGTCAACGGAATATACCGCTTTTCCGTCAGCTGTATTTATGGGGACCTCAAGAGGTTTGAATTCTACTGATGTGATATAGGCATCCACCGGCTTAAGCAGGGAGATGAGCTGGTCCTTTTCCTTAACGGCCTTCAATTGCTCATCATTACGGACTGCGGCTCTAAATGTAACTGTTAAGGTCTGCTGGCTTTCATCGCTTGTAATGGGTCCCACATCAGAGCCCGTGAATTTTAAAAACACTACTGCTCCGATCAGAAGAATCAAAACAATAACACTTAAATCAACAATGTTTATCAGTCCGAATAATTTTCCCTTTTCATTAACAATCTTCATTTCTACTACTCTCCTTATGGTTATATATTTTTTAGAATAACTAATATATCAAAAGTTTAGTCATTCCTATTTAAAATTCTTCCGAATTTCTTCAAAAGAATATTAAACCTCATTTTTATAATGATATTTATACAATATCAGCAGTTTCTTTACAAATAGCTTAAAGCCCGTGGTTGATAAGCTGGGCCTGTACTCGCGGACCAGCCGGGGAGGAACTCTTGCCAGGAAATTCCTATCAGGGGCTTCCCCTGAAATCAGCTTCTGGTATGTACAGAAAATTGCTATTGAAGGTAATTTGTATCCCTCTATTACATTCAGGATTTTTTGCCTGTCATATTTATTTTGTATGGGTACGGAGTTTATCCAGGTGACAATGTCCTTCCACAGTCCGATTTCAGGTGACCTGTCAGGTAAATGGGACAGGGAATTGGGGCGCTGCCTGTAAAGAGCAAGAATTTCCCTGACACAGCAGAAGCTGCTCAGGTACATCAGCTTGCAGAAGAACTCCATGTCTTCGCTCCAATTCAGTCCGGGCCGGAACTCTATTTTATTATCTGTTACAACAGACTTTTTAATAACAACGGTGCTTGTCCAGACAGATACCTTTTCCTGGATCACCTCAGCTAATATGCTGCCTTCAAAATAGCGCTCGGGGAAAACTTTACCCATTTCATCACCGCAGAACATCTGATAACCGCAGTAGCAGCCCTCCATACCGGTTGCTTTTATCCTGTTCAGCTGTTTCTCCAGCTTATCGGGCTTCCATAAATCATCGCTGTCCAGAAAGGCCAGGTACTCACCGGAGGAATTTGCAACCGCATTATTTCTTGCGGCCGAGACTCCCTGATTTTCCTGATATATATATTTGACTCTGGAATCATCCCTTTGCATGGCCTGTACAAGCGCGGCACCATCATCCTTGCTGCCGTCGTCCACTATAATTACTTCAAGCTCGCTGTAAGTTTGAGCCAATACGCTTTTTACCGTCTGTTCAATAAAGTCTCTGGTATTATACATCGGTATAATTACCGAAATCAATGGTGAACTGTTCATTATACCTACTCCCGTATATTTTTATGGTTAGTTTAGCATCTCAATTTTGAGATGTCAATTTCAGGGCAGGACTTAACAAAAATTTAAGCTTTTCTTAAGACAATCCCCGCAAGCTTTTTAGGAATACGCAGACACTTATTCCATAAGAGTTCGGCTTGTGAAGGAGGTTTTAAAAACCTGTCCTGAAGGGCGGCAAAATCTGATGTGGCAAGCTGGCTGAAAAACTTACTCCTAAGTTTATTCGGGCCGGATGGTCCTGTTAGGCTGGGGTTCTCCTTCACTGCCGCCGGCAAATCGGCCTCATGGATTACCAGTTCCTCACGGCATGCTTCAAGCAGTTCAGCTCCCCTGGGGGAATTAGCCAGAATAAGGGAGGTTCCCTTATCGTCATCCAGCTGGGGCTTGTATTTTTCAACACCCCAGAAGTCAGCCAGAGTAATGTCCGACTGCCTTTGAACAGAAGCATATTTACAGCTGTGACAGGAAGGCCTCAGGTACATATTTGTTATAAAGCCTCTCATATAAGGGTCTGACTTGAAATCGGCCAGCATATGCCTTCCGTTTTTAAAGAGGACACTTATATTATAATTCTTCCAACCTTTGGATTTGTTGCGGAAATTGAGACTTTGTATTTCAGCTTGATTAATTTTTTGCAGATGAGCTTTATAACTCTCAAATACACCTGGAGAGGGGACTCCATGGCAAACGCAGTCGCAGGTCCAGAGTCCGGAATAGCTTTTGCCCAAAAAGGAATAAAGTCCGCTTATCTGACAGGGAGTGCCTGAAAACAGTACTTTTCTGCCGTCCTTTAATAAAGCCCTGACCTCCCTGTAGCTGTCACCGATCATACTCTGGGTGTATTTTGAACCCTGCAGTCTCCGGAGATGCTCATGAGACTCCACACCGGTATGAACTGCTTTGATATTTTCATTGAAAGCTGCTCCAAAAACAACTCCGCCCTGGTTGAGTATTTGTTTGGACAAAGCGGAAAAAACTCCTCCCGAGGTACTTGTCATACGGACTTCCTCGTCTTTGTTCCAAACGGCATATATTTTTGGATATGTCTGATCAGGCACTTTAATGTCCTTATAAATCGGACAGGCTTTTCTGCATAATCCACAATCGGTACACCTGGACTGATCGATTTCAGGATACGAAAAACTCTCATTATCCTCTTTAAATGATATAGCTCCTGAAGGGCATATCTGAACACAGGAGGCGCAGCCATAACAATTATTTTTATTATCGAATACAGAATTCATTTTGAGCCTCCATTCCGGTTTTTCAAAATTTTTACCTCTTTACATGCTTAAGTATTCCCATAACCGGGCCCATGAATAAACCCTTTTCATATGAATTCATACCTATGGTCCACACTGCAGTGCCGTAAACAAGAGTGAAAAGCACACCCTTCACCGCCAATCCCAGCCAGCCGCCCACAGGGATATACAAAAGAGCGATGCCAACCATAACGCTCAGGACCATTGCAGGCAGAAGCCTGCTGAATACTTCCCTGAAAAATCTGGGTATATTTAATCCGACTTTTCTTTGATAATAAATATTAATAATAATTATATTACCTATTATAAGCGATATGGAGGTTCCGATCACAGCACCCACCATTCCGATTTCTTTTGTAAGCAGAATGCTTATTCCCAGGTTTACAACAGAAATTATCAGATACATAATTGATCTGAAGGCGTGAAGATTCTTGGCCTGAAGGATTGATATCCCCACATTTTGAATCAGAGGTATGGTGAGAGGAACCATGGCAATGAGTGCAATATAATATACCTCGATGCAGTCGGCGCCGGCCCAGAGTATCACAAAAGGTTTGCCTAACAGGATAAAGCCCGACAGTATAAAACCCATAACTATAAATTGAATCCGGCCGGTTTTTATGAAAAGGTTGTCCAGTTCCTCTGCGGGTGCGTTGTCCACACACATCTGAGTGGCCCTCGGCAGGAAAACTCCTGAAATTGCAGTGGAGAAATTCATATAATATCCGGGGAACTGCATACCCAGGCCGAAAATAGCTACAGGCACCGCTCCGTAGAATATGCCTACTACAAGCTGACCCAATCTCCAGTAAACCTGATCCACTATCATATTTATAAAGACAAATACCGAAAACATAAGGATTTCCTTGACAAAGGACCAGTTATGGTGCCGGAACCTGACCTTTATTTTCATTTTGGCAAATACAAACCACATGTTGACCATCAGCAGCAATACGTTTAATATTGTGTCCACCACAACGATTGAAAAAGCCTTGTAGCCCATAAGCAGAAGGATAATTATGGCAAGCGGCCGGGCGATGACCCTCACTATGGTAATAGTTCTTGGAAAGACAAACTTTTCATAGCCTGACATTATGGCGGTAAAGGCGTTCAGAAACAATGTCAGGCCAATGTTTACAATCAGCACCTCAAACATTTTGCGTGCGGTATCCAGCTCGGCCGCGGTGAGTGAATTGCCGAAAATGGAAGGCAGTATGGGCAGCATTCCCATACCGATTCCCACTGCAGCTACAGTCAAAACTGCATAAATCAGGAAGGCCAGGGACAGGAAGCCCTGCTCACCCTGTTTGTCGTTTTGTGCTCTGTACTTTGCAACATACCGGGTGATAGTATTCCCAAGACCAAAATCCAAAACAGCCATATAGCCCACGAAGGCTCCAATCAGAGTGTACAGGCCGTATTCGGATTTGCCCAGCGTTGTGAGCAGGAAAGGGGTAAAAGCAAGGTTTATCAAATTGGACAACAGTATATTTGTATATGACAGGGCAGCGCCCCACTTTAATTCATTTATCTTCATTAGTTTTACCTTTTGTTTTTCATGTTAATGTTTTTACAGATTTAACAGTTTTCTTACCGGAGCTCCGGCAGAATAGGCCCTTTCAATATATCCGGGCATGATATCGTTTAAATGTCCCCGGATATGGTCAGCATCCTCTTTCAGAGCCTCATAGGCCTTTATTAACTGATCCTCCTGCTGAAGCTTCTGTACGGGAAGAATATATTTTTCCTCGCTTCCGAAAATATCTTTTGCAATTCCCCTGGCTTTAACGGAATACCCGATAACAAGAGTTGGAACGCCTGTTGAATAGGCGGCTATGGTAGCATGTGTACGGGCGCCGATGAACAATTTGCAGCGGGAAATCAAAAATTTCAGCTCGGTACAATTATAAGTGTCACCAATAAGTATTACCCTGCCGGTATTCTTGAATATTTCATACAGCTTTGACAGGGGAAGCATATCATTGTCATGCTCCCAGAGCACGTGCGGAATAAGGGCTATCTGGCATTCAGTGGTGTCCAGGATATGCTGTATAAGCTTTGTATAGCTTTTGAGCACAATTCCTCCGCTGGTTTCACTTTTCATAATGAGCGGACTGACATTTATTCCTATAGTATTTCCCTCTGCAAAGCCTTCAGGCAGTCCGATTGTCTTTATGTCCAGCGTAAAGGCGGGATCGGGCAGAAGTATGGTATTTGTCAGGCCTTTGTCAATGAAGGCCTGATGAGTGATACTTTCTCTGGCAATAATCAGACTATACTTTTTGAGGTCCTCCAGCATCTCGGCATTAATGGCTTCAGGGTCGACGGAGCAGCCCCAGAAAACTGTTTTGCTGCCCTTACCGGCTGCCATGGTATTGGTGTAATAAATCCATCTTGGTATCCCATAGCAGTAATTGTCTCCTCCGATGGAAAGGCAAAGTGTATCCCTGTCCAGATTTTCGGAGATATCCTTTTGGGAATAGGAAAAAAGAAAATCCTGTTTGAGTTTTAATTTCCTTAGCCCCGCATCAATAAGCCTTATGGGATGGATCCCCTCATAACGCTTATAGGTGATGAAATTCAGCTTGAAATCAGGAGAGAGGAAATCAATGTCTTCCTGTACTCGGAAGGTTGCCAGGGATATGTTTATATTATTTAGGTTCAATATTTTCAAAGTAGATCTCACAATGGCTTCACAGCCGTGGTTCCTGCTGCCTGCATGGGCATAAAGCAATAGTTTTTTCATAAGCAACCTTTCTTTTGCAGCTATCTGCTCTTTTATACCTTGATCAGACAGTAAAAGTCTGATAATTAATTATACCCTTGAGTATTCTGCTTTACAAGTTACAGGCGGAAAAGAAAAAAGCGATTTGCCAACATTATGATTATTTTTATTTCAAAAATTACCGATATAGAATTATAAATAAGAATTTATTGCAGTGTTACATTTACAAGGATGTGTTTTTTTGTAATACTCAAATTATGGAGGACACATGTGGAAGTTATTTAACAGGAAAAAAAACGAACCCCAGCTGGATATAAAGGTTCTTATTAAAAATGATATATCTCTGCTGACTTTGGATGAGAGATGGAACGGTCTGTTTAAAAATATTGTTAAGACCGATGGAATAACGGAATGCGAGAATGATATCAAGGAACTGCTGAAGGAACAGTCAAGAGTTATAACAGAGTCCAAGGAGATAGCCGTTAAAAAGAAAGAGTGCATGGACAAAATAATAAAGCTAACTACCGAAGTGTTTGAAAATAACAATCAGGATGCTCAGACTGAAATGCAGGAATCTGAAAAGCAGATCGTCAGCATTAACAACCGGCTGACAGAGATCGAGGAAAGACTTGCAAACATTCCAAAGGAGCTCAGGCAGGCAAACCTGGAATTGCTTGAGCAAACCGTAAAACTAGTGTATTTCTCCATAAGGGAAAATCAGCAGAGGGTTGCAGAACTTGACAGGGAAATAGCAGAAACAAAGGAAAAGCTCATTAAGCTGGTCGACGAGAGAGAATTAAGGGCTCAGGATGATACCGATACATATTCATATTTCCACGACCTTTTGGGGGGAGATCAGCTCCAAAAGCTGGATGAAGTATATTTCAGCAGCAAAGAGTAAGACTAATTTTGTCTCCTGACTGCTTGATAATGACTGATTATGGAAGGAGAGTTATTGTGAAAGCTGTTACAGGTGCCCAAATGGGCGAAATCGATAAATATTCCATTGAGAAGCTGGGGATTCCGGGAATGCTTCTGATGGAAAATGCCGCGTTGCAAATTGTCGCGCATATGGAAGCTTATTTTGAACATAATCCCGGTTTGCTGAAAGAGATTGTTATTGTGGCAGGAAAAGGCAATAACGCCGGAGATGCATTTGCTGCCGCCAGACACCTGCATATCAAAGGCTGTAACTCCATAATATACTGTTTGTTTGACAAGTCCTGTCTTATAGGAGATGCCAGGCTAAATTTTGATATTGTTGAAAGACTTGGGGTGCAAATAAGGTTTTTAGACGAGACCACGGATATTGCCGGATTTATCAGTGAAATCCGCAGGTCTCAGGCTGTCATAGACGGAATTTTTGGCACCGGCTTCAGAGGACGGGTAAAGGGTTACCTGGCAGACGTAATAAATGCTGTAAATGAAAATTCAAAATATACTATTTCCATAGATATCGCTTCAGGGATAGAAGCGGCTACAGGAAAAGTTTCGGGCAGTTGCATAAAAGCTGATGAAACTGTTACTTTTGAGCTGCCCAAGATCGGGCAGCTGGTTTATCCGGGAGCTTCATACACAGGAAAACTTGCTGTGGAAAGCATCGGCATGCCGGGTGAGTCAATTGGAAATATTCATGTAAATACTTATCTAACCGACCTTCAAACCGTAAAAGATATAATCCCTTCAAGAAGTGCTGAATTTAACAAGGGAAGCTGCGGCAAAGTTGCAGTTGTTACAGGTTCGCAGGGCATGGCCGGTTCAGGCTGCCTTGCTTCCAGGGCGAGTCTGAGAACGGGCTCAGGCCTGGTATATATCGGTGCACCTGAAAGTATGCTTACCATTTACCAGAGTGTTGTGCCGGAAGCGGTGGGAATAGGTCTGGCAGAGCAGAACGGGGTTCTTGACGGGAAAAGTGTCGAGGGTATACTCAACCTGATAAAAAAATGTGATGTCGCCGCCATCGGACCGGGTCTTTCGGCCAATGAGAGCATATACCATATTATTGATTCGGTCGCGGCTGGAATGGAAGTACCCGCGGTCCTTGATGCAGATGCTTTAAATGCCCTGTCAAGAAATACGGATATTTTCAAAAAGTTTAAGAAAGAGGTGGTAATCACTCCGCATCCCGGAGAGATGGCCAGACTGACAGGGCTTGATACAGCCTATATACAGGATAACAGGCTTGAAGTGGTCCGTAAATATTCCCAATTGTGGGGAGTAACTGTTGTGCTGAAGGGTGCAAAGACGTTGACAGCCGACAGCAAAGGAACAGTGTACATCAACCCCACAGGCAATGCCGGCATGGCCACAGCAGGCAGCGGAGATTCGCTCACCGGTATTATTTCATCGCTGATAGGACAGGGAGCAGGGGCCTTTGAGGCTGCCGTGGCCGGAGTGTTCATCCATGGACTGGCAGGAGATTTAGCCGCGGGCCGGAAGGGACAGCACGGACTGACAGCCACCGACATAGTGGAATGTATTCCGGCCGCCATTAAAAAGATAATTAAAAGCAAACAGCTGTTTTTATAAGTTATTCCAAACCAGTTCCAGTCAATGAGTGACATTAAACAAAAATAAACATATTATTATAGTATAGCAGTTTGAACAGTTATAAATATAGTGATAATATTTTATTGTCATTGTATGTTTTCAGTAAACAGAATTTGGTTATACTAGAGAGGGAAGTTATAAATGCGCAGCTTTAACTTCGAGCATACATAGAAAGCGATGGATATTACATTGATAAATTCCGTATCCGGGGAAACCATAATAAAGTTAATTACGGTTGAAATCCTCGCCGGGCAATATACGTTTTAGATGTCACAGACCACTGGGGATACGGATTTGACTTAAAGGATTTTGGCCCGGAAAGCTAATGTACATGGAGGATAAAATGGAATATAAACTGAACAGGGCATGGGCCGAGATAAATCTTGACAATATTGCTCATAATATTCGTGAGATCAGGAGAATTACAAATAAAAATGCCGAGATCATGGGAGCTGTCAAGGCTGATGGATACGGTCACGGAGTAATGGAGGTGGCAAGGACACTCCTGGAAAACGGAGTGACAAGACTTGCGGTATCAATGCTGGATGAGGCTATCCAGCTGCGGAAGCAGGGAATAAACGTACCTATACTTATTTTAGGCTATACCGATCCCATAAGGGCAAATGAGATTATTGAAAATGATGTGACTCAATCGGTTTTCAGCCATGAATTGGCACAGGCACTTTCAGATGAAGCAGTTCGGCTGGGGCAAAAGGTAAAAATTCATATAAAAATAGACACTGGAATGTCAAGGATCGGGTTTTTACCAGGATACAGTGCAGTAAAAAATGTTGTAGAGATTAGCCGGCTGCCAAACATAATAATTGAAGGGTTATTTACTCACTTTGCAACAGCGGATGAGAAAAACAGAGAATTTACCTTAACACAGTTTGAACGTTTTATGAGTATTTGCTATGAACTTCAGAGAATCGGAATACATATCCCAGTTAAGCATTGCGCTAACAGTGCAGGAATTATTGAATATCCTGAAATGCATCTAGATATGGTTCGTCCGGGTATCATACAATATGGATTGTACCCGTCTGAAGAGGTAGATAAGACCAAAATTCTCCTAAAACCTGCAATGACTTTAAAAGCTAATGTGATTCTTGAAAAAGAGGTTGAAAAGGATACATCAATAAGCTATGGAAGAATATTTACAACAGCCAGGACATCCCGGATTGCCACTATTCCTATTGGGTACGCAGACGGCTATACACGGCTGCTGAGCAATAAGGGAAAGGTGCTCATACATGGTCAGTACGCTCCAGTCGTTGGCAGGATCTGTATGGACCAGTGCATGGTGGATGTGACGGAGCTGACTGAAAAGGTTGAAGTCGGAGATGAGGTTGTTCTTATCGGTGCTCAGGGAGACAATGCGATTACCGCAGAGGATGTAGCCGATTCCATTGGTACGATTAATTATGAACTTGTTTGTATTATCGGAAAGAGAATACCGAGAGCCTTTATAAAAGATGGAAAGATTTCGAAAATTCTGAATTACTTGATATGAGCGGGTTTCAAGAACATAGTAACATAAACTTAATTTGACCCGGTATTTGGTGGAGGGTTATAATATTCCTGTACGTGTTTATATATTTTGCATCTATGCTGATTATTTGAATATTTGAATATTTGGAATATTATAAAGAATAGAGAAAAGCTTATTAAGAAACGACCGACTTGAGAAAAAGAAAATGCTTTGTCGTTCCTAAGAAGTGGGGGTATATGAGTTGGCTCAATATAAAAAGATATTGATTAGCGTTCCGGACAACTTACTGGAAGAATTGGATATCATGGTTTCAAATGAGAAAACAAACAGAAGTATGATTGTCAGGGAAGCAATGAGTCTTTATATAAGAGAAAAACATAAGGTTGAATTGAGGGATAAAATGAAGAGGGGCTACGAAGAAATGTCGGAAATAAATCTGAGGCTTGCTGAGGGTTGCCTTGGAGCTGATAATGATCAGCAGAGCATATATGAGGAGAAGCTTGGGGAGATGGAGGAAACGTGGTAATAAAAAGAGGAGACATATATTATGCAGATCTGAGCCCGGTTATCGGCTCGGAACAGGGCGGTGTCAGAC
>JAEWJR010000118.1:0-6359 GCA_023386445.1 Bacillota bacterium | reverse complement strand
CAGATAATCAGCCTGATGCTGATATTTTTCAGTGGTTCATGGAGAATATTTTAAGTGCTGATGAAAACTTTGTTTTTGATCAGGACGGAGCAGCGACTTATACCTATGATCAGACCGCAAAAACCGTGACGCTGAAGCTGAAGGACGGTATCAAGTGGCATGACGGCCAACCGGTAACGCTGGACGATTTAGTATATGCATATGAAGTAATTTGTGATAAGGATTATGAAGGAATTCGCTATGATGAGCAATTCACAAATATTGTCGGTGTGGAAGAGTTCCATGCGGGCAAGGCGAAAACAATATCCGGTCTGGAATTATCCGCTGATAAAATGACGTTAACTATCAAGTTAAAGAATTTCTTCCCCTCCATTCTTGTAGGAGGCATCTGGGTTGCACCTATTCCAAGGCATTATTATGAAGGAATTCCCGTAAAAGACATGAAGGCTCATGAAAAATCACGCAAAACTCCCATTGGCTTTGGTCCTTTCAAGATAAAGAGCATTGTTTCCGGGGAGTCGGTTGAACTTGTAAGAAATGACGACTACTATCTGGGGGCGCCGAAGCTGGCTGGCGTTACACTTACTGTAATAGCTCCCGACTTGGTACCCGCCGCTATGGAAGAAGGCAAGTTTGATGTTGCGTTGTTTTCACAACAGCAGTACCCTGACTACAAGGAGCCTAAGAATTTCTCCTATCTGGGACAACTTCAGACTGTTTTTAATTACACAGCATTTAAAATGGGTAAATGGGATCAGAAAAATAATAAAAACATCTATGATTCAAATTCAAAAATGGCAAATGTAAAGCTGAGACAGGCAATTGGTTATGCAGTTGACAATGATAAAATCGCAAAAGAGCTGTATAATGGTCTGCGATTCCTTGCAACCACAGTTGTTACTCCGAGACATGCGGCATACCAGAACACGGAAATCCCAGGTTATACCTATGATCCCGAAAAAGCAAAGAAGCTGCTGGATGAAGCGGGCTACAAGGACGTTGACAAGGACGGCTACCGCGAGGATCCCAATGGAAAGCCTTTCAGTATTACATGGGCGACCATGGATGGAGAGGGTGCTGATACTTATGCACAATTCAAAATGCAGAATTGGAAGGATGCAGGCTTGAAGGTTGAGTTGTACAACGGCCGTTTGACCGAGTTCAACGCTTTTTATGATGCAATTGAGCACGATGATCCGAAGATTGATATGTACGACGGGGCATGGCAGACAGGCTTTGACCCTAATCCTAAGAATCTCTGGGGTCCCGACTCATCTGCAAATTATACAAGATATACAAGCGACACCTTCAATGCTATTATGAGTGACATTTCCTCCGAAAAGGCATGGGATAAGGCTTTTCTATCCGAAAAATACCACGCATTCCAGCAGGCATTTTTTGATGAGGCCCCTGCAATTCCCACAATGTGGAGAATGGGTTTGGAGGCAGTGAACAATCGTGTTAAAAATTATGAGGTGACATCTTTTGATATTAAGTGCTTTGCCCACTTAATTGAATTGACTGCGGATGCTCCTGTGAAAAAGGCAGACGTTAAGTAAGGAAAAATATACTCTGATGGTATGACATAGAAGAATTTATTTAAGCGCCAATCGCGTTAATAAGTGATTGGCGCTTTATGTGTAGTGTAGAGAGTTTTTAATCGACGTGAAATTTTCTTTATCAACAAATTCCTTGTAATATATTGAAAAGAATGACAAGTTATGATAAAGTATTTAATAATAAAATTACATAAATTTAATACTTAACTTCGTATTATCCATCATTACAAAGTACATGGATGAGTTCCGAAACTTATGCAATGAAGCATTAATGTTTAGGATTGTCTGTGTTTTTTTTATAAACAGAACAGCAGATACATAGAAGCGTAAACCATAGATAAATATGTATTACTATATAACAACATAGTTTTGATGTGTTAATGTTCTTTGTTTTATATTATGGATACAACAGTACCATAAATAAGTTTTATTTATTATGGCTGTTTATTATTTTTTATTTTATCTTAAGGGGGATTTAAAAAAATGAAAAGAAGGTTATCTATTCTGGCGTTGTCACTGGCAGTAGTAATGTCACTTACTGCCTGCGGCGGCAACTCCAACACCGGAGATACTTCCGGAAGTACAACGAGTGCGGCTGGCTCCAGCACCAGTGCAGAAAGCACCTCAGGCGCAGCAGCAACCGGTTTTGATTTTGCAAAGTACAAGGTAGATTTCACTAAGGCTACCGATGCGTCTAAGAGTCCAAAAGTGGCTTTAGACAGAAAAGATTCAATGGTTATAGGTGTTTCTGACACCACAGGCATATTCAGTGTGTTATTTGGTGACAACTCATATGACTGGTATATGTGCTACACTATGTTTGATTTCAACATAGATCCTGATTTTGATGGTAAGGCTATTCCTGCTGCTACCGATTTCACAATATCTGATGATGGTCTGAAGTATACATTTACCATTAAGGATGGTGTTAAGTACTGGGATGGAAATCCTGCAACTGCAAAGGATTTGGAATTTATTTACTATGTACTGGCAGATCCTAAATATGATGGACCAAGCGATATCACCAAAGCAAATATAAAAGGCTTGGATGCTTATAAAAACGGTACTGCAACAACTATTGAAGGTTTAAAGGTTGTTAATGATAAGACACTTGAAATAACTTGTGACAAGGCAAGTGGAGCAGCTATCTTCAATTTGCAGGTTCCTTTGATGGAAAAGAGCCATTATGGTGCTGATTTCAAAAAAGGTGATGCTGCAAAGGTTAAAGAAAAGCTTTCTACTCCAATGGGAACAGGACAATACAAATTTGTTGAATATAAGCCAGGACAGGAATTAAAGCTTGTTGCTAATGAAAATTATTTCAAAGGCGCACCTAAGATCAAAAATCTTATATTCTCTATAACTCCAGAAGGTCAGGAACTTCAAAGAGTAACTGCTGGAGAAACAGATATAGATATGGCAACTGTTTCACCTGACAATATGACTGCTGCTAAGAATGCAGGTTTCATAGAAGTAATGAGATTCCCGACCAACGGATTTGGCTATGTTTCATTTAATCAGGCAGATCCTAAATACAAGGATGTTAAAGTAAGACAGGCTTTAATGTATGCACTTAACAGAAAGGCTGTTGTAGAAAAAGTTTACGGTGAATATGCAAATGTAGTAAATATCCCTGAATCAAACGTATCCTGGGCATATGATGATGAAGGTGCTAATACATATGATTTTGATCTTGACAAGGCTGGACAGCTGCTGGATGAGGCAGGCTGGACACTTAATGCTAACGGCAAGCGTGAAAAAGACGGAAAGGTATTTACAATCAAATTCTCCTGTATGCCTCAAAATGCTGTTACAGATATAATGGTTCCTGTTATGAAGGATGATTATGCAAAGCTTGGAATAGATATGACAATTGAAAATCTTGACTGGCCTACACTTCAGGAGAAATCTTCCAAGAAGCAGCTTGAAGCATATTTTCTGGCTGCCGGCTTAACTCCAGATCCAGACAGTTCTTTGGCTAATGTATTTAAGTCAAAGGGCTCCCAGAATTATGTCAGCTACAATAATCCTAAGATAGATGAACTTTATGCAAAAGGTTTGGCTGAAATAACAGTTGAAGCCAGAAAACCGATTTATAAAGAAATTTACAAAATACTCAATAATGATCTTCCATTCCTGTATGTATATCAGAGAAGTGATATGTGGGTAGCAAATGCAAGAATACAAGGCTATGAAACATCCTCATTCAGAGAATTCTTCTATAACATTTACAAATGCGAAATTTCAAAATAATTTACAGTAATTTGACAATTGTAAATGATAATTAAGTTTTTTGATTACAAAGATGTCCGGATTTTTTGTCCGGACATTCTTTTGACTTTTATAACGACAGGAGAATTGAAAAATGTGGAATTATATAGCCAGAAGATTACTTCAGATGATTCCTATCGTAATCGGGGTTTCTATCATAATATTTCTTATAATAAGTTTAGTACCAGGAAATTTTATAGATTCTAAAGCATCAGCATCTCATATGTCTGTAGAACAAGTACAGCATCTGAAAGAACTGTACGGTATAAACGATCCTATTCATATTAAATATTTCAAGTGGATAAAGGGTGCAGTACATGGTGATTTCGGTGATTCATTCACTCATCAGATGCCAGTATCCAAAGTTATCAGTACCTTCGTATGGAATTCTTTTCTTATTGCTTTTATTGCATTTATTCTTGAATTACTTATAGCAATTCCAATAGGTATCATCAGTGCTACTCATCAATATTCCAAGACGGATTATTTTTTCACAGTTATTGCGCTGATAGGAATATCATTGCCTTCCTTTTTCCTGGGGCTGGTCTTGATCAAAGTCTTTGCTGTCGATTTAAAATGGCTGCCGCTTGCAGGGCTTGATACTCCGGGTACAAGTTTTACCGGATTTCAGTTTTTGCTGGATAGGCTAAAGCATGTAATTTTGCCTTCATTGGTATTGGCTTTCTTAAGTATCGGTCAGCTGATGAGATATACCAGAACTTCAGTTTTGGAAATTATAAAGCAGGATTATATCAGAACAGCAAGAGCTAAAGGGCTCAGTGAAAAAGTGGTTGTATACAAGCATGCGTTAAGAAATGCACTCATTCCTGTAGTTACATACATAGGAATTTCATTGCCATCCCTTTTTGCCGGTGCAATAATAACCGAGAGTATATTCGGAATACCTGGAATAGGTAAAATAGCTCTTGATGCAGTTACAAAACGTGATTACCCTATGCTGATGGGATTTTCAATGTTTGTTGCCGTTTTAACCTTATTGGGTAATCTGCTGTCAGATATTCTGTATGCGGTAATTGACCCAAGAGTAAAACTGAAGTGAGGTGGAGTATGAAAAAAATTATAAAGTATTTATCAATAATATTAGTAATATTATCAGCTGCTTGCTACTTTCTGCCCTTTCTCACTTTTAAGGATTACAAATCCCTAACCGGGTTGGGCTTGTTAACGAATTTGTATAAGAGAATTGAACTGGAAAAGTTATCACAAAGTACAAAAACTTATGTTTTTAACAGCCATTCCATATTTTTGCTTTTTACATTTGTTCTTTTGCTTATAACCCTTGGACTGTTGATTTACTATCTGGTCAAAAAAAGTGGAAAAGCCATATCAGGTGCTGTCGCATCAATTACAGCAGGTGTTATACTGTATGGAATTCAGCTTTCCAACAGTCAGACTTCAATAACTGATTTTTTTGGAACCATGCTGCTGGCAACTAAAACAGGGGATGGGAAAACCATTTTCAAATCCAGTGAAATTACTGCACACACCGGTCTGGGAGCCAGACTGCTTGTTATTTTCAGTATTTTATCTTTATTTTCAATTCTGGTTTTGAAAATGCTGGAAAGTGCTGAAAGGAACAAAGGTAATAATATTCAGACACCATGGAGTATGGCAATTAAGCAGTTTAGAAGAAATAAACTGGCGATTTTAGGGGTTGTTATTATTACACTACTGGTCATTATTTGTTTTTATGGTCCGGTATTTTCCGACTATTCCCTATTAAAGACCGATATTATAGACGCCAAGCTTAAGCCGAATGCATCACATATTCTAGGTACAGACAGCAGTGGACGTGATATTTTGACCAGGCTTATGTATGGCGGGAAAATATCTATAGCCGTGGGCTTTGTCGTAGTTTTGATTGAGATTCTTATAGGTACGGTTGTTGGAGGTATAGCAGGTTATTATGGCGGGAAGATCGATAATATATTAATGAGAATAGTTGATATATTCCTGAGCCTTCCATTCCTGCCGGTCGTTATTATTTTAGGTGCTGTAATGTCGGATCTAAATGTTTCGCCACAAAACAGGGTATTTTTTGTAATGATAATTATCGGTGTTTTATTCTGGCCTACCATGGCAAGAATGGTCCGGGGGCAAATTCTGTCCTTGCGTGAGCAGGAGTACATGATTGCAGCTGAAGCGTTAGGCTTAAAGGACAGACATAAAATAATCAGGCATCTTATACCAAACGTTATACCCACAATGATAGTAACAGCTACTTTAGAGATTGGTAATGCTATTTTGACAGAATCAGCCCTGTCCTTTTTAGGTCTGGGAGTTGCGATGCCATATCCGTCATGGGGAAATATGGTGCAGGCAGTTCGTGATACCAATGATTTCATGCTTAGAAGCTGGATGTGGGTACCGCCTGGATTGACTATTTTCGTAACAGTATTAGCAATTAACTTTATGGGTGATGGACTCAGAGATGCCTTCGACCCAAAAATGAAAAAGTAAAGGGGTTGAAAGATATGTCTGATAAGCTATTACAGGTTAAAAACCTTC
>JAEWJR010000085.1:0-3939 GCA_023386445.1 Bacillota bacterium | reverse complement strand
GCACTTTCCTTAAAGTCACCTTCACCGGGAGTTACCCGGCACCATTGCCCTATGGAGCCCGGACTTTCCTCATGTACGCCTTTTCAGGCTGTACCTGCGATCATCTGGCTTACTCAATTATTTATTTTGTAATAATAATATTATTATTATATATCTCGTCCTTGGACAACTAATTATAGTTGCTGCATTTAAATATGTCAAGCGAAAATAAATGGATCACTTTCCATTTTACTGCATACCACTTCAATTGAAGCAAATTTATCCGCTAAAAGCTTTTGGAGCTTTGACAGTATAACATATTCAGATGCAAAATGTCCAACGTCTACAATACACAGTCCCATTTCCCTGGCATCCAAAGCAGTATGATACTTTAAGTCCCCTGTAATAAGCACATGCTGTTGAAGGCTTCTTAAATAATCCAGTTCAACATCAAAGCTTCCGCAAAAGACAGCAACATTTTTTACTTTATCGGGATGGTTTCCTATTACTCTGAGGTTTGTTATATTTAAGCTTTTCTTTATACTATCAATAAAATCATTAAAATCAGTCTCAGTCTCCAGTAAGCCGATCCTGCCAAGCCCCAAATCCTGCTTATATCCCTGCGGAACATAAGGTTTTAAGGATTTTAAACCGCTAAGGCCTATGGTTCCAGCCAGAGTATCATTTACTCCTCCTGCTGCAACGTCAAGATTGGTATGAGCACTTATTACACTAATATTTTTTGTGGCAAGTGTTTGAATCTGCTGCCCCTTGATTGTGTCAAAATCCAGCTTACCAAGCTTTGAAAAGAGAAAGGGATGGTGTGATACTATCAGCTCGGACTCACAGTCTATTGCCTCTCTGATGACCCTTGAAGTAACGTCCATGCAAAGCAGTACTTTCTTTACCCCGTGCTGACGGCTTCCGACCATCAGTCCCACATTATCCCATGTTTCAGCGTAATCCCACGGTGCAAGCTCATTTAAAAAGTCAAGTATTTCTCCAACCCTCATGTATTTCTACTCCTTATAAACTATTTTATGATTTGCCTTTAACAAGTTGACATATTAGCTTTAAATAATCACTTTTTAAACTCTGATAATAATTTAAAAGCCCGTCATTCTCCCTCATATCCTCCAGCTGTCTGAGTACCCTGTCGATTTGCCGCACCTTCATTTCACAATAGGACAATAACAGCGGATCCTGTTTTTTTATAAGACATTCTCCCACATGCAGCTGAAAATCCTCATAGGGTTTAGTCCGCCCATCGAATCTGGCAGCCATAACACAATATATTTTATTCCCTTCTGCTGAAAGCTCTTCATCAAAAATATTAAATTTATGCTCATACAACCACTTCCTTACTATATCCAAATCATTCATTGGCTGTAAAATCAAAACAGCATCACCGCAGACTTTTTCAGCATCGGCCTCCAGAAGCTCAGATAACAGTGTACCGCCCATTCCTGCAATAATTATTGCATCGGCCTCATTTTTTCCTATGGTTTCAAGCCCGCTGCCCATCCGTGTTTCAATCCTATCTTTAAGCTTGTATTTTGATATATTTCTGTTTGCAACCTGAACAGGACCTGTCCTTACGTCGGAAGCAACTGCCTTTTTGCATTTTCCCTGCCGTATAAGATATATTGGCAGGTAAGCATGGTCTGTACCGATATCTGCAACCGTTCCGCACTCAGGAACTTTATCCGCAATTAATTTTAGCCTTCCCTTAAGCTCCAAACTCAAATTGTCCTCCGGATTTAAAACTTTATTATGATTTCATGTATCGTCAAGGTAAATTATACACATAATATTAATAATTTATCAACTGAAAAGGAAGGAATCAGTAAAATGTCTCCCTACAAAAAATCAAATAAGGTTAATGACATTGAAAGGCCTCTATCAAGTAACATACTCGGCAGAGATATTCTTGGAATAAATCCGAACATCTCTGCAATTAATAAAACAGACCTTGATCTTCAGGATGAAGCCCTGAATATGGATTTTATGAAAAAAATAAAATAGCTAAAGCCGCAATTCCCTGTCCGGTATTGTAGCCTTAGCTATGATATCAGTGACTTAAACGGGCAGCCTATGGCAGATTATATAAAACAAAATCTACCGTGGATCGTTATACATATATTTACTGTAATCCCACAGCAACTCACTGAGTTCCACATCCTTTTCATATGTCAGATCCACAAAAACATTCTGTACCTTGACTATTGGTTTCAGCGGATTCAACGGGTTAACATGCATCAATTCCCCGATTTCGCCTGTATTTAGCATTACATAATCCCCTATATAATGGCATACAATCCTTTCAATAAACACTTTCAGCATGATCCGGTCCAATTGATTGGCCATTTCATCCTGCATAACTTTCAATACTTCAAATACCGATTTTCTCTTTGAATAAACCTTGTCCGAGGTCATTGCATCATATACGTCTGCTATAGCCAGTACCTTGGCATATTGATGAATCTGATCATCCTTAGCACCCAACGGATATCCTGAGCCGTCAGTCCGCTCATGATGCATGAGTACAGCCATCTTAATCCCTTTGCTGATGTCATACATGTTTTCTACCATACGGTACCCATAGGTTGTATGATTCTTTATTTCTTCAAGCTCTTCCGGGAGCAGACTGCCCTGTTTACTCAATATGCCGGTATCAATCTTTGCCTTCCCTACATCATGGAGCAGACCTGCTTTTGCAATCTCTTCCACTGATTTGGCATCACATCCGAGCCACTTTGCCAGAGTCATGGCCAACAGAGAAACGTTTACACAATGAGCATATGTATATTCGTCAACTGTACGAATTGAATCAATACATTTCAGAACATCAAAGGAATCGTGTACATTTTTTCTTATGTTAACCAATGCATGATCCACATTTCTGCTGTCCAGACTTTTTCCGGAATTAATGGAATCCAGAACCTCCTTTACCTCCTGCTTGGCCTCTGAATATGACTGTGTCAGTTCTGCCGACATTTCTCTTTTTTTGACATCTTTTTCGAAGCCGCTTATCTCCTCTACAACAATACTATCATCATAAATTTCGACCTGGATAGGTTTCAATCTGAACCGCTTGACTTTTTTCTCCAGAGTCTCTGTAATAAATGTGCCTTTTGGAATCAGACAGGCACCTGCTTCAGTACAAATATCTTCTGTCAAAAGCATTCCTGCAACACAACTTTGCGCTGTAATATAAATATGCCGCATAAATAATTCCTCCAAATTGGAAATAAAGAGCAAATATCATAATTACAAATATACTATAACCAGCTTCCTCAAGTTACTGCAAATGGATTAGCATTGGTGCCGACCTGCTGAAGGATCACAATAGGATCTGAAATGAGCGTATACACTGTCTTCATGGTATGTCACTGCTATGTCCGGCTTGTCTCCGGCATATTTCTTTATGTCATCCCATTCAGACCAGATAGTACAAAAAAAGAAATGTGCATACTGTTCCTGTTCGACGATATGTACATATGCACCCTGGTTTCCTTTTATTGCCGTCATATCTTTAACTCCTGTTTCATATAAATACTCATTAAATGTATCTTTTTTGGATATTGGGACCAACCCGTGCCAGGTACGGGATATCATAAAAAGCACACTCCTTTTCACAAGCTTAAATTAGATTTCCATAGTTTCTATTTTAACTTGTGAATTTTGCCTTGTAAACTAATATCTAACATTTTTGAAATTCTGTACAAATCACATCATTTAATATCGTTAAGATCAGGCCTTATTCGAGCGGCAGCGAGAAAAGGCCCACCAAATAAAAAAGAGAACATACATATGTATGTTCTCTTTTCTATTTGGTGGGCCTTCAGGGACTCGAACCCCGGACCAACCGGTTATGAGCCGGTTGCTCTAACCAACTGAGCTAAAGGCCCGTTGTGGCTCCTCAAGTAGGACTTGAACCTACGACCCTGCGGTTAACAG